>NZ_BAAAYG010000005.1:234394-544355 GCF_039536005.1 Nesterenkonia halobia | reverse complement strand
CCGTCAGCAAGCAACTTCTCCATCTTACCAGACGATCACCATCCCCGCAAAACCAGTGCCAACCAGCCCGCAACGAACAACGCCGCCGCAACCACTGATCAACACCCCGTTCATCCCGGGGACACAATCAATCATAGTATCAGATTCTCAGAAGCAACAACAACGACCATTCAGTCGCCATGCCCGGCCCAGCACCCCAGAGCGACCCTTCCGGCGTCTGCCCTGTGCCCTGAGCACGGGATAAAACTTTACACACACCCCGGCAACCCGTGCAAACTCGCTGCGCGGTGACCTCGACCACATACGGAAGAAGCCGCCGGCCCGACCCGTGTGCGGGTCTGACCTGCGGCTTCTTCTCTCCCCCACGGCGGAGGGAGCGATGGTGGGCGCCTTCCCGACAGCAGAGGGCGCCTCGGGGTCATCCCCGGCGTCGAGTCACCATCGCCAGGTTCTTCTTGCCCCGGCGCAGCACCAGGTGCTCGCCGTGGAGCCACTGGTCCTCAGGTGCGGGCACCTCGCCGTCGTCGACCTTCACGTTGTTCGCATACGCCCCGCCGTCCTTCACCGTCCGGCGCGCCTCGGACTTCGACGAGACCAGGCCGGCGGCCACGAAGAGGTCCACCAGCGGCGCCTCCGGATCCACCTCGGCGTGGGGCAGCTGCTCCGCGGCCCCGCGCAGCGTGGGGGCGTCGATCTGCGAGACGTCCCCCTTGCCGAAGAGCGCCTCGGAGGCATCGATGACTCGACGGGTCTCGTCCTCCCCGTGCACCAGGGTGGTGACCTCCCAGGCGAGCCGCTTCTGCGCCGTCCGCGCCTGGGGGCGCTCGGCGACCTCGGTCGCCAGCTCCTCGATCTCCGCCCGGGTGAGGAACGTGAAGACCTTCAGCCGATCGATCACGTCGGCGTCGGCGGCGTTGAGCCAGAACTGGTAGAACGTGTACGGCGAGCAGAGCTCGGAGTCCAGCCAGATGGCGTTGCCCTCCGACTTGCCGAACTTCGACCCGTCGGCATTGGTGATCAACGGCGTGCCGAGCGCGTGGACCTGGGCATCCTCCACCCGGCGGACCAGCTCGGTGCCGGCGGTCAGGTTCCCCCACTGGTCCGAGCCGCCGGTCTGCAGCCGGCACCCGTGCTCGCGGTAGAGCTGCAGGAAGTCCAGCCCCTGCAGAATCTGGTAGCTGAACTCCGTGTAGGAGATCCCCTCCTCGGAATGCAGCCGCTTGGCGACGATGTCCTTCTTGACCATCGTGCCCACCCGGAAATGCTTGCCGATGTCCCGCAGGAACTCGATGGCGCTCATCCCCTGGGTCCAGTCCAGGTTGTTCACCATCGTCGCGGCGTTCTCGCCCTCGTCGAAGTCCAGGTAGTGGCGGATCTGGTCCTTGAGGCTGTCCACCCATCCGGACACGGTCTCCGGAGTGTTCAGCACCCGCTCGCCGCTCTGCCGCGGGTCGCCGATCAGCCCGGTCGACCCGCCCACCAGGGCCAGGGGCCGGTGCCCGGCGAGCTGCAGCCGACGCATCGTCAGCAGCTGGACCAGGTGCCCCAGGTGCAGCGACGCCGCCGTCGGGTCGAACCCGCAGTAATAGGTGACGGGCCCCTGGGCGAGGGTCTTCTCGAGCTCCTGCTCATCGGTGGAGACCTGCACCAGGCCGCGCCAGGTGAGCTCCTGCCAGATCGTCTCGAAGCTGTCGTCGATGCGCTGGGCGTCCAGCGCGGGATTCTTCTCCATGGGGCTGTTCTCCATCACCTGAGTCACGTTAGCACTCCCCCTCACGGGGTCAGTCCGCGTCCGGCGCCGCCGCGAACCCCGGAGGCAGCTCCTCCGCGGCGACCACGTGCAGCGCATGGGTCGGCCGGGTCAGGGCGACGTACAGGCTCCCGATCCGCCCGCCGGCCTCGCGGAGCAGAGCGGCCGGCTCGACGACGACCACCGCGTCGAACTCCAGTCCCTTGGCGTCGTCGGCGCCGAGCACCACGATGTCCTGGGCCAGCGAGCCGGCGCCCTCGCCGACGCGGTCACCGTAGCGGCCGCGCAGGCTGCGGCGCAGCGGCTCCACCATCGGCTCCGGCACGATCGCGGCCACCAGTCCTTCGCCGAGGCGCTCGACCTCGGCGTCGACGGCGGCGGCCGCGGACGCCTGGAGACGGTCGGCGTCGACGGACTCGACCACCGGGTCGTGCTCGCCGTCACGGACAGTGCGCAGGCTGGTGATCGGCAGGCCGTGCGCCCGGGCGACGCGCTCGGCGAGGTCCACGATGCGCCGCGGCGTGCGGTAGTTGACCGTCAGCTCCTCGACGCGCAGCCGGTCGCCGACGAAGGGCTCCATCGCCTGCGCCCAGCTCGCGGCCGCCGTCGCCGAGGACCCCTGGGCGGTGTCGCCGACGACGGTGAAGGACTTCAGCGGGCAGCGGCGCATCAGCACGTGCCACTGCATCGCCGAGAGCTCCTGGGCCTCGTCGACGACGACGTGTCCGTAGGTCCAGGTGCGGTCCACCTGGGCCTGCTCGGCCGCGGAGAGCCGACCGGCGGTCTCGGTGTTCATCGCCGCCACGCCCTCGGCGTCGAGGAAGCCCTCGATGCCCTTCTCCTCCAGCTGGGGCGCGGCGTTCTCCACCGCCTTCTGGGCGTTCTCCAGGTTCTTGTCCCGTTCGGCCTGCTGACGGGCCTCCTCGCGGCCGGCCGAGTCGTCGAGGTCGCCGAGCAGCTCGGCGGCCTCGTCCAGCAGCGGCACGTCGGAGGTGGTCAGCGGCGCTCCCGGCGCACGGCGGAGCAGCTCGCGCTCGGCCTCGTCGAGCTGCGGGGCCGCGCGCCGCAGGTACTCGGGCTTGGAGAAGAGATCCTCGAGCAGATGCTGCGGCGTGCGCGGCATCCAGCACAGGTTCAGCAGCACGCGCACGTCGCGGGAGGAGCGCACGTCCTCGGTCAGATAGCTGCGGTCGGCCTCGTTGCCCTCCGACCGCTTGTTCAGGGTCTTCTCGACCTTCTCGGCGATCTCCCGGACCATGACCTTCACGAACGTGGTCCGGGCCTCGTTGTACGGCTTGCCGGTGGCCCGGGCGCGCTCCTGGGCGCGGCGGATCATCGCCGGGGTGACCTTCGCCCGGATGCCCTCGACCTCGACGTGGCGCGGCTCGTCGATGGTCCGCTGCCGGTCGGCGACGGCGGCGGCGACGACGTCGACCATGTCCAGCCGTCCCTTGATCTCGGCGACGCGCGGGTCCTCCTCCTCGACGCCGTGGACCCCCGGATAGAGGTCGGCCAGCGAGCTCATCACCACGCCGGTCTCGCCGAGCGAGGGCAGCACGCGCTCGATGTAGGACATGAAGGTGGGGTTCGGCCCGACGATGAGCACCCCGGCGGACTTCAGCCGCTCGCGGTGGCCGTAGAGCAGGTAGGCCGCCCGGTGCAGCGCCACGGCGGTCTTGCCGGTGCCGGGCCCGCCCTGCACGACCATCACCCCGGGCATCTCGGAGCGGATGATGCGGTCCTGCTCGGCCTGGATGGTTGCGACGATGTCGCCCATCTGACCGGTGCGCCGCGCCGTCAGCGCGGCCAGCAGCGCGCCGTCGCCGTGGTTCTCGGTGGCCTCGGCGAGCATGTCGACGTCGAGCACCTCGTCCTCGATGCCCTGGACCTCGCGGCGTCGCAGCATCAGGTGACGGCGCCGCCGCACGCCGTGCCGCTCGAAGGCGGTGGCCTGGTAGAAGACCCCGGCCTCGGGCGCGCGCCAGTCGATCATCAGCCGCTGCAGGTCATCGGTGGTCAGCCCGATGCGGCCGATGTAGCGGCACTCGCCGCCGTCCAGGTCCAGCCGTCCGAAGACCAGCCGATCGTCGACGGCGTTGAGCTGGGCGAGGCGGTCCTCGTACATCGTCGCGAAGGCGTCGCGCTCCGAGATGTTCTGCATGGTGCCCACCGCGCCGGTGCTGCGCACCTGGGTCAGCTGGTCGTGCTTCTCGTCGCGCAGCTCGTCCAGCCGTCGGTACAGCACGGCGACGTAGCGGCGTTCATCCTCGAGGCCGCCCTCCAGCGGCGGCACCGGGACGTCGTGGGTGGCGGGGTGCAGCGGCTCGGCCGAGGCCGAGGAGATGGAGTCACTCATCTGGATGCGCATCTCTCATGTCCGAATACGATGACCACCCATCCTACAGTCATGCGGGTGAACCTCGGGTGACCACGTCGCCCCCGCGGGCAGCGCCGACGGCGCCCTCCGCGGGCACGTTCCGTCCCGGCCGATAGGCCGAGACGCTCGGCTCGTCGGCCAGCCGGAACCGCCAGGGGAACGCCGCTCCCCCGCCGACGCCGGAGACGCCGACCCGCGGGCCGGAGTGCACCTCGCCGACGGCGTCCGCCGGCGCGGAGAGCAGGAAGGCCGCGCCGTCGCCGAGGTCCGGCGAGACGGCGGCCTCCCCGGGCTCCGGATGCTGCCGGGCCGGGGTCAGCCGCACCGGCGTCGCGTCCATCGGCAGCGTGATCCCGAGCCCCTGGCCCAGCCGACCGGGGCCGGCGAGCAGTTTCGCGCCGGTCTCGCGGCCGCGGCGCCGCACTGCCAGCTCCCTCCCGCCGAGGACCTCTCCGGCGCGCAGCAGCACGCCGCCGGCCGTGCCCTCCGGCCCGCAGGCGAGGTTCAGGCAGCGGTGGATCCCGTAGTTGAGATAGACGTAGGTCCGCCGCGGCGGCCCGAAGAGCGAGGCGTTGCGCGCTGTGGGACCGCGGAAGCTGTGCGCGCCGGGATCCTCGCCCTGGTCCCCGTAGGCCTCCACCTCGGTCAGCCGCACCGCGACCGCGCCGTCGGCGGTGACCACCGTCAGCCGGCAGCCCAGCAGCGCCGGCGCCAGCTCGGTCGCGTGGCCGGCGAAGAGTGCGTCGAGCGTCGTGATGTCCACGTCACCAGTCTGGCAGGCCGGATGCGCGGTCGACGTCGGGGCCGGGTCAGCGGTCCGGGGCGACGTTCCAGTGCGGGAACGGATCGGCGTACTGCGACCAGGCGGCGGGCCCGGCCTTCAGCTCCTGATCGTCGAGCACCGCCTCGTCCAGCGCGGAGACCAGTCGCCGCGCGTCCATCCCCACGCTGACGATCGCCAGGTCCTGGCCGAAGGACAGGACCTCGTCGGCGTCGGCCGATCCGTCGACGGCCAGCGGCTCCAGGACCAGGCTCCGTCCAGACTGATCCCACCTCGCGAGGACGTGCGGACGCGAGGCCAGGCGACAGAAGCCCGCCGACCGGACGATCGACCCGGCGGAGCCGCGGGCGAAGAACGTCTCCAGCACGGCGTGGAGCCTGCCCGGGTGGAAGGGGCGCAGCTGCTCGTAGTGCAGCACCTCCACCGGCGCCGACCCGTCCGTCGGGGCGACCTCCCCGTTGAGCAGGCCGACCCACCCGGCTCGCGTCTGCTCCTGCCGGTACCGCGTCGGGCGTCGATGCCGCAGCGCCTCGACGACGGCGGCGTCGCCGCCCTCTCCCGAGGACCGCCGGATCGCCGCCTGCGGGCTGAGCGCCCCGACGAGGGCCTCCAGCACGAGCAGCCGGTCCTCCGCCAGGGACGAGGCTCCGGCCAGCACCACCTGCGAGGCGTACTCGATCTGCTGGACCACCAGGTCGGCCCGCCGCGCGTGGTCCTCGCCGCCCGGCAGCGGGACCAGGTCCGGCGAATCCAGATCGGCCAGCAGGTGGGCGGCGTCGACGACGCAGACCATATCGCTCAGCCGCATCGCGCCGTCCGACTCGGCGAACAGTCCGATGGCCTCCATCGCCGGCATCCCCAGCGGCAGCTCGACGACCAGCCCGGGGCCGTCGGTCGAGCGGGCCAGCAGATCCGCGGTCCGGTCGATCAGCCCGACGTCCGCCTGCACCTTCCCCGCGGGAAGCAGCACCCGTCCTTCCTGCTGAGCCAGGCGTCGGGCCAGCGCCTGTCGTTCAGGAGGACAGGAACCCACGACGGCGACGACGTCGACCGGCTCCCCGCCGCCTCCTGGGCTGCGGCTCCCGCGGTCCCGCGCCCGTCCGTCCTCCGCCGAGCACTCCATTGGCATCCCTTCCCGTCGACGCGTAGCATTATTGCTAATAATACTCATTCGCAACAGGAGGCACAATGAAGGTGCGCAACTCGGTGAAGTCGCTGAAACGTCGGCCCGGCGCGCAGGTCGTGCGCCGTCGCGGCAGGACCTACGTCATCAATAAGCGCGACCCCCGCTTCAAAGCCCGCCAGGGGTGACAGCCGGCGGATCCCGCCCGACGCCGCCGCGCACCGCACTGCGGACCTCACCGCGGGCCTCACCGCGCGGCGTCGTAGTCCTCCGCCCAGCCGGCCACTGAACGGGCGTAGCTGTCGGACTGGTTATAGGCGGCGACGGCGGCGTTCCAGCCCGAATCCTCGGTCAGATCGCCGCCGTGGGCGCAGAGATGGTCGGCGGCGGCGAGCGCCGCGTCGTCGTACTGCTGCGGGTCGGCGACGCCGTCGCGGTTCCCGTCGCGGCCGCGCCGCTCCCAGGTGGTGGGGATGAACTGCATCGGACCCACTGCCCGGTCCCAGACGTCGTCGCCGTCGAGCTCGCCGCCGTCGGTGTCGACGATCTCCCGCGTCCCCGGGCGGCCGTCGAGCGGGATGCCGATGATCTCCGGGCGGACGGTGCCGTCCTCGGTGATCTGCGAGCCCTCGTGGGAACCGTGGACGCTCTCCACCCGCCCGATGCCGGCGAGGGTGGTCCAGCCGATCCGGCAGTCCGGATGACTCTCGGCGAGGTGCAGCGACGCTCCGGCGTAGGCGGCCAGAGCCCGCTCGGGGATCCCGGTGTCCGCGGCGACCTCGGCGAGCCAGTCCGCGTCGGGCAGCTCGGCCAGCGGCGCCGCCGTCGTCCGCCCGGCCTGCTCGGCGGCCTGCAGCGGCCGGGGCTGCGGCGGAGCCTCCGGGCGGCCGGTGGGCGACGGCTCCGGCTCGGCCGGAGCCAGCGACCCGCAGCCCACCAGCGTCGCCGCCAGCAGCAACGCCGCCGCCGGCCGGCCTCCGCGCGGTCGACTGCGCAGACCGCGCCGTCGACCGCGCCGTCGGCCGCGCCGGAGTGCGCCGACCGGACCGGAACGCGCCGCCAAGCCGATCAGCTGACCGCGTCCGGGCCCACCACGCTGCCCTCCGAGGCGGCGAACGCGCGGACCGGGGCCAGCTGGCGCTTCAGCTCGGCCAGCTGCTCGCCCACGGCGGAGACGGCCGTGCCGCCCTGCGAGGAGCGCGAGTTCAGCGAGCCCAGCGTGGTCAGCACCTCGCGCACCGCCGGAGTCAGGTGCTCGGAGACGGCGGCGAGCTCGTCGTCGGTGAGATCCCAGAGCTCGACGTCGCGCGCCTCGGCGACGCGCACCGCCTCGCCGGCCAGCTCGTGGGCGACGCGGAAGGGCACGCCCTGCCGGACCAGCCATTCGGCGATGTCCGTGGCCAGGGCGAAGCCGCGCGGGGCGAGCTCGGCCATCCGCTCCGTGTGGAAGGTCAGCGTGCCGACCATCCCCGAGACCGCCGGCAGCAGCAGCTCCAGCGTGTCGACGGCGTCGAAGAGCGGCTCCTTGTCCTCCTGCAGATCCCGGTTGTAGGCCAGCGGCAGGCCCTTCAGCGTGGTCAGCAGGCCGGTGAGGTCGCCGATCAGCCGGCCGGACTTGCCGCGGGCGAGCTCGGCGACGTCGGGGTTCTTCTTCTGCGGCATGATCGAGCTGCCGGTCGAGAAGGCGTCGTCGAGCGTGACGAAGCCGGCCTCCTTGGTGGCCCAGAAGATGACCTCCTCGCTGATCCGCGAGAGGTCGACGCCGATCATCGCCGTCACCCAGGAGAACTCGGCGTAGACGTCCCGCGAGGCGGTGCCGTCGATGGAGTTCCAGGTCGCGTCGGCGAAGCCGAGCTCCTCGGCCACCCGCACCGGGTCCAGCCCGAGCGAGGAGCCGGCGAGCGCGCCGGAGCCGTAGGGCGAGACCGCCGCGCGCCCGTCCCAGTCGGCCAGCCGCTGCAGGTCGCGCAGCAGCGCCCAGGCATGGGCCAGCAGGTGGTGGCCCAGCAGCACCGGCTGGGCGTGCTGCAGATGCGTGCGACCGGGCATCGGGGCCGCGGGATGGGCCTCGGCCTGGGCGACGAGCGCGTCGACGACCTCCAGCACGCCGGAGGCGACGACTCGAGCATGGTCGCGCAGGAACATCCGCCCCATCGTGGCGATCTGGTCGTTGCGCGAGCGCCCGGCCCGCAGCTTCCCGCCCAGCTCCTCGCCGGCGCGCTCGAGCAGGCCGCGCTCCAGGGCGCCGTGGACGTCCTCGTCGGACTCCGCCGGCCCGAAGGCCCCGGAGAGCACGTCGGACTCCAGCCGATCCAGCGCGGCCAGCATCGACTCCAGCTCGGCGTCGTCGAGCAGGCCGGTGCGGTGCAGCACCCGCGCGTGGGCGCGGGATCCGGCGATGTCATAGCGGGCGAGCCGGAAGTCGAACTGCGTCGACTTGCTCAGCGCGGCCAGCGCGTCGGCCGGCCCGGAGGCGAAGCGACCGCCCCAGAGCGCGCCTTCGTTCGTCGCGTGAGAGTCCTGCTGATCAGCCATCGTTCACTGCGTCCCGATGCCGTGGCCGGAGAGGTCCGGCTTGCCGTACAGCCGCTCCTCGCGCTGCGAGGCGACCTTCGAGGAGAGTCCGTAGATGTCGATGAACCCGGGCGCCGAGGACTGGTCGAAGGCGTCGCCCTCGTCGTAGGTGGCCAGGTTGAAGTCGTACAGCGAGGTCGCCGACTTCCGGCCCTGGACCGTGGCCCGACCGCCGTGCAGCTCCAGCCGGATCTCGCCGGAGACATGCGTCTGGGTCGCCTCGATGAAGGTGTCCAGGTTCTTCTTCAGCGGCGAGAACCACTGGCCGTCGTAGACCAGCTCGGTCCAGCGCTGGTCCACGGTCTTCTTGAACCGGGCCTGCTCGCGCTCCAGAGTGACGTTCTCCAGCTCCTGGTGGGCGGCGATCAGCGCCATCGCCCCGGGAGCCTCGTAGATCTCGCGGGACTTGATGCCGACCAGGCGGTCCTCGACGATGTCGATCCGGCCGATGCCCTGGGCGCCGGCGCGGCGGTTGAGCTGGTAGATCGCCTCCAGCGGGGTGACCGTCGCGCCGTCGATCGCCACCGGCACGCCCGCCTCGAAGGTGATGGTGGCGACGTCGGGCGCCGGCGGGAAGGCCGGGTCCTCGGTGTAGTCGTAGACGTCCTTGGTGGGGCTGTTCCAGATGTCCTCGAGGAAGCCGGTCTCCACCGCGCGGCCCCAGACGTTCTGGTCGATGGAGAACGGGTTGGACTTGGTCGTCTCGATCGGCAGCTGGTGGCGCTCGGCGTACTCGATCGCCTTCTCGCGGGTCAGGGCCAGGTCGCGGACCGGGGCGATGCACTTCAGCTCCGGGCCGAGGGTCTGGATGGAGACCTCGAAGCGGACCTGGTCGTTGCCCTTGCCGGTGCAGCCGTGGGCGACGGTGGAGGCGCCGAACTGCTGCGCGGCGGCGACCAGGTGCTTGGCGATCACCGGCCGCGAGATCGCCGAGACCAGCGGGTAGGAGTCCATGTAGAGCCCGTTGGCCTTCAGCGTGGCCATGCAGTACTGCTCGGCGAACTCGTCGCGGGCGTCGGCGACGTAGGCCTCGACGGCGCCGCAGTCCAGGGCGCGCTGGCGGACGGTCTCCAGGGACTCGCCGCCCTGGCCGACGTCGACGGCGACGGCGACGACCTCGGCCCCGGTGGCTTCGGCGATCCAGCCGATCGCCACTGAGGTGTCGAGTCCGCCCGAATAGGCGAGAACAATGCGGTCGGTCATTCCACTGGCTCCTTGCGTCGTCCCGGCGGGGCGGGAGGGTGTGCGGCTCGCCGGCGATTCTACATAAATATTCGACCGTCTGCATACTCCGTGCCGCGGCTCGCCCTGCTCCTGCTGAGGCACAGTGTCACATTCACGCGGCGAGCGTCATCGCGCGCCGGCGCCGCAGCCGACCGGCCAGCAGCACCAGATGCGGGAACTCCAGCAGCATGCCGAGCACGATCGTCGCCGCGAGCACCGGATCCGGCCCCAGCGTGGCGCTGGTGAGCGCCAGCATCAGCGGCGCGTTGCGCGCGGCCCCGGAGACGCAGAGCAGCGCCGTCTCCTCGTGGCGCAGCCGGAGCCCGCGGGAGACGAGCTCGAGCAGGACCGTGCTCGCCGCGAAGAAGACGACCACGGCCGCCAGCGCCGGGGCGACGACGTCGAGCGCGCCGACCAGCTGCCCCGACCCGCCGGCGAGCAGCACCGCCAGCAGCCCGGCCAGCACCACCGGCACGGCGCGCCCGGCGCCGGCGACGAGTCGGGAGGAGAGATCGGCGGAGAAGCCGGCGGAGGGGGCGGCGCCGCGAGCTCCGGACAGCCGAGCGGCGATCAGCCGCAGCGCGACCGCGACGCCGGCCGGGACCAGCACCATCGAGACCAGGGCCGGGCCGAGCCGCTCGAGGACCCCGTCGACGGCTCCGCCGGTGGCCAGCGAGACCCAGAACGGATAGAGCGCCAGCTGGAGCCCCGGGTGCACCGGGATGAGGGCGGCGCCCAGCGCGGTGCTGCCGCCGGCCAGGCGCACGAAGCCCAGGAACCAGTCGGCGCAGGGGAAGAGCAGGTAGATCAGCACTCCGAGCCGGACCATCTCCTGCTCCGGACCGGGGAGGAACAGCCAGGACAGCCCCCAGGCCAGCGCCGGCAGCAGCAGGAAGTTGCAGACGACCAGCAGACCCAGCACGCCGAGCCCGCGCTTCGACCGCAGCGCAGCACCCCCGCCGACCGGCCGCAGCTCGAGGAAGAGGAGCGTCACCAGCAGCATGACCATCGGCTCACGGGCCGCGGCGGCGGCGTCGGAGAGCTGCGGGGCCAGCACTCCGACGGCCAGTCCCGCCGCGATGCCGACCAGCCCGAGCAGCGCCGTCGAGCGGGACGAGGACGAGAGTGCCGAGATCGTCATGGAAACCTTCACCAACGCTATTGCGAACCATTATCAGTAGATGACTCTACACAGGTCCCGCCGGGAGGGCGAACCGGTAGACTGGCGGCATGCCTCATGACGCCTCCCCCGATGCCGGGCAGCCGGACGACCAGGCGCCCGAGACCGACCAGCCGACGCCGCCGGAGCTCACCGACGAGCAGCTGGAGTTCCTCAACTCGATGTTCGACCTGGCCCGCCAGGGACGCGAGGAGGAGCTGCTCGCGCTCGTCGACCAGGGCATCCCGGTGAATCTGGCCAACTCCAAGAGCGACACGCTGCTGATCCTGGCCACCTACAACAACCACGTCTCGCTGGTCCGCGGGCTGCTGGCCCGCGACGCCGACGTCCACCGGGTCAACGACCGCGGGCAGTCGGCGCTGACCTGCGCGGTCTTCCTGCAGAACGAGGAGTCCGTGACGCTGCTGCTCAACGCCGGCGCCGATCCCCGCCACGCGGGGCAGAACGCCTACGCCGTCACCGAGATGTTCGACCTGCCGGCGATGCGCGAGCTGCTGGACTCCCGCTCGTGAGCAGCGGCTCCGACGCCGCCGCGACGCGGCGCACCGCGCACTGGTGGTTCCTCGCCGCGGCCGGCGTCGTCGTCCTCGGCCCGTGGATCCTCGGCCTCGGCGATCCGGAGCTGCCGCTGCAGCTGGTGTGCCTCGGAGCCGGGATCGTCCTCCTCGGCGTCGGCGGCTTCCTGCGTCGCCGCGAGGGTGAAGCCGCCCGCGGCCGACGCTGAGCCCGGACTCCCGCTCTGCCCGGGCTGCGGTCGGGATGCGCTATCCTGTTGCCAGTCGTCGCGCCGCGCAGGCATCGGCGATGACCGTGTGACCACCCCGTCTCGAGAGAGGTGCCGCCGCCCTCGTGGACGACCCTGACTGTCGCCCCCGCCGCACCATCGCCCCGCTCCGGGATCCCTCCGCGGAGGGTCCGCGATGACCGCCGTCCTCCTCCTGCTGCTCGGCTGCCTGCTGATCTTCGTGATCATCCTGGCCAACGGCTACTTCGTCGCCCAGGAGTTCGCCTACATGTCGGTCGATCGCCACCGGCTGCGGGCGCTGGCCGACTCCGGAGACCGTGCCGCGCAGCGCGCGCTGCGCGTCACCGGCCGGACGTCCTTCATGCTCTCCGGCGCCCAGCTGGGCATCACCGTCACCGGCCTGCTGGTCGGGTATGTCGCCGAGCCGCTGGTCGGCGAAGGGCTCGGCGAGCTCCTCGGCGGCGTCGGCGTCCCGGACGCGCTCAGCATCACCGCCGGCACCGTGCTGGCGCTGGCCGTCTCGACAGTGGTGCAGATGATCTTCGGCGAGCTCTTCCCGAAGAACTACGCCATCGCGAACCCGACGCCGCTGGCGCTGGGCCTCTCCCGCTCGACGACCTGGTACCTGGCCGGGTTCGGCTGGTTCATCGCGCTCTTCGACCGCTCCTCGGAGCTGCTGCTGAAGCTGGTGGGCATGCGCCCCGTCGAGGACGTCGACTCCAGCGCGACGGCGGAGGATCTCGAGCGCATCGTGGCCGACTCGCGGGCCAGCGGCCATCTGCCCGAGCAGATGTACCTGGCCTTCGACCGCATCCTCGACTTCCCCGACCAGGACGTCGAGCACGCCATGATCCCGCGGTCCCGCACCGGGTACGTCGCCCCGGGGACCACCGTCGGCGACGTCCGGACGATGATGGCCGCCGAGCACACCCGGTATCCGGTGATCGACGCCGACGACCAGCCCGTCGGCATCGTGACCATGCTGGACGTGCTCGCCGGCGGCGTCGACGACGCCGAGCCGGTGACGACGGTGATGCGCGAGCCGGTCATCCTCCCGACGCTGATGCGCCTGCCGGAGGCGGTGCGGACGCTGCGCGAGCAGCGCTCGCAGCTCGCCTGCGTCATCGACGAGTACGGCGGCTTCGTCGGCGTGGTCACCCTCGAGGACCTCGGCGAGGAGATCTTCGGCGACATCACCGACGAGCACGACGCCGAGCCGCCGCCGCTGGCCGAGGCGACGGGCGAGGACCGCTGGCGGGTCGACGGCGAGATCGCCCTGGACGAGCTCGAGCGCGCCGTCGGGCACGACGTCCCCGACGGCGACTACGAGACGCTCTCCGGTCTGCTGATCGATCAGCACGGAGGTCTGCCCGACGTCGGCGACCGGGTGCTGATCGACCTGCCCGCCGAGCCCGGCGACTACTCCGCCGACGAGCCCCCGCCTCACCGTCGCCTGGAGGTCACCGTCGTCAGCCTCGAGCGTCACGTGCCGTCCGTCGTCGAGCTGTCGGTCCATGAGGACCGGAACGCGGAGCAGGAGCAGGACCGATGACCGCATGGATCGTCCCCACCGTCGCCACGCTCGCGATCATCGCGCTCTCGGCGTTCTTCGTCGTGCTGGAGTTCTCCATGCTGGCCGCACGGCGGCACCGGCTCGAGGAGGCCGCCGAGACCAGTCGCTCCGCCCGGGCGGCGCTGCGCGGACTCAATGAGCTGACCGTCATGCTCGCCGCCGCGCAGCTGGGCATCACCGCCTGCACCTTCGCCCTCGGCGCGGTCAGCAAGCCGGCCGTCCACCACGCGCTGACTCCGCTGCTGGAGGCGACGGCCCTGCCGCTGTGGGCCGCCGATGCGGTGTCCTTCACCGTGGCGCTGCTGCTGATGACGTTCCTGCACCTGGTCGTCGGGGAGATGGCGCCGAAGTCCTGGGCCATCGCCCATCCGGAACGATCCGCGCGACTCGTCGCCGTCCCGGCCCGCGCGCTGGCCCGGCTGCTCCACCCGCTGCTGAGCGTGATCAACGGTCTCGCCAACCGGCTGGTCTCCGCCGCCGGGGTGGAGCCGGTCGACCGGGCCGCGGTCGGCGGCTACGACTCCGAGACCATCCACCAGCTCATCCGGCACTCGACCGACGCCGGCGCGCTCGACGAGGCCTCCGGCGGCCAGCTCACCCAGATCATCGCCCTGGAGACGCTGCCGGTCGAGGAGGTCAACGCCGGGCGCCGCCGGTCCGGCACCACGTCCCTGCCCGCGGGGGCGACGATGGCCGACGTCCAGCGCGCCGCCGCGCAGACGGCGCATCTGCGGATCCTGCTCGACGGCGACCGCCCGGCGGACGATCCGCGCATCGTCCACGTCCGCGACACGCTCACCGCCGATCCGCAGGATCCGGCCGTCGAGGTCTCGCGGCCGACGCTCGTGCTGCCGCCGGGCACGCCCGCCCCGCAGGTGCTGCAGCGGATGCGCGAGACCGGCGAGCAGCTGGTCGTCGTCCGGACGGAGGGACGCCCGCTGACCGGAGTGGTCACCTGGAACGACATCCTGCGTCGTGTCTGGCCCGAGTCGGCCCGGCAGACGTAGCCCGGCAGATGCAGCCCGGCAGATGCAGCCCGGCGACGGCGGCCGGCCCGGTCAGGAGACGCGGCTCAGGAACGGCCCTCGGCGAAGCCGTTGAAGCGGGCGGCGACCGCCTCGCCGCCGACGGGGTCGGTGGTGACCAGCATGATCGTGTCGTCGCCGGCGATGGTGCCCAGCACGTCCTCCAGCCCGGCGTGGTCGACGGCGCTGGCCAGGAACTGCGCGGCCCCGGGCGGAGTCCGCAGGATGACCAGATTCGCGCTGGCCTCCGCGGAGACCAGCAGATCACGGCAGAGGCCCACCAGCCGCGCCGTCGTCGCCGCCTCGGTCTGCTCGGCCTGCAGCTCGCGCTCATGGCCTTCGCCGGGCACTGCGTAGATCAGCGCGCCGTCGGCGCCGCGGACCCGAGCCGCGCCGATCTCCACGAGATCGCGCGAGAGCGTGCCCTGGGTGACCTTCAGCCCCTCGTCGGCGAGCTCCTGGGCGAGCTCGCCCTGCGAGCGCACACTGTGCCGGCTGATCAGCTCGCGGATCTTCGCCTGGCGCGCCGTCTTGGTCGCCGGAGCGGTCATCGCCGCTCCGCCGCGCGGACCTGGGAGACGGTCTGCTCGTCGGCCCGTCCGGACTCCACCAGCAGCCAGGCCATCAGCGCCTTCTGCGCATGCAGACGGTTCTCCGCCTCGTCCCAGACCGCCGACTGCGGCCCGTCGATGACCTCGCCGGTGATCTCCACTCCTCGATACGCCGGCAGACAGTGCAGCACCAGGGCTCCCTCGGCGGCCTGCGCCATCGCCGCGGCGTCCACGCGGTAGTCGCCGAAGAGCCGCAGCCGCTGCTCCTTCTCCTCCTCCTGACCCATCGACACCCAGGTGTCGGTGGCGACGACGTCGGCGTCGGCGAGCGCGACGGCCGGGTCGGCGGTGATCGTCGCCGAGCCGCCGGTGACCGCGGCGCGCTCCTCGGCGGCGGCGACGATCGCCGGATCGGGCCGGTGGCCGTCGGGGCCGGCGATGCGCACATGCATCCCGGCGTTGACGCCGGCGAGCAGATAGGAGTTGGCCATGTTGTTCGCCGCATCGCCCAGATAGGCCAGCGAGCGGCCGGACAGCTCGCCGAGCTGCTCGCGGACGGTGAGCAGATCCGCCAGCAGCTGGCAGGGGTGGTAGTCGTCGGAGAGCGCGTTGATCACCGGGGCGGCGGAGTGCGCGGCCATCTCCTCCAGGCCGGACTGCGCGTAGGTGCGCCAGATGATCACCGAGACCATCCGCTCGAGCACGCGGGCGGTGTCGGCGATGGACTCCTTGTGGCCCAGCTGGGACTCGCCGGGGTTGATCACCAGAGGCGAGCCGCCCAGCGCGGAGATCCCGGCGGAGAAGGAGAAGCGGGTGCGCGTGGAGGTCTTGTCGAAGAACACCGCGGCGGTCTGCGGGCCGGCCAGGGCGCGGATCGCGTAGGGATCGGCCTTCATCCGCGCCGCGAGGGTGAGCACGCGGTCGAGCTCCTCGGGGGCGAGGTCGAGGTCCGAGAGGAAGTGGCGGGTGCTCATCAGTTCTCCTTCGCGGCGGCGAGCAGGGCGGGCAGGGCCTCGACGAAGCGCAGCACCTGCTCCTCGGCGATGTTCAGCGGCGGCGCCAGCCGCAGCGTGGTCGGCCCGGTGGCATTGATGATGAAGCCGGCCTCCAGCGCGGCGGCGACCACCGCCGGGGCCAGTCCGGCGGCCGGGGCGCGCTGCGCATCGGGCTGCAGCTCGACGCCGAGCAGCAGCCCGGCGCCGCGGACTTCGGCGACGCCGTCGACGGCGGCGAGCGCGGCGGCCAGCGTCTCGCCGACGGCGCGGACGTGCGCCAGCAGCCCTTCCTCCTCGATGCCGGCGATCGTCGCCAGCGCGGCCGCCGTGGCCGGCGGGTTCCCGCCGAAGGTGGTCCCGTGCTGGCCGGCGGCCAGCAGCGCCGAGACCTCCTCGCCGCGGGTGATCAGCGCCCCGATCGGGAAGCCGCCGCCGAGTCCCTTGGCCAGCGTAACGGCGTCGGGGTCGACGCCGGCGGAGGCGAACCAGGCGCCGGTCCGGCCGACGCCGGTCTGGACCTCGTCGACGATCATCAGCGCCCCGGCCTCCCGCGTGATCGCGCGGACGGCGGCGAGATAGCCCTCGGGCATCGCGCGCACCCCGGCCTCGCCCTGGATGGGTTCGACGACGACGGCGGCGACGGTCTCGTCGACGGCGGCGCGCAGCGCCTCGACGTCGCCGGCTGGCACATGCTCCACCCCGGCGGGCATCGGCTCGAAGGGCTCGCGCTGGGCGGGCTTGCCGGTCATCGCCAGCGCACCCATGGTCCGGCCGTGGAAGCTGTCGTCCAGCGCGATGATCCGCGGCCGCGCGGCGCCGCCGTGGCGACGGGCCAGCTTGAAGGCGGCCTCGTTGGACTCGGTGCCCGAATTGGTGAAGAACACCTTCGACCCCTCCGGCGAAGCGGAGAGCCGCAGCAGCGTCTCGGCCAGCGCGACCTGGGACGGGCTGGTGAACAGGTTCGAGATGTGGCCCAGCGTGGCGACCTGCTCGCCGATCGCCGCCGTCACCCGCGGATGGGCGTGGCCCAGGGCGTTGACCGCGATCCCGGCCAGCAGGTCCAGGTACTCGCCGCCGTCGGCGTCGACGACAGTGGCCCCGGAGCCGCGCACCAGCACCCGCTGCGGGGTGCCGAAGACGCCCAGCAGCGCGTCGCGGTAGCGGCCCAGCAGCCCCTGCGAGCTCGCCTCGGCAGAAGCGGCGTCGGCGGCGTCTGCAGCATCAGTGGTCTCGCTCAACGGTCCTCCTCCGCATCGGGCACGACCTGGGTGCCCACGCCTTCAGTGGTCACGACCTCCAGCAGCATCGAATGCGGCTCGCGGCCGTCGACGATGTGCGCCCGCGGCACCCCGCCCTCGACGGCGGAGAGCGCGGCGGTCATCTTCGGGATCATCCCGGCCTGCAGGTCGGGCAGCATCTCCTTCAGGTCGGAGGCCGCCAGCGAGGAGATCAGCGAGGAGCGGTCCGGCCAGTCGGCGTAGAGCCCCTCGACGTCGGTGAGCATGACCAGCTTGGCCGCCCCCAGGGCCGAGGCCACGGCGGCGGCGGCCAGGTCGGCGTTGACGTTGAGCACCTCGCCGGTCGGCCGCCCGGCGGCGTCGAACTCCGGGGCGATGGTGGAGATCACCGGGATGCGCTTGGCCGCCAGCAGGTCCTGCACGGCGTCGGGGTTGACCCCGGTGACCTCGCCGACCAGCCCGAGGTCGACGTCCTCGCCGTCGACGGTGACCTGCTTGCGCACTGCGCGCAGCAGCGCCGCATCCTCGCCGGAGAGGCCGACGGCGTAGGGTCCGTGCGAGTTGATCAGGCCGATGAGCTCGCGGCCGACCTGACCGGTGAGCACCATGCGCACCACGTCCATGGCCTCCGGCGTGGTGACCCGGTAGCCGCCGCGGAACTCGGACTCCACGCCGACGGCCTCGAGCATCGTGTTGATCTGCGGGCCGCCGCCGTGGACGACGACGGGGTTGACGCCGACGTGCCGCAGGAAGACCACGTCCTCGGCGAAGGCGCGGCGCAGCTCGTCGTCGACCATGGCGTTGCCGCCGTACTTGATGACGATGGTCTCGCCGGCGAACTTCTGCATCCAGGGCAGCGCCTCGATCAGCGTGGCCGCCCGCGCGCCGGCGGCGGCCAGCGGGTCGGACTGCCGCGGCTGGTAGCTCGAGGAGGTGGGGTTCACAGGGGTCCTCACGATGGGTCTGGTCGGCGGATCCGGACTCGGCGGATCCGGCCGAGGGTCAGCTGGAGTAGGCGGAGTTCTCGTGCACGTAGTCGTGGGTGAGGTCGTTGGTCAGGATGGTCGCCTCGGCGTCGCCGGCCTTGAGGTCGATGGTGACCTCCACCTGCCGGCCGGAGAGGTCGACGAGCTCGCGGTCCTCGCCGATGCCGCCGGACCGGCAGATCGTCACCCCGTTGACCGCGACGTCGATGGTCGCCGGATCGAAGGCGACGTCCGTGGTGCCCACGGCCGAGAGGATGCGCCCCCAGTTCGGGTCGCGGCCGAAGATCGCCGTCTTGAACAGGTTCGAGCGGGCGACGGCGCGGCCGGCGGTCTCGGCGTCGGCCTCGCTGGCGGCACGGACCGTGGTGATCGCGATCTCGTGGGCCGCGCCCTCGGCGTCGGCGATCAGCTGGGCGGCCAGATCCCGGCACACTGCGGTGAGCGCGGCCTGGAACTCGGCCAGGTCGACGGCGTCCGAGTTCGCCCCGGAGGCCATGGCGACGACGGTGTCGTTGGTGGACATGCAGCCGTCGGAGTCGGCGCGGTCGAAGCTGACCCGCACCGCCTCGCGCAGCGCGGCGTCGAGGTCGGCCGGGGCGATGACCGCGTCGGTGGTCACCACGGAGAGCATCGTGGCCATGCCCGGGGCGAGCATGCCCGCGCCCTTGGCCATCCCGCCGACGGTGAAGCCGGTCCCCGCGGCCTGGGAGGTCTTGGCCACGGAGTCGGTGGTGCGGATGGCGTCGGCGGCGGCCTCGCCGGAGACGGCGTCGTCGGACAGCGCGCCGACGGCGGCGTCGACGCCGGGCAGCAGCGCCTCCATGTCCAGACGCGTCCCGATGAGTCCGGTGGAGCAGACCAGCACGTCCTGGGCGGAGAGCTCGAGCGCCTCGGCGACGTGCTCGGCGGTGGCGTGGGTGTCGGCGAAGCCCTCCGGGCCGGTGCAGGCGTTGGCCCCGCCGGAGTTGAGCACCACCGCCTCGGCCCGGCCGTCGTCGATCGCCTGCTGCGACCAGAGCACCGGGGCGGCGGCGACGCGATTGGTGGTGAAGACGGCCGCGGCGTGCTTCTCCGGGCCGGTGTTGACCACCAGGGCGAGGTCGCGCCCGGACGGCTTCAGTCCGGCCCCGACGCCGGCGGCGGTGAATCCTGCGGCGGCGGTGACGCTCATGGTGCGACTCCCATCATGTCCAGTCCGGCGGTCTCGTCCAGCCCCAGGGCCAGGTTCATCGACTGCACCGCTCCGCCGGCGGTGCCCTTGGTGAGGTTGTCCGAGGCGGAGACGACGACCGCCCGGCCGGCGTGCTCGTCGACGGCGAGCTGCACGGTGATGTGGTTGGAGCCGACGACCTGCTTGGTGGCCGGCCACTGCCCCTCGGGCAGCAGGTGGACGAAGGGCTCGGCGTCGTACTGTGCGGCGTAGGCCGCCCGCAGCTGCTCCGCCGTCGTGCCCGGGGCGAGCTTCGCCGTCGAGGTGGCCAGGATGCCGCGGGACATCGGCGCCAGCGTCGGGGTGAAGGAGACCTGCACGTCGGCGCCGGCGGCGGCGCGCAGCCCCTGCTCGATCTCCGGGGTGTGGCGGTGCACGCCGCCGACGCCGTAGGGGCTCATCCCGCCGGAGACCTCGGAGGCCAGCAGATGCGGCTTCAGCGACTTCCCCGCCCCGGAGGTGCCGGTGGCCGCGACGATCACGATGTCCTCGCGCTCGACCAGTCCCGAGGCGACCGCCGGGGCGAGCCCCAGCAGGATCGTCGTGGGATAGCAGCCCGGCACCGCCACGCGGCGGGTGCCGCGCAGCCGGTCGCGGCCGCCGGGCAGCTCGGGCAGCCCGTAGGGCCAGGTGCCCTGGTGCGCGCCGTCGTAGAAGGCGTCCCAGTCCGCCGACGACTCCAGGCGGTGGTCGGCGGCGGCATCGATGACCAGCACGTCCTCCCCCAGCTGGGCGGCGATCTCGCCGCTGGCGCCGTGCGGCAGGGCGAGGAGGACGACGTCGTGGCCGGCCAGCACCTCGGCGGTGGTGTCCTCGATGGTCCGGTCGGCCAGGGCGTGCAGATGCGGCTGCACCGCGCCCAGCCGCTCCCCGGCCGAGGAGTGCGCCGTGACGGCGCCGACCTCGACCTCGGGGTGGGCGGCGAGCAGGCGCAGGACTTCTCCCCCGGCATAGCCGGAGGCTCCGGAGACGGCGACGCGATAGCTCATGCCGGCCAGTCTACGCCGATGTATGCAGGTTCATCAATATTTATGCATATCCGATGCGGCGAGGAGCTGCCGGGCGACGGTCCGGCGATCGGCGCGGAGCATCTCTGCACTCCCCGGCGGCTGTTCGGCGCGACCAGGTGATTTCGGTACTCTGTGCGCATGGTCGACAACACTGTGTATCCCGAGGACCTGCCCGATGCCGCGCAGGTCGTGCGCGCCGAGCAGGCCGGCGGACCGGACGTCCTCTCCCCGGCGGAGACCGCGCTGCCCGAGCCCGCCCCGGGCCAGGTCCTGGTGGAGACGGCCGCGGCCGGCGTCAACTTCATCGAGACCTACCAGCGCGGCGGCGTCTACCCCGTCGAGCACCCCTTCGTCCCCGGCACCGAGGGCGCGGGCCGGGTGATCGACGTCGGCGAGGGCGTCGAAGGCCTCGCGGTGGGCTCGCGGATCGCCACCAGCGAGGCCGCCACCGGCACCTACGCCAGCCACTTCCTGGTGGAGGCGGCCAAGGCGGTTCCGGTGCCCGACGACATCAGCGACGAGCAGGCCGCCGCCCTGCCCCTGCAGGGGGCCACCGCCCACTACCTGATCAACTCCACCTACCGGGTCTCCCCCGGCGAGACCGTGCTGACCCATGCCGGCGCCGGCGGCGTCGGCCAGCTCCTCACCCAGCTGCTCAAGGCCAAGGGGGCCCGGGTGATCACCACGACGTCGACGCGGGAGAAGGCCGAGATCGCCCAGGCCGCCGGCGCCGACCATGTACTGGACTACCAGGACTTCGCCGAGCAGGTCCGCGAGATCACCGCCGACGCGGGCGTCTCGGTCGTCTACGACGGCGTCGGCCGGGCGACCTTCGAGGGCTCGCTGCGCAGCCTCGGGGTGCGCGGCACCATGGTGCTCTTCGGCGGTTCCTCCGGCCAGGTGCCGCCGCTGGACCTGCAGGAGCTCAACGCCCGCGGCGGCCTCTACATCACCCGCCCGGCGCTGGCGTGGTACCTGCGCAACGCCGAGGAGCGGGCCTGGCGCTTCTCCGAGCTGTTCAAGGCGCTGGGCGACGGCACGCTGACGCTCTCCATCGGCGCGACCTACCCGCTGGCCCAGGCCGGGCAGGCCCACGAGGACCTGGAGAACCGCCGCACCACCGGCAAGCTGCTGCTCAAGCCCTGATCACGCCCGGCCCGCCCGCCGGAACCGACCCCGCCGACGACGACGGCCCCTCCCCCGGATCACCGGGGCGAGGGGCCGTCGTCGTCCTGCAGGATCGTGAAGCCGTGCGCGGAAGGCGGCTCAGCGCTGGGTCGCGCCGTGGCGCCGCTCGGCCAGCGCGACCGCGTGCCCGCGGGCCTCCGAGGCCTCGTCGGCGGTCAGCGTCCGGTCCGACGCGCGGAAGCGCAGCGCGAAGGCCAGCGACTTCCTGCCGTCCTCGATGCCCTCGCCGGCGTAGACGTCGAAGAGCTCGACGTCCTCGAGCAGCGCGCCGGCGCCCTCGGCCAGCGTCGCGCGCAGCTCGCCGGCCGGCAGTCCGGCGTCGACGATCAGCGAGACGTCCTGCGTGGTCTGCGGGAACGTCGACAGCTCGGCGGCGGTGACCTGCTCGGGCGCGGCGGCCAGCACGGCGGAGAGGTCCAGCTCCACCGCCGCGGTGCGCTCGGGCAGATCCCAGGCCTCGACGACCTTCGGGTGCAGCTCCCCGGCGACGCCGATCCTCGTGCCCGCCGCGGCGCCGTCGGCCGCCGGCAGCCGCAGCTCCGCAGTGCGCCCGGGATGGAAGGCCTGGTGGGCGCCCTGGACGACCTCCAGCTCGAGGCCGACGCGCTCGGCGACGTCGCGGGCGACCTCGATCGCGTCCGCCCAGTCCCGGCGGCGCCCGGAGGATCCGACCTCCGTCGCCGGCTCGGCGCCGCAGAGTGTCGCGGCGACGTGCCAGGGCTGGTCGGGGATGCCGGCGACCAGATCGGCGAGGACCTCCTCGCCGGGGTGGACGCCGAGGCCCGGGATCTCCGCGCTGCCGACCTGCTGGCCGGGCAGGAAGACCGCGCCGGCCTCGTAGAGCGCGAGGTCGGCGAAGCCGCGGGAGACGTTGCGCCGCAGCGTGTCCAGCAGCCCGGGCAGCAGGCTGGTGCGCAGCGTGGCGTGCTGGGCGGCGATCGGGTTCACCAGCCGCAGCATCGGCCAGGGCTCCGCGCTCTGCTCGGCGCGGCCGAAGAGCGTGTTGGCCTCCTCGGAGAGGAAGGGATAGCTCAGCGTCTCGGTCAGTCCGGCGGCCGCCAGTCCGTCGAGCACCTGGCGACGGCGGCGCTGGTCGGCGGTGAGCCCGCGGCCTGCCGGCGCCTGCGGCAGGCGCGCCGGGATGCGGTCGTAGCCGACCAGCCGGGCGATCTCCTCGACGAGGTCCTCGGCGATGGTCAGATCCGGCCGCCAGCTGGGCGGGGTGACGTCCAGCCGGCCCGCGGCGTCGGGGCCGACGACAGTCGCTCCGATCGCGCGCAGCGTCTCGACGACCTGCTCCTCGGTGTACTCCACGCCGGTCAGCCGCTGCGCCAGCGTCGGGTCGAAGGACACGACCGGCGGCAGGGCCGGGTCGCCGACGGCGGTGGTCTCGCCGGAGTCGGTGCCGGCGGCCAGCTCGACGAGCAGCTCGACGGCGCGCTGGGCGGCGACATCGGGCAGCAGCGGGTCGACGCCGCGCTCGTTGCGCTTCGAGGCCTCCGAGGGCAGCTTGTGCCGCCGCCGAGTGCGCCCGATGGAGATCGGGTCGAAGTGGGCGGCCTCGATGAGCACCGACGTGGTGGCCTTGCCGACCTCGGTCTCGCCGCCGCCCATGACGCCGGCCAGTCCGATCGCCCCGCGGTCGTCGGCGATGACCAGGTCCTCGGCGTCGAGCTCGCGGGCCTTGTCGTCCAGCGTGGTCAGCGTCTCGCCGGCGGCGGCGCGGCGCACGCGGACCGGGCCGCGCAGCTGCTCGGCGTCGTAGAAGTGCAGCGGCTGGCCGAGCTCCCACATGACGTAGTTGGAGATGTCGACCGGCAGCGAGATCGGGCGCATGCCCGCCAGGCGCAGCCGGGAGGCCATCCAGGGCGGAGTGGGCGCGGTGACGTCGACGCCGGTGACCCTCCGCGCGACGAAGCGGTCGCAGCCGGCGGTGCCGTAGATCGGCGCCTCGTCCTCCAGGCGGACCTCGTGGCCGGACGCCGTCGCCTCGGGGACGACGATCTGCGCGGCCGGATCGACGACCTCGGTGCCGGTGGCGTGGCCGTATTCGCGGGCCACGCCGCGCATCGAGAAGGCGTAGCCGCGGTCCGGGGTCACATTGATCTCGGCGGCCTCGTCGGTCAGCCCGAGCAGCTCGAGCGCATCGGTGCCGATCTCGGGGTCCAGTCCCAGCGTGGAGAGCACCAGGATGCCGTCGTGGTCCTCGCCGAGACCCAGCTCCTTGGTCGAGGCGATCATCCCGGCCGAGACGTGACCATAGGTCTTCCGGACGCTGATCCGGAAGTCGCCGGGCAGCACCGCGCCGGGCAGGGTGACCACGACTCTGTCGCCGACGTCGAAGTTGTGCGCCCCGCAGACCACGCCCTGCACGCCGTCGGGCTCGATGCCCTCGTGCGTGAGCGTCTGGGGCTGCCCCTCGGGGACGACGCGGACGCGGCACCAGTTGATGGTCTTGCCGTTGGACTGCGGCTCGGGGGTCTTCTCCAGCACTTCGCCGACGACGACGGGACCGCTGATCTCGTCGGAGGGCCGGTGGACGTCCTCCTCCTCGAGGCCGACGCGGACGAGCCGGGCCATCAGGTCCTCGGCCGTGCCGTCGACGTCGAAGCTGGTGTACTCGCGGATCCAGGACAGGGGGATGCGCATGCCCTCAGACCTCCATTCCGAAGTGCTGGCTGAAGCGGACGTCGCCTTCGATCATGTCGTGCATGTCGGACACGCCGTTGCGGAACATCAGCGTGCGTTCGACGCCCATGCCGAAGGCGAATCCAGTGTGGCGCTCCGGGTCGACGCCGGCGGCGCGGAGCACGTTCGGGTTGACCATCCCGCAGCCGCCCCACTCGACCCACTGCGGACCGCCGGCGGCCTGCGGATGCCAGACGTCCATCTCCGCACTGGGCTCGGTGAACGGGAAGTAGGCCGGGCGCAGCCGGATGGCCGCGTCCTGGCCGAACATCCTCCGGGCGAAGTGCTCCAGCGTGCCGCGCAGGTCGGCCATCGTCAGGCCCTCGTCGACGGCCAGCCCCTCGAACTGGTGGAAGACCGGAGTGTGGGTGGCGTCGAGCTCGTCGGTGCGGAAGGTCCGGCCCGGGCAGAGCATGTAGACCGGCAGCTCACGCTCCAGCAGCGAGCGCACCTGCACCGGCGACGTCTGGGTGCGCAGCACCAGGTGGGAGTCGGCGGGCTCGACGAAGAAGGTGTCCTGCAACTCCCGCGACGGATGGTCCGGCGCGATGTTCAGCGCGTCGAAGTTGAACCATTCGGACTCGACCTCCGGGCCCTCGGCGATCTCCCAGCCCATGGCGGTGAAGATGTCGGAGACCCGCTCCTGCAGCACCGAGAGCGGGTGCCGGGCTCCGGCGCGACGGCGGCGCGGCGCGGCGGTGACGTCGACGGCCTCCTCGACGAGCATCCGCTCGGCATGCTCGGCCTCCAGCACCTCGGTGCGCGCGGCCAGCGCCTGCTGGATCCGGCCGCGGGCCTGGCCGAGCAGCTTGCCGGCGGCGGCCTTCTCCTCCTTGGACAGGTCCTTGATCTGCCGGTTGGCCAGCACGATCGGGGCCTTGTCCCCGGTGTGGGCCAGTCGCGCGGTCTTCAGCTGGTCGAGGTCGGCGGCGTCGTCGAAGGCGGCCAGCGCCGCGTCGACGCAGCGCTGGACGGCCGCCTCGTCGAGCGGATGAGGTGTCTCGGGCGTGGACATTCTGCTCCCGTGGAAGGCGTTCATGAATGATCCCGCTCAGTCTATGCGGTCGGCTCTCCGAGCGCAGATCGCAGGACGCGCGTCCACGGGGTGGACCTGTCGCGGACCGCCGCCGAGGAGGCTCGCGAGGAGCGTGTCGAACATACGATCTGACAGGTTCTTCACAGACTCCGCAGCATCGAACACCTCTTCTATTCCGCGGCGCGGCGTCTTGCAGACTACCTAGAATACGTGTTCTAATGGCAAGGCGCGATGGGAAGCGCGACGCGCGCAGAAGCCCTCCTCACTGCTTCTGCGCGCGTCTCCCATGCCCGGACCCCGACACCGTGCCGAGTGCCACCTCCTCAGCGTCTTGACCTGCGCGATCCCGGCGACCAACGATGGACTCGCCGTCAGGAACCGGATGAACGAGGAATCTGAATCATGAGCGCATCCCACGAAGCCCTCCCCCACCGGATCGGATTCGGCACCGCCCCGCTGGGGAACATGTTCCGCGACATCCCCGAGGAGGAGGCGCGGGCCACTCTCGACGCCGCATGGGAGCAGGGCGTCCGGTACTTCGACACCGCGCCGTTCTACGGCGCCGGACTGGCCGAGACGCGGCTCGGCGCGATGCTCGCCGAGCACGACCGGGACGAGTACGTGCTCAGCACCAAGGTGGGCCGCTACCTCCTCGACGAGGAGGAGGAGAAGTCGGGGCTCTTCGCACAGGGGCTGTCCCACCAGGTCGTGACGGACTACGGCGCCGAGGCCACGCGACGCTCCATCGAGCAGAGTCTCGAGCGGCTGCGGACCGACCGGCTGGACTTCGTGTTCGTCCACGACGTCTCCCCCGACTTCCACGGCGACGCCTGGCTCGACCACCTCGCCGCGGCGCGGAACGGGGCCTTCCGCGTCCTCACGCAGCTGCAGGAGGAGGGTGTGATCCGCGGCTGGGGCCTCGGCGTCAACACCACCGGGCCCATCGAGCTCGCTCTGGACCTGGACGAGACCCCGCCGACGATGAACCTCTCGGCGACCCAGTACACCCTGCTGCAGCACGAGCGAGCCCTGGAGCGCATGATGCCCGCGACGGAGTCCCGAGGCGCCGGCATCGTCGTCGGCGGCCCCTACAACTCGGGCGCGCTGATGGGCGGCGACCACTTCGACTACGGCGAGGTGCCGCCGGAGGTCGGCCGCCGGGTCGCCGCGCTCGGCGAGATCGCCGCGCGCCACGGCGTGGGGCTGAAGGCCGCCGCGCTGCAGTTCTCCACCGCCCACCCGGCCGTCGCCGCGGTGATCCCGGGATCGAGCCGGCCGCAGCGCATCGGCGAGGACCTCGCCGCGCTGCAGGAGCAGATTCCGGCGGCGTTCTGGCAGGAGCTGCGCGAGCAGGAGCTCATCGCCGCCGACGCCCCGGCCCCGACGAGCTGAGCAGCACGGCGGCACGGCTGGTTGAGCTCGGCGGGGCTCCGCCGGCCGGCCCGCGGGACTCCCCGGGGCTCCGCCGCCGGTGTGCTCAGCCGCGGATGTGCTCAGCCGTCCGCGACGTGCTCGGCACCCTCGGCGGCGCGGGCCTCTCCGGGCCGCTCCCGGCCGAACTGATGCAGCAGCTCCTCGACGATCGGCACATCGGCGGGGATCCAGTCGTGCTCGAGCAGCGATTCGTCCACCGGGGCCCAGACGAGCTGATCATGATCCTGCAGCGGGGCCGGCTCGCCGTCGACGACCGTCCCGACGAACAGCCGCATCACCGCTGTGCCGACGAGCGGCCATCCCAGCCCCGGGGCGAATCCTGCCGGAGAGGAGCCGACGAGCTCCTCGCCGAGCACCGCCTCGATGCCCAGCTCTTCACGCAGCTCCCGACGCACTCCGTCCTCCGCGGTCTCGCCCGGCTCGATCTTGCCGCCGGGGAACTCCCACATCCCGGCGATCGCGGCAGGACGCGTCCGACGAGCGATCAGCAGGCGGCGCGGACCGCCGTCGGCCGATTCGCGCAGCAGCGCCGCGGCGCCGACGATCGTCCGCGACGCCCGGTCCTGCTCACCGGCCATCGGGACGCGCTCCGGTTCCGTCCTGGGCCTCGCAGAGCTGCTTCAGCCGGGCGACGGAGGCGGCCAGGTGGTCCGCCGTCATGGCTCGGGCCTTCGCCAACCGGCGCTCGTCGGCCAGGCGGGACCAGTCGTAGGTATGGGTGACCTCGGCGCGCCCTTCGGCGCGCGATGCGATCGACCAGCGCCACAGGTGCCCGGCCGGCTCGGCGCCGACGTCGGCGGGCATCCAGGCGATGAGCTCGCCCTCGACGAACTCCACGACGTGGTTCTCCCGCGTCTGCCCGTTGGTCAGCCGGGTGCGGAACACGTCGCCGACGGCCGTGACGCGCTGCTCGGCCGCGGCGTGGTCGAGATTGTCGTTCCCGTCCCAGGCGATCTGGCGGGACGGGTCCGCGATGTGCTCGAAGAGCGTCGCCGGATCGGCGGAGACGACGTCGCGCGCGGCGACCACACAGGCGCAGTGGCCGGGGTCGTAGGCGACGTCCTCCGCCCCGTTGTCTCCGTACGAGGCGCTCTCCCGCGGCGCGTCGGCACCGCCGGGCGCGGAGGATGCTGAAGCCATAGGGCCAGACTACGTCACCAGTCGGCGCCTGATCTCGGAACTGCGGCGCAGCAGGAGGCGACCGTCCGCCGAGGAGCCGGCGTCGAGAGGCCCGGCCGGGCGTCGCCCCCGGGTATCGGCCCCGGGTATCGGCCCCGGGTATCGGCCCCGGGCGCCCGAGCATTGCCCGGGCCGCCGGGTCGGCCCCAGACTCGTGGATCGGAGGTGCACCGCATGGACATCACGATCGTCGAAGGCGACATCACCGAGCAGCAGATCGATGCGATCGTCGACGCGGCCAACTCGTCGCTGACAGGCGGCGGAGGCGTCGACGGCGCCATCCATGCCGCCGCGGGCCCGGAGCTGCTGTCCCACTGCCGCGCACTGCGCGAGGAGGCCTGGCCGGACGGACTGCCGCCCGGAGAAGCCGCCGCGACGCCCGCCGGCCGGCTGCCGGCGACCCATGTGATCCACACAGTCGGACCGAACCGTCATGCCGGAGAGACCGACCCCGCCGTGCTGACGTCCTGCTTCCGCCGCAGCCTCGAGGTCGCCGTGGAGATCGACGCCGTCCGTGTGGCGTTCCCGGCGATCGGCGCAGGAGTCTACGGCTGGGCGGGCGCCGACGTAGCCGAGGCCGCGCGCAGCGCCCTCGACGAGATCGCGGCCGACACCACCGGACGCTTCGACGCGCTCGAGGAGGTGCGCTTCGTGCTCTTCGACGGGGCGACGGCCGAGGCCTTCCGCACCGCCTTCGCCGGCGGGGCACGCTGACCGGGTCGGATCCCGGGGGCCTCTCAGGCGCGCTGGTAATCGGCCCAGTCGAAGGTCTCGCCCACGTCGCGGGCGTTGAGCGCATAGGCGATCTGCCCGTCCAGGCTCTCCCGGAGGAGGTCGGCATGGCCGACGTGTCGGGCCACCTCGGCGATCAGGTGCTGGCAGATCCAGCGCACGTTCCAGGACTCCAGGTCTTTCGGGAACCACGGGGCGTCCGGCACCGGGACCCGCGCGTCGAGGTCGACGGCGGTGAGGATCGGTCGCACCAGGTCCCGGACGTGCTCGAGGCGGGACCGCAGCTGCTCGCCGGTCAGCTCGGGGACCTCCCGGCCGGTGTGGAATCCCTCGAAGCCGGCGGCGAGATCCTCCGGGGACGCCGGATGCCGATCGGCGAGCAGGCCGCGGCTCTGCACATGGTCCAGCCAGCGGGCGACGGCCTGGGTCACGTGGGCGAGCAGGCCCGCCAGGCTCAGCGGGCTGACCGTCGGCGTCGCGCGCAGCGAGGCGTCGTCGAGGTCGATCGCGGCGATGCGCAGCTGCTCCAGCTGCTGGATCAGGTACGTCGCCAGCGCGTCGCGCTCCTCGGCGACGGCGGGGGTGATGAACGGCATCGTGGCCTCCTGGCGGATCGTTCGGTCTGCGGGACGAATCCAGGATGCCCGGCCGTCCAGGACAGATCATGTCCGCATCCTCCGTCTACGGTGAGGACATGGCCGACGCCGGAGAGACCGACCCCACCCGCCGGGCGCTGCAGATCCTCGGCATCCTGCAGGCACGCTCCTCCGCCTCCGCCGCGGAGCTCGCCGCACGCCTGCGCGTCACCGAGCGGACCGTCCGCCGTGACATGCAGCGCCTGCGCGACCTGGGCTACCGGGTCGACGGCGAGGCCGGACAGGGCGGCGGCTACCGGCTGGCCGGCGGATCGGACCGGCCGCTGCTGGTGCTCGAGGCCGACGAGGCCTCGGCCGTGGTGCTCGGGCTCTCCCACCTGACCGACCTGGGGCTCTCCGGGCTGGAGGATCCGGCGCTCTCCGCACTGGCGAAAGTCGCGCGCACGATGTCCCCGACGCTCTCCGCCCGGGCCGAGCGGCTGCGCCGCGGCACCGCCGTCGTCGGCGAGCGCGCCCAGACCGCCGACGTCGAGCAGGTCGCCCGCCTGGCCGAGGCCGCCGCCGAAGGACGGATCATCACGGTGACGCACCGCCGTCGTGACGGCGCGACCACCGACCGGCGGATCGACCCGCACCGGGTGGTCGCCTTCGCCGGGCGCTGGTACCTCTTCGGCTGGTGCCACCTGCGCCGGGACTGGCGCACCTTCCGCATCGACCGTCTCGCCGACCTGCACGTCACCACCCTGCGGCAGCGGGTCCGCGTCGCCCCGGACGCCGCCGGCGCCGTGCGACGCGCCGTGCTGCACTCCCCCTATCCGCAGCTCGCCCGGGTGCTGGTCGAGGCCCCGGCCGAGGAGGTCCGCGCGAGGATCCCCGCCCGTGCCGCCGACGTCGAACCCGCCGACGACTCCGCGCGCACGCTGATCACCGCCGGCGCCCACGACCTCACCGGGCTGGCGCTGCATCTGGCGATGCTCGAGCTGCCGCTGGAGGTGATCGAGCCCGTCGAGCTGGTCGAGACGCTGCATCGTCTCGGCGAGACGCTCTGCTCGGCCGCTGCTGTCAGCGCAGCGGGACGAAGCGGTACTGCCCGTGCCGAGTGATCTCCAGACCGTCGGGGTCGCGTCGGATGCGGTGCATCTCGCCACGGACCGGCACCACCATCACCCCGCCGGCCTGCTCGCCGTCGGGTGCGAGGAGCTGCTCGACGAGATCCTCCGGGATCCGCGGGGCGTCGGCGGAGACCAGGATCCGGTCGTACGGGGCGTGCTCGGGCAGTCCGAGCACGCCCGGGTCGGCCGCATGCACCTGCACGGTTCCCGGACACCGGGCGGCGACGGCCTGTGCCGCGGAGGCGGCCAGGTCCGGCTCCAGCTCGACGCCGTGGACCACGCCGCCCTCGCCGACCAGCAGCCCGAGCAGCGCGGCCGTCCAGCCCGACCCGGAGCCGACGTCCAGCGCCCGCTGACCGGGCCGGACGTCGAGCAGACGCAGCATCCGCGCCACTGTGGTCGGCTGGGAGTTGGTCTGTCCGCAGCCGATGGCCAGCGGCTCGTCGGCGGCGCTGTGGCACCTCACCGAGTCCGGGAGGAAGTCGGCGCGGGGCACCTCGGCCATCGCCCGGGCGACGGCGTCCTCGGCCGGCCCGTCAGGCCCCTGTTGGATGGCAACCATGATGCCTCCAGGATAGGCACGACCGGCGGGCGAGGACGAGGCCCGGCCGGTCGGCGGCGGCCGGCCGCCGTCGACACATCGTCGTCGGCTCTGCATCGGCCGAGGCGACGGCATAGGATGCACAGTGTCCCCCGCCTCCCCGACCTCCTGTGGTGCCATGACCTCCGCACGCCGCTTCCCGCAGTCCGTCTACCGGCACGGCGACGAGCCCGACGCCCGGTTCACGCTGGCCAACGAGCGCACCTTCCTGGCCTGGATCCGCACTGCGCTGGCGCTGATGGCCGCCGGCGTCGCCCTCGAGGCGCTGGGCACGGGGATGCACACCGGGCTGCGCCTCGCCGCGGCGCTCGTGCTGATCCTCGCCGGCATCATGACCGCCGCGATGGCCTGGTACGGCTGGAAGCGGACCGAACGGACCCTGCGGCTGCGGAAGCCGCTGCCCGCTCCGCCGATCGGCCTGCCGCTGACCGTCATCGCCGTCGTCGTCGGCGTGCTCGTCGGCCTGGCGATGCTGCTGGGGTGAGGCGATGAGCAGCGCCGTCGACGATCAGCTCTTCGACCCCGGTCTGCAGCCCGAGCGCACCGCCCTGGCGTGGCGGCGCACCGGGCTGTCGATGATCGCCGCCACGCTGATCGCCCTGCGGACTGTGCCCCAGCTGCTGGGCGCCTGGACTCTGGTGCCGCTGCTCGGGCTCGTCGTCGCCGCCGTGGCGGCCACCTGGATGGCCCACCGCCGCTACCGGGCCCACCACGCGCGCCTGACCGCCGGAGAGGGTGACCGGGTGCCCTTCTCCGGCGGTCGGCTGGCCGCGCTGACGGCCGTGGTCACCCTCGGACTCGGCGCGGCCTGCCTGTCCTTCGCCGTCACCCGGTTCTGAGTCGGGCGGGAGGCCTCAGGCCGGCACGCGGGCCGAGACGTCGTCGAGGGCGGCGAGCTCGTCGTCGCCCAGCTGCAGCCGCACCGACTCCATCAGCGCCGGCAGCTGCGCGGTGGTGCGGGCGCTGGCGATCGGTGCGGCGACAGTGGGCCGGCTGCGCAGCCAGGCCAGCGCGACGGTCGGGATCGTCACGCCGTGGCCGGCGGCGATCTCCTCCAGCGTGGAGACCACGCGCAGCCCCTCCTCGGAGACGTAGCCGGAGGCCATCTGCTCACGGTCCGCGCCGCGGAGATCCTCGGCGCCGCGGTACTTGCCGGTGAGGAAGCCGCTGGCCAGCGCGAAGTAGGGCATCACCGCCAGGTTCTCCTGAGCGCCGACGCCGGCCAGGTCGGCCTCGTAGGACTCGCGGCGGACCAGGTTGTAGTGCGGCTGCAGCGCCGCCGGCACAGTCCATCCCTCGCGCCGGGCGATGGAGAACCACTCGCGGACCCGGTCGGCGGAGTAGTTCGAGATCCCCACCGCACGGATCGTGCCGGCCCGGACCAGCTCCTCGAAGGCGCCGACAGTCTCCTCCAGCGGCGTCTCGGCGTCGTCGAAGTGGGCGTAGTAGAGGTCGATATGATCGGTGCCCAGCCGCCGCAGCGAGGCTTCGGCGGCGGCCTTGACCGTCGGCGCCGACAGTCCGGAGAACTCCGGGTGCTGGCTGACCTTGGTGGCGATGACGACGTCGTCGCGACGGCCGCGGGAGGCCAGCCACTCGCCGATCATCGTCTCCGACTCGCCGCCGGAGTGGCCCTCCGCCCAGGCGGAGTAGACGTCGGCGGTGTCGATGAGGTTCCCGCCGCCGTCGAGATAGGCGTCCATCACCGCGAAGGAGGCCTCGCGGTCGCTGGTCCAGCCGAAGGTGTTGCCGCCGAGCGCGAGCTCGAAGAGGTCGATGCCGGTGTGTCCGAGAGCAGCCATGGGATGTCCTTCCGTCTCCGGGTCGACCGGCAGCACGGCCGCGCCGCCGGGGTCGAGGGGGCGACGGCGCCGTCGCCCGTTCCGTCCCGGTGCAACGTCGCGACGACGACGGTATTCCTGGCCTCAGCACCGTCGCAGCCGCTCGTCGGCCGAGGTCACGGACGCCTCGCGGCGGCGTCGGCGCCTAAGCTGGCAGGGTGCTCTCGCTGCGATCCTCCGTGCCGCTGACCGTGCTCTCCGGCGTCCTGCTGGTCGTCGCCTCCTGTGCGGCGGTGCAGGGGTCGGCGGCGCTGGCCTCCACGCTCTTCGATGTGGTGAGTCCTGCCGGAGTCGTCGCCTGGCGTCAGCTCTTCGGTGCGGCGACGCTGCTGATCATCGCGGCGATCGCCCGGCGCCTCGGCGCGGCGGGGGCGCTGCTGCGCCGGCGCCCGCGCGGCGAGTGGGGGCTGATCCTCGCCCTCGGCGCGGCGATGGCGGCGATGAACCTCAGCTATTACGTCGCCGTGCGCGTGCTGCCGCTGGGCGTGGCCGCGACGATGATGTTCCTGGGCCCCTTCGCCCTGGCGGCGCTGGCGTCGCGGCGCGGGCGTCAGCTGATCGGGCCGCTCCTGGCGCTGCTCGGCGTGGTGCTGATCAGCCGACCCGGCGGCGCCGTGGACGTCGCCGGACTGCTCCTCGGCGCGCTGGCGGCCGTGGCCCTGGCGGTCTACACGATCTGCTCGGGCCGGCTGGGCGATCGCGGCGGCGTGGACAGTCTGGCGCTGGCCTCGGTCGTCTCGGCGCTGCTGCTCAGCCCGATCGCGGCATCCCACGCCGCCGAGCCCACGCCGGCGGCCTGGGCGGTGCTGGTCGTGCTCGGCGTCGTGGGGATCTCGGCGACGTTCCTCTGCGACTTCCTGGCGCTGCGGCTGCTCGGCGCCCGGGCGGTGGCCACCCTCTTCGCCCTGGATCCGGTCATCGGGGCGATCATCGGGGTGATCTTCCTGGCCGACGCGCTGAGCCTCGGCGTCGGCGCGGGGATCCTGGCCGTCGCCGGCGGCGGCGCGCTGACCATGCTCACTGCGACCTCCCGCTCCCGGGCGCCGCGGCCGGAGACCGACCGCGGCGCCGGGGCCGAGGGGGCGGAGCCGAACGAGGGAGTCAGCGGGTCGGGTCGATGAGCAGCTTGCCGTTCGCCTCGCCGCGGCGGCTGACCTCCATGGCCTCGGCGGCCTCGGCCAGCGGGACGGTCCGGTCGACGACGACGTCGAGCGTGCCGTCGGCGAGCCGGCCCAGCAGCTCGGCCAGCCGCGGCCCGTCGGGACGGACCCAGACCCAGTGGCCGCCGCGCTGTTCGACGGAGGGGTCGGCGATGGAGATGTGCCGGCCGCCCTCGGCCAGCACCGCAGTGGTCTGCTCGAGCACGCCGCCGACGAAGTCGGCGACTGTCGTCACGCCCTGCGGCGCCAGCTCGCGGACTCGCTCGACCAGGCCTTCGCCGTAGGCGACCGGCTCGACGCCCAGGTCGCGCAGCCGCTGGTGGTTGGCCTCGGAGGCAGTGCCGATCACCCGGGCGCCGGCGTCGACGGCGAGCTGCGCGGCCAGGTGGCCCACGCCGCCGGAGGCGGCGTGGATGAGCAGCGTGTCGTCGGCGGTCAGCTCGAGGATCTCCAGCGAACGCTTCGCGGTGAGTCCGGCGAGAGGCAGCCCGGCGGAGGTCGCCAGGTCCACGCCCTCGGGGACCTTCGCCGCCGACGTCGCCGGCACGGCCACGTGCTCGGCGTAGGTGCCGCCGTGGACGTAGTCCTTCCGCGCATAGGAGGCGACGCGGTCGCCGACGGAGAACTCGGGCACGTCCGGGCCGACGGCCTCGACCACGCCGGAGACGTCCCAGCCGGGAGTCACCGGGAAGACGACGTCCATCATGGCGTCCAGCCCGCCGGCCATCAGCTTCCAGTCCACCGGGTTGACCGCCGCGCGCTCGACGGCGATCAGCACCCAGCCCGGCCCGACCTTCGGCGCCGGCATCTCGGTCAGGGTCAGGTTCTGCGGGTCTCCGTATGCGGAGTAGGTCATGGCACGCATGTCCACGGCAACACGACCCGGCGCCGAGGCATTCCGAGCCCGCGGACCGGCGGTCGCGGCCCCGACGGTCACTCCTCGGCGACGAGCCCCTCCTCGCGCAAGTAGTCCCAGGCGACCGCCGCCGGCTCCTCACCGTCGACGTCGACGCGGGCGTTGAGGCCGCTCATCGTCTCGTTGTCGAGGCGCTCGGTCAGCGGCGTCAGCAGGTCGGTCAGCTGCGGATGCTCGTCCAGGACCTCCTCGGCCAGCACCGGCGCGACGTTGTACTTGGGGAAGTACTGCTCGTCGTCCTCGAGCACCACCAGGTCCAGCGCGGGGATCCGCCCGTCGGTGGTGAAGACTTCGCCGAAGGTGCAGGCGCCGTCGGCGGTCGCCTGGTAGATCGCACCGAGGTCCATCACGCGCCGACGATCCTCCGGGGCCTCCTCCAGCCCGTAGTGGCTCAGCAGCGGTTCGAAGCCGTCGTTGCGGGCGGCGAACTCGGCGTCGATGCAGTAGGTCTGCTCCGACGGCGGCAGCTCGTCGATCTGCGAGAGTCGCGTGATGCCATGCTCCTCGGAGGTCTTGCGGGTGACGGCGAATCCGTAGGTGTTGTTCAGCTCGGCCGGCTCCAGCCAGGCCAGGCCGTTCTCCGCGTCCGCGTCGCGGACGGCCTCGTACTGCTCGCGCGCGTCGATGATCGGATCGTCGTTCCCCATGTAGGTGATCCAGGCGGTGCCGGTGTACTCCCACTGGAAGTCCATCTGTCCCTGCAGCATCGCCTGGCGGACGCTGTTGGAGCCGGGCACATTGGTCAGGTCCTGGACGTCGGCGCCGGCCGACTGCATCAGGATCACCGCCATCTTGCCCAGGATGATCTGCTCGGTGAAGTTCTTCGACCCGACGTCGAGGCTGGCTCCGGAGAGGTCGACGCCGGCGACGTCGCCGGTCAGCCGTCCCGTCGGCGAGAAGCCGCCGGCGGTGCCCAGCCCGCATCCGGTGAGCAGAAGCATCGAGGCCAGCGCCGTCGCCAGCGCCGGGACGAGCCGCGGACGGCGCCCGGCGGGCCGGAGGCGGCGTGGTGCGCTGCGGATCGGAATCATGCGTGTCATGCCAGCCCCTTCGGCGTCGCGAACAACTCCAGCACCCGGCCGGTCCACTCCACGAGCAGCGCCAGCAGGGCCACCAGGAGGGCGCCGGAGACCAGGATCGAATGGCGGAACATGATGATGCCGGTCTGGATGAGCGTCCCCAGTCCCCCGGCGTCGATGAACGTGGCGAAGGCGCCGGCGCCGACCAGCAGCACCAGGGCGGTGCGCACTCCGGTCATGATCACCGGCAGCGCCATCGGCAGCTCGACGCGGCGCAGCACCTGGAACGGCGACATGCCCATCCCCCGGGCGGCCTCGATCACCGCCGAGTCGACGCCGCGCAGCCCGGCGACGGTGTTGGCCAGCACCGGTAGGAACGCGTAGACGGTCAGCGCCAGCACGGCGGTCCAGAAGCCGAAGCCCACCGCCAGCGCGAGCAGCACGATCACGCCGATGACCGGGGCGGCCTGGCCGGCGTTCGCCGCCGCGGTCACCGCCGGAGCCAGGAAGCCCGCCCGGGCGCGGGTGAGCAGGATGCCCAGTGGCACCGCGCAGCCGACGACGAGCACCGCGCAGACCAGCACGATCAGCACGTGTTCCACGGCCAGCTGCCCGACGGCGTCCCAGGCCAGCGCGCGGGCCTCGATGTCGCCGAGGTCCGCGGAGGCCCGCCACAGACACCAGCCGGCCAGCACCACCAGCACGACAGCCGGCAGGCCGAAGAGCAGCAGCCGATCCTCGCGGGAGAGCGTGGTGGTGCGCATCAGGCCGCCTCTTCGCGGAGTCCGCGGATGTGCTCGGTGACCGCGTCGTAGCTGATCACGCCGATGTAGGCGTCACGCTCGGTGACCATGGCACCTCCGTGGCTGGAGACCAGCATCGAGTCCAGCGCGTCGGAGAGCGTGGAGCGGTGGTCGACGACGGTCTGCAGCTCGGTGGTCGGCTCGGAGACGACGGCGTGCCGGCGCAGCGTGCGCAGGAAGAGCCACTCGCGCGGCCGATCGCGCTCGTCGAGGATCACCACCGAGGACTCGCCGGCGGCCTCGACCCGAGCGGTCACCTCGGCGACGTCCTCGCCGATCCGGCAGGTCTGAGGTTCGGTCAGCTCGAGGTCTCCGACGCGCAGCAGGGAGAGCTGCTTGAGCGTGGAGCCGGAGCCGATGAAGTCCGCGACGAAATCCTCCGAGGGGGCGGCGAGGATCCGCTCGGGGGTGTCGTACTGGGCGATGCGCGCGCCCTCGTCGAGGATCAGGATCCGGTCGCCGAGCTTGATGGCCTCGTCGATGTCGTGGGTGACGCAGACGATGGTCTTCTGCAGCTCGTCCTGGATGCTCATCAGCTCGTCCTGCAGGCGTTGCCGGGTGATCGGGTCGACGGCGCCGAAGGGCTCGTCCATGAGGATCACCGGCGGGTCGGCGGCGAGCCCGCGGGCGACGCCGACGCGCTGCTGCTGGCCTCCGGAGAGCTCGCGCGGATGCCGGTCGCGGTAGATCCGCGGGTCGAGGCCGACGAGGTCGAGCAGCTCGTCGACGCGCGAGACGATGCGCCCGCGATCCCAGTTCAGCAGCTTCGGGACCAGGCCGACGTTCTCGGCCACCGTCATGTGCGGCATGAGGCCGCCGCCCTGGATGACGTATCCGATCGAGCGGCGCAGCGTCGTCGGGTCCTTGGTGGTGATGTCGTCGCCGTCGAGCAGCAGCTGCCCGGAGGTGGGCTCGATGAGCCGGTTGATCATCTTCAGCGAGGTGGTCTTCCCGCAGCCGGACGGGCCGACGAACATCACCATCTCGCCGGCCGGGACGGAGAGCGAGAGCCCGTCGACGGCCGGGGACGTCTGGCCCGGGTAGCTCTTGGTCACGTCGACCAGCTCGAGCGCGGCACCGGTGGTGGTCTGCTGGGTCATGCGCGGATCCCCCTGGAGGTGGTGAAGCGGGACAGGAGCACGAGCAGGGCGTCGAGGAGGAGGGCCAGGACGATGATGCCGACGGTGCCGACCACCGCGTAGTTCATCGCATTGGCTCCCCCGACCTGCGTCAGTCCGGTGTAGATGTAGCTGCCCAGTCCGGGACCGAGCGCATAGGCCGCGATCGCGGCGACTCCCATGGACATCTGTGCGGACACCCTGATGCCGGTCATGATCACCGGCCACGCCAGCGGCAGGCGCACGCGCCAGAACACCGCCGGCCCGCTCATGCCCTGGCCCCGTGCGGATTCGATGATCATGCCGTCGACGCCCTGCAGGCCCACCACAGCGTTGCGGAGGATCGGCAGAGCGGCGTAGAAGGTCACTACCACGACCGACGGGACCGTGCCGATGCCGACCACCGGCAGCAGCAGGCCGAGCAACGCGAAGGACGGGATGGTCAGTCCGACCGCGGAGACCGCGTTGGCCAACGGAATGAGCCGGCGGATCGTGGTCACCAGCACCGCGAGCCCGACGGCGATCACAGCGGCGAGGATCATCGACTGCACCACCAGCGAGGTGTGTTGATAGGCGCGGAAGAGGATGTCCGCCCACCGTGAGTCGATGAAAGCGATCACGGATCCAGCTCCTCTCCTGTGGGCGGCACAAACGACAGCAATCTTAGTCGCGCCGTCGAGATTTTCCAGTCGACAGCTCGCGGAGGCTCCTGGCGCACCGACCGTCCTTCCTGATGAGAGCGCTGGAATGGGCCGCCTCAGAGCAGCAGGTTCACCGCGCCGACCGCGGTGAGCACCAGCACCAGCCGGTCGAAGAGCCGCTGGGAGATCCGCACCGCCAGCCAGCGGCCGGCGAAGGCGGAGAGGACGACGCCGGGGACCAGCACCGCCGCGATCAGCGCCACCCGGGCGTCCAGCAGGCCCAGGCCGATCTGGAAGGGGACCTTGGTCAGATTGATCGCGAAGAAGAACCACGCGGCCGTGCCCAGGAAGGTGCGCACCGGCAGCTGCTTGGCCAGCAGATACATGCTCATCACCGGACCGCCGGCATTGGCGACCATGGTGGTGAATCCGCCCAGCCAGCCGTAGCCGAACGCGGCGGCACGCCCCGAGGAGGGCTGGGCGGCAGTGCGTCGGCGCCACAGGGTCAGCCCCAGCAGCGCCAGCAGGATCGCCCCGATCACCCGGCGGACGACGGCGTCGTCGGCCAGCCCGAGGAAGGCCGCCCCGACCAGCAGCCCGACCAGCACCGCCGGGACCAGGCGCCGGAGCGTGGCCCAGTCGACGTCGCGGCGGTACATCCAGACGGCGAAGAGGTCGCCGACGATGAGCAGGACCAGCAGCGCGGCGGTCGACTCGCGCGCCGGCAGGGCGGCGGCGAAGACTGCGACCGCCAGCGCGCCCGCGCCGGGCACCGCCGTCTTCGACAGGCCGACGATCAATGCGCCGCAGGCCAGCAGGATCCAGGTCATCAGGTCGAGGTCGATCACCGGCCCAGCCTATAGGCGACGGCCCGCACCCCTGGCCCCGTCGGCGCGGGATCTGGTGCCCTGTGTTCATGCCCATCGAGAGGATCGCCCCGATGCTGACCGTCGACGACGTCGACGCCGCCGCCCGTCAGCATGGTGCCGTGCTGGGGATGGAACTCGTCATGGACCTGGGCTGGGTCGCCTTCCTGGCCGACGACGCCGGCCATCAGCTGGGCCTGATGACCGCCGACGCCTCGGCGCCGGTCAACCCGGACGTCTCGGTCTTCGTCGACGACGTCGACGCCGCTCACCGGGCCGCCGTGCAGGCCGGCGCGGAGATCGTCCACCCGCTCTCCGACGAGGAGTGGGGCGTGCGGCGATTCTTCTACCGCGACTCCTCCGGGCGGGTGGTCAACGTGGGCACCCATCGCTGACGGCGATCACCGGAGACCACGTGGTGCTGCGCGACGCCGAGCCGACGGCAACCGGGTTGCGCACCCCCGTCGCGACCGGCTTCAGACCTGCTGGGCGGTCCGGTCCCGGATGTCCTCCCAGTCGACCGTGCCCGGGCAGGCGGTGGCCCTGATGGAGTCATGCGGCACGATGGCGGTCATCGGGTCGAGCCCGAACTGTCGACAGAGGATCGTGCAGCGGTCCACCGAAGCCATGATCGTCTCCCTGGTGGGCGCTCGGTACTGGTCCGCAGAGTGCTCGATCCCGATGCTTCGCTGGTTGAACCCCCAGTCGCCTGCGTGCCAGGCGGTGTTGAACACGCTGACGTACTGGTGGACGCGTCCCTCCCCGATCCCGTAGTGGGCACTGACCCCGGAGTCGGGATTCCGGAAGGTCGCATCGGCCGCGGAGAGCCGCCCGACGATGTAGTGGATGACGATGCGGTCGATCGGCGTGCCGCCGCGACCCTCGGTGTAGTTGGGGGAGGTGACCCAGGTCGGCGAGATGGCTCAGTCCCCCTTGCCCAGCGGGCAGCCGACATCGCTGGCGGGGTTGGCGCGCTTGGCCGCCCGGTCGTAGCGCGTCGGGGGCGGGCCGGGGACCCGCCCGCTGCGGCCCGGGGCGCCCGAGGCGGCGCGTGAACCGTCCGCGGCGTGTTCGGCGGCGGGGGTCGCGTGGGCGGGGGCAGCGGAGACCGCGGCAGCGGCGGCCACCCCGGCTCCGGCGACCAGCCCGGCCGCCCCGCCGGAGAGGAGGCTGCGTCTCGAAGAGTCCATGGGACGAAGGTATCCGGGCTTGAGGAGCGGTTCAAGCGTCCGACCCCGCCGTGCCGCCGCTCCCCCGCTCCGACCCCTCAGTCGCCCCGCACATCGGTCGAGGCCCGGTGAGCAGGCCCTCGACCGTCGGCCGGCCCGGGGTCTGCTCCGGCCCCGCGAGCAGGATCACAGCCCATATTTTTGCAGACTGTGCAAGTTTTTGGATACCGTCGCAGTCATGGAGGACGCGGAGCAGTCGGTCGGCGCCATGGGCCGGAGGGAGCATAAGAAGGTCCTGACCCGCCGCTCGATCCGCAGCGTCGCGCTGGATCTCGCCGTCGACGTCGGCCTCTCGCACCTGACAGTGGAGATGATCGCCGAGGCCGCCGAGATCTCGCCCCGGACGTTCTTCAACTACTTCTCCTGCAAGGAGGACGCCCTCGTCACCGACGCCGGGGCGGTCGCCGAGCTGCTGCGCACGCTCGTCGAGGCGCGGCCCGCGGAGGAGGCGCCGCTGCGCGCGATCCGCATGGCGATGACGGAGAACGACCCCGCCTCACTGGTGCAGGCCAGCCGAACGCGCGCCCGGACCCGCCAGCAGCTGGTCCAGGAGCACCCGGCGCTGATGGCACGGCAGCTGGGCAAATACGCCCAGCTCGAACAGTCCTTCGCCGCGGCGGTGGCCCGGCGGCTCGACGCCGACGTCGACGAGGACCTGCAGCCGGCGCTGATCGCCGGTGCCGCGGTCAGCGCGATCCGCATCGCCGTGCGGCGCTGGACGACTGACGAGACGGCGTCGCTGGACGAGCTCATCGGCTCGGCCTTCGACCTGCTGGAGCAGGGCGGCACGACCGCCGCCGACGCACACCACCGCTGACCGCGACGCACCCCGGCGCCGATCCGTCGGGGACCAGGCATGACAGATGAAGGAAGGTCGCCCCTTGTCGACTGAACACCGATCCCCCGACGTCGCCGGGGAGGCCGCCGGCCGTCGCGCCGCGGACTCGCCGCCGGAGCCGATCAATCGCCGCGTGGTGATGGCGGTGCTGGTCTCGGGCGCCTTCGTCATCATCCTGAACCAGACGCTGCTGAACACCGCCCTGCCGGCGTTCATGGCGGACTTCGGCATCTCGGCGAGCGCCGCCCAGTGGATGACGACGATCTTCATGCTGGTCAACGGCATCATGATCCCGGTCACCGCGTTCCTGATCCAGAAGTTCACCACGCGGGCGCTGTTCTTCACCGCGATGATCCTGTTCATCGTCGGCACCGCCATCTGCGCGGCCGCTCCGGTCTATCCGATGCTGCTCGCCGGCCGCGTGGTGCAGGCCGCCAGCGGCGGCATCATCATCCCGCTGATGCAGACGATCCTCTTCGCCATCTTCCCGGTGGAGAAGCGCGGCAGCGCCATGGGCACCTTCGGACTCGTGATCGGCTTCGCCCCGGCGATCGGCCCGAGCCTCTCGGGCTGGATCGTCGACCACCTGCCGTGGCAGGTGCTGTTCCTGATGATGCTGCCGATCGCGATCGTCGACCTGATCATCGGGCTGTTCATCCTGAAGAACGTCACCGAGCGCACCTTCCCGCGCCTCGACGTGCTCTCGATCATCCTGTCCTCGCTGGGCTTCGGCGGTCTGCTCTTCGGCTTCGGCACCGCCGGCGACGCCGGCTGGTCCAGCCCTCAGGTCTTCCTGCCGCTGGTCCTCGGCGCAGTGGTGCTGGTGATCTTCATCCTGCGCCAGCTGAAGCTCCCCCAGCCGATCCTCGAGTTCCGGGTGCTGCGCTACCCGATGTTCACGCTGAACACCGCCCTGGGCATGTGCGTGTTCATCGTGATGATCGGCGGCATGCTCATCATCCCGCTGTACATGCAGAACATGACCGGCCACACCGCGGTGGAGTCCGGGCTGGCACTGCTGCCCGGCGCGGCGCTCATGGGTCTGATGTCGCCGATCACCGGACGGATCTTCGACGCCGTCGGAGCGCGCTGGCTCGCCGTCCTCGGATTCACTCTGGTGACCGGCTCGACCTTCTTCCTGGCCGATCTGGACGCCCAGACCACCTTCGCCTACATCGCCGGGGTCAACACCGTGCGGATGGTCGGCACGGCGATGGTCATCATGCCGGTGACCACGGCGGCGCTGAACCAGCTCCCCCGCCACCTGGTGCCGCACGGCACCGCGCTGAACAACACGCTGCGCCAGATCGCCGCCTCCGTGGGCACCGCCGGATTGGTCACCATCATGTCCGCCACGGCGCGCGACCCGCAGGTCTACGGCGTCGAAGGGCCCATCCACGGCGCCAATGTGGCCTTCCTCGTCGCCGGCTCCGTCGGCGTGCTGGGCATCATCGGCGCTTTCTTCAGCAAGGACTCGAAGGGCACGGCCTCACGCGCCGCGGCCGGCGAGGTGCCCGCCGGCGAGGCCCGGGAGAACGAGCCGGCCTGATCCAGGCCCGCCGCGCGGCACCTCGCTCCTGCCGGCCTGGTCGTCGCGGAGGCGACGACGGCGGCCGGTCAGGGCGAGGCCTCCGGCGTGGTCTCGACGTCCCGCGCCTCGGGCACCTCGGCCGCGCGCGGGGCGCGCCCGGGCAGCCAGCCGCGCCGGTCGGCCTCGATGACCAGGCGCAGCAGCAGCGTCCCGGCCACGGCGCCGGCGACCAGATCGGTGACCCAGTGCCACCCCAGCCAGAACGAGACCACGCTGGCATGGCAGGCGATCGCCGCGACGGCGAGGGTCAGCCAGCGGGCCGCACGAGCCCCGCGCCGGGTCCAGTGGACCAGCAGATAGACCACCATCCCGTAGATGAGCACGCTCTCGGCGGCATGACCCGACGGGAAGCTGATGCCGTACCAACCCTCCCGCAGCAGTCCGCCGGCGAAGAACTCCGGGTTCCCCAGCTTCGGGGCCGGACGGGCGAAGAGGATCTTCATCCCGCCGATGCCGAGGAAGAAGGCGGCCTCGGCCAGCGCCGCGCACGCCAGCGGCCGCCAGGAGCGGTGCTTCCAGGCCAGCGCCCCGGCCACCAGGGCCAGCACCGGAAGACAGACCGACTGTCCGGCGATCTTGTCGAGCACATCGCGGAAGAGCGGCAGCAGCTCCGGAGTGAGCTCCTCGGCCCAGTGGCCGTGGAGACGGACGTCGAGCGCGGAGGCCGGCCCGAGGGCCAGCGCCGTGACCGCCGCCAGGATCGCCGCCAGCATGGGGATGGAGGTGAGCCCGGCGACGGCGGACTCAGCACGGCTGCCGGGCGTCACACCTGTCGTCGGAGTGATGCGCGGCATGCTCGGCATCTGCGGCAGGCGCGGCGACGACGTCGCCGGGACGGCCGCAGTCGCCCCTCCGAGGACATCCTCCTCGGTCTGCGGGAGGCTGCCCTCCCCGATCCCTCTGTTCGTCACCTGCGCCCTCCGTTCCCGGGGCTCCGATGACGTCCCCCGCTCTGACAGCATGCTGTCGAGGAACGCGGCCGCCGCGGGACGGTCACGCTCCTCCGCCCCGATGCTATCGAGGATCGGAGCCGCGCGGGCCCCATCGAGGCGCCGATCACCGGTCATGCCCGAGCGCGGCGTCACGCCGCCGTCGACGACGACGGCGCGGTCTAGGCTGGAACGATGGACACGCCAGAGCTGCTCGCCGAGCTGACCGCCCTGCAGCGCCGCTTCCACGCCGGTCTGCGCGAAGCTCCGCCCGCCGCGCCCGTGCCGACCTGCGCGGGCTGGACCGTCACGGATCTGGCGGACCACCTGGCCGACGTCCACGCCTGGGCGGCCATGATGGCGAGCGACCAGCGCAGCGTCCGGCCTCCGGCCCGCCGCGGGACCATCGCCGACCATTACGCCGGACGCGCCGACGAACTGCACCGCACGCTCGCCCAGCTCGATCCCGAGGCGCTCGTCCCGACGTTCGACGGGCGCGGCCCTGCGGCGTTCTGGCACCGCCGGCAGACGCATGAGACGCTCATCCACCTCCACGACCTGTCGCTGGCGCGGGGAACCGCCCCGCCCGAGACGGCCGTCGAGGTCTGGGCCGACGCAGTGGACGAGGTGGTCCATGTCCTCCACCCGCGCCAGGTGCGCCTCGACCGGGCGAAGCCTCCGCAGGATTCGCTGCGACTCGTCGCCGAGGATGTCGGCGCGCCGGGCGGCACGGCCTGGACTCTTCCGGCCGGGACGACGACACCGGCGGCGACGGTGACCGGTACGGCGCAGCAGCTGGCGCTGGTGCTCTGGCGGCGCCTCGACCTCGACGCCGCCGACGTCGTGGTCTCCGGCGATGCCGACGCCGCCCGCCGGGAGCTCGACGCCCCGGTGACGCCCTGAGCCGCGCCCGCGGCCCGGCCGCGACGACGTAGGCTCGTGCCATGGACCATCTTCCGCTGAACTCCGGACCGTCCATTCCGCAGATCGGCTTCGGCACCGGCGGCACCCCGGAGGCCGCCGAACGCGTCGCCGCCGCCCTGCAGGCCGGGTACCGCCACCTCGACACCGCCCAGCGCTACGGCAACGAGTCCGGCGTGGGCGCGGGGATCCGGGCCTCCGGCGTGCCGCGCGAGGACCTCTTCGTCACCACCAAGCTCGACGATTTCCATCATGCCCCGGCCGACGTCGACCGCACCCTCGACGAGTCGCTGGCGCGGCTCGGCCTCGACGCCGTCGACCTGTTCCTCGTCCACTGGCCGATGCCGCGGCTGGAGGTCTCCTTCATCGACACCTGGCGGGCGATGCTCGCCGCCCGCGACTCCGGACGGGCCCGCGCCGTCGGCGTCTCCAACTTCCAGCAGGATCATCTGGAGCGGATCATCGAGGCCACCGGAGAGGTGCCCGCCGTCGACCAGATCGAGATCCATCCGACCTTCGCGAACGACCAGCTGCGGGCCTTCTGCCGTGAGCACGGCATCGTCGTCACCGCCTGGAGCCCGCTGGGCAAGGGCGACGACCTGGCCGAGCCCGCCGTCGTCGCCCTCGCCGAGCGGCTGGGGCGCAGCCCGGCGCAGGTGATCCTGCGCTGGCATCTGCAGCGCGGCGACGTGATCATCCCGAAGTCCTCCCGCCCCGAGGGCATGGCGGCGAACCTTGACATCCTCGACTGGCGGCTCGAGGCGGAGGACGTCGCCGCGCTGGAGGCGCTGGACCGCGGCGAGGCCGGGCGACGCACTGCGCATCCGGACGAGATCGAGCTGCGCGGCTGACCGTGGCCTCCGCTGAAGGCCTTGGACGAGCAGCACCGGCGCAGACGGCAGACCGATTCGCTCCACCGCCCGAACAGCTCTGGCCGCGGCGGCCGGAGTCGAGTTGAATGGGTGCCATGTCCGCCTCGCGCCTCGCCGCCTCCTTCCTGGTGCCCATGACCGTCTTCCAGGCAGATCTCGCCGTCGGAGCCCCGACCGCGGCCGCGGGAACTGCGGCGATCGCCCCGCCGCGCGCCTGAGCGGCCGGGCGATCACTGTTCCGTCACACTACGAGCTTCGCAGGAGGGAGTCCATGTCGCGTCCTGAGCACAGCACCGCCGAGGAGACGCTGACCGCCGCCGTCGGACTGCGGGCACAGGTCGTCCTCGACCGGGTGCCGGCCGCCGTGGAGGACCAGCACGACGCCGTCCATCAGCTGCGCACCGCCGTACGTCGACTGCGATCGCTGCTGGCGATCTTCCGCTCGCACTTTCTGGCCGAGGAGGTGACCGACCTGCGGCACCGGCTCTCCACCCTCGGCGACGTCCTCGGCGAGCCTCGCGATCTCGAGGTCGCCGCGGAGCTGGCCGGCTCGGTGCTGGAGGAGCTGCGCGCCGGCCGCGACGACGAGCCCGTCGCGGAGGTCTCGGCGACGCTGATCGACGCGGTGCTCGAGGACCGGGCGACGGCCCACGCGACCTTCGTCGCGTGGTGGGAGGACCACGGCGAGGAGCTGACGAGGGTGTTGGAGGGCTGGACCGAGGACGCCCCTGTCGATCCGGCCCTGACCGAGGAGGCGGCGAAGCCGTTCCTGAAGGACGCGGTCCGCTCCGAGGTCGCACGCGCTCGGACCATGGCCGACCGGCTCGAAGTCGGGCTGCTGGAGGGGCCGGACGACCGGACGCTCGCCGACGCCCACCGGCTGCGCAAGGCGGGACGGCGCCTGCGCTACATCGCCGAGGCCTTCACCCAGCCTCCGGCGGAAGTCCTGGGGAAGAAGGCCCGTCGCGCCGGCAAGCGCGGATCGCGGCTCCAGACAGTGCTGGGCGACCACCGCGACGCGCTGCTGCTCGGCGGGCGTGCCCGGCGCCTGGCGGTCGAGGCGTCGACGCCGGGCGCCGCAGACGATTTCCGGGCCTTCGCCGCCGTCGCCGAGGCCCGAGCCTCCTCCGCGCTGGCGGACCTGCCGCAGGCGATGACGAAGCTGCGGTCGGCGGCCCTGCCCACCGGCTGAGCGGTACCCGTCCCCGGCCGGGCTTTCACGCCGACGCGGACACCGGCTCCACGTGGTGCGCCCAGGCGGTGAAGACGCCGATCACCCGCGTGCCGGCCGCGCCGAACGCCGTCTCGGCGTCGGCACGCCAACGGTCCAGAATGCCGTCGGGCAGGCGCCGGGAGGAGGAGAAGGCCAGGACCACCGCCGGCAGCCCGATCGCGGCGAGCGCGGTCAGCATCTCGCGGCGCTCCTCGTCGTCGACGAGCCAGTCGGTCTGGTCGATGAGCACCGGCGTCGGGTAGCCGACGTCGTTCTCGTCGCAGGGCAGCACGGCGAAGGTGTTCTGCGCGCGATCGGATTCTTTGACGACCAGGTCGACGACGTCGCCGGCCAGGTGCGGGGTCGAGAGCGGGCGGTCGGTCCAGTCGGGTGGAAGATCATCGAATGCCATGACTCGATCCTCGGCGAGCGCGGAGCCGCCCGCCAGCGGATCCGGGCCGATGTGGACGGAGCGTCCACAGCTGCGCCGAGGCCTTGACAGCGCGGGCCGAGCTCGGCCCGCTCCCGCCCCGCGGTCCTCAGCCCTCGGCGGCGAGGAAGCGCCGCAGCACGGAGGTGAAGACCTCCGGCTGCTCGGCGTGGACCCAGTGGCCGGCCCCCTTGATCCGCACCAGATGCGCCTGGGGGAAGTGCTCGCGCATGGCCGGCCGGTGCTCCTCGGCGACGTAGTCCGACTCCGCGCCGGCGATCCAGAGCACCGGGCCGGTGAACTCGCGATCACCCTGATCCGGGAATCCGCCGATCACGTCGAGCTCGGAGCGCAGCAGCTCCAGGTTCGACAGCCAGCGGAAGCCGTCGCCGTCGCGGACCAGGCTCTGCAGCAGGAACCCGCGGATCATCGACGACCGGATCGGCTCCTGCAGCTGCTCATCGGCCTCGCGGCGCGACGCCAGCGCGCGCGGGTCCAGTTGGGCGAGGCTGTCGAGCAGGTGCTCGAACTCGCCCCTGGATCCGCCGGAGGCCACCGGGGAGATGTCGACGACGACGAGCCGCTCGATCAGCTCCGGATGCCGCAGCGCGAGCACCATGGCGACTTTGCCGCCCATCGAGTGGCCCACCAGATGGACCGGGCCCTCGCTCGCGACGCCGGCGCGCAGCTCGGCGGCGATGAGGTCGGCCATCTGCTCGTAGTCGAGGTGCTCGGTCCACGCGGAGCGCCCGTGGTTGGGCAGGTCGACCAGCAGGCTCGCATGCTCCTCGGCCAGGCCCTTGGCGATCTGGGTGAAGTTCTTGCCCTGGCCGAAGAGGCCGTGGAGGAAGACGACTGTCGAGCCGTCACCGTCGACTGTGGTGGTGTGCAGGGTGAAGTCGGATGCGTCGCTCACCGCTCCAGCCTACGTGGCTCGTCCCGCGTGCGCGGCGGATCGCCGCTGGACGGCGGTGAACACCGCCAGCGTCGTCGTCACCGACAGCACGGCCAGGCTCAGGGCCGCGACCGGAAGCACCTCGCGCAGGGCGACGGCGGTACCGGTGAGCAGCACCAGCACTGCCGCGGCGATGACCCGGGAGCGGGCGAGGCGCCCGAAGCGCGAGCGCAGGAACATCAGGTTCCCGGCCAGATAGACCAGCGGCCCCGCCGTCGTCACCAGCACGATCGCCGGGGTCAGGGTCCCGTGGGTCAGCCGCAGCTCGATCGAGACCGCCACAAGGACGGCGCCGAGGACCATGAGCGCATGGGCGTAGGCGAACGCCGTGCGCAGCGCGCCGGTCGAGGTGTCGCCGTGCTCGGCCCCGGAGCCCGCCAGGGCGAAGTAGTTCCACCAGAGGACGAAGAGCGAGGCGAAGCCCACGCTCAGGCTTCCCACCAGCGGCAGGTCGAGGGGCGTCCGGTCGGCGACGGCGCCGCCCATCAGCAGGATGGACTGGCCGAGGGCGATGACGAAGACCAGCCGGTTCCTCCGGGCCAGATGCTCGGCGTCGGCGTCCCAGAGATGCATCGGCGCCGACCCGACGAAGGGCACCCGGAAGCGGGCCAGCGGGGCGGCGTAGTCGACGACGACGGCGGCGAGCCAGAGCGGGATCCGCCACGGGTCCGGGGCCGCGGCGCCGAGGATCCAGAAGACGCCGGCGAACAGCGTCCACAGCAGCAGCATCCGGTAGTTGCGGGCCAGCTGCCGTCCGGAGAAGGCGAGCATCATGACCGCCGGCCGGAGGATCCCCATGAACAGGTAGCACCCGACGAAGAGCCAGACGCGCTCGTCGAAGGCCGTCGGGATCGCGACGGCCATGCCCAGGGCGGCGAGCATCAGGACCACCGACAGCAGCTGGACGCGCGTGCGGAGCGGATCGAGCCAGTTCATCGCCCACGCGGTGTAGTTCCATCCCCACCACACCGCGGCGAAGAGGATGAGGGTCTGCAGCACTCCGGTCCAGCTGAGGTCGCCGAGCAGGATCTGCGCGAGCTGGACGGCGGCGAAAACGTAGACGAGGTCGAAGAACAGCTCCACAGGGGTCACGCGGGAGCGGCGCGCGGCCGGCCGGGCCAGGGAGGCGCGGGAGGTGATGCTCGGTGCCACGGTCACGGCCCCGAGCTATCCGGCGGCGTGGCGGAGCACGGTGACGGCGAAGTCGGCGTCGTCGTGCCAGGCGTGGAGCTGCCAGCTGGAGAAGCGATGCTCGACCCGCAGCCCGGCCTCGGCGACGAACGCGTCGAAGTCCTCCAGGCGCAGATGGCGGTCGGTGTGGAAGCCGACGAGCAGGAACCCGTCGGCGGCCACGCAGGCGGCGAGCCGACGCAGCACCTGCGTCTCGGTGCCGGGGGCGAGGAAGACCATGACGTTGCCGGCCAGCAGGACGGCGTCGAGCGGAGCCGACTCCCCCAGCATCTGCAGGTCCAGCTCGGCCAGGTCGGCGACGAGGTACCGCGGGCCCGGATGGTCCTCCTCGGCCGCGGCGATCAGTTCGGCATCGGCGTCGACGCCGACGACGGCGTGTCCGCGGGCGTGGAGCTCCCCGGCGTGCCGGCCCGGCCCGCAGCCGGCGTCGAGGACCCGCGCCTGTCGCGGCACCATCGCGTCGAGCAGACGCGCCTCGCCGACGAGGTCCTGCCCCTCGGCGGCCATGGTCCGGAACCGCTCGATGTACCACTGCGAGTGGCCGTGTCTCGTCTCTGTCGCCCAGCGCGTCGGCTCTGCCATGCCACCAGACTACGGGCGGATGGAGACGAGGCCGGAATCGCTCATGGTCGGCGAGCTGGTCGCCCGCTGGACCCGCTGCCGGCCCCGGACACCGTCTCAGCGCATGTCGAAGCTCAGGTGCGTGGCGTACGGAGAGGCGACGACATCGGCCTGCCTCAGCGGCAGCGGCGCGTCCACCAGATCGAACAGTCGCGTGCCCGACCCCATGATGATGGGCGAGAGGTGGATCCGCAGCTGGTCCACCAACCCGGCGGAGAGGGCACTGTCGATGACCTCGGCTCCGCCCATGATGACGACCTCGCGGCCTCCTGCCGCGTCGCGCGCGGCGCTGACGGCCGCCTCGACTCCGTCGGTGACGAAGGTGAATCCTTCGGTATGACGCGGCTTCTGCGGCGCCGAATGCGTCAGGACGAACACCGGAGGCGACTGCGGAACCTCATGATCGTACGCATAGCTGATCGTGTCGTCCCAGCCGTTCGGGCCGTCCACGAAGTCGAAGGTGCGACGCCCCATGATCACCGCCCCGGCGCTCTCCCCTCCTCGCTCGAGGATCTTTCGGTCCTCGGGCGACTCCTTCGAGCGGAACACCCACTGCTGGATGGCCTCGCCCCCGGCACCGAGGCCGTTCTCGGAGTTCGGGCCGGGCCCGGTCACGTATCCGTCCAGGGACATGCTGATGTCGGCGCTGACAGTGCACATTGCGGTCCTTCCACAGGTGAGGGGCTGCTGCAGGTGATCGATCGATGGGCTCACGAGTCGATGACGACGTCCTGACCGTCTCGGACGGCCGGCGCCAGCGAGTTCTCGAAGGCGCCGGGCGTCATCTCGGTGGAGAGGACGCCGCTCTCCGTCACCGTGCTCTGCGCGACGTGCATGCCGCAGGCCGGCCCGTCCGCGTCGAAGAGGCGAGAACCGCCCCCGACCACGACCGGCGCCACGAGGAAGCGGTAGATGTCCACCAGCCCTGCCTGGTGCAGCGTGCGCGCCAGCCGGACGCTGCCGTGGACCTGCAGCTCCCGATCGTCGTCGACCCTCTTGAGCCGCGCGACATCCTCGAGGAAACCGTCGCCGAGCGCCGTGCTGGAATCGGCCCAGATCTCGCCCAGCGGCGAGGAGGTGACCACATACTTGCGTCGGTTGTTGATCTGGTCGGCCACGGCATCCGCCGGATCCGTCACCTGCGGCCAGTGGGACGCGAAGGTCTCGAACGTTCGACGCCCGAGGAGGAGGGCGCCGCAGCGCCGAAACCACCCGTCGACCGCCTGACCGCAGCCGTCGTCGAAGTACGGCATCAGCCATCCCCCGCGGGTGAAGCCTCCCCGCGGATCCTCTGCGGCGCTGCCGGGGCCCTGGCTGACCCCGTCGAAGGTGGTGAAGAGATTGATGCTGAGCCTCATGGTGCGATCTCCGTCCGTCCTGATGGTCGATTCATGGCGTGCCGATGACGTCGTCCAGCGGCACGTGGAATGCCCGCACGAAGTCCTCCAGCACCGCATGCGGGCCTTCGATCTCGACAGCGCCGGACGTGATCGCCTCCGCGGGCGAGAGCCGACCGGCCAGCAGCAGCCTGAACTGCGGTCCGCCGTGGATGATCAGATCCGGCGTCGCCTCCGGCACGCCGACGTCGACGGTGACCTCGGCCCCGTCCATGGCCGCCCACGCGCTCGCCGGTCCGACATGGATCGAACAGGTCGTGGCGGCGGTGACGGCCCCGGGCCGATACGCCGCGCGCAGTGCCGCGGCCAACGAGGAGCTCGTGATGATCTCTTCCGGCGCCGGCGCGCTCATGCGCTGCGCGCCCCACCGTCCGAGGCGATCGAGGATGGGCGTGAGCTCGGCCCCGTACGGGGTGAGCGCATACACCACGCCTCCTCCCGGCTGCCGCGCGGCCCGACGCTCCACGATGCCCATCTGCTCCAGCTCCCGCAGCCGGGCGGTGAGCACGCTCGTCGGAACTCCCGGGAGGCCCTCCCCGAGGTCCTTGAATCGCCGGGGCCCCAGCGTCAGGTCACGCACGACGAGGAGCGCCCATCGCTCCCCCAGCACGCCGGCCGCCCGGGCCAGGCCGCAGAATTGGCGGTAATCCTTGCTCATAACTTCAGATTACGAAGTAACCTGTGGAAAAGCAAGCATATGCCGGATGCCGGGGTGCGACACACTCGCACTATGGATGATCTGCACATAGTCCCGGGCCCCGGGATCCCCCGCGGCCTGCGCGTGCCGGAGGGAGAGCTGGTCGAGCAGTTCTCCCGTGCGTCGGGCCCGGGCGGTCAGGGTGTCGACACCACGGACTCGAAGGTGCAGCTCAGCCTGGACCTGGGCACGACGACGGCGCTCAGCGAGCCGCAGCGGCAGCATGTCCTCGGCCGGCTCGCCACGAGGCTCTCGGGCACCGTCCTGACCATCAGCGCCTCCGAGCACAGATCTCAGCGGCGCAATCGGACGGCGGCGAGACGACGACTCGCCGCACTCCTCCGCGAGGCGGCGGCTCCCGACCCAGTCCGGCGGCCGACCCGCCCCACGAGAGGGTCGCGACGTCGGCGGCTGGACGCGAAACGCCGGCGTTCCGAGACCAAGAGCTTCCGTCGGCGCCCGACGACGGATTGATCCGCACGCCGGCACGGGCCGGCGTCGCTCATCCGCGCAAGGGACGGTAGCGGAGCAGGACGCCGCCGGTGTCCACGGCGCGGGACTCGAGGAGTTCGAGCGACCGTGCGGCCTCGCTCGTCGTGAAGAACGGCGTGCCGGAGCCCAGGATCACCGGGGCGATGCCGAGCAGCAGCTCGTCGACGAGGTCGGCCTCGAGCAGGCTGTCCACCAGGTCCGCGCTGCCGAAGACGTAGATCGGGCGCTCGCCGAGCTGCTTCCGCCGCGCCAGCTCCCCGACGGGATCGGCGGTGGCCTCGGTGTTGTTCCATTCCGGCGCGGTGAGCGTGCGGGAGGCCACGAGCTTCGGGACGGCGTTCATGTACGCGGCGATCTCGGGCTCGTCCGTGTCGGCCGGCCAGTGGGCCGCCATGCCCTCATAGGTGTTCCGGCCGAAGACGAGGAGTTCGGCCTCCTCGCCGAACTGCAGGCTGAGCCGCCGCAGGTCCTCGCCCCAGATGTACTCATGGAGTCGCAGATCCCACGGCTGGTCTCCTTCGAAGAAGCCGTCGATCGAGATGACGTTCCAGACGATGAGCTGACCCACGACGATCCTCCCTGGAGTGCCGTCCGGTGCGGATGGCACAGACCCTAGTGCGCCGGGCGCGGCACCACAATGGTTCGCCGATGATCAGCCCGGCTCCCTCCGCAGGGCCCCGGCACGGTCGCGTCGCAGCATGATCACCAGGGAGACCGCCAGCCCCAGGAGGATCACGGTGAACGGCGCCGCGGCGATCACCGCCGCGCTGCGCAGATCCTCCGGGCCCCCGCTGAGCAGCAGCACGGCGGCGAAGGCGGCCGCGAAGGACCACATCAGCCGCACCGGACGCGGGGGCTTCATGGCCCCGCCCGTCGTCGTGCTGCCGAGCATGAACGACGCCGAGTCGGCGGAGGTGATGAACAGCAGCGCCAGCACCGGCACCAGCACCACCAGCGCGATCTCCGTCAGCGGCAGAGTGTCGAAGACGGCGAGGGTGGCGATCGACTTCGCCTCCGAGGCGATCCTGGAGACCGACACTTCCCCGGCCAGCTCGCGCGCCAGCGCCGTGCCGCCGAATACGGAGAACCAGACGATGCTGACCAGGCTCGGCACCAGCACCACGCCGGTGACGATGCCGCGGATCGTGCGACCGCGGGAGATGCGGGCGATGAAGGTGCCGACGAACGGCGCCCAGCCGATCCACCAGGCCCAGAAGAAGTAGATCCAGTCCGCCGTCCAGGAGTCGCCGGCCGCGCCCTCCGTCGCGAGGCTCATCGGCACGAAGGTGGAGACGTAGTCGGCGACGCCGGTGCCGAGCCTCGCGACGATCGACCCGGTGGGTCCCAGGCTCAGCACGAGCACGAGCAGCAGGCCGCAGAGGGCGCCGTTGGCCAGGCTCAGGGCCCGGATGCCGCGTCCCAGCCCTGTCATCGAGGAGATCGTGGCGAAGGTCATCAGTCCGATGATGATGGTGATCTTCACGCCGTAGGAGTCGGCCACGGCGAACTGGTCGGCGAGCCCGGCGTTGAGCTCGCCGGTGCCGAGTCCGAGCGAGGTGGCCACGCCGAAGAGGATCGCCAGCACCGCCAGAGTGTCGACGACGGCGCCGACCCACCCGTCGGCCAGGCGCCCGAGCAGCGGGCGCAGCGCCGAGCTCACCAGCATGCCGCCGCCGCGGGTGAAGGCCGCATAACCGATCGCGATCGCGACCACTGCGTAGATCCCCCAGGCATGCGGACCCCAGAACAGGAAGGAGTACCGCATGCCGGCGCGGGCGGCCTCCGCAGATCCTGGATCCGCGGCGCCGTAGGGCGGATCGGCGAGGTGGATGAGCGGCTCGGCCGTGCCCCAGAACAGGAAGCTCAGCCCGACGCCGGCGCTCACCAGCATCGCCACCCAGGAGACGACGCCGAACTCCGGCGCCGCGTCCTGCCCGCCCAGGCGTTTCTTCCCCGCCGGAGAGAGCGCGAGCACGACGATGAAGACCAGCAGCAGCGACACGGTGATCGGATAGACGAGGCCGAAGGTCCCGACGACGACCTCGCGGATCGCGGTGAGGGACTCGGTGAGCGCCTCCGGGAATACCAGGCCGAAGACGACGAACGTGATCGACAGCGCCAGCGAGGCGTAGAAGACCGGCCCGAGGCGTCCCCGGGTCTGCGGATCCGGCGCTGGTACGTCCATGGCGCCAGAGTCTATGCCGGGGCGTCGACCGGCCCAAGGGTTCGTCGGACCGGCACGACCCTCCCGTCTCAGATCAGCGCGGTGACATCGGGCTCGGCGCCGGTGGCCAGCGTGCCCACCGTGGTGAAGGACTCCAAGTCCAGGATCGCGACGGTGTCGATGTCGAGCAGCGTGATGAATGCCGTCGGTTCGGTCGGGTGGAAGGAGATCCCGGCCGGGGTGCCGTCGAAGGAGATCGACTGCATCTTCTGCAGGTCGTCGTCGTAGCGGGTGACGGCCCGGTTCTCGATGTCGGTGGTCAGCAGCGTGCCGCGCCCCGGCTCCACGTAGACCCGCAGCGGGTCGCCGGGCACCTCGGCGCGGTCCTTCTCCTTCAGCGTCCGAGCATCCAGTCGGACCAGCGCACCGTCCTGACGGGCGCCGACGTACAGGTACTTCTCGTCCTCGCTGAGCGCGCAGCTCTCCGGCAGGCGCCCCGGCGAGGCGACGGTCGGCGCCGCCGAGGCGTCGTGCGGGTCGACGAGGCTGACCGTGTGCGACAGCAGGCCGGTGACGTAGGCGCGGGTGCCCTCGCGATTGGTGACCACCATGTGGGTCTTGATCCCGCCGGTGTGCACCGCCGCCGAAGCCCCATCGGCCTCGGCCGCGTCGTCGATGCGCAGCAGGACGCCCTGCTCCTCGCTGAGCACATAGACGCGGTCCTGGTCGTCGATGGCGATGCCGTGCAGGCGGTTGAACGGGCTGAGCTCGATCGTGCGGACGAGCTCGCGGGCGGCGAGGTCGACGACGAAGACGCTCGACCCGCCGGGACCGACGTCGCCGGACATCCGCACGCCGTAGTGCCCGATGTAGGCGTACCGCCGCGCGCTGTCGACGACCATCTCATGCGGGTGCTCGTCGAGCGGGATGCGGGCCAGCCGGGTGCCGTCGGCGACGTCGTGGAAGGCGACGGCGTGGCCGCTCTTCTCCACGAGGACCAGCGTCCCCTCGACGGCTCCTCCGCTGCCGCGCGACGCCCCGGCGGCCGCCGCCAGATCCGGGACCGCTCCGGCGGAGACCAGTCCCCCGCCCATCGCGCCGATCACTGCCCGTCGGGTCACCATGCCGCCCGCCCCTTCCGTCGTGCGTCCCCATCCGTCCCGTCGGCGCCCGCGTCCACGAGGTGTCGGCGGCCGCACACGCTGCGCAGCACGCTAGAGAGACCTGACGCACGACGTCAATGCTCCGACGACGTCGACCGTCCCTCGGCAAGCGGGTGCCGGAGCCCGACCCCCGTTCCGGAGCCTGTTCCTCCGCCGATGTCCGCGAGCCGTCCTCGCAGCTCGACCGCCGCCTCGTCGGAGGGATCGTCGACCGCCTCGAGAGCCTCATGCCAGTCGGCGGCGGCGCCGGCGTGGTCGCCGGTTCGGCGACGTGCCTCGCCGCGGATGGTCAGCGCCCGGACCGTCGACGCCTCGAAGCCGTCCGCACGATGCGCCTCCACGGCTCGGGCCAGCGGCTGGAGCGCCAGCTCCGGCTCGCCGCGGAGCAACCGGAGCCTCCCTTCGGTCATCCACAGCGCGACGGTGTTGTGGCTGCGGCTCTCGCCCCACGCCGTCCTCGCCACCTCGCACATCTCGAGCGCCTCGTCATGGCGTTCGAGGTTCATCAGCATCTCGGCGGCGTTCGAATAGGCCATCGCCTCGGTGATCGCGTTCCCCGCTCGGCGGCACCGGGCGGCCGCGTCCAGCGTCATCTCAAGCGCCTGGGGCAGGTCGCCGTGGTGCGCCAGCACGAGGCCGAGCTGGTAGGTCACGCGCGCCAGGTCCTCCTCGTCGCCGCGGCGTTCGAGGATACGGCGGCGAGCATGGAGGTGTTCGAGAGCCTCGTCGGTCCGTTCCTGATACATCGCGGCCCCTGCCGCCGAGACGCGCAGGTCGGCCTCGCCGACGTCGTCGCCGATCCTCGCCGTCGCCGCGAGCCCGATAGCCGCGACATGTTCCCAGGGGCCCCAGTGCCGGTCCAGCTCGAGGTACGCGCTGAGCGACTGCACGAGCCCGGGGCAGCGGGATTCGAACAGCGGCTCGGCGGCCGTCGTCTCGATCAGCTGCACGACGACGCCCCATTCCTTCCGGAACCAGGCCAGAGTGTCCTGCCGGCCGGTCAGCGCCGTCTCGACGCTCCCCGGCCGGGCTTCCGGGACCGCGAGCAGAACATCTTCGGACCCCCGCAGGTGCACAGTGCCGCGGCGACCGGTGTGCAGGAAGTGGTCCACCAGCCGCAGCACCGCCTCCTCGCGCTCCTCGGCGGCAGTCGTGGCGGCCAGCTCCGCGGCGTAGGCGCGCAGCAGGTCATGCATCACGTAGCGGCCAGCGCTGTGCTCTCGGACCAGGTGGGCGCAGGCGAGCTCCCCCAGCAGGGCGCGGAATTCCCCGACCGGCCGCCCGACCAGACTGGCCGCCGCCGTCAAGGAGATGTCCGAGCCGGGGTGCAGCCCCAGCAGTCGGAAGCACCGGGCGGCCGCCGGCGAGAGGGCGCGCCAGGACCAGGAGAAGACAGTGCGCAGGTCTGCTCCCTCGACGTCGCCGCTGAAGATGTCCAGAGCGCCCGGCACGGCGTCGGCCTCTTCGAGCAGAGACTCCAGCGGCAGCTGCGGCTGGCCGGCGATGCGCGCCGCGGCCAGCGCGACGGCGAGCGGAAGCCCTGAGCACCCGAGGATGAGGCGCTCGGCGGCCTCGGGCTCGCGGTCCACGCGGGAACATCCGATGCGTGCGGCCAGCAGGCGCGCGGCGTCGCGGGGGCCCACGGGTTCCAGCGGCAGGGCCGTGGCGTACCCGGCGGCCAGCAGCCCGTTCATGCTCGAACGACTGGTCACCAGGATCATGCAGCGCGACTCGGCCGGCATCAGCATCCGGACCTGGTCGCTGTCCCGGGCATTGTCCAGCACGATCAGCAGCTCCTGGCCCGTCGTCAGCGTCCGCCATCGGGCGGCGAGCGCCTCCTCGGCGGACGGCAGGTCCTCCCCCGGCGCGAACGCCGCGATCAGCGTGCGCAGGGCCGTCTCACACGTCATCACCTGCTCGTCGAGGTCGAAGCCGCGCAGATCGAGGTGGATCTGGCCGTCCGGGAACTGCTCCGCATGACGATGAGACCAGTGGACGGCGAGCGCGGACTTGCCCACCCCGGGCGGGCCGGTGATCACCACCGGGCCGCCGCGGTCAGCACAGGCGTCGAGGAGTTCCAGCTCCTCCTCGCGTCCGATGAACTGCAGGATGTCGCGCGGCAGCTGGTGGGGCGGAGGGGTCGAGGCGAGTCCCGACATCGCCTGCCCCTCCCCGCGCTCGGCTGCCGGCGGTGCCGCCGCGGCCAGCAGCTCGGCATGGGCGGCCTGCAGTTCGGCACCCGGATCCGACCCCAGCTGCTCGGCGATGAGACTGCGCGCGTGCTCGTATCTGTCGAGCGCCTCGGCGCGGCGGCCGACCAGGTGCAGCACACGCAGGAGGCGCGTCCAGAGGGATTCGCGGAGCGGCCACGAGGCCGTCAGCCCGGTGAGTCGATCGATCGTCGAGTCGAAGCGGCCGGCCGAGATGTCGAGGTCGGCGAGGCGCTCGGAGGCGGCCAGATGTTTCTCCTCCAGGCGCACCACTTCCTGGGAGGCGACCTCGGGCAGGTCGACGTCGGCGAGGGGCACGCCGCGCCACAGGGCCGTCGCCTCGCGCAGAAGGCGCTCCTCCTCGGAGGCTTCGCCCCGCACCCGGGCCCGTCGGGCGTCGGCGACCAGCCGCTCCAGTCTCGAGGCGTCGACGGCGTCCACGGCGATGCGCAGGGCATACCCGTGCGGCTCGGTGACGATCGCACCGTCGCCGAGATGACGCCGCAGCCTGCCGACGTAGGTCGCGACGGCGCCCTTCGGGCTGCTCGGCGGACTGCTTCCCCACACCTGGGACGCCAGCCGTCCCACGGAGACCGATCGACCCGGAGCGAGGGCGAGCACCGCCAGCAGGCTGCGGAGCCGATCCGACGACGGCGCGACGTCGGCCCCGTCCAGCTCCACCTGGAGCGGCCCGAGGAGTCCGATCCGAAGGTCCATTCACTCCCCCTGGACAGCAGCGCCATACGGCGACGACGACGTGTGATCCATCTGTGATCGCACTGACAATGACAGGCCCTAGTGTACGGAGAGCCTTGCCACAGGGGCGAGGTTCCATCGGCCCGCACTCGACGGGCACCGACGAGCAGAGAGGCAGTATGCACATGTTGCGCACTCACACCGCACGAGCCGCATTCGGCATCGTCGCCGCGGCCACACTGGCCCTCGGCACAGGCAGCGCCGCGTCGGCGTCGGCGACCACCGGCGCTCCCGGCGGCGTCGAGACGACGTCGGTCAGCACGCAGCAGGCGAAGTACTACAAGAACGTCTGGAAGGTGTCCAACTCCTTCACGGACAACGGGCTCTGGGACGCGCCCAGCAAGTCCAGCGGCATCACCTGGTGGGGAAGGCTGGGCAGCGGAACGAACTACTTCTATTGCCAGACCAAGACCGATGTCACCCGACAGGCGTCCGAAGGCAAGTACGTCAACAACTGGTGGCTGCTGACGGACGACGACTGGGGCAACAAGCATGTCTGGGTCAACGCCGTCAACGTCAGCGGCGGTGGAAACTACGAGCGGATCCCCGGCGTTCCGCTCTGCTGACCCGGGACGAGCTCGGGCCGCCCCGACACGGAGACGGCCCCCGTCGCTGCGCGCAGCGACGGGGGCCGTCCGCGTGACGGGCAGGTCGGCGTCGCAGCATGAGCCCTTGCGGTCCGGACGCCTGCCCTCCAGTCCACCTGCGGTCAGGGGCTGTGCTCATCAGGGACCCGACGTATCATCGGGGCATGGAACACTTCTTCGACGCGATCCGCCGGATCGGATTCCGCCGCGGCCCGAAGCGCCTCGTCGCCGGCATCGGCGGCAGCCTCGCCGAGAAGCTGGGAATGAACGTCTGGCTGGTCCGCCTCCTGCTCGTCGCCCTCTCCCTGCTCCCTGTGGTGGGGATCGGCGCCTACCTGGTGATCTGGGTGCTCACCCCGTGGCAGGACGGCCGCATCCCGCTGGAGCAGATCCTCGGAGGATCGCAGCGGCGCTGACCCGATCACATGCCTGGACCGGCGTCTCGCATGGAGCTCCACCTGCGCCGTGACGACTGTGACGCCGCCGCGGGAGACGCCTGCGCCCCGACAGGGTCATGCCGGCGGCCGAGTCGCCCGACAGATCCCGCCGAGGACGAACTCCGTTCGACGGTCATAGTCCTCCCGGGACGGCCTGCGGCCGTGCTTGAGAACCAGGGCGTTGTCGAGGGTGAGCGCATGAAAGTCATCGGGGGTGAACTCGTCGGCCAGGACGCCGGCGGCATGACCATCCTCGACCAACGCGTCGTGGAAGTCTCCCCCGATGCGGCATAGCGCCATGAGCTGCTCGGAGTCGGGGAACTCCTGCAGCAGGACGTCGTTGACGGCCGGCAGCCGGTACTGGAGATCGCGCATCGCGCCGACATAGAAGCAGATACGTTCCCAGGCACCCGTGACGGACCAAGCATCATCGATGACGGCCCTCAGCTCGCCGGCGACGACGTCGTCGATGACGGCGTCGATCAGGCCGACCCGTCCTCCCAGCCTGTTGAAGATGGTCGCCTTGCTCACGTGGGCGGCCGCGGCGATCTCCTCGAGGGGCGCCGAAAGGCCCTGCTCGCGGAACGCCGTCACCGCAGCGGCGCAGATCCGGTCGACGTTGCGTCGAGCGTCGGAGCGAAGCCCCCGGCGAGGAGCCGGTGCTGGACATCGCTGCTCTCCTTCCGCGCCGAGGCAAGTTGACTCACCTGGTCAAGTTATTCGAGAGCACGCCTCGGCCCGGCCTTCGCTGCTCTCCGTCGCGCGACTCGTAGCCGCCTCGATGAAAGGACTTCGTCATGATCATCGCGACCGGAGCGACAGGCACCCTCAACGGCGCCACCGTCGACCATCTTCTGCAGCGAGTCCCTGCTGCCCGCCTCGGTGCCAGCGTCCGCGACCCCGCACGCGCGAGGCATCTGGCCGACCGAGGCGTGCGCGTGCGCCGAGGAAGCTACGAGGACCCCGTGGCCCTGCGCCGCTCGTTCGCCGACGCAGAACAGGTGCTCCTGGTCTCCTCCAGTGACATCGGAGCAGATGTCGTCGCGCAGCACCGAACGGCGATCGACGCCGCGGCCGCGGTGGGCGCCCGACGGATCCTGTACACCAGCACGTGCGGGGCCGGCTTCGAGACGCCGTATCCGCCGCTGGCGATCCATGCCGCCACGGAGCAGCACCTCGCTGCGTCAGGCGTCGCGTGGACCGCACTGCGCAACGGGTTCTACGGAGACCTCGGACAGCTGCTCGGGCCGTGGCAGGAGACCGGGACGATCGCCAAGCCGGCCGACGGGCCGTTCTCCTGGGTGGATCGGCGCGATGCGGCCGAGGCCGCGGCGGCGATCCTCGCCGGCGACGCTGCATTCGACGGCCCGGTGGACCTGGTCCCGTCCTCCCCCGTCACACTCGCCGACTTCGCCGCGGCCGCTTCTGAGCTCTCCGGCCGTCACATCGAACGTGTAGTCGTCGACGATGAGGATTGGGTCGCCGGCGAGATGGCGAACGGCACCCCAGAGGGTGCGGCACGATTCACGCTCTCGATGTTCCAGGCGACACGCGGCGGCCATTTCGCACATGCCGACCCCACGCTCGTTCAACTCCTCGGGCGGGAGCCGCGCAGCATCGCCGATCAGCTGGCGGACCAGAACATCGGGTGATTCCCCGAACCCGTCTTCGGTCGCCGGCCGGCCCGGACGCTCGCAGAGACGGCGACGGGGTGCAGGGCGCCGGGCAGCACGCAGCAACACGTTGACTCTGGACGTCGACCACGTCACCGTCCTTCATGACACAGTCCTCGCCCTCCCCACGCACCTTGCCGTCCGACGTCGCCTCAACCAACGATCCCGCGGCCGTCAGATCCTCGCACAAGACGACCCCGGCCTCGATGAGAGCGCGCGGGACGTCCGCGCGGATCACACCGGAGGCGGCTCCTTCCGCGCAGCGCGATATGCAGAGCTCGCCGAATCATGGCCCGACTCGCCCTCGGTGATCAGCAGCCGCGTCCAGCATCAGCGTCGCGGCGGCGCGCACACGGTCTCGGAGTGCGTCGGGACGCTCGATGATGACGTCGCAGTCGAGAGCAGCGATGACCGATGGCAGCCAGTCGAGACTCTCGGCGTGGATCTCGGCTCGGTGCCAGGGCAGGGTCTCGTCTCGCGTCGGGCTCGCGGCGCATTCGGCCATCTCGAGTCGCGCCACGCTCCGTGGAAGGTGAGAGCGAATGTGCTCCTGAGTCTGCCGAATCCGCAGCACGACTTGCCACCGGTAGTCCGCCGTTGCGAATCGCTCGAGGAGCCGGTCTTCCACCTCGGACTGGAGAGGCGGAGAGAACGTCCCGGGGACGAGCCGGGCCGTTCGGATCCGGTCTGCCCGGAATGTCCGTTCATCCTGCTTGTCCACGTCGAACGCGAGGAGATACCAACGCTCGGCGTGCGTGACCAATGCGTACGGATGGATGGTGCGCCGTGACGCTGATCCCCGTCCGCTCAAGTAACGCAGGTCGACCACCTGTCGGCGGTCCACCGCCTCCGCCAGGGTCAGCATGACCGAGGACTCGGGGGCGGCGTCGCCGTCATGGGACGTGCTCGTCATGGTCCCCAACAGAGCTTCCATCCGCTTCACGTCCGCCGTCGACATGGCCCGCCTGATCTTTCCCAATGCGGTCCGGGCGGCACTGTCCCGGGCTTGCGAGGCTGCCTGCGACCTCGTGAGCCCGAGGAAGACTGCGATCACTTCCTCCTTGCTGAACATGAGCGGGAGAACGCGACGGCCGGACGCGAGCCGATATCCGCCGTAGCGCCCACGCACCGTCTCCACCGGCAGCCCCAGCTCGCTCAGTCGCTCGACGTCTCTGCGAACCGTCCGTTCATCGACGCCAAGACGCTCGGCCAACTCGGCGACGGTACGCAGCTGCGCGGACTGCAGAAGCTCGAGCATCTGCAAGGCTCGCGCGGTGGTGTCAGCCATGGATCCCATCGTCGCTCATATACCGGTCAGTCTTCGCCCGGTATCACTCGTAACGTCATCTGTGTGGTCGGAGCCTCGGCCACACACATTCACCACAGGAGGAGACCACCATGCAGCTGGCATCCACTCGTATCTTCACCGACGACGTCGACGCACTCGTCGACTTCTACGAGGCGGCCACCGGAATCGCCGCCGATCGCCTCCACCCGAAGTTCGCCGAGATTCGCACGTCCTCCGGCAGGCTGGCCCTCGCCAGCACGACCACGGTGCCGCTGCTGGGCGACGGCGCTGCCGAGGCGCGCGCAAATCGCACCATCGCGCTGGACTTCCTCGTCGACGACGTCGACGCGACCTATCAGACGCTTCAGAGCGTCGTCGACGTGTTCGTGAACACCCCGACGGACATGCCATGGGGCAATCGTTCGCTGCTCGTCAGGGACCCCGACGGCAATCTGGTCAACTTCTTCACGCCGGTCGGCGCGTCTGCCGCATCTCGTTTCACGGACGATGACCCCGCTGCCCACCAGATGATCGTCGAACACCACGACGAGATCCCATGACCTGGCGCGCTCCGGGCCGACTCCGCTCGGCGATCGCCGGACGGGGAAACGGATAGGGACGAAGCCCAGGGCGATTCACCGTGGTGATGCACCCAGGTGATCGTCGAATCGATCGGGGTCGCCCAGTCGAGCGACTCGGCGGCGTCGGACTGCTTCTGCACATCGACCAGCAGCGTCTCCCATGTGCCGTCGTTCGCCCAGCGGATGAATCGCTTATAGATCGAGTTCCATCTGCCGAAGCGTTCGGAGACATCTCTCCACGGAGCCCCGGTGTGGCATGTCCAGACTATGCCCTCGCTCGCGAGGCGGTGATCCGGCCACGGGCGCGAACGCCGCGGCCTGGCAGCAGGATCGCGTCGTGCTTCTATCGCCATCCTGGCAGCTCGGCCCCGAAGTTCGTCGGGGTCCTTCCTCGGCGCTGTCAGGCACTTCATCCTTCCGGGGAATCAGCGCCTCCACCAGCCCCGGGGCGATGCCGGCCCACTACGGCGCTGTGGAGGCACACCGCCGTCGGATCGATCATCGCGCGGGCGCCGGCCCGTGGCCTTCAGGGGTCTCGCGTCGCCCCGGCAGCGCCACCGCGGTCTATGACTGCGACTGTCATACGAGGGCCACAGTTCCCTGTCCTCCGTCCATCCTCACCCGCTGGCCGTTCGTGAATCGGCGGGTCGCATCACGGATTCCCATGACTGCCGGGATGCCCAGTTCACGGGCTGTCACCGCGCCGTGGGAGAGAGCTCCGCCGCTTTCGGTGATGACACCTGCGGCTTGGTAGAACAGCGCTGTCCAGGCGGGGTTCGTCGTCCGGGCGATGAGGATCGCTCCGACCGGGAACTGCGGGAAGTCGTCGGGGCTGTGCACCACGAAGACCTCCGCCTCCACCTGTCCGGTGCTGCCGGCCGTGCCACACATGTCCGCTTCCTCGGAGAGGTCCGCGTCGGCTTCACCGTGCACCCAGTCCGGGTCGGATTCGAGCGCCGCCCGGTAGCCGGCCCGCAGCTCCTGCGCCTCCGGCCGCAGCGAGGCCAGGGCGTCGGCGGACCCTTCGCGCAGCGCTCCCTCGAGTGTGTCGACGTGCAGGAAGTAGACATCGTCCGGCTCGTCGAGCGCTTCCGCCTCGACCAGTCGCTGCCCCAGCGCGGAGAGCGCCCTGCGCATCGGCAGATTCAGCCGGGTCGTCTGGTAGTGCTCGAGGTCATCCAATGCCGTGTAGGTCCGCGCCAGCCGGATGACCTCCTGCAGGAAGTAGCGCAGATCGTCCGGCACCGCGTCCAGCACCTGCCGTTCGGCCTCCGCCTGCTGCGCCCGCAGCTGATTGGACGAGACCTGTGCGCCCGCTTCTCGGTGAGCGAGCACCCGCAGCTGGTTCACCACGATGTGCGGTGCGCCCACCCACGTGGGGTGGTACGCGTCGAAGTCGAGTTCACGATGGCCGTGGCGCTCGAGGAAGACGTCCAGCTCGCTCGCGAACGCGGGGAACTGCGCGCGCAGCTCATCCATCCGTCCTTCCGCGCTGGGTGCGGAGTCCAGCCACCCCAGCAGGTCCGGTGTGGCCCTGATCGCCCGCGACAGCTGCCAGAGCTCGTCGTTGACTTGTCCGGTCTTCGTATCCGTCTGGGCCACCAGCTGGTCGAAGACCGACTGCGCCTGCTCGTCGGGCAGCTTCATCGACAGCAGCGTCAAGAGCCCCTTGTACAGCATGGACTGCGTGAGCGAGATCGCGATGTTGGGCAGGAAGTACCAGGAACCGAGGTCGCTGATCTCACGCACATGATCCCAGAGGCCCTCGAGGTCCTTGTCCTCGAGCGACGTGTGGGAGAGCCTGCCGATCCCCAGCAGGTAGGTGTCGAGGTCGCGCATCCACTGCACGGGCAGATCTTGGACCCACCCGTACTGACGGGCGATATCCGGCAATGACTGACGGATGCTGTCGATGTCGCGGAACATGGCTGTGGGGAAGCGGCCGCTGTAGAGCTCCACGGCCGTCTGATTCCCGTAGATGTAGAAGTCCCGCATCGCGAACCACTTGTCGCCGAAGGGCGGCAGCCCCATGAGCTGGAAGCTGTGGCGCAGCGATGCGTGGAAGCCCGTCTCGACGAGGTCCCAGGTGAGCGGGGTGACGGGGTTCGGGTACCTCTCGGCGGACTCGTCGCGGGTCCAGCGCGCCGCCACCCGGGTGATCGGACGCGACTGCAGCAGGAAGAGGTCGCCGCCGCTCACCGCCCACTCGATGTCCTGGGGGAATCCGTAGTGGTCTTCGGCTTGCACAGCCAGTCGGGCGACCTCTGCGCGCATGTCCGCGTCGATCGCCTCCGCCTCGGCCCGTTCCGGCGCGATGTCGACCTCCCGCGTCCCACCATCGGCGTCGACGACGAGAGCCGCAGGCTTCGATGCGACGCGGATCCCCCTCTCCTCCGCCCCGTCCCGGCTGAGCAGGTATTCGTCGACCTCCGCTTCACCGCCCACCACTGTTTCGCCGAGCCCGTAGGAGGCATTCACGAGCACAGTGGTCAGATCGCCCCGCACCGGGTCGATCGAGAATGCGACGCCCGCGGCCTCTTCATCCGTCACCTCGACCATCTGCTGGACGACGACGGCCATGGACGCCTGGAGGTGGTCGAGCCCCAGCCGATCGCGGTACTTCATGGCGTGGATGTTCCACAGGGATGCATAGCAGCGCAGTACGGCGCGGGCGACCGAGGTCGCACCCCGCTCCCCCAGGAACGTGTCGTGCTGGCCGGCGAAGGCCGCGCCCGGGAGGTCCTCCATCGTCCCGGACGAGCGAACCGCGACGGCGCGATCCGCGAGTCCCACCTGCTCGAGTGCGGCGTCGACCTCCTTGACCCAGCTGTCCTCCAGCTCCATGCCCAGGAGGAGTTCCTGGACCTTCTCCGCCGCAGCTTCCGTCGTGTTCTCCTGCAGGATCCCGCGGATCTTCCGGCGAACCGGCTCGAGAATGGCCGCGTAGGTCTCTGCCGTCACGATGACGCCGGGCGGGACCGGGAGCTCACGTGCGGACTTCGCAAGGCTCGCTCCCTTGCCTCCGGAGACGTCCAGTCGCGTGGCGTCGTCGTGGGTGAAATCGATGATGCGGGACATGCGGACCTCTTCTGCTGCTGGTGATGGTTCGGACGAGGGAGAGAAGGATGGGGTCTCAGGCCAGCGGTGCCGTGTTCGGCTGCCAGCGGCGGGCCCGCACAAGTGCACGCCCGGCCACGAGGCTCAGCAGCCCCGCGCCGGCGAGGGCCGCGACAGCGGTTCCAGAACCGGCCGACGTCGCCCATGCCGCCGCGACGGCGAGGATCAGTGCCCAGAGGACTCCGGCGCCGCTGCCGCCGAGCATCCGGAAGAATGTCACCGTGTTGCGCGCATCCGCCTTCCGTCCCACCCGCCCGGCGACCCACAGCACGGGGGCCACCGGCCAGTGGAGCACCAGACCGGCGCGACGGGGCCACGGACTGACGGGCTCCGCGGCGACGGAGGTCCGCGCCCGATGCCCCGGCCCGGCAGGCGTCTCCTCTGCGACCGCCGGACTCGGCGGGGAGGTCGCCGCGCGCTGCTCGTCCAGGAACGCGGCGGCGAAGGATTCGCCGGCGCGCGCTCGGGCCGCGGCGCGGAACTGGACGTCGTCGAATGTCGACGGGTCCGGACAGTTCACGGACACGGCGTCGAGCGCCTCGGACAATAGCGCGTGCACCTGGTTCTCCCGCTCCAGGTGCGGTCCTTCAAGGGTGTCCGGGAGGTCGACGGCCGGTCCCAGCCACAGTTCAGCGATCGAGCCGTACCGTTCCGGAGCCGCGTAGAAGTGGCCCACGGGGATCACGTCGACCTCGACGCCCGCCTCGCGCAGACGGCACCAGATCTTCGCCGCACCCCGCCGGTAGGAACCGGGAGCATAGCGCCATTCGCTGGTGCCCTCGGGGAAGATCACGAGGTCCCCGCCTGCGGTCAGGTGGTCGGCCCCCGCGGTGACGGGGTCGGAGACTCCCGACGGATCCATGCCATAGCGCTCCATGTCCTTCGAGCGGATGACCGGAATACCGGTGAAGAGGGCACGCAGGGGCCCACGCATCAGCTGTTTCGAGACCAGGTGCTGCGCGTACGGGAATGCGGACAGGACGACGCTGCCGTCAACCGCCCCGTTGCGATGGCTGGCGATGATGAGGCGCGGGCGACGCCGCGGACCGGGATCCGTGCCACCCCGACGAACAGGACCGAATACGGCTCGCCGCATGGCCGTCGCCACAGCGCGATGCCACGGGCTCAGGGACGCGCGGCGCGGCGGACGCTCCCCTGCTGCGGGCACGATCGCCGCCCTATCGTGCTCCGGCGGGCCCACAGGACTCATGCCGGACAGATTGGCACAGAGTGTGTGTGCCGGGCAACAGACCGTGCATGCCGCGCGGCGGAGGGCAGATGCAGAATGCAGTGCCAGACTGACCTGCCGCCCTGAGTTGCGTCCGGCAGTGTGGTGTACAGCACTCGGTGAGCGTCACGCCCTCCAACATCGACCCCACGCGCCTGCTCGAGGAACAGATCCACCAGGCGAGCCCGGACCTGCTGCGCGAACTGTTGCAGACCTTCATCAACACTCTGCTCTCTGCCGAGGCCTACGCGGTCTGCGGCGCTTCGCGCCACGATCGCAGCGGGAGGCCCCCAAGCTCGTGGACTCGTCGGGCATCGAGAACCTCTCCGAATCCCGAATCAACCAGATGGCCGGCGAGCTCGATGAACAGGCAGCCGCCTTCCGAGCCCGCCCGCTGGATACCGGGCCCTGCACCTTCGTCGCCGCCGACGCGCCGGTGCTGACAGTCCGCGAAGCCGGCCGGGTGGTCCCGGTCCACGCGCTGGTCGCCACCGGAATCAACTCTGACGGGCGTTGCGACATTCTGGGACTGCAGGTCACCTCCAACGAGGACGGCGCCGGTTGCGGGGAACCTTCGGCGACCTCGTCGCCCGCGGACTCACCGGAGTCGAGCTGGTCACTTCCGGCGCTCACCCCGGACTGAAGGCCGAGATCGCCCCCGGTCCGGCGCCTCATGACAGCGTGCCGGATCCACTTCGCGGAGAATCTGATGAGTCAGACGCCGAAGGCCTCCTGGCCGTGGGTGAAGGCGCTGCTGCACAGCATCACGGCATCTATACCTATGACCAGCCCGGCCCGACAGGAGTCGATGTCCAGTTCGACCGGGTCGTCGAGGTGCTGGAGGCCAAGCTGCCGAAGGTCGCCGACCACCTCGCACAGGCTCGGGAGGAGATTCTGGCCTTCACCAGCTTCCCAAGCAGCTGTGGGTCACGATCTGGTCGAACAACCCCGATGAGCGGTTGAACGGTCAGATCCGTCGGCGCACTGACGTGGTCGGGATCTTCCCCGACCGTGAAGCAATGATCCGCCTGGTCGGGGCGGTACTGGCCGAGCAGCATGACGAGTGGGCCGAAGGGCGTAGGTATATGAACCTCGAGACTCTCGCGCAGGCCCGGACCATGGGTGACACCGAACCCGGCACTGACGCCGGAGAGTCCCTCAAGGAGGTGGAGTCCCGCACTGTCGATCCGCTGGCAGTCTGGCCCTCAGATGTACCGACTCGCAGGATCACGCCTCATACACCACTCCACGGGACTTGACCAGCGGGTCCGAGGTCGGGCCGTCCGGCACGACGTCATCGCGCTCCGTCGCCTGATTCGCGACCTGCTGTTCGATGGAACCATCGGGACGCGAACCATGTTCGCTCCGCAGGTGCACCGCTCGTTCGGAGAACGAGTCACCTCGATCGGCGTCGACGAGTCGGAAGTCACCGGCACTCTCGTCGACGTACCCTCCCCTGATCCCGCCGTCGTCATGATGAAGGGAGGGTCATGGGCCCATCCGACCTGGCTTCACACACGGCGCGGCTGTGGCACAGACCCGTTGCAGATGACGGGCCACCGCGTGCTCCGCGGCCCTCACCGACGCACCGCCGACGGCGCCTCGCCTCCTCCAGCATCCCGATCAGCTCAGTACGGCTGCTGCTCGAGCTCCGTGGCGTAGACGCGGAACTCGCTGCGCTGGGAATGCATCTGCCAGAGCTTCTCGGCCAGCACCTCCGGGTCCTTCTGCTCGTCGCCGGGGACGATGGCGCCGGGGATGATCAGCTGGCCGACGTAGATCGGCTCGTCGGCCATCGCCTGGTTGAGCATCTCCGCGTAGGCGGTCTCGCCGGCGAAGCCGATGGAGGTGCCGGCGAAGTGCTGCACGGGCTGGACGGCGGAGCCGCCGTTGACGAACAGCACGGTGCCGCGCTTGAGGAATCGCATTCCCTGCAGCACCTGATGCACTGCGGCCACCGGGCCGTAGACGGAGAACTCCACGGCGGCCTTGACGTCGGTGACCGTGGACTCCAGCAGCGGCCGCAGGAACTCCTTCTGCGGCAGCGGGTTGTAGCTGAGGACTTCGATGTGTCCCAGCTCCTGGCCGGCTCGGTCGAGGGCGGCGATCAGGGACTCCGGGTCCCGGACGTTGGCGGCGTATCCCCTGGCCGTGAAGCCGTCGGCCTCCAGGTCGGCGGCCAGTGCGTCGAGCCGCTCCTGGTTCCGGGAGATCAGCGCCAGGCTGAACCCTTCCCGCCCGAAGCGGCGGGCCAGCGCCTCGCCGAGATTCCTGCCGGCGCCGATGATGGCGACAGTCGTCATGAGCTGCTCCTCACGTCGAAGATCGTGGCGGCGCCCGGTCACAGGCCCCTGTCGATGCTCAGCTGTGACGAGGGGCGGAGTATTCCCGGCCGTCCGACGCGACGCCGTGTGCTCGCATGGCCGCTCCAGGGGCGCGACGGCTCCCCTCTCCGCTCAGCATGCGGACTGGTCGCCGGACAGAGGCCTCTGCCCTGCACGATTCAGTGGTTCACACGTTGAACTTGAAGTCGACCACGTCGCCGTCCTTCATGACGTAGTCCTTGCCCTCCAGGCGCACCTTGCCGTTGGACTTGGCCGTGGCCATCGAACCGGCGGCGATGAGATCTGCGTAGGAGACGATCTCAGCCTTGATAAAGCCGCGCTGGAAGTCGGTGTGGATCACGCCGGCGGCCTGCGGGGCGGTGTCGCCCTTGTTGATCGTCCAGGCCCGAGCCTCCTTCGGCCCGGCGGTCAGATACGTCTGCAGCCCGAGAGTGTCGAATCCGACGCGGGCCAGCTGTGACAGGCCGGACTCGTCCTGGCCGTTCATCTCGAGCATCTCGCGGGCCTCCTCCTCGGAGAGCTCCACCAGGTCGGCCTCGAGCTTCGCGTCGAGGAACACCGCCTGGGCCGGCGCCACCAAGTCGGCCAGCTCCTGCTGCTTCTCCGCGGAGCCCAGCACCGTCTCGTCGCAGTTGAACACGTAGATGAAGGGCTTGGCCGTCAGCAGGTTCAGCTGGCCGAGGTGCTCGGCGTCGAGCTCTCCGGAGGCCAGCGCGGAGAAGATGGTCTCGCCGCGCTCGGCGACCGTCTGGGCGGCGAGGTAGGCGTCGAGCTGCGCCTGGTCGGCCTTCTTGCCCTTGACCTGCTTCTCCAGCTTGGGGATCGCGTTCTCCAGCGTCTGCAGATCCGCCAGCACCAGCTCGGTGTTGATCGTCTCCATATCTGAGGTCGGGTCCACGTCGCCGTCGACGTGGACGACGTTGTCGTCCTCGAAGGCGCGCACCACCTGGGCGATCGCATGGGCCTCGCGGATGTTGGCCAGGAACTGGTTGCCCAGCCCTTCCCCCTCGGAGGCTCCCTTGACGATGCCGGCGATGTCGACGAACGAGACGGTCGCCGGCAGGGTCCGCTCCGAGTCGTACATCTCGGCGAGCGTACCCAGCCGCTGGTCGGGCAGGTCGACGATCCCGACATTGGGCTCGATCGTGGCGAACGGGTAGTTCGCCGCGAGGATGGTCTGGCGGGTCAGCGCGTTGAAGAGTGTGGACTTGCCCACGTTGGGGAGTCCCACGATTCCGATAGTCAGTGCCACGGTCACCCAACCTATCGCGCTCTGCGCGGGGGAAGCGACTCCGCCTCGGGTTCACCGCGATGAGCGTCACTCCGTGTCGGCCGCTCGGCCGGATTGGCTAGGATCCACCAGGTTCACCCTGCAGTATGGGCAGGGTGAGACATCGATCACGGAACTCCTGAGTACTTCACGCACCGATGAGGTCATCGCACCGGAGGAAGGACAACTTCACATGCCATCCGCCACGGATCATCCGCAGCCGTCGGCTGCGCAGACCGCAGGCGGCGGTCGACGTCGCGAGAGTCCCAAGTCGGCCAGTGTCAACTGGCCCGTCTTCATCATCTCAGCGGCGATCATCGTCGCCTTCACCCTGTGGGCCGCCCTCGCGCCGACCACGGCCTACAACACCCTCGAGAGCGCCTTCACCTGGCTCAGTGGAAATCTCGGCTGGTACTTCATCCTGACCGCCGCGATCATCCTGGTCTTCGTGCTGATCGTCGCGTTCTCCCGCGTCGGCAACACCAAGCTCGGCCCGGACCACGCGAAGCCGAAGTTCAACCTGTTCACTTGGGCCTCGATGCTCTTCGCCGCCGGCATCGGCGTCGACCTGATGTACTTCTCGGTCATCGGGCCGGCCGCCAACTACCGCGTCGGACCCGGCACGAGCCCCGAGTCCATGGAGGCCGCCGGCGACGCGGCCATCTGGACGATGTTCCACTACGGCTTCCCGGGCTGGGCGATGTATGCGCTGACCGGCATGGCCTTCGGCCTCTTCGCCTACCGCCATCACCTCCCGCTGAGCATCCGCTCGGCGCTCTATCCGATCATCGGCAAGCGCGCCGAAGGAGCCGCCGGCACCAGCGTGCAGGTCGCCGCGGTGCTGGGCACCATCTTCGGCATCGCGACCAGCCTCGGCATCGGCGTCGTCTTCCTCTCCTACGGGTTGAATCACCTGTTCGGGATCGAGGCCACCACCGGCGTGCAGGCCGCACTGATCGTGCTGGCCGCCGTCGTCGTCACCTTCTCCACCGTCTCCGGCGTCGACAAGGGCATCCGCCGGCTGGCCGAGCTGAACGTGGTCGTGGCCATCATCATGATGTTCTACGTGCTGATCTCCGGCGAGACCGCCCGGCTGCTCAACGCCCTGGTGAAGAACATCGGCGACTCCTTCGTGCAGGCCCCGGGCATGCTGATGGACACCTTCGCCTACAACACCACCGACGCCTGGGCCCAGGAGGGCTGGCTCGAGTGGTGGACCATCTTCTTCTGGACCTGGTGGATGGCCTGGGCGCTGTTCGTCGGCCTGTTCCTGGCCCGCATCTCCCGCGGCCGCACGCTGCGTCAGTTCATCATCGGGGTGCTGCTGGTGCCGTTCGCCTTCAACGCGCTCTGGATCTCCATCTTCGGCAACGCCACCGTCTTCCGGATCATGGGCGGCGACACCGACTTCGCCGCCGCCGCCGAGGATGCTGAGGGCGCCGGCTTCTACGAGCTGATCAACCAGTTCCCCGGGGCCACCTTCGTCATCGGCGTCTCGGTCGTGGTCGGGCTGCTGTTCTACGTCACCTCCGCCGACTCCGGCGCGCTGGTGCTGGCCAACTTCACCTCGAACACCAAGACCGCAGACTCCGACGGGCCCCCGTGGCTGCGCATCGTCTGGAGCGTGATCATCGGCGCGCTGACGCTGGTGATGCTCATCCTCGACGGCGTCTACTCGCTGCAGATGGCCGCGGTGATCATCGGCGTGCCGCTGTCCATCGTGCTGTACATGCTCATGGCCAGCGTCTGGCGCACCCTGCGCCAGGAGAAGTACTCGGCCGACTCGGTGCGTGCGGCCCTGCCCACCGCCCTCTCCGAGCGGATCATGGACGGCGGCTCGGCCGGTGGCCGGTGGCGCCGGCGGCTGGCCCGCGACATGCACTACCCCACCGGCGACGAGGTCACGGAGTTCATGGAGTCCACCGCCGCCCCGGCCATCGAGGAGGTGGCCGCGGAGCTCGAGGAGCAGGGCGCGCAGGTCTACTGCGCCCGGGGCACCGTCCCGGACACGGACCTGCCGCAGATCGACCTCCACGTGGAGTTCGACGGCCATCCGCTCTTCAAGTACCAGGCCTACCCGGTGGAGTACGCGGTGCCGCACTTCGCGATGCGGTTCCGCTCGGCCGACGAGAACTTCTTCCGCGTGGAGATCTTCTCCACGACCGGATCCTCCGGCCGCGACATCTTCGGCTGCAACAAGGAGCAGGTCATCGCCGATGTGCTGGACTCCTACGAGCGCCACCTCGCAGTGCTGCACATGAGCGACCAGGACGGCGGGCAGATCGTGGCGCTGAGCACCGAGGCCGTGCCCGACGACTGGGACCATGACCGCAGCCGTCCGTCCGAGTGAACACCCCGACACCACAGATCACGAGGAGATCCCCATGAGCGCAGAAACTCTGTACATTGATGGTCGGTGGGTGCCGGCCGAGTCCGGTGAGACCCGCACGATCACCTGCCCGGCCGACGGCTCCGAGGTCGGCGTCGTCGCCGAGGCCGGCGAGGCCGACACCCTGAAGGCCATCGCCGCGGCGAAGCAGGCCTTCGAGTCCCGGATCTGGGTCGAGACCCCGGCCGCCGAGCGCGGCGCGCTGGTGATGAAGGTCGCCGAGGCCATCGCCGAGCGCAAGGACGAGTTCGCCCGCGCCGAGGCCCTCGACACCGGCAAGCGGTTCGTCGAGGCCCAGATCGACATGGACGACATCATCGGCTGCTTCCGCCACTTCGGCAAGCTCGCCGATGCTGATGCCGGCCGCATCGTCGATGCCGGCGACCCGACGGTCGTCTCCAAGGTCGTCCACGAGCCGGTGGGCGTCTGCGGGATGATCACCCCGTGGAACTTCCCGCTGCTGCAGGCGGCGTGGAAGATCGCCCCGGCGCTGGCGGCCGGCAACTCGCTGGTGCTCAAACCGGCCGAGCTGACTCCGCATACTGCGATCCTGATCATGGACGTCCTGGACAAGCTGGGTCTGCCGGCCGGGGTGGCGAACCTGGTCCTCGGCGCCGGTGCGACCGCCGGTGCCCCGCTGTCCTCTCATCCTGACGTCGACCTGATCTCCTTCACCGGCGGTCTGGTCACCGGCCGGAAGATCGCCGCGGCCGCCTCACAGACGGTGAAGAAGATCGCCCTGGAGCTGGGTGGGAAGAACCCCAACGTGGTCTTCACCGACGCAGACTTCGACGCCGCCGTGGACAACGCCCTCAACGCCGGCTTCCTGGACTCCGGGCTGGTCTGCTCCGCCGGCAGCCGGCTGATCGTCCAGGACACCATCGCCGAGAAGTTCGTCGACGAGCTGGTCCGCCGCGCGGAGAACATCCGCATGGGCGGCCCGTTCGACGAGACCGCCGAGACCGGCCCGCTGATCTCGGCCGAGCACCGGGACAAGGTCACCCGCTACGTCGAGCAGGGCGTCGCCGAGGGCGCCCGGCTGCGCACCGGCGGCCACTGGGGCGGCGAGGAGCACAAGGACGGCTGCTTCTACGCCCCGACCGTGCTCGACCAGGTGCAGCGCGGCATGAGCGTCGTCGTCGAGGAGGGCTTCGGCCCGGTGATCACCGTCGAGACCTTCTCCACAGAGGAGGAGGCGATCGCCACGGCCAACGACACCCAGTACGGCCTCGCCGGCGCGGTGTGGACCTCCGACGCCGGCACCGCCCACCGGGTGTCGTCGAAGCTGCGCCACGGCACCATCTGGATCAACGACTACCACCCCTACCTGCCGCAGGCGGAGTGGGGCGGCTTCAAGCAGTCCGGCGTCGGCCGCGAGCTCGGCCTGGCCGGCCTGGAGGAGTACCGCGAGACCAAGCACATCTACCAGAACACCGAGCCGGCGGTCAGCGGCTGGTTCTCGATGCCGGAGAAGTGAGGACAGGAGAGAGAATGACTGAGAACACCACCTTCGACTACGTCGTCGTCGGCGGCGGCTCCGCCGGCGCGGCGGTCGCCGCCCGGCTGAGCGAGGACTCCGACGTCAGCGTCGCGCTGCTGGAGGCCGGCCCGACCGACGCCGACAAGGACGTCGTCCTGCAACTGAACCGCTGGATGGAGCTGCTCGAGTCCGGCTACGACTGGGACTACCCCATCGAGCCGCAGGAGAACGGCAACTCCTTCATGCGCCACGCCCGCGCCAAAGTCCTCGGCGGCTGCTCCTCGCATAACTCCTGCATCGCCTTCTGGGCGCCGAAGGAGGACCTGGACGAGTGGGAGGAGATGGGCGCGACCGGCTGGAACGCCGAGTCCACCTACCCGATCTACCAGCGTCTGGAGACCAACGACGCCGCCGGCGACCACCACGGCCGCACCGGCCCGGTGAACCTGATGACCATCCCGCCGCACGACCCCTGCGGCGTCTCGCTGCTGGACGCCTGCGAGCAGGCCGGCATCCCCCGGGTGCAGTTCAACTCGGGTGAGACCGTGGTCACCGGCGCGAACTTCTTCCAGGTCAACCGCAAGGAGGACGGCACGCGCTCGTCGTCGTCGGTCTCCTACCTGCACCCGATCCTGGACCGGGAGAACCTCACCATCCTCACCGACACCTGGGTGAAGGAGATCCTCGTCGACGGCGACCGGGCCGTCGGGCTCTCGGCTGTCGGCGGCGCCTTCGGCAAGGCCCACACGATCACCGCGAACCGAGAGGTCGTCCTCTCCGCCGGCGCGATCGACTCGCCGAAGCTGCTGATGCTCTCCGGCATCGGCCCGGCCGAGCACCTGGCCGAGCACGGCATCGCCTCCCGCGTGGACTCCCGCGGCGTCGGCGAGCACCTGCAGGACCACCCGGAGGCGGTCATCGGCTGGGACGCCAAGAAGCCGATGATCGAGGAGGGCTACCAGTGGTGGGAGATCGGCATCTTCGCCGACACCAAGGAGGGCACCGGCGAGTCCGACAAGCCGGGCCGTCCGGACCTGATGATGCACTACGGCGCGGTGCCGTTCGACATGCACACGCTGCGTCAGGGCTACCCCACCAGTGAGAACACGTTCTGCCTGACCCCGAACATCACCCACGCCAAGTCGCGCGGCACCGTGCGGCTGCGGTCGCGGGACTACCGGGACAAGCCGCACGTGGACCCGAAGTACTTCACCGACGCCGAGGGCCACGACATGCGCGTGGCCGTCGAGGGCATCAAGCTGGCCCGCGAGATCGTCTCGCAGCCGGCGATGGCCGAGTGGGCCGGCGAGGAGCTCTACCCGGGCAAGGACGTGCAGACGGACGAGGAGATCGCCGACTACGTCTCCCGCACCCACAACACCGTCTACCACCCGGCCGGCACCGTCCGGATGGGCGCGGTCGACGACGACATGTCCCCGCTGGACCCGGAGCTGCGGGTCAAGGGCGTGAAGGGTCTGCGCGTCGCCGACGCCTCGGCGATGCCGGAGCTGACGACGGTGAACCCGAACATCACCACGATGATGATCGGCGAGCGCTGCGCGGACCTGATCAAGGCCTCGCGCTGAGGCTCCCCGCCTCCGACGGTCGCTGACCGCCGACAGGCGACCCCGCGGACGCCCCGGGCGCGGGACGGCATCGACGATGTCGCCCCGCCGCCCGGGGCGTTCGTGCGTCGAGGGGCGATCACGCGTCGTCGGATCGACTGTGTGCAGCACACCTCCGCGCCCGACCGGCCGGATCGGGGAACCGATCCCCGCCCGGGACGACCCGCCCCGTGCCTCCACAGGCCCCACGGCCGTAGTAGAGGCCCGCGAGAGCATCGGCGTGTCAGTTCTGGACGCATCCGGCGCGCCCGCGGGCCGAACTGCGTCCAGAACTGACACGCCGTCGCCGGACGGACCGGGCTGATCCACATATCCGGCCGATGCTCTCGATCGCAGGTGAGCGGTGCCATGACGGCGCGGCGAGGGCGAGGGTCAGGTGCCGGCCCGGGCGCCCGGGACCTCGCCGGTCTCCTCGTATTCGGCGAGCAGCGTCTGCTTCGCCGCCTGATCGGCCCGGCGGACCATGAGTGCGCCGCAGGCCAGAAAGGCCGCGACGGTTCCGACCGCGTGCCAGACCGAGGCGGACCCCGGCAGATCGTCGACGCCCTCCAGCAGCGCCAGGCCGACGGCGAAGGAGACCGCGGCGACGCCGAGCATCGCCCGGGCCCAGCCGAGCGCGGCCCGGTGGCCGGCCTGCCACGCAGCGGTCGAGGAGTCGGTGGACCACAGGCGGATGCCGATCAGCGTGCTGCGTTCGCCGGTGCGCCCGGCCCAGCAGATCACCACGGTCAGCAGCGCGGCGTGGAGCAGCCCGCCGGGCAGCAGCAGATCGATCGGCTCCATCGTCTCCCCTCCCGGACTCGACACCCTCTCCATCCGCGAGACTACTGACCCGGAGATCTCGTCGCCAGAGCGGCTGGTCCCGCACCGACGAGCCCATGACATCCGTCATGGCGGATCGATGACGCCCGGCCCTGGGCGCGGCCGCGGGCGCGGCGGAGACTGGAGACATGAGCCGCACACCCGTGATCACCACCCGCGACGTCCGCGTGACCTACCCCGACGGCGCCGGCGGCAGAGTCCACGCCGTCGACGGCGTCGACCTCGACGTCTCCCGCGGCGAGGTCACCGCGCTGCTGGGCCCGAACGGCGCCGGAAAGACCACGCTGATCGACGTCGTGCTCGGCCTGACCGCGCCCGAGCAGGGCAGCGTCGAGGTGCTGGGCACCGCCCCCGCCCATGCCGTCCGCGACGGCCGGATCTCCGCGCTGCTGCAGACCGGCGGGCTGCTGCCGGACCTCACCGCCGTGGAGACGGTGCGGATGATCGCCGCGCTTCACCGGAACCCTGCCGACGTCGACGAGGTCATCGACATCGCCGGCGTCCGCCCCTTCGCCTCCCGGAAGGTCGGCAAGTGCTCGGGCGGCCAGCAGCAGCGGCTGCGCTTCGCCCTGGCGCTGCTCCCCCGCCCCGAGGTGCTGATCCTCGACGAGCCCACCGCCGGGATGGACGTCTCCGCCCGCCACGAGTTCTGGGACCGGATGCGCGCCCAGGCCGACGCCGGGGCCACCGTCCTCTTCGCCACCCACTACCTGGAGGAGGCCGAGCAGTTCGCCCGCCGCACCGTGCTGCTCGACCGGGGACGGGTGCTCGCCGACGGCGCCACCGACGAAGTCCGCTCTCGGGCCGGGGCGGCGCATCTGCAGGTGACCTGGTTGCCGTCGCCGGCCGAGCTGGCCGCCCTGCAGGAGGCGGTCCCCGACGTCCGCGAGGTCGAGCAGCGCGGCAGCCGGCTGGCGCTGCGCACCGACGCCCCCGACGCCGCCGCCGTCCACCTGCTCACCCGCACCGCGGCCCATGACCTGACCATCCGGCCGGCCAGCCTCGAGGAGGCCTTCCAGATGCTCACCGCCGACGACGGCGCCTCCGCGGCGACGGACCGGACGGACGAGACGGCCGAGACCGCCGACGACGCCGAGGAGCTGCTCCGATGAGACTGACCACCTACATCGCCATGGACTTCTGGCGGAACCTGCGCAACGCCGGCAACTCCTTCTTCGTGATCGTGCTGCCCACCGCGCTGTTCCTGTTCTTCGGCGCCTCGATGGACTGGTCCGACGGGCCGGTGAAGGACGGCAACGTCAGCGCCTGGATCATGATCGGCATCGCCTGCTACGGCGCGGCGATGGCGACGGCCTCGCTGGCCGGGGCCGCCGCCGTCGAGCTGCAGCAGGGCTGGGGACGACAGCTGGCGCTGACTGCGATGCCGCCCGGAGCCTTCGTCGGGGCGAAGACGGTGATCTCGCTGGCGATGGCCGCGCTGCCGGTGGTGGTGCTCAACCTCGCCGGCGTGCTCACCATCGCCGACATGCCGCCGGGCACCTGGCTGGCCGCCGCGGCGCTGACCATCCTGGGCGCCGCGCCCTTCGCGCTCTACGGGCTGGCGATCGGACTGACCTTCCGCTCCGACGCCGCCGTCGGCACCGCCAGCGGCATCCTGGTGATCTTCAGCTTCCTCGGCAACGGCTTCATGCCGCTGGACGGCATCCTGCTCGACATCGGGCGGTTCACGCCGATGTACGGTCTGGTCGCGCTGGCCCGGTACCCGCTCACCGACGGGATGCTGGTCGGCATGGCCGGGCCCGGCGGCACTGATCCGCTGTGGATGGTGCTGGCCAACGTCCTCGCCTGGACGCTGATCTTCGGAGCGCTGTGCCTGCTCGCCCAGCGCCGGCGGACGCGTCGGCAGTGAGCGCAGGGCGTGAACGGACTCGTCCTGTCGCGGCGCCGACGAAGCCGATGCGTAGCATGGGCGGCATGAGGACCGACGGCCAGTCCAGCCACGACGGCACCGGGTCGTTCCACGGTGTCGCCTATGCCGGCATCTGGCTGGTCGTGCTCGGGCTGCCGGTCGGCTCGGCCTTCCTGCGACCGGTCCCGCCGCTCCTCACGGCGCTGACCGTGGCGGCGACGCTGCTGTTCATCGTCACCTACCTGTGGCTGTTCTGGCGCCTGCCGGACAGTCACCTGGTGGGCGCCCGCGAGCGCAGGATCCTGCTGGCCGGGCTGTTCGTGCTCATCGGGCTGATCGCCCTCGCCGCCCCGGGCGCCGGCTCCTGGTCGACGGCCTACACCCCGTTCCTCGCCGCCCTGCTCATCTTCACCCTGCCGCTGCGCCTCGGGCTGCCGCTCGGCGTCGCGCTCTGGCTGATCCCCAGCCTCGTCTGGGCGCTGGTCGCCGAGGAGATCTGGGTGCTGGCCGGTCCGGGATTCGGCGTGCTGATCATCGTCTTCGCCCGGCTGGTGGAGCACAACGAGCGGCGCACGCGCCTGGTCGAGGATCGGCTGCGCTCGGCCGCCGAGCGTGACGCCATCGCCCGCGACGTCCATGACGTGCTCGGCCATTCGCTGACCGGGCTGTCCATCCGCACCCAGCTGGCCCGTCGGCTCATCGACACCGATCCCGAGCGCGCCCGGGCCGAGCTGGACACCATCGACGCGCTCTCCCGCGAGGCGCTGGACCAGGTGCGCAGCACGGTCAGCCGGCTGCGCACCCCGGAACTGTCCGGCGAGCTGGCCACAGCGCGCAGGACGCTCGCCGCCGCCGGGATCACCGCGCAGATCGACGTCGCCGAGGAGCTGCGGCTCGAGGACCCGCCGGAGCCGGGCGGCCCGCAGGAGGACGAGGCCGAGCGCCGGCGGCTCTTCGCCTGGGCGCTGCGCGAGGCGGTGACCAATGTGGTCCGCCACGCCCAGGCCGACCGCTGCCGGATCACCGTGACGTCGGAGCGGGTGGAGATCGTCGACGACGGCGTCGGCTGTCCGGCCCCCGACGTCGAGGCGCCCGGACTCGCCGCCTCCTCCGGCGGCGCCGGCGGCACCGGGCTGCGCGGCCTGCGGGAGCGCGCCGCCGCCCAGGGGGCGACGGTGCGGCTCGGCCCGGGCGACGAGGCGACGGGGACCGGCACACGCGTGGAGGTGATCGCGGCATGAGCTCGTCGGAGGACTGCGGCCCGGAGAGCACCGCGGAGAACGCCCCGATCCGTCTGCTGCTGGCCGACGACCAGGACCTGGTCCGCGGCGGGCTCGCCGCGCTGCTCGAGCTGGAGCCGGATCTGACCGTCGTCGCCGCCGTCGGCCGCGGCGACGAAGTGCTCGCCGCCGTGCAGGCCCGCCGTCCCGACGTCGCCCTGGTCGACATCGAGATGCCCGGCGCCGACGGACTCGCCGTCGCCGCCCAGCTGACCCGCGAGGCTCCGGACTGCCGGTGCCTGATCGTGACCACCTTCGGCCGGCCCGGATATCTGCGCCGCGCCATGGACGCCGGCGCGGCCGGATTCATCGTCAAGGACACTCCGGCCGAGCAGCTCGCGGCGGCGGTGCGCCGGGTCGCCGCCGGGGAACGCGTCGTCGACCCGCAGCTGGCCGCGGCCTCGCTGGCCGGCGGGGAGAACCCGTTCACCGCTCGTGAGCAGGAGGTGCTGCGCGCCGCGGCCGACGGCGCCTCAGTGCGGGCGATCGCCGAGACGATCCACCTCTCCCCCGGCACAGTGCGCAACCACCTCTCGGCGATCATCGGCAAGACGCATGCGCAGAACCGGCACGACGCCGCGCGGATCGCCGCCGAGCACGGCTGGCTGTGAGCCCGACTCGCTACTGGACGCTCCTCAGTTTCGATCGGTTAGGGTCCCCCGAATAGGAAGAACGAGGCAAGGGCCGCCACCATCGAGATCACCAGCACTCCTCCCGTCCACAGCATCGCGTGCGAGAACACGAGCTTCGCTGCAGCACATGCGTGGTTCAAGAACGGAGAATCCCCTCCAGGTTCATCATGGTCGATCAGAGGATGACGTGGCAGGAGACCGTCCCGGAGCGCCCAGAAGTGGATGACCAGGATTCTCAAGACGGTCCTCGTCCAGAATCCGTAGATGACTCCGATCATGACTGTTCCTGCGAAGACGACCCCAGCTGCGCCGAGGAGCTCCTCCATGCGGTCCGGTCTGGCTGCTCCGCCGGAAAAGAGACTCCCCAGGAGAGCGCTCAGGATCAATCCGGCACAGGCGCCGATGAAGGACACCAGCTGTTGAAGAACCTGCCCCCAGAAGGTCCGAGGCTCGAACGGCTCCAGACGAACCAGCCAGCGCCAGTAGTCTCCGATCAGTACATACGGGTGGTACTCCATGAAGAGTATGGATACCGCCGCCAGCAATGTAGCCAGAGCCAGTGAGGCGACGATCTGGGCCGGCCACGTAGTCTGGCTGAGGGCAATCGACGAGACCATGAGCAGGATCGAAATCACCATCGCTCCGACGAACCAACGGCGAACGATCCGCCAACGGGTCTTCAGCAGTTCCGCGCACACGACGGAAAATTCGTCCTCGGCCAGGCGTACAACCACCTTCAGGTCCCCCTTTCGTCAGGTGCGGCAGGTCCGCGACCAAGGTAGCGAGGACCGCTGACACGCATTCTCTCCGAGCAGACCTCCTGCTCAGACCGAGACAGGGTCCACCGTTGGGTTGAGCAGCTCCGCAGACACGTTCAGTAACCGCTGCCTGGACTGGAAGTTGCTGCCGTCAGTCGGCCCCGCCCTGCGGACGTCGCCGTCCGCATGCTCACAGGCGGAGTCGGCCGACGAACGGTCCGGTCGCCCCGGCAGCCGCCGGTCCCCGACTGTCGGGCCCTGTGACGGCCGAGAGTTCTACTGGATGTAGAAATCAGGGAGTAGACTCGCCCATGACGGCGGTCCGCCGGATCGACGACGCTCCGCCGTCGTCTCGCTCAGGACTCCGACACAGGAGGTACACCATGTCACGAGAGACGACCCCCGCCCGCTCCCCCATCGCCTACGACGCCGCTCAGCGGCCGCTCGGCGTCGTCGTCGGCTTCGACGGCTCCGAGAACTCCTGGCGCGCGCTCGACCACGCCGCCGAGACTGCTCGGCGCCGCGAGTCGCCGCTGACCGTCGTCACCGCGTATCACTCCTCGCCGCCGATCTACACGACGCTGGCCGCCATGCCGGAAGAGCCCGAGGAGGAGGTCCGCCGCCGCGAGGTCGATGCGGTCCTCGAGGCGGCGCGGAAGCTCCTGGCCGACCATCCGGGACGCGTCGACTATCGCGCCGAGCGCGGAGACTCCACCGGAGTGCTGGCCGAGCTCTCCGCCTCCGCCGAGCTGGTCGTCGTCGGCGCCCGCGGCCGCGGCGGCTTCCTGGAGCTCGTGCTCGGATCGGTCGCCTCGGCGCTGCCGTCCCATGCGAAGGCGCCGACGGTCATCGTCCCCTCCGACGAGGCGGCGGCCGCGCATGCCGCCGACGATGCCGGGCCGGTGGTGGTGGGCGTCGACGGCTCCTCGGAGAGCCGGGTCGCCGCGCTGCAGGCCGCCCACGCCGCCGCTGAGCGCGGTGCCGAGCTGCAGCTGGTGATGGCCGCCCCGTCCCGAGACGGGCTGGCCCAGTGGTACCCGAATCTCGTCGAGGAACAGGCCCTCGCCGCACAGCAGAAGGAGCTGGAGACCTCGCTGGAGGCCGAGGCCTCCTGGCTGGCACACCACGTCCCGGAGGTGACGATCCGGTCCTCGGTCGAGATCGGCAGCTCGATCCCGCTGCTGACCGATCACTCCCGCCAGGCGCAGCTGACCGTCGTCGGCACCCGCGGGCGCGGCGCCGTCGCCGGCACGCTGCTGGGGTCGACCTCGCGCGGGGTGCTCCATCACGCGCACAGCCCGGTCATGGTCGTCCCCGCCCTGGACGACGACCGGGTGTCCGGCTGAGCGCCGCGCCTCAGACCGAGACGGAGTCGACCGCCGGGTTCAGCAGCTCCGGGGAGAGGTTCAGCACCCGCAGCCGGGACTGGCCGATGATCTCGTCGTCGGTCAGCCCCGCGATCTGCTGGGCCTGGCGGGCGGCGTCGTCGTCGAGACCGCCGTGCGGCAGCGAGCTGGACACCGGGCCGGTGGTCAGCGGCACGTCGACGACGGTCACCGCCGCCGGCGTCAGCGGGATCGACTGCGACCGATCGATGAGCTGCAGGCGCTCGAGCAGCACGCGCAGCGCCGCTCCGTGGCTGACGGCCACTGTGGTGCGCACGTCGAAGCTCAGATCCGGCGACGGCGTGGGCTCGGCCTCCGCCGTCGCCCGGACGATCTCGCAGAAGGCTGCGAGCATCCGGTCGCTGAGGTCCTGCTGCGTCTCGCCGCCGGCGGGCGTGTAGGCTCCGGCGCGCCAGCCGGCGAACTGCTCGGGCTCGGCGTCCCTGACCGAGGCCGCATAGGCGCCCTCCCACTCCCCGAGGCCCTGCTCGACCAGCGCGTCCCAGATGCGCGGCGGATGATCCAGCCCGAAGGCCGCATAGGTCTGCTGCGTGCGCACCAGCGCCGAGGCATGGCCCTGACGCGGGTTCTGCGCGCGGACGAAGCCGCCGGTCACCGTCGCCTGCTCACGACCGGAGTCGGCCAGCGAGATGTCGGACCGGCCCTGCAGACGATGGTCCTTGTTCCACGGGGTCTCTCCGTGGCGGACGAGCAGGACTCGGATCATGGGGATGCTCCTGGAAGGTCGTGGCGGGACGATCGGGGTGAGGGGCCGTCGACGGTCTGTGGACCGGCTTCGATTCTATGCCCTCACCCGGCGGCCTGCCGGCGATCGCGCACCGTGGAGAAGACCGAGACCAGCACGATGCCGACGACGCCGGCGACGACGAGCAGCGGGAAGGACGCGCCGAGGACCAGGTCGGCGGCCAGCACGACGGCCGGCAGGCAGGCCAGCAGCAGCGCGGCGTGCAGCGTCTTCGCCAGCGTCACGCCCCACTGCAGCAGCAGGATCGGTCCGGCGATCGCCGCCGCGCCGACCAGCACGATGCCGGCGAGCTCTCCGGCCGAGAGGCCGGCCTCGACTGCGCCGGGCACCGTCAGCGCCAGGCCCAGCACCCAGACCAGGTGGAAGCGCACGGCGCTGATCTCCCAGGCGAGGATGCCGCGGGAGGCCATCACCTTCGAGACCAGCAGCACCCCGACCGCGCAGATGCCGGCGGCCAGACAGAGCAGCGTCCCCAGCAGCAGCCGGCCGGCGTCGCCGCCGGCGCGCGAGGCCTCGACCAGGATCATCGTCGCCGTGGTTCCGGAGAGGGCGAGCACCAGCAGCGGATGCACCCAGGCCGCGGCCCGGTGCCGGACGGCCCGCCAGGTGACCAGCAGCACCACGACCGGGCCGATGCCGACCTCCAGCACGCTGGCCGCCGTCGGCGCGATGAGCGTCGCAGCGATGTAGAACAGCCCGAAGGCCCCGGCGGTGACCCCGTTGACCAGCAGCAGGTCGCGGAGACCGATGCGGGCCAGCAGCGGAGCCGCCTGCGGTCGGCCGCCGCGGCGGAGGCCGTCGAGCTGCCAGCCGGCGACGCCGACGACGGCGGCGACCAGGAAGGCCGTCGCCGTGGTGAGCACCGAGTGCTCCGGGGCGACGACGTGACCGACCACGCCGGTGCCGATCCCCTGCCAGAGCACCGCCAGCGCGACCACCAGAGCGCCCAGGCCCTCACGGCTGACAGGCGTCGTCGCCGTGCCCGTCGACGGATGCTCCGACGGCGCCTCGGCGGCCGCACGACTGCTGGTCATCGGTGTCCTCCTCCAGTGTCCTCACACCTGCGCTCGGCGTCCCAGGATTCCATTCCGCGGCCGGCGGTGCACGTCGCCGCCGCGGTCCCCGGCCGTGTCGCCGGCCGTGTCGGCGGCAGGTGGGATGCTGGGGGCATGATGTGGACGATGCTGCTGCTGGGACTCGTGATCGGCCTGCTCGCCGGCGCCGTCGGCGCCCGCCTGCTCGGCAGGCCGGACGCCGCCGGCGCCTCCCAGGAGGTCGAGATGCTGCGCGGCGAGCGGGACGAGGCTCGCGCCGAGCGCGACGAGGCCCGCTCGGCCGGCGAACGCCTCCGCGAGCAGCTCCACGCCGCCGAGGTGCAGGCGGCCTCGCTGCGCTCCCGGCTGGAGGCGGTCGAGCAGCAGCGGGCCGAGGACGCCGACGCCGCCCGCGAGCGGGAGTCGCTGGTGGAGATGCTGCAGCCGGTCCGTCAGGGCGTCACCGAGATGCACCGGCAGGTCCAGACGCTGGAGAAGGAGCGCGCCGCCCAGCATTCGCAGCTGAAGGCCCAGCTGAGCGAGGCGGCGAAGAACGACCAGCGTCTCTACGACTCCACCCAGGCGCTGCTGGGCAGCCTGCATTCCACCTCCGCCCGCGGCTACTGGGGCGAGGTCCAGCTGCGCCGCATCGTCGAGGCCGCCGGCATGCTGCCGCATGTGGACTTCGTCGAGCAGCACAGCGGCACCGACGGCGACGGCGCCGCGCTGCGCCCGGACATGGTGGTGCACCTGCCGGGCGAGCGGCAACTGGTCATCGACGCCAAGGCGCCGCTGAGCCTGACCGACGCCGCCGGCCAGGCCAAGGCGCTGAAGCAGCATGTGGCCGTGCTGGCCTCGAAGGACTATGCGGCCACCGTCGACCGCTCCCCGGATGTGATCTTCTGCTTCGTGCCGGCCGAGTCGCTGCTCTCCTCGGCCCTGGAGGCCGATCCGGAGCTGCTCGACCATGCGCTGACCCGCGGAGTCTCGCTGGTCTCGCCGGCTTCGCTGCTGGCCAGTCTGAAGGCTGTGGAGACCGCCTGGCGGCATGAGCGGCTGGCGCAGAACATGCGCGAGATCGTCGACCACTCCCGCGATCTCTACAAGCGGCTGCAGAAGATGAGCGACCACCTGGGCAGGACCGGTGACCGGCTGCGCCAGGCGGTGCAGGCCTACAACGGGCTGATCGGCAACATCGAGCGGCAGGTGCTGCCGAAGGTCGAGGCGATCAGCCGGCTGCAGGTCGCCGACAGCGCCGAGGCCGACGACGCCGCCCTGGAGGATCTGGGCGAGACGCTGAGCGTCGCCGAAGTCGGCCACGACGTCAACGAGCTGGGTCCCCGGCTGGCCCAGGGCGCCGATCTCGCCGGAGAGGATGCCGGGGCGGACGGCGCAGCGACTGCGCCGCGCTCCTGATCCGTCCGATCACCCGGCCAGATCCAGCACACCGCGCAGGATCGCGCCGACCCCGCCGAGGCCGGCCAGCGTGACCGCGACCCGCCGCGCCGTCGTCGGCGTGACCGCCCGGGCCGCGCGCCCGCCGATCAGCACGCCGGCCAGCACGGTGACCACCACCGCCGGGACCAGCAGCGCCGGGGCGAGCCCGGCGGCGCCGTCGAGGGGCACCGATCCCATCATCAGCTTCACCAACACCGAGATCAGGCCCATGGAGAGGAAGATCGGCTGCAGCGTGGCGGCGAAGCTGGTCTGATCCCAGCGTGAGAGCTTCGCGTGGATGACCATCACCGGGGCGGCCACGCCGGAGGCGGTGTTGAAGAAGCCGCCCAGCAGGCCGGCGGTCAGCCGCGAGCTCGTCGAGGACCATTCGGGCAGCCGCGGCAGCGTGACCGCGACCAGCAGCGCACAGACGACGATCGCTCCGACGAGGATGGACAGCCAGCCGGCGTCGACGGCGCCGACCATCCAGGCCGCCGGCACCGCGCCGACCGCCGCGGCCGGCATGATCACGGCGAAGCGCCGCCAACTGATCCGCGACCAGACCGCGGCCATGATCAGCGCCCCGGAGACCACTGTGGTCATATTGGTGATCAGCACCCCGAGCGCCGGGCCCAGCAGGATGGACAGCACCGGCGAGACCACCAGTCCCACGCCGGTGCCCGAGACCCGCTGCAGCACAGTGCCGAGCAGCACGGCGGCGACGACGGCCGCCCCCATGCCGAGGATCGTCATGCCTGCCATCCTAAACGCCGGCGCACCGACGCGTTCACCTCGGCCACGCCCCTTCCGCCTGAACTCCACCTGAACTGCAGCCCTGCATTTCCTGACCACTCTGCAGCGGTAATTCCAGCTGCTATTCAGGCTGCACACACTTTACTTTCAAGTAACCGATCGTCTCGGAAAACTCTCGGCAAATTTCTCGCCGTCACACCCTTTCTGGGGGTGATATCACCGAGCCAGCTCGATACGATGAATCCCGTTCCGATCTGACTCCACGGAACGGAACGTCTCGATAATCAAGTCGAGGAATCGACTGAAAATCCCCTATTCAAAGGAGATCCTCATGAACACCGGCGCAGACGCGAACCTCGAAGCCACTGCCGACCTCCTGGGCGTGGACCTGAGCGTCATCACCGACCTGGTGGCCGGCCTGGGCGTGTCCCTGGGTGGCACTGTCGCCTCGACCCTCAACACGGTCCTGAGCCTGCTGGGCGGCATCCTCTGAGGATCGCCCACGCATGACCTGTGAGGCGGCACCTCTGAGGCGCCGCCCTGCAGGCACTTCTGGGCCGGGTGAGGCCCGGGCGGATTCCGCCCGAGACTCACCCGGCCCATCTGTGTCCTGCCCGCCTGTCGACCGCGAGGCCGATTCACTCGCGGCAGGTCGACAGGCCCGCCGGATTCGCCTCTGCGGCCGCACAATTCATTCTGGAACGAAGCGCCTAAGAAATAACTCGCAGCGTCCGAGGAAATCTGCCGACGACGAGTGGATCAGCGGGTCCGGCCCCGCGGCCGGCGTGCTCGCCGGAGGCCACGCCGATGGTGCGGGCGTCCTCGAACCAGGCCTCGTCGGTCTGGTCGGCGAAGTCCACCCGCTCGGCGCGCGCGGCGCCGTGCTCCAGGGCGACCTCCTTCAGCCGCACCGAGTTCGACGAGTTCGCCGAGCCGACCACGATGACCAGGTCGGCCTCCGGCGAGATCTTCTTGATCGCCGCCTGCCGATTGCTGGTGGCATAGCAGATGTCGCTTGGGCGAGTCCTGCACCTCGACGGTGACCGAGGGCGGGGGCGTCTCGGCCCGGGCGCCGGACGAGAGCTCCTTCTGTTGTTGCCCAGCGCTGCACCAGGGCCGCACGTCGTCAGATGACCTCGGTGACGCTCGGTCGGAGCCTGCCCCTGGAGCGCGCCCTGTCTGCAGAAGCGGCCCTCTGTGATCATCCAGCTTCGAAGAACACGTCGGTGGTGCTGAACAGCCCGACACGTGCGCGGACCAGACCCTCACCATCCTCCGGAACGGCGATGGCCACGTTGCCCCGCGCGGTGCCGCCGGCGTAGAGCTCCTGGCTGCGGTCGAGCTCATCAGGCGTCAGGACGATCTGGTCGGTCCATGAGTGGGTCTCCCCGCTGTCGGCGACATAGGCGATGCCGACGTCCAGCAGCGAGGTCGACGACCCGTCCCCGGTATAGGTGATCTCCGCGTCGATCAGCGCATAGGAGGAGCCTTCCGGTGCAGAGTCGTTGACCGGGCTCTCCGCGGCGATCTGCTCGTCGGCGTCGAAGGTCACGTCGTGGATCGTCACCTCCCAGTCGTCGACGACCGCCGTCTCGCCCAGGGCGAGCGGATTCCCACGGCTTCCGGCCTCCCCGGAATCGGACTGGCCGCCGGCGCTCTCGTCGGACGATTCGGTCTCAGACGGCTCCCGCGACGGTTCCGCGCTCTCAGTGGGCTCCGTTTTCTCGGCGGTCTTTTCGGAGGCCGAGCCCGCAGGCGATCCTGATGTCTGCTCCGAGGTCGGGGCCTCCCCCGAGCTCGAGGCGGGAGACTCGACGACCTCGATGTCCCCGCGAGACTGCATCTCATCGTCCACGGCCGAGGCGAACAGTCCCAGCAGGAGTGTGACGAGCCCGGCGACGACCACGCCCGCCGCTCCAGTGACGATCCCGGCAACCCCTTGGCCGCGTCCCTTGCGCTGCACGACAGCCGTGATCCCCAGGACGACGGCGAGCAGGCCGAGGAAGAGACCGACGAGACCGACGACAGGAACGACGGCCACGACGAGACCGACGATGCCCAGCACCATCGCGGCGATGCCCAGCCCCTTCGTCTCCGGCGACAGCTGACGCGGCTGCGGCGCGTGCGGCGGATGTGACGGCTGCGGCGGCTGCGGCGGCTGCGGCGGCATCCATCCTGGCTGGTCGGTCATGAGCAGTCCCCTCTCTGCGTCCGGTCCCGGACTCCGCACCCGGGATGGTCGACGTCGACGTCGTCCCACCACCTCGGAGGGCGAGCGTCATCACGCCTGTTCCCGGAACATTACCAAGCCGGACGTGGTCCGGGACCTGATTCCCGACCCGGCCCTCCAACATGCTCCCCTCCGCCCGCACAGGACGAGGGGCGGCCGACCTGCCGTGCAGGTCGACCGCCCCTCGACGCCGTCGGTCCGCGCGAGCTTGCGCGGCAGGTGCTCAGGCGGCGGACGTCACTCGGTCTCGAAGAAGACGTCGGTGGTGTCGATCATGCCGATCCGCGCGCGGACCAGACCATCACCCTCGTCCGGCACGGCGATCACGACGTTGCCCTGGGCACTGCCGCCGTTGTACAGCTCCTGGGAGATGTCGAGCTCGTTCGGCGCGGTCGCCATCGAGTCGGTCCAGGAGAGCGTCTCGCCGCTGTCGGCGACATAGTCGACGCTGACACCCATCACGATCGACTCCGACTCGTCGCCGGTGTAGGTGACCGTGGTGTCGATCAGCGCGTAGGAGCTGCCTTCGGGGGCTTCCTCGTTGAACTGGTTCTCCGCAGCGATCTGCTCGTCGGCGTCGAAGATCACGTCATTGATCGTGATCTCCCAGTCGCCGGCCGAGGCCGTCTCACCCAGGGCGAGCGGGTTCTCGCGGCTGCCGGCGTCTCCGGAGCCGTCCGAACCGCCCGAGCCGGCGGACTCGCTCGAGGCGTCGTCCTCCGCGGCGGTCTCCTCGGAGGCCCCCTCGGTCTCCTCCACGGAGCTGTCCAGCTCGTTCTCGGAATTCTGGATCTCCTCGTCGACGGCGCTCACGAACAGACCCGTGAGAGCGGTGACGATGCCGGCGATGATCAGGCTGAGGACACCGGTGATGATGCCGGCGATCCCCTGACCGCGACCCTTGCGCTTGATCACGGCCACGATGCCCAGCACCACGGCCACCAGGCCGAGGATGAATCCGCCGACTCCGAGGACCGGGATGAAGGCGATCACGACGGCGATGATGCCCAGCACCATCGCCGTGATGCCCAGGCCCTTCTTCGCCGGAGCTGCCGGGGGCGTTTCAGGATGTTCAGTCATGCGTCCCTCTTTCAGTGCGAGCTGCCCCGAGCCGCCGCTCCGCGACGCCTCGGAGGCGGACGCACCAACGACGCACACCCGAGGTTCAGTTTTCATCAAGCGTGCGTCAAGAGTCTACCAAGCCGTCGCCGACATGAGGCGGCGCGCCGGAGCCGGCGGCCGTCGAGGCCATGACACCGCAGGGTCAGCGGGTCCGGCCCCCGCGGCCGGTGTCCTCATGCCCGGCGTCCTGCAGCGCCTTGCGGATCTCCTTGGGGAGAGAGAACACGATGTCCTCCTCGGCGGTGACGACCTCGGCCGCCTCGCCGTAGCCGTAGTCGGCCAGCAGCCGCAGGACCTCGTCGACGAGCACCTCGGGCACTGAAGCCCCGGAGGTCACGCCGATGGTGCGGGCGTCCTCGAACCAGGCCTCGTCGATCTGGTTGGCGAAGTCCACCCGCTCGGCGCGCGCGGCTCCGTGCTCCAGGGCGACCTCCTTCAGCCGCACCGAGTTCGACGAGTTCGCCGAGCCGACCACGATGACCAGGTCGGACTCCGGCGAGATCTTCTTGATCGCCGCCTGCCGATTGCTGGTGGCGTAACAGATGTCGTCGCTGGGCGGGTCCTGCAGATTCGGGAAGCGCTCGCGCAGGATCTGGACGATCTCCATGGTCTCGTCCACCGAGAGCGTCGTCTGCGAGAGCCAGACCAGCTGATCCGGGTTCTGCACCTCGACGGTGCGGGCCTCCTCGGGGTTGTTCACCACTGTCGTCGCCTCCGGCGCCTCGCCGTAGGTGCCCTCGACCTCCTCATGGCCGTCATGGCCGATGAGCAGGATCTCGCGGTCGTCCTTGGCGAAGCGCACGGCTTCGCGATGGACTTTGGTGACCAGCGGGCAGGTCGCGTCGATGGTCTGCAGATTCCGATCCGCGGCAGTCTGCTTCACCTGCGGCGAGACCCCGTGGGCGGAGAAGACGAGCAGAGCCTCCTCGGGGACCTCGTCGGCCTCCTCGACGAAGATCACGCCCTTCTCGGTGAGCGTGTCGACCACGTGGCGATTGTGCACGATCTCCTTGCGCACGTAGACCGGCGGCCCGTAGCGCTCCAGGGCCTTCTCCACCGCGACGACGGCGCGGTCGACGCCGGCGCAGTAGCCGCGCGGGGCCGCCAGCAGCACGCGCCGCTCGCCTTCGAAGGTGGAGGCGGCGGCGACGTCCTCCGGGGACCGTCGCCGACGCGGAACCATCGGCGTCGGCACCGAGATGTGCTGTCCGTGGGCGGGAGCCTCCGTGGTCGTGCTGGTAGTCATGGCCCCCAGTCTACCGGCCGAGGACAAGGCGATCAGACCTGAGAGACCCCGCTGTGATCAGGATGATGGACCGCCGCACCCTCTCCTCGCGGCCCCTGCCGGTCGCCGTCGACGCCGCGCGGTCCGCGGGCGGCCAGCAGTCCGACGAGGCCGGCGACGACGACCACGCCGGCCCCGCCGAGGAAGAGCCACCAGGTCGGCTGGGCCCAGGCGGCGAACTCGCCGGCGACATGCTCGACCACGGCCGCAGAGGCCGGGCTCGCCCCCGCCGTCGCCGTCGGATCCGGCGACGCCGGGCCCAGCGCGGCGACCAGCCCCAGCCCGGCGGCGACCAGCCCTCCGAGGACCAGGCTCACCCAGCGGCCGCGCCCGCGGCCGAGCAGCAGGCCCAGCACGGCCAGCACCGCCGCGGCGATCGCGCCGACGGGCCAGTGGGAGGAGGCCTGCGCGAGCGTGGCGACTCCGTAGGCGTCGACGCCGGAGTCCGAGACCGGGTCGACGTCGACGACGATCTCCGGGGCGAGCTGGTCGGCGGCTTCCTCCCCGACCATCGGGATCCGGCCGACCAGCACCTGGGCCACCGGAGTGAGGTCCAGCGGCACCGCCAGCTCCCCGGCCTCGCCGGAGGCGCCCTCGTGGAAGAGCGTCTCCAGCTGATCGGCGTAGTCGGTCCGGGTGCTCTGCAGCGACTCCTCCCAGGCGGCCCGGGCGTCCTCGTCCTCCAGCAGATCCGACACCGCCGAGGAGACCAGGTTCTGCAGACCGGAGCCGACCAGGCCGGAGACCCCGGCCGGCAGCTGCTCCGCGGCGTCGTCGGCGATCCGCTCCGAGACCGCCTCGGCGAAGGCCTCGTCGGCGGGCAGCTGTCCGGCGATCTCGCGGATCGGCTCCGGCTCGCGCAGCAGCTGGTCGACCTGCTGGCCGGCCGTCGCGGCCGCGGCGAGCAGCCCGGCCAGCATCAGACAGATCGCGCTGAGGACATGGCGCATCGACAGACTCCTGACGTGGGACGGGGAGATGTTCTCCACAACGAGGTCACCGGGGCGGACCGTGACGCCGCGGCTCGGTAGAGTGGCGCACGACGGGCCGGCCCGTCGACGGAGGGCCAGGGTACTGCCCCATCCTGACCGGAGGCCGGACCGGCCGCCCTGACCGGCCGACCCGACCAGCCGACCCGACCAGCCGACCCGACCAGCCGACCTGATCAGCTCGCCCCGCCCGACGACCGCGAGGAGACGCACGTGACCGGTTCCGCGGAGCAGTCCTCCGGGCCCGCCGCCCTGCCGGCGACCAGCCAGGAGACCTCGCCGGACACCCCGTGGCCGCTGAGCCACTTCTCCGGCAAGCTCAAGGCCCATATCGAGAAGGTCTCCCCGACCTGGGTGGAGGGCCAGCTCGTCGAGTTCACCCTGCGCAACGGCAATGCCTGGATGACCCTGCGCGATCTGGAGCAGGAGATCTCCTTCAACGCCGTGGCCTGGCGCAACGTGGCCTCCGGGCTCGACGGCGTCGTCCAGCCCGGCGCCCGCGTGGTCGCCCAGGTGAAGCCCAACCTCTATGCCAAGACCGGCCGGCTGTCGCTGGTCACCCACCAGATGCGGCCGGTGGGACTGGGCGACCTGCTCGCCCGCGTCGAGCAGCTCAAACGCCAGCTGGGCGCCGAGGGGCTCTTCGACCCGGCCCGGAAGAAGCCGCTTCCGGTGCTGCCGCGGCGCATCGGGCTCATCACCGGCCGCGACTCGGACGCGAAGAAGGACATCCTGCGCAACACCCACGCCCGCTGGGCCGCCGCGGCGTTCGAGATCCGCGAGGTCACCACCCAGGGCGCGGCCGCCCCGGTCGACGTCTCCGTGGCGCTGGCCGAGCTGGACGCCCGCGCCGACGTCGACGTCATCGTCATCGCCCGCGGCGGCGGGGCCCTCGAGGAGGTCGTGCTGCCCTTCTCCGACGAGCGGCTGATCCGTGCCGTCTCCGAGGCCTCCACGCCGGTGGTCTCGGCCATCGGCCACGAGGCCGACCGGCCGCTGCTCGACGAGGTCGCCGACGTCCGCGCCTCGACGCCGACGGGATCGGCCCGGCTGCTGGTGGTCGACGAGGCCGCCGAGCGGGTGCAGATCACCCAGTCGCGGTCGCGGATGTCCTCGGGCGTGGAGCGGATGATCGGCCGTGAGGTCGAGTGGCTGGCCGCGCTGCGCTCCCGCCCGGTGCTGGCCGCCCCCGAGACCATGGTCGCCGGCCGCGCCGAGGAGATCGCCGGACTGCGCCGTCGGGCGCTGGTGTCGATGGAGGCCGCCGCGGCCCGCGCCGAGGACTGGATAGCCCAGGCCCGGGCGCGGGTCACCGCCCTCTCGCCGCAGTCGACGCTGGACCGCGGCTATGCGGTGGTCCAGGACGGCGAGGGCATCGTCCGCGACGCCGCGACCCTCTCCCCCGGCGACGACGTGCGCGTGATGGTCGCCGCCGGCGAGTTCGACGCCGACGTGCGCGAGGTCCGCGAGCGGCGCGGCGGCGCGGAGGGCCGGGACCACGGCCAGGACCAGGGCCAGGACCAGGGCCAGACCGACGAGGCCGCCCGAGACACCCGGACCACTCGAGACACCCAGGACACTGACATCACCCAGGAGGAGCCTCGATGAGCGAGACCCCGGAGAACACCTTCAGCACCGCCAAGCTCGACGACGTCGAGTCGATGAGCTATGAGCAGGCCCGCGACGAGCTGGTGCAGGTGGTGACCAAGCTGGAGACCGGCGGCGCCCCGCTGGAGGAGTCGCTGGCGCTGTGGCAGCGCGGCGAGGCGCTGGCCGACCGCTGCGAGCGGTGGCTCGACGGCGCCCGCACCAGGCTGCAGGAGGTCCGCGAGAGCCTGGAGTCGACGGACTCCTCCGACGAGGCCGAGACCGGCGCCGCGGAGGGCCCCGCCACGTGACGTCCCGCGGCGGGGCTCAGCCGCGCACTGTCGCGTCGCGGTAGCTCTGCAGGAAGTCGGCGATGCCGGCGATGGCCTCCTCGAGCTCCTCGACGCCGGGCAGGGTGACCAGCCGGAAGTGGTTGTCGTCGATCCAGTTGAACGCCCGTCCGTGCGAGACCAGGATCTTCTGCTGGCGCAGCAGCTCGATGACGAAAGACTCGTCGTCCTCGATGGGGTAGATCTCCGGATCCAGCCGCGGGAACAGGTACAGCGCGCCGTCGGACTGGTGGACGTCGACGCCCTCGATCTCCGAGAGCAGCCGGTGGGCGACGGTGCGCTGCTCATGCAGCCGCCCGCCGGGACTGATCAGGTCCTCGATGGACTGGTGCCCGCCCAGGGCGGCCTGGATCGCATGCTGGGCCGGCACATTGGCGCACATCCGCATGTTCATCAGCAGGGTCAGGCCCTCGAGGTAGTTCTTCGCCCGGTGCTTCGGCCCGGAGACGTAGATCCAGCCGGAGCGGAAGCCGGCCACCCGCCAGGTCTTCGACAGCCCGGAGAAGGTGATGGTGAAGACGTCGTCGGAGAGGGTGCAGACGTTGACCATCTCGGCGTCGTCGAAGGTGATGTTCTCGTAGATCTCGTCGGAGAGCAGGATGAGGTTGTGCCGCCGGGCGACGTCCACCAGCCCTTCGAGGATCTCGCGGGGGTACACCGCCCCGGTGGGGTTGTTCGGGTTGATGATCACCAGCGCCTTGGTCCGCTCGGTGACCTTCGACTCGACCTCCTCGGGATCCGGCCACCAGTTGTTCTGCTCGTCGCAGATGTAGTGGACCGCCGTGCCGCCGGCCAGCGTCGTCGCACCGGTCCACAGCGGGTAGTCCGGCGCGGGGATGAGGACCTCGTCGCCGGGGCCGAGCATCGCCTGCAGCACCATCGAGATCAGTTCGGAGACGCCGTTGCCCAGATAGATGTCATCCGGGTCGGTCTCGGTCATCCCGCGGCTCTGGTAGTACTGCGCGACGGCGATCCGGGCCGAGTAGATGCCCTGCGAGTCCGAGTACCCCTGGGCGGTGGCCAGGTTGCTGATCATCGTCATCCGGATCGAGTCCGGCGCCTCGAAGCCGAAGGGCGCCGGATTGCCGATGTTCAGCCGGGTGATGCGGTGCCCTTCACGCTCGAGCCGGGTGGCTTCCCGGGCGATCGGTCCGCGGACGTCGTAGCGGACGTCGCGGAGCTTGGGCGACTGGGTGAACTCCTCGAACTCCTCCATCCTCCCATCCTGCCTCACCGAGCCGGGTGTCTGCGGCCACATGCCGTCTCATGAAGGACTCTTCGGCACCTCCGGGGCCCGATCAGTCGACGCCGACGGCCCCCGGCGACACTGCGTCGCGGTAGCCGGCGAGGAAGTCGGCGATGCCGGCGATGGCCTCCTCCAGCTCCTCCACGGCGGGCAGGGTGACCAGGCGGAAGTGGTTGTCGTCGATCCAGTTGAAGGCCCGTCCGTGCGAGACCAGGATCTTCTGCTGGCGCAGCAGCTCGATGACGAAGGCCTCGTCGCTCTCGATCGGATAGATCTCCGGATCCAGCCGCGGAAAGAGATACAGCGCGCCGTCGGCCTGATGGACGTCGACGCCCTCGATCTCCGAGAGCAGCTGGTGCGCGACGTTCCGCTGTTCATAGAGCCGCCCGCCCGGCTGGATGAACTCGTCGATGGACTGATAGCCGCCCAGCGCGGTCTGGATGGCGTGCTGGGCCGGCACGTTCGGGCACATCCGCAGATTCGACATCAGGTTCAGGCCCTCGAGGTAGTTCTTCGCCAGATGCTTCGCCCCGGAGATGTAGATCCACCCCGACCGGAAGCCGGCCACCCGCCAGGTCTTCGACAGTCCGGAGAAGGTGATGGTGAAGACGTCCTCGGCCAGCGTGCAGACATTGACCGTCTCGGCGTCGTCGTAGGTGATCTTCTCGTAGATCTCGTCGGAGAGCAGCATCAGGTTGTGCCGCCGGGCGACGTCGACCAGGTCCTCGAGGACCTCCTGCGGGTAGACCGCGCCGGTGGGGTTGTTCGGGTTGATGATCACCAACGCCTTGGTCCGATCGGTGATCTTCGATTCGATCTCCTCGGCGTCCGGATACCACTTGTTCTGCTCATCGCAGATGTAGTGCACCGGCCGGCCGCCGCAGAGCGTGGTCACCGCCGTCCAGAGCGGGTAGTCCGGGGCGGGGATGAGGACCTCGTCGCCGGGGTTCAGCATGGTCTGCAGCACCATGGTGATCAGTTCGGAGACCCCGTTGCCGAGGATGACGTCGTCGACGTCGGCCTCCTTCATCCCGCGGGTCTGGTAGTACTGCGCGACCGCGGTGCGGGCGGAGTAGATCCCCTGCGAGTCCGAATAGCCCTGGGCGGTCGGCAGATTCTTGATCATGTCGACCAGGATCGAATCCGGGGCCTCGAAGCCGAAGGGCGCGAGATTGCCGATGTTGAGCTTCGTGATGCGGTGGCCGGCCGCCTCCAGGCGTGCCGCCTCCGTCGCGATGGGGCCGCGGACGTCGTACCGGACGCCGCGCAGCTTGTCCGCCTGGGTGAACTCCTCGAACTCCTCCATAGAGCAATCCTGCCTCATGGGGGCGCTCCCGCACAGGGGTCGGCGCGGAGGAATGTCCCGGGACGCCGCTCAGCGCGCCGCCGCCCCGTCGATCCTCGTCGTGGCGGGGGACGCGCTCCGCCCTACCCCCAGTCCTCCGGGGCGGCGATGAGCTCCTCCTCGACCAGCCAGTACTCGGCGGCCTCGTGCGGCGCGAGTCCCTGCTCGCCGGAGAGCAGCCGACGCAGCGTGGTCACCGCCTCGGCGTCCAGCCGTGAGGAGACCTGGCCGACGATGTCGGGGATCTCCTCGGCCGCGGCGTCGTCGACCACCGGCACCAGCTGCTCGCGGGGGAAGGCGTGGTCGGCGTCGTCGAGGGCGACCAGCGCGTGCTGCTCGATGCCCGGATGGGTCGAGCTGATCACCGCCGCGTCGAGCTCGGCGGAGATCAGCCGCCGCACCAGCTCGTCCTCGCCGCCGGTGCTCACCGCGGTCGGCTCGCAGTCGTAGATCGCGGCCAGCGAATCCTCGGGAGTCGGCAGATCCTCGCGCACCCCGACCGTGAGCTGGTCGCAGGCCTCGGCGACGGAGGAGTCGCCGGCGTCGGCGGAGTCGCGCGGGATATCCTGCTCGACGGCGGTGACCGTGGTGACCACCAGCGTCTCGGTGAGCACCGCGGCGGCGGGCTCCAGGACCTCGGCGCCGTCGACGGCGTCCTCGACCAGCCCCAGCACGGTCTCCGCCGTCGGCGTGGGGACTGCGGCCGCGGCGGTCGCCTCCGGCGAGGGAGCGGCCTGCTCCTGGTAGCCCTCGGGATCGAGCTGCCGGGCCAGATCGAGGGTGCCCGCGACGACCAGGGCGTCGTCGGAGCCGCCGTCGTCGCCCGCTCCCCCGTCCTCGGCGAAGCCGGCGACCAGCTCGCCGGGCTGCGCGTCGCGGACCTCGACCACCGCCGGCACGTCCCGGGAGTTCATCGCCAGCGAGTAGATGCCGGCCACGGTGCGCTCCAGCGGATCGTCGGCGACGGCGACCGTCAGCGCTTCCTCGGCCTCCTCGCCGGTCGGCTCCTCCGCCGGGGGCGGGCCCGAGCAGCCCGGCACCAGCGCCGCGATCGCGGCGAGGCCCCCGATGCCGAGGACGCGCCCGGGGGCCCGCCCGGCGCTGCGTCCCGCCGACCGCCGACCGGGTCCCGGAACAGGGCGCGGCAGGCGGTCGTCGTCAGTCATGGGCTTCATTCTACGGACGAAGGTTCTCCGCTTCCCACGCGGACGTCTTAGGCTGGACAGATGACCTCCGATGCGGCTGATGACCAGGTCCAGCTCCCCGGCGCGGCGCGGCTCGTCACGCGTCTGCAGGCGCTGCTGCACGGTCCGCAGCCGAGCGAGCCCGAGGCTCGGACCGCCCGCGGCTGGCTCGACCTCGCCTATGAGGCCGCCTACGGCGAGCGCTACCACGCGGCCGCCGACGCCGCCTCCCGCGGCCTCGAGTCCCGCGGCGGCCAGGAGCCGGAGAACCGGCTGATGCTGCTGCGCATCCTCTCCGGCGTCCACGAGATGCACGGCGACTCGGCCGCCGCCGCCCCGCATCTCGCCGCGCGGGTCGCTCTGCTGCGCGACCTCGGCCGGAGCCGCCAGGCCCGCATCGAGGAGGAGCTCGGCGGCATGCTGCTGCGCGAGCCGGACACGGTCGAAGGCGACATCCTCGCCCGGGTCGCCGAGGAGCTGCGCGACGAGGACCGCGCCGCCGGCACGGGCGGCACGGACGAGACAGGCGGCACGGACGGCAGCCTGGAGCTGGCCGACGTGCTCTCCTCGCTGGCGGTGCGGGTGCTGCACGACGAGGGCCCCGAGCCCGCGCTGGAGCTGGTGCGCGAGGCGGTGGGGATCCTCGAGCGGCACGACCGCCAGGAGGCGCTGGCCGGGGCACGGATGTTCCTCGCCCACACGCTGCTGCTCACCGGCGAGTCGGCGGCGGCCCTGCAGATCGCCGACAGCGTGCTCCACGGACCGGCCAACCGCGCGGTGCGCGGGGCGATGGCCATGCTGAAGGCCACCATCCACCATCACGACGACCGGCACGACGAGGCAGTGGAGAGCGCAGTCACCTCCGCCGAGCTCTACTCGGCCTGCGGCGTGCGCAAGGGCGCGGCCTCGGCCGCGGCGCTGCTGGCCGGCATGGTCTCGGCCCTGGACCAGGGCGAGGCCGCGGTGCTCGCCTGGCGGATCGCCGTCCAGCAGGCGGAGCTCGGCGAGTTCCCCGAGGCGCGGATGCTCTCGCTGGCGCTCGGCCAGCAGCTGCTCGAGCTCGAGGACCATGCCGAGGCGGAGAGCGTCCTGGACGCGCTCTCGCTGCGGCTGGGCAGCTCCGAGGAGGATCTCTCCACCCGGGCGCGGGCGCTGATGGGGCTCGGCCACGCCGTCACGCAGCAGCAGCGCCCGCTGGAGGCGCTGGCGCACTGGGAGGAGGCCGCCCGGCTCTTCGCCCGCTCCGACGAGCCGGAGGAGGCCGCCCGCGCGCATCTGGCCGCCGGGGCGCTGGCCGCCTCGCTGGAGCGTCTCGACGAGGCGCGGCGGCACTACGAGCAGGGGCTCGAGCTGGCCCGGCGCGAGGAGGACGAGGACCCGCTGACACTGGTGCAGGCGCTGCATGCGCTGGGCCACCTGCTCACCCGCACGGAGGACTCCGAGGGGGTCGGCTACCTGCAGCGCGCCCTCGACGTCGCCCAGGAGCACGGCACCGAGTGGCAGGTCGCCGACATCACCGATTCGCTGGCCCGCGGCTACGTCGCCCTGGGCGAGGGCACCCAGGCGGTGGCCAAGGCGCTCGACGCCGCCGACCTCTTCGGGGCGGCCGGGGACGAGCGGGCCGCCGGCGGCGCCGAAGTCTTCGCGGGCAAAGTGCTGCTGGAGATGGGACGCCCGGACGAGGCCGAGGCCATCCTGCGCATGGCCGTCGGCGAGCGTGAGCCGGAGCAGGACCTGCTCCTCGAGGCGCTGGAGGCCCGCATCGAGGCGCTGATGCACCAGGACAAGGCCGACGAGGCCGCCGAGCTGCGCCGCGAGCTCACCCGGCTGAAACGCCACCGGAGCTGACCACGGCCCGCCCCGGCGCACCGGCCCCCGGTCACCGCGGCAGCAGCTCCTGCGGCCACTCCGGCACCGGGTCGTCGGTGGGGAAGAACCCCAGCAGCGCCTCCGCGCAGGCCAGCCGGTGCTCGGCCTGGTGCTGCCAGTCGGCCCGGTGGGCGTCCCGCGCCCCGGCCACCAGCGACAGCGCCACCGAGGCCGAACGCAGCCGCAGCGCCTCCGGATCCACGACGGCGGCGAAGGCGCGGGCGAAGCGAGCCAGCGCGGCGGGGGCGTGCACGTAGCGGGCGTCGACGGCAGGCAGCACGGCCACATGGCCGAGGAAGCAGGCCAGATCGTCCACCCGGTGGCCGGGCCCCAGGGAGTCGACGTCGAGCAGGCAGGAGACCGCGTCGCCGCGCATCAGCACATTGGCCTCGTAGAAGTCCCCGTGGGTGGGCACCACCGGTCCGCGCTCGGTGTGGGGCAGCCCGTCGAGGATCGTCCGCTCCACCCGGCGGACCCGGTCGGTGCGCCGCGGCAGCGCGGAGAACGCCGCCGAGGCGTAGGCCGACAGCCGGTCGGTCCAGGCGTCGCGGGCGGGCAGCGTCATCACCTCCGCCGGCATCGCCTCCAGCAGCCCGAGGAACTGGGCGGGGTCGAGAGCCCCGCCGCCGTCGGCGAGGATCTGCTCGGCCAGCGGCTCGCCGGCGCCGGCCTCCAGGGCGACGACGTCGTCGACGGGCTCGCGCACCGGCACCGGGGCCGGGATGCCGGCGTCGAGCAGCATCCGGTGCCGGGCATGCAGATCAGAGGCGCGGCCGGCGCGCAGCACCTTCAGATACAGCCGCGACCCGTCGTCGAAGGCCGCGGCGATCACTGCCCGACGCAGCGGTCGGTAGCTGACCGTCTCCAGCCCCACCAGCCGGCGGCCGCGCCCCCAGGTCTCGGCCACCGAGGCCGGGTCGGTGGCCAGCGGCAGGCCGGGCAGCGCCGGGTCCAGCGGATGCTGCCAGATCGCCAGCCGCCCGTGGGGACTGTGCGAGTAGATCACCCCCGGCCCGTGGTCGGGCACCGCCTCGGTGGTCATGCCGACGTAGAGGTCGTCGACGTGGTCGGAGGTCTCGGTGTAGGAGCCGGCCGGCCAGGACCGGGCCATCACCGGCCGGGCGGTGGAGACCCGGTAGATGCCGGTCACCCCCGCCCCGGGACGGTGCTGGATGGATTCCAGATGCACCGAGGTCGCATAGACGCCGGTGTGCTGGATCGCCGCCGCGATGGGCGAATGGGCGTCGTAGGACTCCAGGAACGCGATCTGCCGAGCTTCCTGCTCGGCGCTGCGGCTCTCCGGCGCGGCGCGGGATGCGTCCTGGGGCTGCTCCATCGAGTCGCCGGTCTCCTCAGGCCCGCCGCCGCTTGAGCACGGCATCCAGGTCCAGCGACTCCTGGACGGCGACCTGCCGACGCGGCCGCGGCATCTCGCGGACCTCGTCGGCCGCCTCGGCGCCCTCGGGGGCTTCTCCGGCGGCCTCCTGCTGCTCGGCGCGGATCTGCGCGGCGGCGTCCTTGAGCTTGACCTCGCCCTCCGGTCGCGGCTCCTCGGGGACCAGCGGCTCCGGCGCCGGACGCTCGGCGGCGCGCGCCTCGAGGTACTTCGGCTTGGGGACCTCGCGCGGCTCCCAGGCGCGGGCCGGGGAGGCCGCATGCGCCGCCGGCGGCACCGGCTGCTCGTGCGGGGCGTCGGCGAAGGTCCGGCCCAGCTGCAGCGGCAGGCCGTCGGCGTCGAGCTCCTGCAGCGAGCCGGGCCCGCCGCGGCCGCTCGCGTCGTGGGTCAGCGCGTCGAACGGCGGAGTGCGGGCCTCGGCGACCGCCCGATCGGTGGTCGGCACGCTCGGCCGGCGCAGCCCGGAGGCCTCGACGTCGGGGTTCATCGCCTCGCGCAGCGCCTCGTCCAGCCGGGCGCGCCGCCGCCGACGCCGGCGGACCACCGCCATCGTGCGCAGCGTGGCCACGCCCAGCAGCGCGACGCCGCCGGAGAGCAGCGGCACCGGTCCCGGCGCGACGCCGAGGCCCACCAGCAGACCGGCGATCAGCGTGGTCAGCAGCGCCAGCGCGACGATCAGCGCGACGGCGGTGCGGCCCCAGTGGACGGTGAACTCGCCGCCGGAGCCCGTCCCGTCCGTCCTGTCCGGCGCGGCGGCCGGGGCGGCGGAGTCGGCGGCTGCGGCGCTGGCGTCGCCGTGGGGTGTCGCGTCAGTCATGGAAGCCCTTCGTCCTGCATGCTCCGCACGACCGGCCGGCGGGGCGGGCCCGGCGCCGGCGGCGTCGCGCCCGCGTCGGGTCCGGCGCACAGTCGGTCGCGCCGTCGGATTCTCGGATGGTCGGTTCGGCATCCGCTGGGCCCTCGTGATCAGCGCCGCCAGGAAGAGCCCGGCGACGACGGCGAAGAGCGCCGAAGAATGGACGGGCAGGCTGGGGAGCACGTCGATGATCGCCGTGTCGAGGCGATCGAGGCCCAGCGTCACCGTGCGCCCACCTGCCCTTCTTCGGACACTCCCCGGCGCCGCGGCCGAGGGTGTCGCTGATCATGAAGTTCAGTCCCCCACCTTAGCCGACGATCCTCCCGTATCCCGGGGATCCGTGCGGTGCGGCGTGCGGCGTGTCACGCTCCGGCCGCGGCGAGCAGGCTCGGACGCGGGTACCGGGTGCGCAGCGGCCCGGCTCCCGGCACGCGGGGCAGCAGCCCGGGGCCCAGCTCCTCAGCGGTGAGCGCGAAGCAGCGGTGGTCGACCCAGGCGCCGTCGATGTGCAGGTAGCGTTCGCGCAGCCCCTCCTCGCGCAGCCCCAGCTTCTCCACCACGCGCAGGCTGGCCGCGTTCTCCGGGCGGACGGCGATCTCGATCCGGTGCAGCCGCCGCTCGAGGATGAGGTGGTCGACGGCGGCGGCGACGGCGGCGGTCATCAGCCCCCGGCCGGCGTGGTCGCGGTCGATCCAGTAGCCGAGCCCGGCGCTGCGCGCCGAGCCGCCGATGATCGGCCCGACGGTCAGCTGCCCGATCAGCGACGGCGCGCCGGAGGCGTCGGCGAACCAGAGGAACCAGGGCAGCTGGGCACCGGCGCGGGCCTCACGGGTCAGCCCACGGACCATGGTGCGGAAGGCCGTCGGAGTCATCCGCGCCCGCGGGGCCTCGGGGACGGTGGCGTCCCAGGGGGCCAGCCAGTCCTCGTTGGCCAGCCGCAGCGCCAGGAAGCGGTGCTCGTCGCGCAGCGCGCAGGGCCGCAGGCTCAGCAGCCCGCCGTCGACCGCCGCGGAGAGCTCCACCGGCCAGCCGGCCGCCCGACGCCGCGTCCTCATCGCGCTCCCGGGGACGCTCCGTCGCGCGGGCCGACGGCCAGGCGCAGCGTGTCGAGGCCGACCATGCCCAGCTGCAGCAGCTCGGTGTGGAAGGCTGGCAGGTCGAAGGCCTCGCCCTCGGCCGCGCGACGCTCGGCGCGCAGCTGCTCGAAGACCCGCTGGCCGACCTTGTAGGAGGGCGCCTGCCCCGGCCAGCCGAGGTAACGGACGAACTCGAACTCCTGCTGGGCCTCGGAGATCGGCAGATGCTCGCGCAGGAACTCGCGGCCCTGCTCCGGGGTCCACACGCCGCCGCCGAGGGCCTCGGGAGCCTCGAAGCCGCAGTGCACGCCGATGTCGAAGACCACGCGGGCCGCACGCATCCGCTGCATGTCCAGCATGCCGAGCTCATCGCCGGCGTCGGCGAGGAAGCCCAGCTCGTCCATGAGCTGCTCGGCATAGAGCGCCCAGCCCTCGGCGAATCCGGAGACGTGGCAGCCGTGCCGCCGCCAGCTGTTCAGCCGGTCCTTCACCAGCGTGGCGGTGCCGATCTGCAGATGATGGCCGGGCACGCCCTCGTGGTAGACCGTGGTGGTCTCCGCCCAGGTGGTGAAGCTGGTGTCCTCCGGCGGCACCGACCACCACATCCGGCCCGGGCGGGAGAAGTCGTCGCTGGGGCCGGTGTAGTACACCCCGCCGTCCTGGGTCGGGGCGATCCGGCACTCCAGCACGTCCATCGGGGCGGGGATGTCGAAGTGGGCGCCGGACAGCGCGGCGACGGCCTCGTCGGAGCGCCGCTGCATCCAGTCCTGCAGCGCCTCGGTGCCCTCCAGCCGGCGCGCCGGGTCGGCGTCGAGGATCCGCCGGGCCTCGGCGACGTCGGCGCCGGGGCGGATCCGCTCGGCGACCTTCCGCTGTCGGGCGACGATCGACTCGAGCTCCTCCAGCCCCCATCGGTAGGTCTCCTCGAGGTCGAGCTCGGTGCCGGTGAACACCCGCGAGGCCAGCCGGTAGTGCTCGACGCCGACGGCGTCGGCCTGCGGCGCCGTCGGCAGCAGGTCCTCGGCCAGTCGGTCGGCGAGCCGCTCATAGCCGGCGGCCGCCGCGGCCGCGCCCGCGCGCACCGCCGTCACGGCGGCGTCGTCGACCCCGGCCTGCCGGGCGGCGTCGACGAAGGTGGACAGCGCGCCGTCGGCGGCCGCATAGCTGCGCGACTGCTCGATGACCGCACGGATCTGCCGGGCCGCCGGCACGTGCCCGGCCGCCCGCGAGGCCAGCAGCGACTCCCACCAGCCCTCCAGCGCAGCGGGCAGATTCTGCAGCCGGCCGGCGAGGTGCGCGAAGTCCTGCGGGCTGGACTGCGGCATCAGCTCCGGGACCATCCGCACCTCCTGGGGCACGGAGGCCAGATTGTTCAGCTCGGTGCGGCCGGTCGCGTGCAGCTCGAGCTCCAGGCCCAGCCGCTCGCGCAGCGCATGGACGGTGACCTCGTCGACGGCGTCGGCCGGCTCGAGCTCCTCCAGGGCCGCCAGCGTCTCGCGGTTCAGCGCCGCGACGGCCTCCCGGCCGGCGGGCGAATAGTCGGCGTACTCGGTCTCGACGCCGGAGCGGCCGAGGATCGTCGCCTCGTCCGGGTGCAGCGCCAGCCAGCGCTCGAAGTGCTCCTCGGCGCAGGCGTCGACGGCGGTGGGGGTCCGCTCCGCCGCCGAGGCCGCGGACGCCTCCGGCGCCTGCTCCTGCCGCCGGGGCGGCGTCGCGCCGTTCACTGGTGGACGTGGAGTCGGCGGGCGGCCTCGGAGAGCGAGCCGGTCAGCGACGGGTAGACGGTGAAGGTGGAGGCGACGTCGTCGACGTGGATCTTCTGGGTCACCGCCAGCGCCAGCGGGAAGATCAGCTCGGAGGCGCGCGGGGCGACGACGACCGCGCCGATCGTCGTCCCCGAGCCCTTGCGGGCGAAGATCTTGACGAAGCCGTCGTGGATGTTGGTCATCTTCGCCCGCGGGTTCGTCGACAGGTCCAGCTTGACCACGTCGGCCTGATAGGCGCCGGAGTCCACCTGCGCCTGGCTGACGCCGACGGTGGCGATCTCCGGGGAGGTGAAGACGTTCGAGGCGACCTGGTGCAGCTTCAGCGGCTTCACCGCGTCGCCCTGCATGTGCGAGACCGCCACGCGGCCCTGCATCGCCGCCACCGAGGCCAGCGGCATCTGACCGGTGCAGTCGCCGGCGGCGTAGATGTTCGTCGCCGTGGTCCGCGAGACGGTGTCGACCATGATGTGGCCGGAGTCGGTCGTCTGCACGCCGCACTCCTCCAGCCCGACGTCGGTGGTGTTCGGCACGCCGCCGACGGCCATCAGGCAGTGCGAGCCCTCGATGACGCGGCCGTCGGAGAGCGTGACGGCGACGCCGTCGGCAGTGCGCTCGACCTTCTCCGCGCGGGTCTTCGAGGCGACGTTGACCCCGACCCGGGCGAAGGAGTTCTCCAGCACGCGGGCGGCGTCGGGGTCCTCGCCGGGCAGCACCCGCTCGCGCGAGGAGACCAGGGTGACCTCGGTGCCCAGCCGGCAGTACGCCGAGGCGAACTCCGCCCCGGTGACGCCCGAGCCGACGACGATCATGTGCTCGGGAGGCTCGGTCAGCGAGTAGGCCTGCGTCCAGTTGAGGATGCGCTCGCCGTCGGGCACCGCCGTGGGCAGCTCGCGCGGGTGGGCGCCGGTGGCGACGATGACCGCGTCGGCCTCGACCAGCTCCACCGAGCCGTCGGCGCGGGTCGCCTCGATGCTGTGCGGCGGCTTCAGCCGCCCGCGGCCGTCGATGACGGTGACCCCGGCGGCCTCCAGCGACTCCCGGATGTCCTCCGACTGCGTATGGGCCAGCTCGAGCAGCCGCTCGTTGACGGTCGAGAAGTCCGCCCAGGCGTCGGTGGTGTGCGAGTCGTCGTCATCCTGGCCGAAGCGGACGCCGAACGCCGTGGAGGCGTTGACCCGGCGCATCGCGTCGGCGGTGGCGATGAGCGTCTTCGACGGGACGACGTCGGTGAGCACCGCCGAGCCGCCGACGCCCTTCTCCTCCACGATGGTGACCTCCGCCCCGGCGTGGGCGGCGACCAGCGCGGCCTCGTAGCCGCCGGGGCCGCCTCCGAGGATCGCGACGCGTGCAGGGGCGAAAAGGCTGTTCGGAGTCTCAGAAGTCACAGGGGCCATTCTGCCCAGTCGGGCGCGTCTTGTCAGGTCCGCCCGGGCACGGCGCCGCGTCCGGCCGGCCGATGACGGGCCGCCGACGCCGCCCCGGCCTGCGGAGGGAGCATCGGGGGCCGACAGCCGGTAGATTGGAGAGCGATGAGTGAGAACACAGTCCGCACCGACGCCGACGGCGCGCCGCAGACGGCCGCGCCCCAGGATCTGACCCCGACCGACGACCCCGCCGCGCCCGCCAACCGGCTGGCCGAGGAGGCCGCCGCCGTCCTGCTGGACCGCGCGGGCATCGACGCCGTGGATCTGGCCTGCACGCTCGGCTCCGGATGGGGCGAGGCCGCCGGCCAGCTCGGCGAGGTCGTCACCGTCGTCGACGCCGATGAGGTGCCCGGCTTCCACGTCTCCGGCGTCGCCGGCCACTCCGGGCGACTGACGGTCATCCGCACCGAGTCCGGCGCGCATGTGCTCGTCGTCGGCGCCCGCACCCATTACTACGAGGGCCGCGGCGTCGACGCCGTCGCCCACGGGGTGCGCACTGCCGCGGCCGCCGGCGCGCGGACGATGGTGCTGACCAACGGCTGCGGCGGACTGAACGCCGACTGGGCGCCCGGCACGGCGGTGCTGATCCGCGACCACATCAACCTCACCGGGGTCTCGCCGCTGCGCGGAGCGCACTTCGTCGACCTGACCGACCTGTACTCGCTGCGGATGCGGGACATCGCCCGGCAGATCGATCCGGCGCTGCCCGAGGGCGTCTACGCGCAGATGCCCGGCCCGCACTACGAGACGCCGGCCGAGGTCCGCCACGCCGGCATCATCGGCGCCGATCTGGTCGGGATGTCCACTGCGCTGGAGGCGATCGCCGCCCGCGCGGCGGGCATGGAGGTCTTCGGCATCTCGCTGGTGACCAACCAGGCCGCCGGCATCTCGCCGGAGCCGCTGAGCCACCAGGAGGTCGTCGACGCCGGGCGCGAGGCCGCCCCGCGGATCTCCGATCTGCTGGCCCGGGTGATCACCCGCTCGCTGCAGGACTGAACGGACCCGACCACCGCGCCCGCGACGAGCCCGTCGGGACGCCGCGAGCCCCTTCCGAGACCCCAGACCCCTGACACAGCCGCCGCAGAGGAGATGAGCGACGTGCCGGAGACCGCCTCCGCCGATCAGCTGCTGACCACCGTCCACCGGTGGATCGAGCTCGACCCCGACCCCACCACGCGTGAGCAGCTGACCGAGCTGCTGGCCCGCGCCGAATCCGCCGCGGCCGGCGCCGACGACGCCCGGCAGAGCCTCGAGCAGCTCTTCGCCGGACGGCTGGCCTTCGGCACCGCCGGGTTGCGCGCCGAGCTGGGTCCGGGCCCCCTGCGGATGAACCGCCTGGTCGTCCGGCAGACCGCCGCCGGACTGCTCCGGCACGCCTCCCGCGAGCTGGTCGCCGCCGGCGGCGACGGCTCCGGCCGGATCGTGATCGGCTACGACGCCCGCCACCAGTCCGACGCGTTCGCCGCCGAGACGGCCCGGCTCTTCGCCGACGCCGGCTGGGAGGTCCATCTCTTCGACCGTCCGGGTCCGACGCCGCTGCTGGCCCGTCAGGTGCTGGTGCGCTCGGCCGACGTCGGCGTGATGGTCACCGCCAGCCACAACCCGCCGCAGGACAACGGCTACAAGGTCTACCTGGGCGGGCGGCTCTCGCAGCACCTGGAGCCGCACGGCCGCGGGGCCGGCGCCCAGATCACCGCGCCGATCGACCGGGCCATCGCCGCGACGATCGACGAGGTCGTCGCCGAGGACTTCGCCGCGGGCTCCCCCGCGCCGGCGGTGGAGCCGGCCCCGAGCCCGGCGTTCCCCGCGACGGCCGAGATGATCGGCGACGACGCGCGCACCGCCTACCGCGAGCGCGCCCTCGAGCTGCTCGACCCGACCGAGCATCCGCACCGGGACCTGACGATCATCTACACCGCGATGCACGGCGTCGGCGGCGAGCTGGTCACCGACCTGCTCTCCGCGGCCGGCTTCGAGCGCGTGGTCCCGGTGTCCGCGCAGTTCGACCCGGACCCGGACTTCCCCACCGCCGACTTCCCCAACCCGGAGGAGCCCGGCGCGCTGGACCTGGGCCTGCAGGCCGCCGCCGAGCACGAGGCCGATCTGCTGCTGGCCAACGACCCCGACGCCGACCGGCTCTCGGCGGCGCTCTTCGACCCCGCCCAGCAGGCCTGGCGCCAGCTCACCGGCGACGAGATGGGCGCGCTGCTGGGCGCGCATCTGCTCGACCGCGGGCCGCTGCGCGCCGGCGGCGAAGAGGACCCCGAGCCGGTGATGGCCAGCTCGGTCGTCTCCTCCCGCCAGCTCTCCGCGCTGTGCCGGGCCCGCGGGGTCGGCCACGAGTCCACCCTGACCGGATTCAAGTGGCTGGCACGCGTGGCGGGGATGAGCTTCGGCTACGAGGAGGCCATCGGCTTCAACGTCGACCCGACGAGCGTGAAGGACAAGGACGGCGTCTCGGCCGCGCTGATCTTCGCCGAGCTGGTCGCGACGCTGAAGGCCCAGGGCCGCACCGTCTTCGACGCCCTCGACGCGATCGCCGCCGAGGCCGGCATCTTCGTCACCGGCCAGGTGACCGTCCGGGTCGAGGACCTCGCCCAGCTCGGCGAGATCACCGCGGGCCTGCGGGCGACGCCGCCGACGGCGATCGCCGGCTCGCCGGTGGTCGAGTCGCTGGACCTCGCCCGGGCCCCGCTGCCGGGCGCGACCTTCGACGAGGCCAAGACCACCGACGCGCTGATCCACCTCACCGAGGCCGGCGACCGCGTCATCGTCCGCCCCTCCGGCACGGAGCCGAAGGTCAAGTGCTATCTGGAGGCCGTCGCCGACACCCCCGGCGCCGACGCCTCGACCCAGCAGGTCGCCGCCGCCCGCGCCCGGGCCGCCGAGCGGCTCGAGGCCCTGCGCGAGGACATGGGCCGGCTGCTGGGCTGACCCCCGCGCCGGGCGCCGCAGGCGCTCGCCGCCGCAGACCCTCGCCCGGAGATCCCGGGCCACGATCACCCCGACGCGGATCCCCACCGGGATCCGGAGAGGACGCCCCATGGCCACCGCCTCCGCCACCGCCCCCGACGGCTCCCCCGTCCCCGCCCCGGCCCAGATGGCCGGGCTCATCGATCACACGATGCTCAAGCCCGACGCCGATGAGGCCACTGTGCTGCGCGTGGCCGCCGAGGCCCGCGAGCACGGCTTCGCCTCCGTCTGCGTGAATCCGCGCTGGGTCCGGCAGGTCCACGCCGAGCTGCAGGGCTCGTCGACGGCGACCTGCACGGTGATCGGCTTCCCGCTGGGCGCGAACACCACCGCGACCAAGGTCGCCGAGACCGACGACGCGGCGGCCGGGGGCGCCACGGAGGTCGACATGGTCGTCGACATCGCCGCGGCGAACGCCGGCGAGGAGTTCGAGGTCGTCTCGCAGATCCGCACTGTGGCCACCGCCGCGCACGAGGGCGGGGCCATCCTGAAGGTCATCCTGGAGACCGCGCTGCTGACCGAGGAGGCCAAGGGGCTCGTCTGCCGCGCCGCGGCCGAGGCCGGGGCCGACTTCGTCAAGACCTCCACCGGCTTCGCCGGCGGCGGGGCGACCGAGGCCGACATCGCGCTGATGCACGGCATCGTCGGCGGACGGCTGGGCATCAAGGCCTCCGGCGGCGTGCGCAGCTACGCCGACGCCGCGGCGATGGTCGCCGCCGGGGCGACCCGGCTCGGGGCCAGCTCCTCGCTTGATATCCTGGCAGGCGACGACACGTCGTCCGCCTCCTCCGCGGCCGGCTCCTACTGATCCGCGGCCGGGCCGGCGTCGAGACGACGACGGCGACCGACGACACCACCCGCACGCAGCACTCACAAGGGGATCCGACTCCATGATCAGCAACGGCAAGGTCACTTCCTACTCCGGCCAGGGCAACGTCGTCGGGAACGTCGTCGCCTTCATCTTCGTCTTCGGGCTGCTGCTCGGCTCGATCTACGCCCTGTCGTTCTGGACGCTGGAGAACGCCTGGATCCCCGGACTGGCCTTCATGGTGCTGTGGACTCTGGCCTTCCTGGTGGCCAAGGAGCTCCTCGGCCGCGGCGACACGCTGACCCAGCAGGACATCCACGGCGAGCACGGGGAGCCCGTCGAGCCGAAGGCGCACTGAGCCTGGACAGCATGGACCGAGAGCGCGGTGACCGGCGGGGACGTCGGTCACCGCGCTCTTCGCGCATGCAGGGGACGACGCGCCGCAACGTCGGCATCGATGCGCTGCGCGTGGTCTCGGTCAGCGCCGTCGTCGTCGGCCATGCCGCCCCGGGCATGCCCGGCGCCGACTTCCTGCAGATCTGGCGGATGCCGCTGTTCTTCGTCCTGGCGGGCTTCTTCTTCTCCGACGCCCGCACCCTCGGCGGCGAGATCCGCACCCGCTGGCGGACGCTGGGCGTGCCCTACGTCGTCTGGTTCGTCCTGGTCTCGGCGGCGGTGGCGGCGATGGCCGCCACCCCCTGGCCCTTCGACGACGGCGTCGTCTCCCGCGCGCTGATCGGCGGGGCCTTCACCGACATGCCGTATCTGGCGATCTGGTTCATCTCGGTGCTGTTCTTCACCGCGGTGCTGATGCGGGCCGTGGTCGGCCTGCCCTGGTGGGTCGGAGCGGCGATCTCGGCGGCCGGACTGGTCCTCGTCGAGCTGCCCGACTCCGCGGCGGCCTACACCCCGCTGGGCATCGGGCTGGTGCCGGCCTGCCTGGGCTTCATGCTCGCCGGCTTCTGGTTCCGCCGGATCCGGCACCGGGTGCCGCTGCCGCGGCTGACCGGGCCGCTCGCCGTCGCCGTCGGGCTGGGCGCCGTCGCCCTGGGGGCCGAGCCGATGAACATGAAATGGTCGGGCTTCGGCACCTTCCTGCTCTCCCCCGCGCTGGCGGTGCTGATCTGCTGCGGGATGGTGCTGATCTTCGCCCATCCGGTCGACGACCTGCTGAGCCGGTCGCGACCGGCGGTCACGGTGGTCTCCGAGCTGGTCCGAGTCGCCACGCTGGTGGTCTTCCTGCACCCGGTGATCCTGCATCTGGCCCAGCACGCTCTGGGGGTGGACAGCCAGGCGCTGCGCATCGTGATCGCCCTGCTGGTGTGCTGGGCCCTCGGCGTGCTGGTCAACCGGACCCGGCTCGCGCCGCACCTGACCGGGCTGCCGGCGCGGACGCCGTCGCCCGCCCGAGCCTGACGGCCCCGGCTCAGCTCGTCGACGGCGCCGCGGGCTCGAAGATCGCGGTGAGCACCTGGTCCAGCCAGGACAGCAGCTCCGCATCCGCCAGCTCGCGACCACTGATCCCGCCGGTGGTCGGCTTCGGGATGAGCACGGCCTTGAGCGAGGATTTGATCTGGCTGCCCGGGTACATCCGCTCCAGCCGCATCTGCCGCGACTCGGGCAGCTCCGCGACCGGGGCGAAGCGGATGAACTTCCCCTGGGTGCCGATGTCGTCGATGCCGACGGCCCGCGCCCGATTGCGCAGCCGGGCGACCTCGACCAGATTCGCCACCGCCTGCGGCGGCTCGCCGTAGCGGTCGCGCCATTCGGTCACGACCTCCTCGATCGCCTCGTCGGTGTCCGCGGCGGCCAGCTTCCGGTAGCCCTCCAGGCGCAGCCGCTCGCCGGGAGCGTAGTCCTCGGGCAGATGCGCGTCGATGGGCAGCTCGATCTTGACCTCGGTCGTCCGCTCCTCGGCCTCGCCGCGATAGTCGGCCACCGCCTCGCCGACCAGCCGCAGGTACAGGTCGAAGCCCACGCCGGCGATGTGGCCGGACTGCTCGCCGCCGAGCAGGTTGCCGGCGCCGCGGATCTCCAGGTCCTTCATCGCCAGCTGCAGCCCGGCGCCGAGCTCGTTGTTCGCCGCCACCGCCTTGAGCCGCTCCAGGGCGACCTCGCCCAGCGGCTTCTCGGCCGGATAGAGGAAGTAGGCGTAGGCCCGCTCCCGCGAGCGCCCGACGCGGCCGCGCAGCTGGTGCAGCTGCGAGAGCCCGTAGGTCGAGGCGCGGTCGACGATGAGCGTGTTGGCGTTGGAGATGTCCAGGCCGGTCTCGATGATCGTGGTCGAGACCAGCACGTCGAAGCGCTTCTCCCAGAAGTCCTGGATGATCTGCTCCAGCCGGGACTCGCTCATCTGCCCGTGGGCGACCTCCACCCGGGCCTCGGGCACCAGCTCACGCACCTTCGCGGCGGTCTCGTCGATGGTCGAGACCCGGTTGTGCACGAAGAACACCTGGCCCTCGCGCATCAGTTCGCGGCGGATCGCCGCCGAGACCTGCTTGTCGGTGAAGGGCCCGACGTAGGTCAGCACCGGGTGGCGCTCCTCCGGCGGCGTGGCCAGCGTGGAGGTCTCGCGGATGCCGGCCATCGACATCTCCAGCGTCCGCGGGATCGGCGTCGCCGACATCGCCAGCACGTCGACGTTGGTGCGCAGCTTCTTCAGCGCCTCCTTGTGCTCGACGCCGAAGCGCTGCTCCTCGTCGATGATCACCAGCCCGAGGTCCTTGAACTTCACCTCGCCGCTGAGCAGCCGATGGGTGCCGATGACGACGTCGATCTCGCCGCTGTGCACGCCCTCGAGGACCTCTCGGGACTCCTTGGCCGTCTGGAAGCGCGAGAGCGCGCGCACGGTGACCGGGAAGCCGGCGAAGCGTTCGGTGAAGGTCTCATAGTGCTGGGAGGCCAGCAGCGTCGTCGGCACCAGCAGCGAGACCTGCTTGCCGTCCTGGACGGCCTTGAACGCCGCACGGACGGCGATCTCGGTCTTGCCGTAGCCGACGTCGCCGGAGATCAGCCGGTCCATCGGGATCTCGCGCTCCATGTCGCGCTTGACGTCGTCGATGGTGGTCAGCTGGTCCGGGGTCTCCGGATGCGGGAAGGCGTCCTCCAGCTCGGCCTGCCAGGGAGTGTCCGGGGCGAAGGCGTGGCCGCGGGAGGCCATCCGGGCGGCGTAGAGCCGGATCAGTTCCCCGGCGATCTCGCGGACGGCTTTGCGGGCCTTCTTCTTCGTCTGCGCCCAGTCGCTGCCGCCCATCTTCGACAGGCTCGGCGCGTCCCCGCCGACGTACTGGCTGACCTGGTCGAGCTGGTCGGTGGGCACCATCAGCCGGTCCTTGGGCCCGCCGCGCTTCGAGGGCGCGTACTCCAGCACCAGGTATTCGCGGATGCCGGCGGTGCCGGACTTCACCGCCTGGGCGGAGCCGACCTTGCGCTGGACGAGCTCGACGAACTGGCCGATGCCGTGCTGCTCGTGGACGACGTAGTCGCCCGGACTCAGCGCCAGCGGGTCGACGGCGTGCCGCCGGCGCCGTGCGGGCACCTTCCGCCCTTCGCCGGAGCTGGAACGCATCGAGCGGCCCAGCATCTCCGACTCGGTCAGCAGCGCCAGGTGCAGCGCGTCGATCCCGAATCCCTCCGAGACCTCGGCGGTGGTCACGGTGATCCGGCCCGGCGTCGGCGCCTCGGTCAGTCCCTCCACCCGCTCGACCGGCACCCGGTTCTCGGTGAGCAGCTCGGCCACGCGCTGGGCGGACCCGGCGCCGGCGGTGGTGACGACCACCGACCAGCGGTCGCGGGCACGCTCGGCGAGGAAGCTCATCACCTCGTCGACGCTGCCCCGATAGCCGAAGGGCTCGCGGGAGTCGATGGAGGCCACGTCGGCGTCCTGCTCGAGCTCCTCGTCCAGACCCAGCGAGGTGATCGACCACCAGCCGGCGCCGTGCTCCAGCGAGGCCTCGCGCGTCTCGGCGAGGCTGGCGAAGGAGCCGGCCGCGAGGTCGTCGCGCTCGGCGCTGGTCAGGTCCAGCGGGGCGGAGCCGCCGTCGCTGCTGGCCTGCCAGGCCGCGGCGAGGAACTCCTCATTGGTGGTGTTCAGGTCGTGGGCGCGGGTGCGGGTCTTCTCCGGCTCGACGACCAGCGTCAGCGAGCCCTCCGGCAGCTCGGCGACGAACGGGACCATCTGCTCGACCAGCACCGGAGCCAGCGACTCCATGCCCTCGACGGCCATGCCCTCGGCGATCTTGGCCAGCAGATCCTGGGCGTGGGGCATCTGCGGCAGCAGCGCCTTCGCCCGGGCGGCGACGTCGTCGGTGATCAGCAGCTCGCGGCAGGGAGCGGCGTCGAGGACCGCGGGCGCCTCGTCGTCGAGGGAGCGCTGGTCGGCCACCGAGAACCAGCGCATCTGCTCGACCTCGTCGCCGAAGAACTCCACGCGCAGCGGATGCGGCTCAGTGGGCGGGAAGACGTCCAGGATGCCGCCGCGGACGGCGAACTCGCCGCGCCGGGTGACCATGTCCACCCGGGAGTAGGCGGCGTCGGCCAGCGCGGAGACGATCGCGTCGAAGTCGTGCTCCTCGCCGACGGCCAGGCGCACCGGAGCCAGCTCCCCCAGTCCGGCGACGATCGGCTGGACCACCGCACGCACCGGGGCGACGACGACGTCTAGCGCGCCGGCCTCCTCCGGGTGCGCCAGTCGGCGCAGCACCGCCAGCCGGCGGCCGACGGTGTCCGAGCGCGGCGAGAGCCGCTCATGCGGCAGCGTCTCCCAGGAGGGGAAGTGGGCGACCCGGGTCTCGGGCCGGTAGGCCTGCAGCGAGGAGGCCAGCTCCTCGGCCTCGCGGTCGGTGGCGGTGACGGTGAGCAGCACGCCGGAGCCTGAGGCGGTGCGCAGCTGCCCGGCGATCTCGGCGACCAGCGCCGGGCGCATGCCGGACGTCGCGGCGACCTGCAGCTCCTCGGTCCGCTCGGACGCCGGCTTCGACGCCGCCGCGGCGACCCGCGCATAGGAGGAATCCGCCGCCAGGGCCGTGCGCAGACCGGACAATGCCATGGAGATGCTCGCCTCGCTTCGTGACAGGACCGTCGTCGGGGGTGCCTTCGCAGGTGCCGTCCGGGCCGGCGGACGGATCCCGCGCCCCGGTCGGGAGGACCTCCACAGGATACTGCCCCGCCCGGCCGCGGGCACATATGTCCGCTCAGCGGGAACGTCGGGACTGCAGCCAGCAGGCCTGGATCCGCGCCGACGCCGGTGCTGGGCTGGGCGCTGCTGATCTTCGTCCTGGTCCCGGCCGGCGACGCCGCGGCTCAGCCCGACGCCGCGCCGAGATGCTCCTGCAGCGCGCGAGCGAAGGCCGTCGGACGGTCGGCCGGCACACGATGGCCCGCGCCGCGGATGATCTGCAGGCGGGCACCCGGGATCCCGGCGGCCAGCGCCGAGGCGGCGGGGCGGTTGGCTCGGTCCCCGGCTCCGCAGAGCACCAGGGCGGGACTGCCGATCTCGCCGAGCCGGCCCCTGGCGTCGAAGGCGGCGACCTCGCGGTGGGCGTCGAGCACCTCGCGGCGCGACCACCCGGCCGGGGCGATCGTCGACGCGGGCAGCACGCGCAGCAGCCAGGTCTGCGCCGCCATCGCCGCCGGCGGCGGGCGGACCTGGCCGCCGCAGAGCACCAGCCCCGCCACCCTCTCAGGCGCCCGGAGCGCCGCGGCCAGGGCGATCATCGCACCCATCGAGTGGCCGCAGAGGTGGACGGGAGGAGCACTCCGCTCCCCCAGAGCGTCGACGACGTCGTCGACTGCCCGCTCCAGGCGCAGCGGCGCGCCGTCGGCCCGCGGGCCCGCCATCAGATCCGGAGCGGCCGAGCTCCATCCCGCCGGCAGCAGATCACGCTGCTCGTCCCAGAGCTGCGGACCGTCCCCCATCCCGTGCAGGAAGAGCACCTCGCTCGCCGTCGCCGATGTCATGCCCCGGAGCTTAGGGGCGCCGGGCGTCCCGGGTCGAGGATTCGGCACGCACCCGGTCCCGGATCCGCCGCCGGGTCGGCAGCAGCATCGCCAGCAGCCCGGCCGTCGCCCAGGCGCCGAGCACGGTCAGCGCCGCGCCGGCGCCGGCCCCGTCGAAGAAGGCGACCGCTCGCAGCGCGGCGACCATCGATCCGGACGGCAGAGCCTGGCCGAGCTCGGCCCAGCCGCCGGGAAGCATCTCCGGGGCCGCCTGCGCCCCGGAGAGCGGATTGCCCAGCAGCATCGTCAGCGCGATCATCAGCGCCGCGCCCGGCAGTCCGCCGAGTCGATGGGCGCCGGCCACGCTCAGGCCGATCGCGGCCATGCCCAGACCGAGCACGGCCGCCGCGCCCCAGCCCGGTCCCGGCAGCGCGTCGAATCCGGCCTGCAGGATGCCGGCATACGTCGCACCGGCGACGCCGGCCGCACCCAGCACGACCGCCGCCCCACGGCCCCGTCCGCCCAGCCGCCGTGCAGCGAGCATCCCGGCGCCGATGCCGGCCAGCGCCGTCGGCAGCAGCAGCGCTCCGGGGATCACGCCGCGGACGTCGCCGTCGGGAAGCGGCGCGAGGTCCTCGACGGCGGCGGGGCCGCCGGCCTGCTCCGGCAGATCGCCGGCGACGCGCTCGAAGATCTGCGCCACCGCCGGTCCGGCGCCCGAGGCGACCAGCATGCGATTGCCGTCGCGCCCCAGGATCAGCGCCGCGCGAGCCTCCTGGTCCTCGACCGCGCTGCGCGCCGCCTGTGCGTCCTCGGTGCGGTCGACGGCGATCGCCTCCGCCCCGAGCGCGTCGGCGAGCTCGTCATCGACCTGCTCGACGGCGGACTCGGGACCGACGACGGCCAGCGGGACGTCGCACGGCCCGCCCGACAATCCCGGCCCGGCGAAGGCCAGCAGCGCCGCCGCGCCGACGACGGCGATCAGCACGACGCACCCGACCGCCTCGAGCCAGGACCGGCCGATCGACCCTGCTCCTCCACGCTGACGGTCAGTCTCCTCGCTGGTCATGACACTCGCTCCTATATAAATCGAACGTTCATTCTCTTTAACAGTGGATCCACCGATCCGGCGTTGTCAAGAACGAACGTTCGCTATAGGTTGTCCCCATGCCTCGACTCAGCGATCAGCAGCGCGAAGCTCGCCGCGAACAGATCCTCACCGCCGCGCTGCATTGCGTCGCCCGACAAGGCTTCCACAAGACGTCGATGGCCGAGGTCATCTCCGCCTCCGGCCTCTCGGCGGGCGCGGTCTACGGCTACTTCCGCGGCAAGGCCGAGCTCATCGCCGCACTCGCCGACCGGAGCATCGGGATGGTCTCCCCCGCCTTGGACGAGGCCATCGCCGCCGATCCGCCGCCGAGCATCCCGGAGGTCCTGCGCCGGGCCGCCGCCGCGATCGAGGAGCTGGCCGCCGCGGCCGACGTCGACGTCACCCGGGTCGCCACGGCCGCCTGGGCGGAGGCCGCGCGCGACGAGACCGTCCGTGCCCTGGTGGCCGAGCGCATCACCGGCCTGCGGGAGAAGTACGCGGAGTTCCTGCGCCGTCGGCGGGATCTGGGCGAGCTCGAGGCAGACGTAGACGTCGACGCCGCCGCCCAGGTGATGCTGGCGACCATGCCCGGCTTCATCATCCAGCGCCTCGTCGTCGGCGACGTCGACTCCGAGTCCCTCGCTCGCGGGGCGCACGGCCTCGGTCTGCGGTGAGGCTCGCCGACGGTGCTGAGGCACGCCCGGCAGGCCCGTCTGCTCTGGGCAGAGACTCTGGCCCGCCGTGCGCCCGGCGACCTACGGTGAACGCATGGGCGACTCGATCACCGGAACCACGGCAGCGCCGGCCTCGGCGCGTGCCCGCGGCGTCGCGAGGACGGCCGCTCCGGAGCCGCTGTGGCGGGAAGCTCTCGGAGCCCGGCTGCGCCGCATGCGTCGTGAGCAGGAGCTGACCCTGGACGAGCTCGCCGCCCGTGCCGGACTGTCGCCGCAGTACCTCTCGGAGATCGAGCGCGGACGCAAGGAACCGTCCTCGGAGATGATCGCCGCCGTCGCCGGCGCCCTCGGGCTGGGGCTCCTCGAGCTGACGACGGAAGTCGCCGACGAGCTGCGGCGGGGCCGCCGGGGCGTGCTGGGCTTCCTTCCGAGCTCCGCGGCGCGCGAGGCCCGGCTCGCCGAGGACGACTCCGCGGTGCACGCGCCCGCGGACTCTGGCGCGGACTCGGTCCGCCCGCTCGATCCGGCGGCTCCGCGCTCTCCCGCCGAGGCCGTGCTGATCGAGCCGCCGCTCGGCGTCGCCGCCTGACGGGCACCGGAGACGGCCCCGGCCGACGGGTCAGCCGGAACGCTCCGCCGCGACGTCGGCCACCGGTGCGGCCCGGGCGTCGAGGATCTCGTCGACCAGCCCGTAGCGCAGCGCATCACCTGCTGTGAAGACGCGGTCGCGATCAGTGTCCCGCCGCAGCTCCTCCGGACTGCGCCCGGTGTGCGTCGAGAGGACCTGCTCGATCTCGGCCCGGATGCGGACCAGCTCGTCGGCGTGCAGGATGAGGTCCGGAATCGCCTGGCGACCGGTGCTGATGGCCGGCTGATGCAGCACGATCCGAGTGTGCGGCAGCATCGCACGGCGTCCCGCCGCCCCGCCGGCCAGCAGCACGGCCCCGGCCGCGAAGGCCTGACCGACGCAGGTGGTGGTGACGTCGGCGCGGACGTGCTGCATCGTGTCGTAGACGGCCAGCGTCGCCGACGGGTCTCCGCCCTCGCAGGAGATGTAGAGATCGATCGGCGCCTCGGGATCGCTGGACTCCAGGTGGAGCAGCTGGGCGATGATCGTGTTGGCCACCCCGGAGTCGATCGGGGTGCCCAGATAGATGATCCGCTCGGCCAGCAGCTGGGAGTAGACGTCCATGACCCGCTCGCCGCGGGAGTCGCGGGTGATCACGTTCGGGATCGGGTAGCTGCTCATCGCGCGCCTCCTGCACTGCCTGTCCCATGGTCCGCAGCGTCGAGGACCGTCGAGGTCAGGCCGATCGGACGACGACGAGCCTGCGGCGCCAGCACGGCGAAGTCGGCGGCGACCTCGTCGACGAACCCGTAGGCCCGGGCCTGCTCGGCGGTGAACCAGGTGTCGCGCTGCGAGTCGGCGCGCACCGTCTCCACGCTCTGGCCGGTGTCCCGGGCGATCGCCTCGAGGACGGTGTCCCGGGTGGCCCGGAGGTCCTCGGCCTGCAGCTCGACGTCGGCGGCCGTGCCGCCGATCCCCGAAGACCCCTGGTGCATCAGCACTTTGGCGTGCGGCAGCGCCCGACGGCGCCCGGGCGTCCCCGCCGACAGCAGGAACTGGCCCGCGCTGCAGGCCATCCCCAGCACGAGCGTGGAGACGGGGCAGGGCACTGTCCGCATGAGGTCCCGCAGCGCCAGCATCGCCGGGACGGAGCCGCCCGGCGAGTGGATCCAGAGGCTGACGTCGCTGTCGGGGTCGTCGGCGGCCAGCTGCGCCAGCTGCGTCATCAGCAGCGTGCCGTTGTCATCGTCGAGGATGCCGTCGAGCACCAGCGTGCGGCGGTGGAGCATCTCGGCGCGGGCGGACTCGGAGAATCTGGGGGCTGTGGTCTCGTCGCTCATGACTCCACCCTGCGACCGGGGCCGCCGCGACGCCGACGAATCCTGCTCGGGGCGGATCCGCCGAGAGCAGATCGGCCCGCCGGGCGCCTATGATGATCGGGACACGTCCCCCAGCGAAGGAGACCCCTCCGTGGCCCTCGAGACCGAGACCGTGATCTCCCACGGCGCCGAGCAGATCCTGCAGGCCTACACCTCCCGCGACTTCCACGAGCACCTGGCCGGGCGCGTCGGCTCGGAGCTCATCAGCTTCGGCGTCGACGGCGATCCGGCCGGAGCCGTCACCGTCACCTCCGAGCAGCGGATGCCGGTGGACCAGCTGCCGGACATCGCCAAGAAGGTCATCAAGGGTCAGGTCCAGGTCACCGTGACCGAGACCTGGTCCGCCCCCGACGCCGACGGCTCCCGCCGTTCGGACATGGACGTCGCGATCCACTCCGCCCCGGTGAAGGCCACGGCCTCGCAGGTGCTGCACGCCCGCGGCGACTCCGAGACGCTGGCGACGGTGCGCGGCGAGGTGACCACCTCGGTGCCGCTGATCGGCAAGAAGCTGGCGTCGGCGGCCGAGCCCTACATGAAGAAGTTCGTGGCGGTGCAGGCCCGGGAGGTATCCGCCTGGATCAGCCGGAACGGCTGATCCGCCCCGACACGACGACGCCGGCCCGGGCTCCGCTCCTCGCGGACCCGGGCCGGCGTCGCCTGTATGGAGCGGCTCCGCGGAGCCGCGGCCTCAGAGCTGGTGCACGCGGTTCTGCGCGGCGGTCAGACCGTCGGCGATGACGTGCTCGACGGCGTCGCCGGCGCGCTGCAGCACCTGCGGCAGCGCCTTGCGCTCGTCGGCGGAGAAGTTCTGCAGCACATAGTCGGCGGTGTCCATGCGCCCCGGCGGACGCGAGACCCCCACCCGCACGCGGATGTAGTCGCGGTCGCCGCCGAGGTGCTGGGTGATGGACTTCAGTCCGTTGTGCCCGCCCTCGGAGCCGCCGCGCTTGAGCTTGATGCGCTCGAAGTCCAGGTCGACCTCGTCGTGGATGACGATCAGTCGCGCCGGGTCGACGTCGTAGTAGTCCATCAGCCGGCGGATCGGCTGGCCCGAGGTGTTCATATAGCCCTCGGAGACGGCGAAGAGCATCTTGGGCCCGCCGGGCTGCAGCCGGGCGCCGACCATCCGCGCACCGACTTTGGTGCGGGCCAGGCCGGCCCCCATGCGGCCGACGAGCTCGTCGACGACCATCTGCCCCACGTTGTGCCGGGTGCGCGAGTAGCGGGGCCCGGGATTCCCGAGCCCCGCCACCAGCCAGTTCTCTGAACTCATGGAGTCGAGTCTATCGACCCGCTCGCCGCGGGTCGCATCGACTCCGGAGCGCTCACTCCTCGGAGGAGCCCTCGCCCTCGCCGGACTCCTCGGCGGAGGAGTCCCCGCCGGCCTCGGCCTCGTCCTCGTCGGACTCCTCGTCCTCGCCCAGGTCCTGCGCGGCGGGCTCGTAGATGGTCACGATCGGGGACTCGAGGTCCGACATCGCCAGCGTGGTGCCCTTCGGCAGCTGCAGCAGCTCCGGCAGCGCGTGCTCGGTGCGCTCGGTGATGTCGATGCTGACCGACTCCGGCAGGTGGGTCGCCTCGGCCTCGACGGCGACGGTCGGCTGGTCCAGCAGGTGGGCCAGGCCCACGGCCGGCTCGCCGATGACCTCGACGTGGACGTCGACGACGACCTTCTCGCCGCGGCGGACCACGAGGAGGTCGAGGTGGTCGACGCTGCGGTAGATGGCGTCGCGCTGGATGTCCTTCGGCAGCACCATCTGCTGCTTGCCCTCGACGTCCAGAGTGATCAGGGCGTTGGGATTGCGGACCGCCAGGGTGGTCTCGTGCTTCGGCAGCAGCAGGTGCTGCGGGTCCTCGCCGTGGCCGTAGACGACGGCGGGGATGTACCCCTCGCGGCGGGCCCGGCGGGCGGCGCCCTTGCCGAAGTCGTCGCGCAGGTGGGCCTGAATGATGATCTTGTCCGACATGCTGTGTCCTTCGTTGGTCGACGGTCCTGACGTCCAGGGGTCGACGGGGGAAGACGTCGGACCATCGCACGCTGCACGGCATGCGGAGGGCTGTCGAGCCTCGCCTCGTCGATCACGGAGTCGCGGCGGCCTCGCCGTCCGCGCTCCCTCGCCTGGGCACAGTCGCTCATGCTATCACGGCCCAGGCCGCGCCCACGACGTCCCGGCGGCCGCCCCGGCCGGCGACGACGGGCTCCGACCTTGCCCGCCGACGGCGCGGACGACGATACTCGGCCCCATGGAGCACACCACGCTGAGCGCCACCACGCTGCACGCCCCGACCGAACCGACCGCGCTGATCGTCCTGGTGCCGGGGCTCGGCACCGACGTGGCGAGCACCTGGGCGCGCACCGCCGCGCATCTGGTCGACGGCGGCGCCGCGGCCGGCCCGCAGGTGATCGGCGTCGATCTGCCCGGCCACGGCCTCTCCGCCCCCTGGACGGATGCGCCGGCGGAGCCGACCATGGCCGATCTGGGCGATCTGCTGGTCGAGGCGGTGGTCGAGCATCAGGCGCGCCATTCGGGGATGGCCGAGGTCCCCGTGACGGCCGCCGGCACGTCGCTGGCCGGCGGCCTGATGCTGCAGCTGGGCATCGACCACGCCGACCGCTTCGCCCACCTGGTCGTCGTCGGCGGGGCGCCGCGCTTCGGCGACCCGCAGACCTGGATCGACCGGGCCGAGACGATCCGCGCCTCGGGCACCGCCTCGCTGGCCGAGGGCAGCGCGGACAAGTGGTTCACCGAGGACTTCCGCCGCGAGGATCCTCACGTGGTGGAGGCGGTGCTGGACTCGCTGCGCGCGGCCGACGATGCCAGCTACGCCGCGCTGTGCAGCGTGCAGAGTCGCTTCGATCTGCGCGAGCGGCTCTCCGAGGTGGGCGTGCCGGTGCTGGCCGTCGCCGGAGAGCACGACCCGGTGGCCCCGCCGGAGCAGGCCGAGATCATCGCCGCCGGGGTTCCTCGCGGCTCAGCGACGACGGTGTCCGGCGTCGCCCATCAGATTCCGACGCAGAAGCCGACGGAGACGGCGGAGCTGCTGCGCGGCTTCCTACCGAGCTAGCGCGCCGTCCGGTCGCAGACGCCGGGCGGGCCGCCGACCAGGTAGTCGGCGACCCGCACTGTGCACCGGCTCATGTCCGCGGCTCGGGTGGTGCGAAGCCGCCGCCTGCAGCCTCAGCTCAGGCGTTGCCCTCGAAGAGCGAGGTCACCGAGCCGTCCTCGAAGACTTCGCGGATCGCCCGCGCGAGGATCGGGGCGATGGAGAGCACCGTGAGGTTGCTGAAGCGCTTCTCGTCCGGGATCGGCAGCGTGTTGGTGACCACGACCTCCCGGGCCCCGGACTGCTCGAGACGCTCGGGCGCCGGATCGGAGAGCACCGCGTGGGTGGCGGCGATGATGACGTCCTTGGCCCCGGCGTCCTTGAGCACCTTCACCGCGCCGGAGATCGTGCCGCCGGTGTCGATCATGTCGTCGATGAGCACGCAGGTCCGGCCCTCGATCTCGCCGACGACTTGCTTGGACTCGGCCATGTTCGGCTGGGTCAGATCGCGGGTCTTGTGCACGAAGGCCAGCGGCGCCCCGCCGAGCCGCTCGGCCCACTGCTCGGCGACGCGCACCCGGCCGGTGTCCGGCGAGACCACGGTGACCGCGTCGCCGGCGACCTGGGCCTTGATGTGGTCGGCCAGCAGCGGGACGGCGAAGAGGTGGTCGACCGGTCCGTCGAAGAAGCCCTGGATCTGTGCGGTGTGCAGGTCGACCGACATGATCCGGTCGGCGCCGGAGGTCTTGTACAGGTCGGAGACCAGACGCGCCGAGATCGGCTCACGCCCGCGCCCCTTCTTGTCCTGGCGCGCATACGGGTAGAACGGCGAGACCACGGTGATGCGCTTGGCCGAGGCGCGCTTCATGGAGTCGATCATGATGAGCTGCTCCATGAGCCAGTTGTTGAGCGGGTACGGGTGCGACTGCAGCAGGAACACGTCCTTGCCGCGCACCGACTCCGCGGAGCGCACGTAGAGCTCGCCGTTGGCGAACTCGTAGGCGCTCATCGGAAGCAGCTCGGTCCCCAGCTCGGCGGCGATCTCGTCCGCCAGCTCGGGGTGCGCCCGTCCGGATGCCACGACGAGGGTCTTCTCCCCGCTCAGCCTGATCTCGTCCATGCCTGTTCTTCCTTCTCTCCGGTCGCTTCCCTGGCTGCTGTCTCGACTCTACTCCGCCGCATCCGTCGGCTCGTCCGAGGACGCCGCCGCACGACGGGCCGCCTCGGCCGATCCGCTGTCCGGACGCCTGCGCTCCACCCAGCCGTCGGCGTTGCGCTGCGGGGCCACCGACAGCGCCAGCGCCCCGGCGGGCACATCCTTGCGGACCACCGCACCGGCGCCGGTGTAGGCGCCGTCGCCGACGTCGACCGGCGCGACGAACACCGTGTTCGAGCTGGTGCGCACATGCGAGCCGATCACCGTGCGGTGCTTGGCCTCGCCGTCGTAGTTGGCGGTGATGTTGCCGCAGCCGATGTTGGTGTGCTCGCCGATGACCGCGTCGCCGGCGTAGCCGAGGTGGGAGAGCTTCGCGCCGCGGCCGATCTCGACGTTCTTCGTCTCGTAGAACGCACCGATCGTGCCGGTCTCGCCGAGCCGGGTGCCCCGGCGGAGGTAGGTGAAGGGGCCGACGCGCGCGCCGTCGCCGATCTCCGCGCCCTCGCCGTGCGTGCGGGTGACCGCCGCGCCCTCGCCGACGGTGACGTCGGTCAGCGTGGTGTCCGGTCCGACGACGGCGTCGCGGCCGATGTGCGTCGTGCCGTGCAGCTGGGTGCCCGGCAGCACTGTGGTGTCCTCGTCCAGGGTGACGGTGGCGTCGATCCAGGTGGTCGCCGGGTCGACGACAGTGGTGCCGCCGCGCATATGCGCCTCGACGGTGCGGCGGTTCAGCTCCGCGCCCAGGGCCTGCAGCTGGACGCGGTCGTTGGCGCCCTCGACCTGCCAGCGGTCCTCGGTGACGACGGCGGCGACGCGGCCGCCCTCGGCCCGGGCCAGCGAGAGCACATCGGTCAGGTACTTCTCGCCCTGGACGTTGTCGGTGGAGACCTGCGCCAGCGCGCGGGCCAGCACGGCGGCGTCGAAGGCGTAGATCCCGGAGTTGATCTCGCGGACGGCACGCTGCTCCTCGGTGGCGTCCTTGTACTCGACGATGCCGGTGACCGAGCCGTCCTCGGCGCGCAGCACCCGGCCGTAGGCGCCGGCGTCGTCCAGCACCGTGGTCAGCACGGTGACGGCGTTGTCCTCGGCCTCATGGGCGGCGACCAGCTCGGTCAGCATCTCGGTGCTCAGCAGCGGCACGTCGCCGTAGGTGACCACCACGGTGCCGGACTCGGCGGCGACGTCGTCGGCGGCGAGCTGCTCCAGGCCGCATTCGACGGCGCGGCCGGTGCCGGGGACCTCGTCCTGGTCGGCGAGGACCACGGAGGGGTCGAAGGAGCTGATGTGCTCGGCGACGGTCTCGCGCTGGTGGCGCACGACGGCGACCAGGTGCTCGGGCCGCAGGCCGGCGGCGGCGGTGAGCGCGTGCCCGATCATGGACACTCCCCCGAGGCGATGCAGGATCTTCGGCGTCCGCGACTTCATGCGGGTTCCGGCGCCGGCGGCCAGGACGATCACGGCGGCGGGGCGAGTCTCGAGCGTGGGCACGTGCTGATGCTCCTTGACACGGGGGCGGAGGACCCCTCGATCCTATCGGGAACCCGGCGATCCGGGAGCCCGGGGCCGAGGCCGGGGCCGTTCCGCCCCTAGGACTCGAACCTAGACTGCACAGCTCCAAAGGCTGGCGTGCTGCCATTACACCAGGGCGGACCACACGCGCGGGCACGCATGCAGTCCATCTTCGCATGAGAGGCGCGGGGAGTTCACATCCGCGCAGCGGCCGGGCACCTCGGGGATTCCGGGGCGTCGGGCGCGGCGGTCCTGCACCCCGAGAGTCGCGCGGACCCCCGGGGTGCAGGACGTGCGCGGAGGATCACGAGCGTCGCATCACTCGGTGACCTCGAACTCGAAGGTCTCGGTCGTCGCCTGTCCGTCGACGCCGACGGCGGTCACCTCGGCGGTGTGGGCGCCGGCGGCGAGGCCCTCCGGCATCGGCAGCCGCCAGAGGTGCATGGACCGGTCGGCGACGTTGCCGCCGTCGACCAGCTGCTGCTGGACCGCCTCCGGGTCGGACCACTCGGCGCCGACGTGCTGGCCCTCGCCGTCCATCGCCTGAGTGCGCTCGGCGCTGCGGACCGGGCCGCCGTCGATGCTCACCTGCACCTCGGAGCCGGAGCCGCCCATCCAGAAGTTCGTGCTCAGCCAGGTCTCGCCGAGGCCGGACTGAGCCACCGTCCCGGCGGTCTCCAGAGCGGGCGCCTCGCCGGCGCTGTCGCGGTAGGTGTCGAACCAGTCGCGATAGGACGGAGTGTTCAGCCCGATGTTCATCTGGTTCGACCCGTCGTCGCCACGCTGGGTGAAGTGTTCGGCGATCTGTCCCCCGCGCGCCTCGAGCGTCACGACGCCGGGCACGCCGCCGTCGCGCTGGATGGCCGCCGGGTAGCCGGCGTCGAGCAGCTCGCCGGAGTACCAGTCGCCGGAGATCGCTCCGGCGGTCAGGTGGGTGAAGGGCAGCTCCTCGATTCCGAAGTTCTCCCGCCAGCCGGCGAGGCTGTCGCCGGCACGGAGATTCTCGATGCTGTGGGTGTGGCCGCCCAGGGCGATCGCCTCCCGGCCGGAGAGGATCTCGTGGATCTCGGCGACCTCGTCGACCTGGTGCTTCGTGCTGTCCTGGTCTGCGTAGTCGAGCAGCGGGATGTGCGAGGCGACGACCACAGTGCGGTCCTGGGGCGTCTGCGCGATGTCCCGGCGCAGCCACTCCAGCTGCTCGTCGCCCAACGAGCCGTTGTAGCTGTCGCCGACGGGGTACTCGATCGAGTTCAGCGCCACCACGTGCAGCTTCCCGACGTCATAGGAGTAGTACTGCGCACCGAACTCCGAGCGGTAGGTGTCCACCGAGTGCTCGCGGGTCGCGGCGTCGAAGTCCAGATCGTGGTTGCCCGGCAGGAACCGCGCCGGCCCGTTGAGCCGGGCGGTCTGCTCGCGGACCCCCGAGTACAGCGACAAGTCGTCGCCGACGACGTCGCCGATGAACAGCGCCCCGCAGGAGGTGTAGTCCTCACGGGCGGCCAGATCCGTGAAGGCCCCGGCGGCCGCGTAGCCGACCTCGGAGGCAGTGTAGGGCTGGATGTCGCCGCCGATGATGCAGTTCTGCAGCGGGTGCTTGGCAGCCTTGCTGGAGGCCAGCGGGAAGTTCACCGCCTCCGGCAGCGCGCCGGTGGGCTCGATCCCGCCGTACTTCAGGTCCGGAGACCCCTCGGGCAGGTGCGTGTAGGAGAACTGGGCGACGTTGTCCTCGTCGACCGGCACCTGATAGCCGCGCGGCTGGGTGACGAAGACGTCCATCCCCGGCTCGACAGTCAGCTCGTACCGGCCCTCGGAGTCCGTCGTCACGACGTCGCGGCCGTTCGAGACCGACACTCCCTCGATGCCGCGCTCGCCCGCGTCCTGCGTGGAGTCGCGGTCTGCATCGTCGAAGACGACGCCGCTCAACGTCGTGGCCGAAGCGTCGTCGCCGGGGACGACCTCCACGTCGCCGCGGAAGGCCTCCTGGTTCCAGTCCCCGCCGCGATGGGGGCCGCCCGGCTGTCCGCCGGGATCGGCGACGGCGGCCGGTGCGGCGAGGAGCGTGACGCCGGCCAGGGCGGCGCCGAGGCTCGTGCGCAGTGCTCGAGTGCGCGTTGGATTCACGGATGCGTCCCTTCGTGTGCGGTGGTCCGATGGGTGATCATCGGACCCGCACGAGGCTGTCGCATCGGCGTGAATTCCCGACCAACCGCAGGTCAGGAGGAAATACATCGGCGTGAAGGGTGCCGCGGACGGATCCTTCCGGTCAGCGTCGACAAATCGCCGGATCATGGCGTCATGATCATCCGCAGAATGTGCGGCGGCGAGATCACTCCGCCAGTTCGCCGGCCTCCAGCCAGGTCTCCTCGAGCTCGCCGAGCTGGGCGTCGACGTCGTCGAGCTCGGCCTGCAGCGTGCGCAGCCGGTCGACGTCGCCGGCCTCGGAGGCGGTGGCCATCTCCTCGTGCAGCCGGCGCTGCCGGGAGGAGAGCTTCTCCATCTGCTTCTCCACCCGCTGCATCTGCTTGCGGGCCTGCCGCTTCTCGGCCGCGGAGGCGCCGTCGGCGGCCTCGGCTCCGCCCGCGGACGCGGAGTCGGAGGGCGCCGCCGAGCTCGCCGACTCCCCCGAACCTGCCGGTGCGGCGGCGGACCCACGCCCTGAGGCCGTCGCGCCGGCCTCGGCGCTGGTCTGCCCGCGGTACGTGCGGGCCGCCTCGCCGGGGGCCGCCTCCCTGCCCGACCGGATGCGCAGGTACTGCTCGACGCCGCCGGGCAGCAGGCGGACCGAGCCGTCGCCGAGCAGCGCGACCTGGTGATCGGTGACGCGCTCGAGCAGATAGCGGTCGTGGCTGACGACCACCAGCGTGCCGGGCCAGTCGTCGAGCAGATCCTCCATCGAGGCCAGCGTGTCGGTATCGAGATCGTTGGTCGGCTCGTCGAGCATCAGCACGTTCGGCTCGCCGGTCATCAGCTTCAGCAGCTGCAGCCTCCGCCGCTCGCCGCCGGAGAGGTCGCTCACCGGGGTCCACTGGCGCTTGCGGTTGAATCCGATCTGCTCGAGCAGCTGCGCGCCGGAGAGCTCCTTGCCGCCGACGACGAAGACGTTCTTCTCCTCGGTCATCACCTCGTGGACGCGCATATGCGCCTTCTTCCGCAGCTCCTCGACCTCCTGGGAGAGGATCGCGGTCTGGACGGTCCGGCCGCGCTTGATCCGGCCGTCGTCGGGAGTGACCTGCCCGTCCAGCAGGCGCAGCAGCGTCGACTTGCCGGCGCCGTTCACGCCGACGACGCCGACCCGCTCGCCGGGGCCGAGCCGGAAGGTGACGTCGTCGAAGAGCGTCCGACCGTCCGCGACGGCCGGCTCGTCGCCCTCGCCGCGCAGCCGCAGGGTGACGTGCTCCAGGTCGAGGACGTCCTTGCCCAGCCGGGCGGTGGCCATCCGCCGCAGCGAGACGGTGTCGCGCGGCTCGGGGACGTCGTTGATCAGCGCAGTCGCCGCGTCCACGCGGAACTTGGGCTTCGAGGTGCGCGCCGGAGCGCCCCGGCGCAGCCAGGCGAGCTCCTTCTTCACCAGCTGCTGGCGCTTCTGCTCCTCGACCGCCGCGGCCCGATCCCGCTCGGCGCGGGCCAGCGTGTAGGCCGCGTAGCCGCCCTCGTAGGTGTCCACCGTCGCATCGTGGACCTCCCAGGTGGTGGTGCAGATCTCGTCGAGGAACCAGCGATCGTGGGTGACCACCAGGAACGCGCCCTCGTCGGCCTTCCAACGCTTCTTCAGGTGGTCGGCCAGCCAGGCCACGCCCTCGACGTCGAGGTGGTTGGTCGGCTCGTCGAGCATCAGCACGTCGTGCTCGCCCATCAGCAGCTTCGCCAGCGCCACGCGACGCCGCTGGCCGCCGGAGAGCGCGCCGACCGGCTGATCCCAGTCGAGGCCGCCGAGCAGACCGTCGGCCACGTCGCGCAGCATCGGGCTGGAAGCCCACTCGTAGTCGGCCATCTCGCCGACCACCGCCCGCCGGATGGAGTCGTCGCCGTCGAGGACGTCGGACTGGTCCAGAAAGCCCACGTCGACGCCGCCGCGCCAGGTGACCCGGCCGTCGTCGGCCTGGGCTCGGCCGGCCAGCAGACGCATCAGCGTCGATTTGCCGTCGCCGTTGCGTCCGACGATGCCGATGCGGTCGCCGGCGTCGATGCCGATGGTCAGTCCGTCGAGGATGGTGCGGGTGCCGAACGTCAGGGTGAGCCCTTCGGCTCCGAGGAGATGCGCCATGGGCTCCAGGGTATTGAACCGCGCGGGCTCAGGGAGAATCAGCGGCCCTGGACGGGGCGACGGCGACTCGCCGCGCCCGCTCCGCCGGATCAGGTCGTCAGCAGCCGCGCCCCCGGCGCCGGAGCGGTCACCGGGATCGCCCAGACCGACGTGCGCTCCTGCAGCCGCGTGGCGACCTGCCCGGCCGACTCGGCGTCGCGCGCCAGGAAGACCAGCGTCGGCCCCGACCCGGAGACGATCCCCTGCAGCGCGCCGTCGACGAGCCCCGCGTCGAGCATGTCCTCCAGCGAGGGGATCAGGCTGACCGCCGGAGCCTGCAGATCGTTGGCCATCAGCGTGGCGATCAGCTCCGCATCGGTGGTGCAGAGCGCGCGCACCAGGTCGGGGTCCAACCGCGGCGCCTCCGCCTCCACCGCGGACTCGGCGCGCATCGTGTCCAGCCGCCGGTAGACCTGCGGCGTCGACAGTCCCGCGGCGGCCGGGACGATGACCAGATGCAGCTCGCCGCGGGTCAGCAGCGGGGAGAGCTCGTCGCCGACGCCCTGTCCGACGGCGGCTCCGCCGAGGATGGCGAAGGGCACGTCCGCCCCCAGCTCGGCGCCGGTCTCGGCCAGCTGCTCCTTGGTCAGCCCGGCCTCCCAGAGCGCCGAGCAGGCGACCAGCGTGGCCGCCGCGTCCGCCGAGCCGCCGCCCATCCCTCCGGCGACAGGGACGTTCTTAGTCAGGGTGATGTCCACTCCGCGGCGAAGCCCCAGACGACCGCGCAGCGTCGACGCCGCCCGATGGGCCAGATTCCGCTCGTCCAGCGGCACTCCGGAAGCGGACGCGTCGTCCACGTCAGGGTCGTCGATCGGGGCGGCAGTGAACGCAGACCGTTCGGAGAGGCTCAGCGTGATGGCCTCGTCGTCGCGCGGGACGACGCTGACCTCCTCCTGCAGCGAGACCGCCAGGTAGAGGGTCGCGACCTCGTGGTAGCCGTCCTCGCGGAGCGGCCCCACGCGCAGACTCATGTTCACCTTGCCGGGGGCGACCGCGGTGACATGGCCGAAGAATTCACTGTCCCTCATCCTGGGGAGTTCCTCCTGGGAGATCGATATGCCTGATCCGGCACTCTATCGCGCGCGACTGGACGGCGTCCGCGCCGACGTCCAGCTCACCACCAGCCGCTCTCGAGGAATCGTTCCAGGTCACCGACTGGGCCGGGAATCGCCGCCGGGGAGTCTCGAGCGCGCCAGGCCTGCCAGCAGCGCCGCGGCCCACAGCGAGAACAGCGGCCCCCAGATCAGCAGGTGGCCGGTCAGCGCCCCGGGGTCCTCCGGTGCGCCGAACAGCCCGAGCAGCCCGGCGCCGCTGAACAGCATGTGCCAGACGAGGCCGTAGGCCAGCAGCACGACGGCTGCGCACCACTCGGCGGCGCGCAGCAGGCGTCGGAGTCGTCCGGGCGCCCGCTCGACGAGCAGCGGCGCCCAGGCGGCGGCGAGCTTCGCCGCTCCGACGGCGCCCAGCGCGGCCGCCGCCGACCCCGGGGCGTCCTCCACGAGTGCGGCCGCCGACCCGCCGGCGGTCGCCAGCAGCCAGTCGCCGCCGGCGGCCCACACCAGGCTGGTCGCGGCGTGGAGCGTGCCGCAGACCGCGGCCAGCAGAAACCACACACGGCCCCGCCGGGGCGGCGTCGACGGCGCCGGCGGGGTCATCTCAGGGAGCGCCCGTCTCCGGGCCGGGCTCGGCGTCGGCATCGGCGCCGTACCCGTCCTCGGCGTCGCCCCGGTCCCGCAGCGCCTCGGCGATCCGCGTGTAGGCGCCGACCTCCAGCGTCTCGCCGCGCGCCCGAGGATCCACACCGGCGGCGCGCAGCACCTCCTCGGCGTCGACTCCCGAGCCGGCGAGCGAGGACAGCGCCGCCCGCAGCGTCTTGCGGCGCTGGGCGAAGGCGGCGTCGACGACGGCGAAGACCTCCTGGCGGCTCACCGTCTCCGAGGCCGGATCGCGCCGGTCGAAGCGCACCAGTCCCGAGGAGATCCGCGGCTCGGGCCAGAAGACCCGCGTGCCGACGACTCCCGCCTTGCGCATCGAGGTGTCCCAGGCGGCCTTCACCGAGGGCACCCCGTAGATCTTCGACCCCGGCCCCGCGCAGAGCCTGTCGGCGACTTCGTCCTGGACCATGACCAGCCCCTTGGTGAGGCTGGGCAGGACCTGGAGCAGATGCAGCACCACCGGCACCGCGACGTTGTAGGGCAGGTTGGCCACCAGCACGTCCGGGGCGCCCACCTCGGCGTCGTCGCCGCCGGCGAGCGTCTCCCCGCCGGAGCCGGACCCGCCGACCCTCCGCCCGTCGGCGCGGTCGGTCCCCAGCGTCATCGCATCCTGGCGGATCACACGCAGCCGCCCCGCGCCGGCGGGACGCATCTGCTCCATCGTCTCCGGCAGCCGCGCGGCGAGCCGGGGATCGATCTCCACGGCGGTGACCTGCGCGGCCTCGTCCAGCAGCCCCAGCGTCAGCGACCCCAGCCCGGGGCCGACCTCGAGCACATGCTCGGAGCCGTCGAGCTCGGCCAGGCTGACGATCCGCCGGATCGTGTTCGGGTCCACGACGAAGTTCTGTCCCCACTGCTTGGTGGGATGCACCCCCAGCTCCTCGGCGAGGGCGCGGATCCGCGGCGCGCTGAGCAGCTCGCCGCCCGCGGCGCCGTCGCCCGGGCCGCTCACAGCCAGGCTCCGTAGGCCCGGACGGTGTTGTCCATGACCTGCCGGCACAGCGCATCCAGCTCGACGCCGCGCCGCTCGGCCATCAGCCGCATCGTCTGCGGGATGAGATACGGAGCGTTGGGCCGGCCGCGGTGCGGGTGCGGGGTGAGGAACGGGGTGTCCGTCTCGACGAGGATCAGCTCGGGATCGGCGACGTCGAGCCCTTCGCGCAGCGACTCGGCATTCTTGAAGGTCACCGTGCCGGCGAAGGACATGTACCAGCCGTTCTCCGTGCAGATGCGGGCGAGCTCGGCGTCGCCGGAGAAGCAGTGGAAGACGACCACCTCGGGCAGCCGCGGGGCGTCCCGCAGCACTGCGACGACGTCGCCGTGGGCGTCGCGATCGTGGATCTGCACCGGCAGGCCCCGTTCGGCGGCCAGCTGCAGATGATCGGCGAAGCTCCGGCGCTGGGCGGCACGCCCCTCCTCGCCGGTGCGGAAGTAGTCCAGGCCGGTCTCGCCGACTGCGACGACCTCCTCGTCGCCGGCCAGCTCGGCGATGCGGGCCAGTGCGTCGTCGTACGTCCCGGCGGCCGCCAGCTCCGGGGCGTCGTTGGGGTGCAGCGCGACGGCGGCCTTGAGCCGACGGTCCTGGCGGGCGGCGCGGACGGAGAACTCGCTGGAGCCGACGTCGTAGCCGACGTTGATCGCCCCGGCGACGCCGACCGACGCGGCGGCGTCCAGCGCCTCGGAGACGCTCACCGCCGCCTGACCGTCGCGGAAGTCCAGATGAGCGTGGTTGTCGATCACCGGCACTGCCAGCGGCTCGGGCGCCGGCGGGTACTCCAGACGCCGACGGCGGCCGGAGTTCTCCTCGGCCGGATCGCGCCGGGGCGACTCGTCCTCGGGGGCCGAGGCTTCCTGGGGCCGGTAGACCGGCGGGGTCTCGCCGGGCACGACGGGATGCGGTTCGCGGACAGCGGGCTCGCTCGCAGCTTCATCACTCACAGCACCCCAGCTTAGCCGCCGTCGCCGCCGGCCCGGCCAACGACGTCGGATCCGGTTCCCCGGGGCGCCGAGCGACTGGCCCCGGACCACCGCTCGGTTCTGGCCGATCCGCCCGTGCTGTTCCTCCCGACCGATCCGCCCCGTGCTGTTCGCCGGACCTCGTCCAGGTGGACCAGGACATCGGAACACGACGGGGACGGATGGTGGCCCCGCCCAACTGGACGGGGACAGACGGGATCTGCCCGCCGCACAGTCGGCGCCCGGCGAGCTCAGCGGGAGTAGATCCCCTCGATCTCCTCGGCGCAGTCGGCGATCACCCGGTGCCGCTGCAGCTTCTGCGAGGGCGTCACGTGCCCGGTCTCCTCGCTGAACTCCAGCGGCAGGATCCGGAAGGTCCGCACCGACTCCGCCCGAGAGACCGCTTCGTTGGCCGCGTCCACGGCCTGCTGCACCTGCTCGCGCACTGCGGGATGCTCGGCGGCCTCGCCCAGACTCATCTCCTCGTGGCCGGCCGCGGCGCTCCAGGAGGCCACCGCCTCGGCGTCGAGGGTGATCAGCGCGGCCACGAACGGCCGATCGTCGCCGACGACGACCGCATGCGCCACCAGCGGGCACAGCCGGATCCGCTCCTCCAACGGCGCCGGGTGGATGTTCTTGCCCCCGGCGGTGACCAGCAGCTCCTTCTTCCGGCCGGTGATCGCCAGGTATCCGTCCTCGTCCAGGGCGCCCAGGTCGCCGGTGCGGAAGAAGCCGGCGTCGTCGAAGGCCTCCGCAGTGGCCCGCTCGTCGCGGTGATAGCCGTCGAAGACCACCGATCCGCGCAGCAGGACCTCCCCGTCGTCGGCCACGCGCACAGTGCTGCCCGGCACGGGCAGCCCCACAGTTCCCAGCCGCGTGGCCCCGGGGATGTTCAACGTGATCGGGGCGGTGGACTCGGTCAGTCCGTAGCCCTCCTGGACCGGCAGACCGGCTCCGGTGAAGAAGTGGGCGATCTCCGGGCTGAGTGCGGAGGCGCCGCAGACCATATAGCGGATCTGCCCGCCGAGCCGGTCGCGCAGCCGGCGGTAGACCAGCCGATCGTAGAGCGCGCGCTTCGCCCGCAGCGCCGCCGAGGGGCCGTCCCCGCCGTCGGCCTGCCGCTGCCGGGCCTGCGAGTACTCCACCGCCGTGCGCCGCGCCGACTCGGCGATCTGCCTGCGGCCGGCGTCGCGGGCGGCGTCCTGCAGCGACTGGTGGACCTTCTCATAGACCCGCGGCACCGCGAGCATCCACTCCGGGCGGAAGCTGGCCAGGTCCTCGGTGAGCCGGGCGGCGCCGGGACTGTGGGCGACCTGGATGCCGTGGTGCAGGCAGATCAGCTGCACCGCCCGGGCCAGCACATGGGCCAGCGGCAGGAAGATCAGCGTGCGCGAGGGCCCCTCGCCGAGGATGTCGCGGGCGAAGGGCACGATGTTCGCCGCCCCCTCGGCCAGGTTGCGGTGGGTGATGCGCACCCCCTTGGGCCGGCCGGTGGTCCCGGAAGTGTAGACCAGCGTGGCGACGTCGTCCAGGCGCGCCGCCGAGCGGGCCGCCTCCAGCGTCGCCTCGTCGACGCCGTCGCCGTGGGCGGCGATCGCGCGCAGCGCCGCGTCGCCGTCGACGGCCAGCACCCGCACCCCCTCCGCGGCGGCCTCGACGCCGCGACGGACCGTCTCGGCGATCTCCGCGCCGCCGACCAGCGCCAGCCGCGGCGCCGCATGGCGGACGACGTCGGCCACCTGCTGCGGGGAGCTGGTCTCGTAGATCGGGACCGAGACGCCGCCGGCGAACCAGATCGCCTGATCGATCACCGCCCACCAGTAGCTGGTCGGGGCCATGACCACCACACGGTCGCCGACGCCCACGCCGAGGCCGATCAGCCCTCGAGCAGTGCGACGCACCTGTCCCACGAAGCTGTCGATGGTCACGTCCACCCAGCCGCCGACGCCGTTGGGCACCGCGTAGACGGGGCATCGGGGGTCGCTCTCGCACAGGGCGAGGACCCCGTCGGTCACGTTGGTCGCCGGGTCAGGATGCGCCACCTGTTCGGTGGCGGCCTCGGTGATCGGGGCGTCAGCAGTCACAGTCGCCACTCTACCGGCCGAGCGACTCACACCCAGGACTCCAGCCACATGCGCCACTGCCACTGGTCCGTCGGGATCAGCTCCGCGGTCCAGAGCGGATGGAAGAAGATCGAGGCCGCCGTCGCCAGCAGCACGAAGGCCAGCACGAGCGCCGCCGCACGCTGAGACGACCCCGCGCGCCCCGGTCGACGCCCGCCGGCGCGGGAGGCTCCACGGCGCATCACCAGGGCCGCGACGGCGACGAGCGCCAGGATCAGGAAGGGCTCGTAGGCGACGGTGTAGAAGAAGAACATCGTCCGGGCGGGGAAGAACAGCCAGACCGCCCATCCGGCGAGGACCCCGGAGAGGATCGCCCCGTGGCGCCAGTCCCGACGCCCCAGCCACAGGGCGACGACGACCAGCAGGGCGACCAGCCCGCCCCACCAGATCACCGGGTTCGCCAGGTCGAGCACCGCCTGCGAGCACGCCGCCTCCCCGCAGCCCGACGACCCCGCCTCGATCGACTCGTAGTGCATCGACACCGGACGCCCCATGAACGGCCACGTCCAGGGCGAGGAGGCGTAATCGTGCCCGTCGCTGAGCCCTTCGTGGAACTCGAGGATGGAGACGTGGTAATGCCACAGCGACCGCAGCGGCCCGGGCACCAGCTGCCCGAGGCCCTCGGCCGGATGCGTCAGATGCCAGGTCCTCCCCCAGCCGCCGGAGGTGACCAGCCATCCGGTCCAGGTGATCACATAGGTGACCGCGGCCAGCGGCAGCACGGTGACCACGGCCAGCAGCCCGTCGCGCAGCCCGGCGCTCGACCAGCCGCGCAGCCCGGCCGCGCGGCGGGCCTGCAGATCCCAGAGCACGACCAGCACGCCGAAGACGGCCACGAAGGCCAGCGCCGAGAGCTTCACCGACGTCGCGCAGCCCAGCAGCACGGCGGCGGCCAGCCGCCACGGGCGCCAGAGCAGCAGCGGACCGCGCCGGCTTCCGGCACGGCCGCCGTCCCCGCCCCCGGCCTCCGGGGCGCGGGCCAGCAGCTCGGCCAGCCGTCGTCGTCCCTGCCAGCGGTCGGCCAGCAGCGCGCCGAAGGCCGCGAGCACGAACAGCGAGAGGAAGATGTCGAGCAGCGCCGCCCGGCTCATCACCAGGTGGTGGCCCTCCACCGCCAGCAGCACGCCGGCGACCCCGCCCAGGAAGACCGAGCGGAACATCCGCTGCGCGATCAGGGCGACCAGCAGCACGGTCAGCACCCCGGCGACCACTGAGGCGATCCGCCATCCCACGGCGGAATCCGCCCCCACGGCGCGGATGCCCAGGGCGATGAGCCACTTGCCCAGCGGCGGGTGGACCACGAAGGAGGCTTCGTCCTCCGGGGCCGGGGCTCCGGCGAGGAAGGCCTCGTCGGCCTCCTCCGGCCAGGAGAGCTCGTAGCCGGCCTGCAGCAGGGCGTAGGCATCCTTGGCGTAGTAGGTCTCGTCGAAGATCAGCTCATGCGGACGTGCCAGCCCGGGCACGCGCAGCGCGGCGGCGAGCATCGTCACCAGCGCCGGGATCCAGACGCCCCACAGGCCCGGGCGGAAGGGCTCGGCGCCCAGTCGACGGAGCAGCCGGGCGCGCCGGGCGCCGCGGGCGGCCTCGGTCGACGTCGCGCGATCCGTCGCGGCGACGATGGGAGTCTGGCGGGTCACGGTGGGTATGCTACGTGGCGAGCTCCGAGACCTCGGCGCTCCCACTCCGGACGATCGCGACGTCGCCGACGCATCTCCGGAACGCTCCCGCACCCGCCCGCCGATGGAGGCCGCCGCCATGTCCGACCACGACGCGCAGGACGAGCTCCGGGGCGGACCGCAGGACGACGCCCCGGAGGACGCCCCGGAGGACGCCCCGGCCGACCGCGCCGACGACGCCTCCGACGATGCCTCCGAGGACGCTGCCGAGGACGAGCACGAGACCTCCGCCGTCGCCGTCCCCGCCGGTCTCTGGGACGTGCCGCTGGTGCTCGCCGCGACCCCCATCGGCAATCTCTCCGACGCCAGCCCGCGGCTGCGCGCGCTGCTGGCCAGCGCCGAGATCGTCGCCGCCGAGGACACCCGCCGCACCCGGCACCTGTGCCAGGCGCTGGGCGTGCGCCCGACCGGGCGGCTGGTCAGCCTGCACGAGCACAACGAAGCCTCCCGCGCCGCGGAGGTGGTCGAGCGCGCCGCCGCCGGCGCCCGGGTGCTGGTGGTCTCCGACGCCGGGATGCCGGCCGTCTCCGACCCCGGATTCCGGCTGGTCGCCGCCGCCGTCGAGGCGGGGGTGGAGGTCACCGCCGCCCCCGGAGCCTCGGCGGTGCCCACCGCCCTGGCGCTCTCCGGACTGCCCACCGACCGGTTCACCTTCGCCGGCTTCATGCCGCGCAAGGGCGCCGACCGCCGTCGGCTGCTGCATCGGCTGGCCGCCGAGGAATGGACCACGGTGCTCTTCGAGTCCCCGCATCGCACGGCGGCCACGCTGGCCGAATGCGCCGAGCAGCTCGGCGGCGAGCGCGGCGCGGCGATGTGCCGGGAGCTGACCAAGAAGCACGAGGAGGTGCTGCGCGGCAGCCTCGCCGAGCTGGCCGAGCAGACCGCCTCCCGGCAGCTGCGCGGCGAGGTGGTGCTGGTCATCGGCGGCGCCGCGGAGCAGGCGGCGCCCTCCCACGAGGACCTGGTGGCCGAGGTGCTGCGCCGGGCCGAGGCCGGAGAGAAGGTCAAGGCCGCGGCCAAGGAGGTCGCCGCCGCGCACGGGGCGACCTCCCGCGAGCTCTACGACGCCGCCGTCGCCGCCCGGAAGGGCTGAACGCCCCGCGGCCGCGCGTCGCGACGACGCCGCGCGCGGTTCAGCGCCAGGGTAGGCTCAGCGCCGGGGCCGGCTCAGAGGTGCTCCCAGGCGTCGCGGACGATGTCGACCAGCGCGCGCCGCGGCGTCCAGCCCAGCACCTCGCGGGCCTTCTCCCCGGAGGCGACCAGCGTGGCCGGGTCGCCGGGGCGGCGATCCTCCTCGGTCACCGGCACCCGACGACCGGTGACGGTCTCGACGGCGTCGAGGACCTCGCGCACGCTGGAGCCCACGCCGGTGCCGAGGTTGAACACCTCATGGGTGCCCGGCCGGATCTGCTCCATCGCGCGCAGATGCGCGTCGGCGAGGTCGAGCACGTGGATGTAGTCGCGCACCGCGGTGCCGTCGTGCGTCGGGTAGTCGGTCCCGAAGAGCTTCGCCGGCTCGCCGCCGCCGGCCGCGGCCCGCAGCAGGTTCGGGATCAGGTGCGTCTCCGGGTCGTGGCGCTCGGACAGCCCGTCGCTGGCGCCGCCGACGTTGAAGTAGCGCAGGCTCGCCGCGGCCAGCCCGTGGGCGGCCGCCTCGGCGGCGAGCATGTGGTCGATGGCCAGCTTCGAGGCGCCGTAGGGGTTGATCGGGGCGGTCGGGTGGTCCTCGGTGATCGCGTCGCTGACGGGCGTGCCGTAGACCGCCGCGGTCGAGGAGAAGATGAACCGCGGCACGCCGGCGGCGCGGACGGCGTCGATCAGCGCCAGCGAGGCCACGATGTTGCCGTGCCAGTACCGCTCGGGGTGCTGGACGGACTCGCCCACCAGGGACTTCGCCGCCAGGTGGATGACCGCGTCGAAGCTGGAGTCCAGCACCTCGCCGGCGGCGGCGATGCTGCCCTCGTGCCACTGCGCGCCCGCCAGCACGGCGTCGTCATGGCCGGTGGAGAGGTCGTCGAGGATCACCACCTCGTGGTCGCCGGCGAGCAGCTGCTGAGCCACCACGCCTCCGATGTAGCCGGCTCCTCCGGTCACCAGCACCTTCATGCAGGTCTCTCCTCGCTGCCTCGCTGCGTCGTCGCCTCGACGGATCACCGATGGTCGCCGCGGCGCCGTCGCCGTTCGCCGGGCCGGGGCGCCGCGCCGGTGCGGCGCCGGTGCGGCGCCGTCCTCGTTGTTCCGTGGCGGAGCCTAGCAGGCCCGACGGCGGTCGGGGCGGTCGATCGCCGGGCCGGTCGTGATCCCCCGCGGCTCCAGCGGACCGCCGTCGGACGTTCAGACGGTGCACAGCTGACGCCGAGACTCGCCGCGTATCGTCAGCGCCGAGGTGCCCGGGGCAGCTCGGCGCCGACGCCGTCGCGCCGTCGACCGGCAGGACGCACCTGGTGGGGAGGGAACTGACATGAAGATCGCCTATCTGCTCGTCGACCCCGCGGTGGGGCTCTTCGGCACGACCGGGGCCTCGGTCCGCGTGCAGGAGATGATCCGCGCCTTCCAGGCGCACGGCCACGACGTCACCGTGTTCTGCCTGACCCGGCAGGACCGTCCGGAGGAGGCCTCGGGAACGGCGCCGGGACTGGAGCCCGCCGATCTGCGGGACCTGCCGGTGGTCACCGTGCCGGTCGAGGCGCCGCGGAGTCCGATGCAGCCGGCCGAGGCCGAGGATTCGCCCCCGACGGGATCCGGCGGGGCCGGGGCGGAGTCCGCCGGCGACGCTCGCCGTGAGGCCGTCGGCCGTGCCGCGGCGCAGCTGGCCTTCCGCGCCGTCGAGGAGGCGGTGCCGTTCGACCTGATCTACGAGCGCTGCTCGATGTTCTCCGACGCCGGCGCCCGGGTGAAGGAGCAGCTGGCCGCCGCCGGACATTCCGCCCAGCTGGTCATGGAGCTCGACGCCCCGCTGGTGGAGGAGCGCGCCGACGCGACGACCTCCTGCTGGTCCCCCACCGTCCGCGCGCTGACGGCGGCGGACCTGATCACCTGCGCCTCGAGCTCGCTGGCCCGGTGGGCCGGCGAGCTGCTCGCCGGCGACGGGAGCGACGCCGCGGACGAGCAGGAGGAACAGGACGAGCAGGGTGCCGAGCGCGGCTCGGCGGCCGCGCAGGCGGCGGCTTCCCGCCTCGCCGTGGTCCCCCACGGCGTCAACACCGACCGGTTCATCCCTGCCGACCGCGACCCGGAGGCTCCGTTCACCGTCGGACTGGTCGGCTCGCTGGACCCCCGCCACGACATCGACCTGCTGCTGCGCGCGCTGGCCGAGGCGCCCCACCCGCGGCGCCGCGACTGGATGCTGGAGATCATCGGCGGCGGCCCGCAGATGGAGCAGCTTCAGGTTCGCGCCGCGGAGCTCGACGTCTACCGTCAGGTGACGTTCCACGGACCGGCCCGTTCCGCGGACATGCCCCAGATGCTCACCCGCGCCGACGTGGCAGTGGCGCCCTTCCCCGCCGCGCAGGAGGGCGAGGGGCGGCCGATCTCGCCGCTGACGGTCTACGAGCACCTCGCCTGCGGCGTGCCGGTGGTCGCCTCGGCCGTCGGCGACCTGCCGGCGCTGCTGCGCGGCCCGGCTTCTCGGCAGGGCGCCGCCGGCGACCAGCCGACCCGTGAACCGGTGGACTCGGCCGAGCGGATCTCCGACGCCGACCGCGGACTGCTGGTCCCGCCCGGCGATGTCGGCGCTCTGGCCGCGGCACTGGGTCAGCTGGCCGACCAGCCGGATCTGCGGGCGCGGATGGCCTTCGCCGGCCGGGCCGCCGTCGTCGAGCGCCACACCTGGACGCGGCGCGCCGGCGAGGTCCTGCGCCTGCTGAGCCTGCCCAGCAGCACGCATGCGGGGCTGACCACGCCGATTCCGGTGGTGGACACTGCGACGGCGGCCGCCACGCCGGACCAGGCCGGCTCCCCCGACCCGGCGTGACCCCCTCCGGCCGACGGCGACGACGCCGTCCTCGCCGACCCCCTGTTCCCGTCGGCGGCGGCGTTCCCGCGGGCCGCACTCACCGCAGGTCGGAGGCGGCGGATACGCTGGGGGCATGTCGACGAAGACTGAGCTGCGCCGCCGGCTGCGCGCCGCCCGGACCGGGCTCGACGCCGCGGAGCAGGCCCGCCGTGCCGACCAGCTCGCCGCGGTGCTGCAGGCGCATATCCACCCGACGGCCGTGGTGGCCGCCTACCGGCCGATGACCGGCGAGCCCGATGTCGGCCCGTTCCTGACCGCACACCTGGCGCGCGGCGGCACTGTGCTGCTGCCGCGCGTCGTCCCCGGTCCCGCACGCCGGATGGAGTGGATCCCGTGGACCCCGGAGACGACGATGCGGCGCAGTCGGCAGCTCCCCCTCGACGAGCCCGCCGGAGAACCCGCCGCTCTGGAGGTCCCTCGGGACGTCGACGTGATGCTGGTGCCGGCGCTGGCCGTCGGCCGCGACGGGGTGCGCCTGGGGCAGGGAGGCGGCTACTACGACCGCCTGCTGGGGCCGGGCTCCGAGACCGCCGAGGACGGGGTGGACGCCGGTCCGGCGGGCATTGACGCCGAGCCGGAGGGCGCCGCGGGTCCGGAGCGGATCGCCGTGGTCCATCCTGAGGAGCTGCTCTCCGCCGGCGACATCCCGGTCGAACCGCATGATCTGCGCGTGGCCCGAGCGATCACCGCGCAGGGTCCGGTGCTGCTCGACCCGACCGGGTGACCGACGCGCCCGCCGATGCCGCGTCCCCCGCCGACGATGCGGGGGCGGGATGCGGCGCAGTATAGAATGGAGCGTCTGCCCGATCCGCCGGCGGCGGACGCGCCGCCATGACCTGTCCCCCGAGGAATCTCGATGCCCACCTATGCCTATGGCTGCAAGGACTGCGGCCACGCCTTCGACATCGTCCAGCCGTTCAGCGAGGATTCGCTGACCGAGTGCCCCGAGTGCGGCGGCACGCTGCGCAAGAAGTTCGGAAACGTCGGGGTGACCTTCAAGGGATCGGGCTTCTACCGCAACGACTCCCGCGGCTCCGGCTCGTCCTCCGACAGTGCCTCGAGCTCCTCGTCCGGGTCCTCCTCCGGCTCCTCGTCGGAGTCGTCGAGCTCCTCAGGGTCCTCGAGTTCCTCGAGCTCCTCCGAGTCCTCGGCGGGCTCCTCCGGTTCCGAGTCCTCCTCGGCCGCGTCGGGATCCACGGGCAGCTCCGGCGCCCAGGCCGCCTCCTCCTGAGCGGCACGCACCGGGCCGTCCCCCGCCGACGGCCGGTCCTCGCGGCGCCGCCGCACCAGACCCGCCGCCCGTGCTCACTCGACCAGGCTCACTCGACCAGGCTGAGATCGATCCGCCCGCGGTGAGCGGCCTCGGCCAGCGTCTCGGCGACGTCGGGCTCCACGGCGAGGATCACCACCTCGCCGGCCTGATCATCAGCCGGCAGCCAGTCGTCGGAGGCGCTCTGCGGCGTCCAGAGCACCGGCGCGGCCTCCGCGACCGTCTCCGCCGGCGGCGTGCTCTCCGGGCCTGACCCGGAGACCAGCACGTCGACCCGACGCCCCGGGGTGAGCATCCCGACCAGCGCCGTGTCGGCCGGCCGCACCGGCATGGCCACCACCTCCTCATCCTGCCCGTCGAGCAGCCCCGGCCCGACGAGCTGAGACTCCAGGACCACGGCGCCCTGCGGCAGGGGCACGGCCGCCTGACGTCCGGCCACTCGGTCGAGGAGCTCCTCGCCGGCCTCGCTCGGCCCCGCGCCGGACTCGTCCCTGCCCTCCCCGGGCCCGCCCCATGCGGCGGCCGCGGCCTCGGCCGGCACCGAGGCGGCCTCGACCCGGGCCGTCTCCAGCTGCGCCGCCTCCAGCGTCTCGCCCGCAGCGGCCTCGCCGGTGGTGCGCACGACGGTGACTCTCTCGCCCGGCGGCGCCGTGCCGCCGGCGAGCATCCCCGCGGCCACTGCGCAGCAGGCGAAGAGCAGCGCCAGCGGCAGGCGCATCCGGCGCACCACGCGCGTCGACGAGGCGCCGCGGAGCCGGCGCGCCATCCGCGGCGGACGCTCTCCGCGAGGTCTTCGCGCCGACCGGCCGTCGGCCCGGCGCCCGGGCCGGCGGCCGGACCAGCGCCCGGATCGATGACTCCGCCCCGCAGGACGCGTCCGGTCCCCGCGGCCCGGCGGGGGCGGATCCGGGGTGACGGAGTCAGGGTCGGGCGTCCCGCTCCGCGCGGCGGCCGGAGTGGGACGCGGCGGGGCCGGCAGGCGCATCGGCTGCTGCTGGCCGAGGCGGCGGGCTCGACGCGACGTCGGCGGAAGCGGCGGCGCCGCGGAGGAACCGGCGACGGCGGCGGAGACGGCGGGTCCACGGGAGGCTGTGCTCATGGCTCCAGCGTCGCCGCAGCGGGCCCCGGCGACCAGCCGCGGCCGGGGAATTGTGGACGGGACGGCGTGTCCGACGCGGAGAGCAGAGGCCTGTGCAGGAAGGCCCCGGAGAGACTCACCAGTGCGGCGGGCGCTCCTCGAGGATCCACCGGTCGCGCGGGCTCAGCCGCTCGGCTCCCTCGGCCGGACGGGCCACGCGCGTCCTCGGCGCCTGCGCCGACTCCTCCGAGCCGTCGTCGGCCGTGCCGGACGCCGGCTCGCTCGTCGCCGCGTCGCCGTCGGCCGAGGCGGAGTGGAACCGCCTGGCCTCCTCGGCCTCGGGCCGGCCCGACGTCGCCGGAGCCACCACCCGTCGCGTCCCGCGCCGCCCGCGCCGGGCCGCGGGAGCGGCCGGGCGCCGGGGGCTCGGCCGCTCGGCGCCCTCCGCCCCGGCGGCGTCCTCGACGCGATCCTCGCTGCGGTCCGCGGACATCGGCTCAGCTGGTCCGGCCGCGCTGACGCGGCGACGGCTCAGTCGTCGCGCGGCGCCGGGAGTCCTCGTCGCCGACGTCGGCGGCCCCGCCGAAGCGCACGCGGGCCCCGACGGCCTCCTCCGGCTCGCGGTCGGCCAGGGCGCCGGTGGTCTTCAGCGCGATGCGGCCGTGCTCGGCGAACTCCGGTCCGGCGGCCAGACCGACTTTCTCGGCGACCGTCTCCGTGCAGCGCGCCGGATCGGTGAAGACCTCGATGGTCCAGAGCACCACGTGGGTCCAGCCCAGCTGCTCGAACTGCTCGGGATTCTGCCGGGAGCGCTCGCGCACCGACATCGCCGCATAGCCGTCGGTGCCGTCGGAGACCATCGCCACCGGGGTGACCGGCACCTGCGGCGAGATCTTGCGCGGGCAGGCCGCGAGATCCAGCGTCCCGTGGAAGCCGTCCTCGACCCGACCGCCGCGAGCCCGGATGCGGTCGACCAGGTCCATCACCAGCGGGTCGGTCAGCGTCGCCGACGCCGTCGGGTTGCCGCCGCCCCGCAGGCCGCGGTCGACCAGCCGCATCACCAGCGCCGCCCCCGGATCCAGCGACGCGACGTCGAGCTGCTCCGGCGTCAGCGAGGTCACCAGACGCAGCTGCTCGCGCGCCCGGGTGGCGGCGACGGCGGCGTACTCGCGGCCGCGGGGGCCGGAGAGCGCGCCGAATTCCCGCACCGGATCGCCGGACACGCCGCGGCCGAAGCCCAGCGAGAAGATCACCTGGTCACGGACCAGGTGATGGGCCCGCTCCACCGGTGCGACGACGAACCGCTCGCGCCCCTCGGCCTCGAAGAAGCCCCGGGCCCAGGAGTGGTTGGCCAGATTCACCTTCAGCGCGTCGGCCACCCGGCGGGCGTGGCGCTCCGAGCCGGTGATCACCGCCAGCGAGGCGTCCCGCCGGGACCGAATGTGGTCGAAGACCATGTCGACGACGCGGTTGACCTCGCGGGTGGGCGAGTCGGGGACGTCGCCGGCGCTCGGCACGGCCGAGGACTCGGCCAGCGACTCCACTGTCAGCCGGCGCCCCTGACCGGTCAGCTGCGCGGCGTCGGGCAGGCGCATCAGGTCGCCGTCGTAGACCTCCTCGGAGAGCTGCTCGGTGAGCTCCTGGTCCACGCCGCGGTGCACGCGGCGCAGCCGGTGCACCGGCAGCACCCGGGCCAGCCGGTCGAGGATCGACTCGGGGACCTCCCGGTCGACGGCCGGAGCCGTCGGATCGGCGGAGATCTGCAGCGGCTTCGGCGCCCCGGTCGCCGGGTCGCCGAAGGCGACCACCTGCGCGCCGCGGGTGATCGCGCCCAGCGCCGACGCCGTGGACAGCGATTCGGCGTCGAGCAGCACCACCGCGTCGGCGCGCAGATCCTCGGGGAACTGCTCGACCAGACCCAGCGGGGAGCTCGTCCAGACCGGGACCAGCGGCTGGACGAGCTCGTCGGCGACCTCGTCCAGCGCCGCGACCGTCGGGCTGCCGTCGCGCAGCAGCTCCTTCAGCCGCGCCGCGGCCTGGGGATGAGCCTCGACGGCGGACTTCCAGCGGACCGACAGGCTGTGGTCCAGCCGCCGGGCGCCGGCCTCGATGTGCGCGGCGTCGGCGGCGCGGAACTCCTCCTCGATGCGCCGCAGGTTCTCCCCCGAGGTCATCGCGAGATAGTCGTCGCCGGAGATCATCGCCTCCAGCGTGGACTGCCACCAGGCCAGCTCCAGCTCGTCGGCGACGCGCTCGGCCGGGACCTCGCGCTCGGCCAGGTCCTCCATCAGCTCCCGGAATCCCTGCTCGCGCAGCTGCTCGGTGACCAGCGTGCGCTCGGGCAGCGTCTCCAGCGGCTCCTGGTCCTCGGCGAGGGCCTCGACGACGTCGACCATGCGGGCGAACGGGATGTCCAGCAGCGTCCGACGCCCGGAGTCCGCCGAGTCCGCGGCGCCGTCGCCGCCGACCGGCTCGGAGCCGCCGGCGACGCCGTGCAGGTGCCGCTCGGCGACGTCGGGGTCGAGCACCTCGACGAGCTTCTCCAGATGCGCCTGCACGGCGCCCACTGCGTCGGCCAGCCGGTCCAGGTTCTTCGGGACCTTCGGCCGGACCTCGTCGACGGCGTGCTCGGCCCACTCCTCGCGCTCGGTCTGGACCTCGACCAGCGAGGAATGCAGATCATGGATGGAGACGCCGGGGCGGATGTACTCCTTGGCCACCCGGCGCAGCCGCGAGCGGGCGATGGAGGTCATCTCCACACCGTGCTGCTTGCGCCACCACCCCGGGGCCGTGGCCGCGATCAGGTCGTCGACCGGCTTGGTGTAGACGTCATGGGCGAACTTCCCCAGCGACTCCTGCACGCGCTGGAAGAGCATCACCTGGGCGTGCCAGTCGGAGAAGGAGGTCCCGGGCCGCAGCCCGGTGACCGCGGCCGCAGTCTCCATGTGGCCCTTCAGCTGCGGCAGCTCCTCGCGCAGCCGGGCGACCAGAGCCGCCGCGTCGTCGGTCTCCTGCCGATTCCGCGGCCGGGCGTTGTACCAGGGGCTGCGCCGGGTCTCGGCGGAGAAGGCGCCCAGCTCAGCGGCGCGCGCGAGCTTCACCGTGACCTGGCTGCGGTCCACTGTGGTGTCCAGCACCGAGCGCTTGAGCCGCACGCTCGTCGACGGCGCCGGGTTCAGCGAGGTCAGCGCCGCCAGCGCCTGCATCGCCTGGTAGGGCGAGCAGCTCCACCGGCTGCGCACCTGGTGCAGCGAGTCCACGTGGTCGACGAGCTCGTGCCGGCGCTCGCGCAGCCGCTCCTGCAGACCGGTCAGTCGCGGCGGCTCGGAGCGCTCGACCCGCTTGATCGCGCGGATGAGCTGCTGCCGGAGGTCCTCGGTGGTCGTCGACGCCGGCACCTGCAGCGCCAGCGTGCCCAGCCGCGCCTGCGAGAGCCGGCGGGTGAACTCCTCCACCGCGGCGGCCCGCTCGGAGACCACCAGAGTGCGCTTGCCCGCCCAGGCCAGCGCGGCGACGGCGTTGACCGCCGTCTGCGTCTGTCCGGTGCCCGGCGGGGCGGACACCACCATCGACTGCCCGGCCGCGACGGCGTCGAGCACGGCCTGCTGATCGGCGTCGGCGTCGACCACCAGTCGTTCGTCCTGCGGATCGCGATCGTCCAGGCTCGGCGCCGCCTGCGCCTCGGCGTCGGCCTCCGGCTGGGACAGCGGCTCGGACGCGGCCAGCGCGCGCAGCACCGGATGCGACGAGTCCAGCCCGGCGGGCCGACCCAGACCGCTGACGTCGGCGAAGGTCGACAGGTAGACCTGGCGCCAGACCTGCAGCGAGCCCAGCGCACCGTCGCCGTCCTCGGACTCTCCGGCACGGCGGGCGGCCAGCCGGTCGAGCAGCTCGGAGGTGCGCGAGGGGTCGAAGCGCGCCGTGGCGTATCCGGCGACCTCGAACTCGGCCGGATCCAGCACGAGTCCGTGGCGGTCGGCCAGATGCCGAGCCAGCGCCGGATTCAGCCGGGCCGGGGCGGTGAACTGGACCTCGAAGTCGTCGCCGTCGGGCCGCGGCCGCAGCGAGACCGGCACCAGCATCACCGGGGCGGTGAACTGCTCGGCGCCGGCGGCGGTCTCCTCGGTCCAGCTGGCGACGCCGGCGGCGAGATGCCCGACGTCGATGCCGCGCTCCTCGGACATCTCGCGGACCTTGGCGCGGATCGCCGCGGCGGCCTCGCGTCCTGCCGCGAAGGCGGCGTCCTCGTTGAGAAGCGTCGACAGGCGCGTGCGCCGTCCGGCGAAGAGCTGCATCTGACCCGAGGAGTTGGCATCGGTCAGGTCGACGGCGTTCTGTCGCGACGGGGTGAAGCGCAGCATCGTGTCGTTGTCCGCCCCCGAGTCCAGCGACTCCGCCCAGGCGCCCACCGGGTCCGCGGGGTCCGCGACGTCGTCGGCCCGCCCCGCGGCGTGGTCGACGGTCTGTTCCGTGCGCGCGGCGCTGACCAGGTCTTCGTGCACCGCCGATCCGGCGGTGCTCGTGTCGTCTCTGCTCACTTCTGACCTTCCGGCAGGATCACCTTCTCGTGGACGATGATGCTGGATCATTCCCATTCGATGGTCCCCGGGGGCTTCGAGGTCACGTCGAGGGTCACTCGGTTGACCTCGGAGACCTCGTTGGTGATGCGGTTGGAGATCCGCGACAGCAGGTCGTGCGGCAGCCGCGACCAGTCGGCGGTCATCGCGTCCTCGGAGCTGACCGGGCGCAGCACGATCGGGTGGCCGTAGGTGCGCTCGTCGCCCTGCACGCCCACCGACCGGACGTCGGCGAGCAGCACCACCGGCATCTGCCAGACGTCCTGGTCCAGCCCGGAGGCGGTGAGCTCCTCGCGCGCGATGGCGTCGGCGCGGCGGAGCACCTCCAGGCGGTCCTCGGTGATCTCGCCGATGATGCGGATGCCCAGCCCCGGCCCCGGGAAGGGCTGACGCTGGACGATCTCGGCCGGCAGGCCCAGCTCGGCGCCGACGGCGCGGACCTCGTCCTTGAACAGGGCGCGCAGCGGCTCGACGAGCTGGAAGACCATGTCCTCGGGCAGCCCGCCGACGTTGTGGTGGGATTTGATGTTGGCCGCGCCCTCGCCGCCGCCGGACTCGACGACGTCGGGGTAGAGCGTGCCCTGGACGAGGAACTCGACCTTCGCGCCCTCGGCGTGGGCCGCGGAGAGCACCGCGGCCTCGGCGTCCTCGAAGGCGCGGATGAACTCGCGGCCGATGATCCGCCGCTTCTGCTCGGGATCGGAGACGCCCTCCAGGGCGGTGAGGAAGCGCTCGCGCCCGTCGGCGACGTGCAGCTTCGCCCCGGTGGCGGCGACGAAGTCGCGCTCGACCTGCTCGGCCTCGCCCTCGCGCAGCAGGCCGTGGTCGATGAACACGCAGGTCAGCTGCTCGCCGATGGCGCGCTGGACGAGTGCGGCGGCGACGGCGGAGTCGACGCCGCCGGACAGTCCGCAGATCGCCCGGGCGTCGCCGACCTGCTCGCGGATCGCGGCGACCTGCTCCTCGACTATGTTGCCGGTGGTCCACTCCGGCGTCAGCCCCGCGCCGTCGTAGAGGAAGTTCTCCAGCACCTTCTGGCCCTGCGGCGAGTGCCGGACCTCGGGGTGCCATTGCACGCCGTAGAGGCGGCGGTCCGCGTCGGCGAAGGCCGCGACCGGCGCGCCGTCGGAGGAGGCCAGCACCTCGAAGCCGGCCGGCGCGGCCTGCACGGAGTCGCTGTGGCTCATCCAGGTGGTCTGCGTGGTGTCGGTGCCGGACAGCAGCGAGTGCGGGGCGTTCGTCGACCGCACCTCGGTCTTGCCGTACTCACGGTCGCCGGTGCGGGCGACCTCGCCGCCGAGGGCGTGAGCCATCGCCTGGAAGCCGTAGCAGATGCCGAGCACCGGCACCCCGGCGGCGAAGAGCTCCTCCTCCACCGACGGCGCGCCGTCGGCGTAGACGCTGGCGGGACCGCCGGAGAGGATCACCGCGGACGGGCGACGCTCAAGGATCTCGGCGGCGGTGAGGCTGTGCGGCACGACCTCGGAGTAGACGCGGGCCTCACGCACGCGGCGGGCGATGAGCTGAGCGTACTGGGCGCCGTAGTCGACGACCAGCACGGTCTGGGCCTCGTGGGCGGGCCGTTCGGAAGCAGGCTGAGAAGTCACTCGTCCATCCTAAAGGACGCCGCCGGCGGTGCGGACGCCGGGGCCGGGAGCTCAGTACCGGCGGGCGGCCTCGGGGTTCTGCTCCATCTCGCGGCGGGCCTCGCCGGCGATGCGGCGCTCGACGATGAAGCTCAGCAACGGCACCACGCCGCCGAGCACGATCGTCGCCAGCCGGCCGAAGGGCCAGCGCATCAGGAACCACAGGCGGAAGCCGGAGATCAGGTAGACCACGTAGATCCAGCCGTGGACCACCGCCACCCAGTAGGAGACGGCCTGTCCGCCGACCACCGAGCCGATGCTGTGGAAGCCCAGCGCATTGGCCGAGCCGTCCTCGGCGGTGCCGCCGGCGTAGAGCTCGACGCCGACGGCGTAGGTCATGATCATCTTGGCCACCAGCAGCAGCAGCATCATGCCGGTGACGTAGGCGCAGACGCGGTAGAAGCCCAGCGCCCCGGAGATCTGGGCGATGGTCCCCTGGAAGCGGCGCTGCTTCGGCCGCGGCGGGGCGGGAGGGAGGTCGTCGTCGGGGGTCGGCTGGTCAGTCATGCGTCTGCTCCTCGGGTCCATCAGATCCTGGCTCTCCGGCCGGGCGGCCGGACTGCTCGGCGCGCCGGGCCAGCTGCTCGCGGCGCCACTGCTCCTCCCACTCGCGATCCAGCCGCTCCTCCTCCAGGCGGCGCTCGTGGTCGTCCCTGACCAATCGCCACCACAGATAGCACGCGAAGCCGGCGAAGAACGTCCACTCCACCCCGTAGAAGACGTTGAGCCAGTGGATCTGCGGGCCCTCAGGCTGCGGACCGACCCAGACGCTCTCCAGCGGCGAGTCCTCGGCGGCGGCGTCGACCTCGGCGCCGTCGGGCCCTCCCGCCGACCCGGCCGCCTCGGCCGGCTGCGCGGAGAAGGCCACGACGAAGCCGGAGTAGGAGGAGGTGTCCCACCGGTTGATCAGCTCGGCCACGGAGAGCGAGGGCAGCACGCGGCCGTCGGGCCGCGGCTCGGCCACCGGGGCCTCCGTGGGCAGCAGCCGGCCGACCACGGCGAGCTGGTCGTCGGAGGGCGCGGCGTCGGCGTCGTCGGGATCGGCCACCCAGCCGCGGACCACCGGGATGACCTGGCCCTCCGGGGCGCCGTCGACGGCGAAGGCGGCCACTGCCCAGTAGCCCTCGCGATCATCCTGGAGCCGCTGGTCGATCAGCACCTCGGTGCCCTCGACGAACTCCCCCTGCAGGCTCACCACCGTGTCGGCCTGCGGACCGCCCATCGGCTCGCCGGGGCGGATCACCTCGGTCAGCGGCGTCGGGTCGTCCAGCGCCTCCTCGAGCGAGGAGCCGGCCGTCGCCGGGTCCGCGCCGGTGGCGTCGTCGTCGATCTGCGAGCGGCCGAACTGCCAGGCGCTGAGCACCACGAACACCGTCGCGAGGATCAGCGCCAGGGCGAGGGTCGCCAGCCATCTCGGCTGCAGAGCGGTCTTGAGCACCTGACCAGGATACGTGCCCGCGGCCCCGCGCCGCGTGCCGCCGACCGGGTGTTTCTACATGCCGTAGAAGATCACCCCAGGTCAGCGGCCGGCGTCATGAACCGGCCCGGATTCGTGAGACGGACCACGGCGGTGTCAGGATGGGGGCATGAATGCACCCATGATGCGTCTGGATCACGTCTCCTATGCGGTGGGCCCCGATGGCATGGACGCCACAGTCGACCGGATCGTGTCCGCACTCGGGGTGGAGCGCGTCAGAGGCGGCATCCATCCGCGCTTCGGCACGCGCAACGCCATCATCCCGCTGGCGAACCGTCAGTACCTCGAAGTCGTCGAGGTGCTCGACCACCCCTCGGCGGACAAGGCGCCCTTCGGCCAGGCGGTGCGCAACCGCTCGCAGGTCGGCGGAGGCTGGATGGGCTGGTGCGTCACCGTCGACGACCTGGCCCCCTTCGAGGAGCGGCTGGGCCGCCGCGCCGTCCCCGGCAACCGCAAGTTCCCCGACGGCCAGGAGCTGACCTGGCGGCAGATCGGGATCAAGGGGCTCATCGCCGATCCCCAGGTCCCCTACCTGCTGCGCTGGGACGACGGCACCGAGGACCTCCACCCCTCGCAGGCCTACGAGCCGGAGGCCGAGCTGGTCCGCCTGTCCATCGCCGGCTCCCGCGACCGCGTGGCCGACTGGCTGTCCTGCCCCGACGCCGATCCCTTCGCGGACGTCGACGTCGACTGGGTCGCCCCCTCGGGCACGCCCGGGATCATGTCGGTGACCTTCCGCTCCCCGCAGGGCCACGTCACGATCTGAGGCTCCGCCCCGCCGGCGGCCTCAGGCGGACGTCTCCGCCGTTCCGGCCGCCGTCGCCAGCACCTCCGGGGACAGGTTGTACATCCGCAGCCTGGCCCGGGAGCGGATCTGCTCGTCGTCGAGCCCGCGGATGATCTCCGCCTCGGCCTCGGACCCGCCGGCGACGGCGGCGCCCCCGCCGGGCAGCGAGGAGCTCAGCGGTCCGTCGTGCAGCGGCACGTCGACCACGCTGATCGCCCCCGCCGTCAGGGAGATGACCTGCGAGCGCTCGGCCAGGCCGAGCCCCTCCAGCAGCGCCTTGGTGGCGGTGCCGTGCGAGACGAGGACCACGGTGCGCAGGTCCTGCTCGGCATCGACCGAGGGGGTGGCCGGCAGCTCGGCGGCGGAGCGGACGATGCCGCAGAACGCCCGGGTCATGCGCTCGACGACCGCGTCGGTCGGCTCGCCGCGCGGCGGCGCGCCCTCCCCGCGCTTCCATGCCCGGTACCGCTCGGCGTCGCCGTCGCGCACTGCGGCGGTCTTCCGACCTTCCCAGTCCCCGAGGCTCTGCTCGACGAGATCGGCCCGCTCCGTCGGCTCGAAGTCCAGGCCGAAGGCGTCGAAGGTGGCCCGAGTGCGGGACAGCGGCGAGACGTAGCCGGCGGTCGGGTGCTGCCCGCGCACGTAGCGGCCGGCCGCACGGGCCTGCTCGACCCCGCTGGCCGCGAGGTCCACCGCCGAGCGGCCCTGCAGGCGGTGGGCGATGTTCCACTCGGTCTCCCCGTGCCGGACACAGATCACCCGGATCATGCGATCCCTTCCTCTCCCCCGTCCCTCCGACGGGCCTGCTGCGCGAGCTCTCCAGCCTACCGGGCGGCGCGTCGCGCCCTGCGGCCTCCCCCGCCGCCACGATGGCTTCACCGCCACGATGGCCCCGTGGAAACTGTGGGAAAGCGCGCGCGTTCCCACACCTCCGGCGGAGTCATCGCCGTCGGGGCCCGCATCCCGGCAGTCCGGCGGCCAGCGGCCCCGTCTCCAGCCGGGCGAGGTAGTCCTCCTCGTCCAGCGCCAGCACCTCGGCCGCCCGACCGTGCGGAGTGACGAGTCCGGCGCGGACGAGCCGGCGGGTGAACCGGAACTCGAAGCTGAGGTCGTGCATCACCACCGGGTCGTTGGCCAGCGAGTGCGGGCCGAAGCTGGCCGCCTCGTCGCGATAGCCGGCCGTGGTCACCTCGGGGCCGGCGTAGAAGTCGGCGTGGAACAGCGAGATCTCCGCCGGCGAGAACTGCAGCAGGTCGTAGAGGATGCGCTGCACGCCCATCGGGGCGCCGCGGAAGTACAGGCCGAATTCGGTGCGCGCCAGGCGGAGCCCCTCGGGCAGGCCGGCGAGCTCGCCGCCGAAGAACGGCAGCGCGTGCGGGCGGGTGACCGCCAGCCGCAGCTCGCCGTCCTCGATCAGCCGGGCGATCTGCTCGCCGGTCCGGGCGACGTCGATGACCGCGTAGTAGGCGATGTCGGTCCGGGCCCCGATCTCCTCGGCGGCCTCGGGGCCCGGGGGCCGTCGCAGATTGGTCCGCACGACGACGTCGTGGGAGTCGATGAGCTCGCCCACGGCGGCGTCCGGCGCGGCCGGGCCGACGACGGCGACCCGCCGGCCGGCCACCAGCTCGCGCATCCGCTCCTCGCCGGGCAGCGTCAGCTCGGCGGCGCGGGCGGCGACGTGGTCGCGCAGCGGCGTCGGATCGCCGGACCACAGAGCGGCGTCGGCCTGGAGCGCCGCGGCCTGGCGGGCGACGATCGGGTCGGCGCGGTCCACCGGGGGCCGTGCCGCCGTGCGGGCCAGCCGATCGTCCTCCTCGAGATGTGCCAGCGCGCCCAGCAGGTGCTTCAGCCACAGGCCCGACTCCAGCGGGATGCCGCCCAGCTCGCGGACGCGGTCGACCGCCATCATCCGACGCATCCGGGCTCCGGCGCGGAAGGCGCCCAGCAGCTGCAGCCGCGCCGCCAGCGTCTCGATCAGCAGCTGGTGCAGCCGCGGGAGATCCTCGGCGCGGGCGTCGAGCGCCTGCACCGCCCGGCCGACGGTCTCGGCCTCCGGTTCCCGGGCGAAGAGCGGGTCCACCGCCTCCCAGAGGTGCGCGCCGGCGACCAGCGGGCCGCGCGACGGCTTCAGCGTCGCCGCGGCGCGCCAGATCCGCGGCCAGTCGTAGTGCGACCGCGCTCCGCTGACCAGCACTCCCTCGACGGCGCGCAGGTCCCGGGGGTTCGCCGCGAGCGCCTGTTCATAGGCGGCGGCGGAGGCCTCGAAGTCGGCGGCGTAGGACCTCCGCAGCGCCGCGGCCACGGCGATGAGGTTCCCGGCGGAGGGGGCCTGGTCGGCGCGGGCGCGCAGGGCGGGCAGATCCGGGGCGGGCTCCGGCGCCGCGGCGGGGAGCAGGCCGGCCACGACGTCCTGGGCGACGGCGTCGCCTCCGGGACTGCGCCCCACGGCCTGCCGCAGCAGCGTGGCCGCGATCCCGCGGTGCGAGCCGGTGGGCTCGCCGGCGGGCTGCAGCCGCTCGGCGAGGGCGGAGGCCGCGCCGCGCGCCCCCGGCAGCCGCGCCGCCCGTCGCACGCCGGCCTTGAGCACCGCCGCCGCGGCGATCTTGTACCGCAGGTGGTGGAGGTTCACCGCCATGGCCGCGCCTCAGCCGAAGAGCGGAGCGGCCTCGACCCGCTCCAGGTAGTCGTCCAGGTCCAGCGCCATGACCTCGGCGGAGGCCCCGTGGGCGGTGAGCCGTCCGGTGGCGGCGACGGCCTGCATGAACCGGAAGTCGCCGGCGAGGTCGTGGCTGGCGATGACGTCGTTCATCTTCGAGTACGGTCCGAAGCCGATGTGCTGCTCCTCCCAGTACCCGGCGGAGTAGGCCTGCGATCCGGCGTAGAAGTCGGCGTGGAACAGCGCGATCTCGGCCGGATCGAACTGCAGCACGTCGTAGACGATGCGCGGCACCCCGAGCAGGGCGCCGTGGTAGCAGAGCGAGAAGTCGTGGCGCGCCACGCGCAGCCACTCCGGCAGCTCGCCGCCCAGCAGTCCGCGGGCGGCGTCCATGCTCAGCGGTCGGGCGACCACCAGCGCCAGATCCCCGGCCTCGGCGGCCGCGGCGCCCTCGGCGGCGAGCAGCTCCTGGTCGCGGCCGGCGTAGTAGGTGATGTCGGTGCGGGATCCGAGGCGTGCGGCGTTCTCGGCGACGAAGCCGGCCTGGAAGCGGGTGCGGACGACGACGTCGTAGGAGTCGATGAGCTCGCCCAGCTGATCGTCGGTCTGCGCCGGTCCGACGACGGCGACGCGGCGGCCGGCGACCAGCGCGGCCATGCGCTCCTCGCCGGGCAGCGGCACCTCGGAGCGGACCTGCGAGGAGTACTCCAGATAGGGGCCCGGCTCCCCGGCGGCCAGCTGGGCGTCGGCGCGCAGCTTCTCCAGCTGGCGACGGCCCCGTCGACTGTCGGGCTCCCAGGGCAGCGGGTCGATCAGCTCCAGCGCCTCCTGCTCGCGGCCGAGGGCCAGCAGCGCGGCGAGGACCTTCTGTCGGTGCCCGGCGTGGCCGCCCGAGGAGCGGCCGAGCCAGTCGAGCGTGCGTTCGGCCAGTCTCCGGCGCAGGGCGAAGCCGTCGCGCAGGCGGCCGGCGAACTGCAGCCGCAGCACGATGAGCGAGGTGGTCGCCCAGCGCAGCCGGGTGCCGCGGGTCTCGGCGTGGGAGAGCAGCGCCATGATCGTCTCGGCCCGCTCGGCGTCGAGGTGCGCGGCGGTCACCAGCGGCTCCAGCTCGGCGGCCAGCGCCTGCCGCCGCGCCAGCCCGCGGCGGAGGCTGGCCTCGTAGCGCATCGCCGCGGCCCAGAGCCGCGGCCAGTCCTGGCCGGCCCGGGCGCCGGCGGAGATGACCCCGCGCAGCGCGACGTTGGAGTGCGGCGCCCGGTCGAGGGCCTGCTCGTAGGCGTCCAGCGCACGATCCAGCTGCAGCACGTGGGGCCGTCGGGCGCGGTGGGCGTATTCGATCAGCCATCGGGCGTCGGGCCGGCGCGCCACGGCGCCCTGCAGGTGATCCAGCCCGTCCTCGGTCCGGCCCTGGTCGAAGGTCAGACAGCCGAGCTCGAAGCGGATCTCGGCGTCGTCGCCGGCCAGCTCCACGGCACGGGCCAGCGCGCGACGCGCGGCCTCCTCCTCGGCCACCGGGCCCTCGACGAGGCCGGCGACGGAGTCACGGACCAGCCCGCCGGCGGCGGAGCGGCGCAGCGAGGCCGCCAGGGCGCCCCAGCGCACGGGGTTCTCCGGCTGCAGGTCGACGGCCCGTCGACGCAGGCGCAGCGCGGCCTCGTACTCGTCCACGGCCAGGAATCGCCGGGCCAGACGCTCGAGCCGGTCCGCGTCGTCGATCCTCGCGACGTCGGTCGCGGCCAGCAGCCGCGCGGCCCCGTCCGGATTGGCGGTGAAGAGCACGTCGGCGGCCTGCTCGTGCAGCGCCCCCAGCCGCGAACGATCCGGGCGCAGCGTGTCGCCCCGGGCAGCGGGGACTGTGCGGCCGGCGGCGACGACGGCGCGGGCCAGGGCGAGATCGGCTCCGGGGGCCTTCGCGGCGGTGCGGACGGCGCGACGGCCGACGTCGGCGGCCAGCACGAGGGGTTTCAGCATCGTGACGCGAGTCTACTGGCCGGCGGCGACGCCGCGGCGCACCGGCGCACGGCCGGACGCGGCCCACGAGGCCGACTGCCCCGGCCGCGCGCCGGAGGTCCGAGCCCGGGTCCGGGGCGCCCCGGCCCGTCTCGGCTCAGGCCGGCAGCGGGCTGCGCGGGGAAAGCTGATCGGCCGAGCCGGGCACCGGCTCGGCGGGGTCGTTCCCCAGCTGCACGATCCGGTTGTCGGCGTCGACGTGGACGACCTGCGGGACGTGCTCGGCGATCTCGGCGTCGGTGCCCATCCGGTAGGAGATGATGATGACCAGGTCGTCGGTGCCGACCAGGTGCGCGGCGGCGCCGTTGATGCCGATGATGCCGGTCCCGCGGTCGCCGGCGATGGTGTAGGTCTCCAGGCGCGCGCCGTTGGTGATGTCGACGACCTGGACCTTCTCCCCCTCGACGATCCCGGCGGCGTCGAGCAGATCCTGGTCCACAGTGATCGACCCCACGTAGTGCAGGTCGGCCTGGGTGACCCGGGCGCGGTGGATCTTGCCGCCCATGACGGTTCTCAGCATGAGGCGCTCGCTTTCGACGGAGGACTCGGTCGTGCTCGTGGTCCCGGCGGCCCGTCGGCGCGTCCGGCACGCGCCGCGGCGGCCCGCGGACCCCGACAGTGTACTGGACGTGCCGGACTCGCTCGGCAGGCGCCGGGCGTCCGGCCTCAGGCTCGAGCACACGGTCGAGCACCGGGTAGAACGAGATCCGGGCCCGCAGGATTCCCCTGCGGGCCCGGATCTCTGCGAGGGAGACGGTGCGGTCGGCTCAGCCGCGCGCGGCGTTGGAGTACTCGGCGTCCTTGGTCAGCTCGGCGACCAGCTTCTCGCGACGGGCGGCCTGGACCTCCTCGAGCCGGGCCCGACGGCGGGCGCGGCGCTTCTTCGTCGGCCAGGTGATGATCAGCAGCAGCAGCGCGATGAGCACCATGAGACCGCCGACGCCGATGGCGGCGTCCATCCAGAACTGCCCCGGGTACAGCCGGATCAGCGTCGAGTCGGCCGGGAACTGCCAGCTGCCCTCGGCGAAGAGCACCCCGTGCACGCCGGAGAAGAAGTCCTGCCAGCCCAGCACCGCCAGCGTCACCAGTGCGGCGACGAGCACCAGGGCGACCCAGGCGGCGGAGAAGAATCCGCGGGCGACCGCCCCGGGGCGCCACCGGCGCAGCAGCAGCGCGAAGATCAGCGTGACGATCAGCAGCACCGCCGCGACGGCCATGCCGATGAGCATGACCCGCTTGACGTCGGCCATGTGCCCGACCTCGGCCTCGGTGAACAGCGGACCGCCCTCGACGGCGAGCTCCGAGAGGTACCGGGAGTCGGCGCCGTTGAACAGGTAGTCCACGCCGTAGGAGCCGTAGAGGGTCCGGTCGTCGGTGCCGAAGCCGAGCTCGTCGGCCGGGAAGTGCGGCAGCCGGTACTCCAGCCAGACGAACAGCGGCGAGGCCACCAGCCGGACGGCGGCGGCCAGCACCAGCAGCGGGACGAAGATCGCCAGCAGCACCTGCAGCAGGCGCGAGGCTCCGCGCTTGTCCTTGGCGACCTCCTCGTCGAGGTCCTGATCGGTGATCGCCTCGTCGGCGGCGGTGCGCCCGACGACTGCGGAGCCGCCGGCCGCACCGGCCGCGCCCGCTGCGCCCGCACCGGCCGCGCCCGCGGGGGCCGGTTCATAGGGCAGGTCGCGGGAGGCCTCGCTCGGCTGCGGCTGCGGCTCGCGGGCCGCGCTCAGCGTGGCGGTCTCCTGCTCGTCGGCGCCGCGGCTCGCCGGCTGCGCGCCGGGAGCCGGCTCGGAGTCCACGGCCGGCGCCGGGGCCGGGGTCGGCGTCGACGCGGAGCCGGCCTGCGAAGTGCCCGACGACTGCCCGCCGGTCGCCTCGGTCGCGACGTCGCCCAGCGGACGCGTCGCGTCGTCGGAGGCCGCAGTGCGCGGCATCGCGGCCGTGGGCTGGTCCTCGGCGCGCGGAGCGGACGCCCCGCCGATCGGTTCAGTGGGCTGCTCGCCGGCCGCGGCGGCGCGCCCGGCGGTCTCAGCAGTCTCAGTGGTCTCGGCGTCGGACGTCGACGCCGCGCCGGCGTCGTCCGCGGCCTCGGAGGACCCCGCCTCCGGCTCCTGCGGCGTCGCCGTGTCCGGCCGGTCCTCCGGATAGTCCGGCGCGTCCTCGGCGAACGCCCCGTAGTCGAGGCCGGACTCGAATCCGCCTCCGGTGTCCTGCGGCTCCCCGTGCTCGGGCCGCTGTGAGTTCGCGCTCATGGTTGCCTCTCCACGCAGTGATGTCCACTGTCGAGGGTACGGGGCAGAGCCCGTCGCGCCCGGTCAGACCTGCCGGAGAGTCGAGGATCCGCGCCGTTCCGGCCGCTTCGCCGGTTCGTCTCCGTCGGTGATCAGGCGGATGAGAGACGGGGATCAGGCGGTGAGCTCGTGGGCTCCGGAGTCGTAGCGGGCCAGGTCCCCGGTGATGCCCGCCCGGCGGGCCCGACCGCCCAGGACCAGCGTGTAGGTCCAGTAGCCCGCCAGCACCGCCGCGCCGATGAGGATCTTCACCGCGGCCGGCAGGTCGCTGGGGGTGACGAAGCCTTCGACGACGCCGCTGACCAGCAGCACGGCGGTCAGGCCGATCGCGACGGTGATCAGCCGGCGCCCTTCCTCCGCCAGCGCGGTGAGCCGCCGCCGGCGTCCCGGCGAGACCCAGGCCCAGAAGATCCGCAGCCCGGCCGCGCCGGCGACGAAGACCGCAGTGAGCTCCATCAGACCGTGCGGCAGGATGTGGGCCCAGAAGGTCCAGGCCTCGCCCTGCTCGAACATCACCCCGGCCGAGACCCCCAGTCCCTGGGCATTGACCAGCAGCACCGCCGGCACCCAGACGCCGGTCACCCCGAGGGCCACCTCCTGCGCGGCGATCCAGGCGTTGTTGGTCCACACCTGAGCGGCGAAGGAGGCGTTGGGGTGGTCCGAGTAGTAGTCGACGAAGTCGTCGCGGGCGTAGGCGGCCCGCGCCTCGTCGGACATCAGCAGCTCGATCTGCGGATGATGCTGGGTCCACAGCGCGAAGGCTCCGGAGACCAGCAGGAACAGTGCGCCGATGACCACTGTCGGGACGGCGACGCGGTGGAAGGCCGCCGGCAGCACCTGCATGACGAAGCGGGCGATGCTGACCAGCAGATTGTCCCCGCCGCCGGTGAGCCGGCCGCGCGCCCGGCCCAGCCGCGCCGAGAGGCCGGCGGCGACTGCGCCGCCGGGGTCATGGGCCTGGATCATCGACAGATGGGTGGACGTGCGCTGGTAGAGCCGCAGCAGCTCGTCCGCCTCGTCGGCGGTCGGTCGGGTGCGGGAGGAGAGCTCGGCCAGGCGGTCCCACTCCCCCTGGTGCACGGCGACGAAGGCATCGATGTCCACATCCCCGACCCTAACTCAGCTCATGCGCCGATGAGCCGCTAGGCTGGCCGCATGCGCACAGTGATCACCGGTGAGGCGGTCCAGCTGGACCTGCCGGCGGCCTCGGTCCTCGTCCGCGGGCTGTCGCTGATGATCGACCTGGCCGTCTATCTGGCCGCCTATCTCGGGATCCTGCTGCTCTTCGGCGCCTTCTCCGGGACGATGGCCGCCTCCCTGGACCCCGCCCTGACCCAGGCGGCCATGCTGAGCACGCTGATCCTCTGCTTCGTCGTCGCCCCGGTGACGGTCGAGGCGCTCTCCCGAGGCCGCTCGCTGGGCCGGCTGATCCTGGGCGTGCGGGTGGTCCGCGACGACGGCGGCCCGGTGCGGCTGCGCCATGCGATCGTCCGCGGACTGCTGCTCTGGCCCGAGGCGGTGCTGAGCATGGGCCTGCTGCCGCTGCTCTGCGGGCTGCTCAACTCCCGCGGCAAGCGCCTGGGCGACATGCTGGCCGGCACCTACGGGGTGCTCACCCGCCAGCCGCAGACGAAGCCGATGATGCTGCCGGTGCCGCAGCGCCTGTCCTCCTGGACGCAGATCGCCGACGTCGGCCGCGTCCCCGACGGCCTCGCGCTGCGCATCTCCCGGCTGCTGCAGCGTCTGGACGCCGGGGGCAGGGCCGTGGACTCGGAGGCGCTGCGGCGCAGCGCCGACCAGCTGGCCGCCGAGCTGCGCCCGCACGTCATGCCGCCGCCCCCGCCGTCGAGCACTGTGGAGTTCCTCACCGCGGTGATGGCGGAGCGGCGCAATCGCGAGTATCGGCGGCTGGTGCGCCGGCAGGAGCGCAGCGCGCGGCTGGGCCGGCGGCTGCACGCGCTGCCCTACACCTGAGCGCTCCGCCTCCGCCCGTCCTGGCCGCCCGTCCGGACCGGCGCGTCCGCCGGGAGTTCGCCGTCGCACCGGTGACCCCCGGTGACGTGCGGAGCCGCCGCCGGCGGAGGCCCGCGATACGCTGGTCCCGACCCGTCCGCGCGCGACGGCGTCCTGCCAGCGCGCCGTCGACGCCCCCTCCCGAGACGAAGGACCCCTGCATGAGCTTCGACTTCCGCATCGCCGACCTCTCGCTGCACGAGGCCGGCCGCCACCAGATCCGGCTGGCCGAGCACGAGATGCCCGGCCTGATGGCCCTGCGCGAGGAGTACGCCGCGGAGCAGCCGCTGGCCGGCGCGCGGATCGCGGGCTCGCTGCACATGACCGTGCAGACCGCAGTGCTGATCGAGACCCTCACCGCGCTGGGCGCCGAGGTGCGCTGGGCCAGCTGCAACATCTTCTCCACCCAGGACGAGGCCGCCGCGGCCGTCGTCGTCGGCCCGCACGGCACCGTCGAGGACCCGCAGGGCGTGCCGGTCTTCGCCTGGAAGAACGAGACGCTCGAGGAGTACTGGTGGGCGGCCTCGCAGATCTTCGCCTGGCCCGGCGTGGACTCCGACGCCTCCGCCGGGGCGAACATGATCCTCGACGACGGCGGCGACGCGACGATGCTGGTGCACCAGGGTGCGGCCTTCGAGGCCGCCGGGGCGGTACCCTCGGCCACCGAGGACGACCCGGAGGAGTACCGGGTGGTCCTGGAGACGCTGCGCGCCTCGCTGGCGGAGAATCCGTCCCGCTACACCGGGGTCTCGCAGGCGATCCGCGGCGTGACCGAGGAGACCACCACCGGAGTGACCCGCCTGTCGCAGATGGCCCGCGACGGCGAGCTGCTCTTCCCGGCGATCAACGTCAACGACTCGGTGACCAAGTCGAAGTTCGACAACAAGTACGGCATCCGCCACTCGCTGCCCGACGGGATCATGCGCGCCACCGATGTGCTGCTCGGCGGCAAGGTCGCCGTCGTCGCCGGCTACGGGGACGTGGGCAAGGGCGCGGCCGAGGCGCTGCGCGGCCAGGGCAGCCGCGTCATCGTCACCGAGATCGACCCGATCAACGCGCTGCAGGCGGCCATGGACGGCTTCCAGGTCATCCGCATGGACGACGCCGTCTCCCAGGGCGACGTGTTCATCACGACCACCGGCGGCAAGTCGATCATCACCGCCGAGCACATGCGCGCGATGAAGGACAAGGCCATCGTCGGCAACGTCGGCCACTTCGACAACGAGATCGACATGGCCGGCCTCGCCCAGCTCCCGGGCGTGGAGAAGGTCGAGATCAAGCCGCAGGTGCACGAGTGGCGCTTCGCCGACACCGGGCGCTCGATCATCGTGCTCTCCGAGGGCCGGCTGCTGAACCTCGGCAACGCCACCGGGCACCCGAGCTTCGTGATGTCGAGCTCCTTCGCGAACCAGACGATCGCCCAGATCGAGCTCTTCCGCAAGACGGCCCCGGGGTACACCGGCGAGGACGGCTACACCACCGATGTGCACGTGCTGCCGAAGGTCCTCGACGAGAAGGTCGCCCGGCTGCACCTGGGCGCGCTGGGCGCCGAGCTCACCGAGCTGACCAAGGAGCAGGCCGAGTACCTGGGCGTCGACGTCGCCGGCCCGTACAAGCCGGAGCACTACCGGTACTGAGGCTCTGCCCAGCCGGCCGGCCGCCGGCGTCCGTCCTCACCACGAAGGCCTCCGCCCGATCCGGGCGGAGGCCTTCGTGCATGCCGGACCCTCGGAGACGACGTCCGCGTTCGAGTCGGATCTCGGGCGCTCATCCGGACGGGCCTGACCCGCACGTGGACGTCGAACGCCGCAGACTCGGGGCTTGAGGCCTCTGCCTCGGAATGCCGGAGAACCTAGACTGGCGACGAGCGGAGGCGGGCGACGCCGACAGCCGGTGCGGCACAGAGGGAGGGCCGTCTTGGGAAGCACGAATCACCACGACACGTTCATCCAGGTCGCCGAGGATTGTCCGGTGGCCGAGGCCCGGGTGCCGACGGCCGGACGGGCGACGCCGAGCGTCGCCGAACGTCAGCACCGGATCCTGACGGAACGCCCCTATGAGCTGACCTCCGACGAGCTGCTGTTCCATGTGCACCTGCTGCGTCAGCGAGTGCCCGACGATCGGATCACGGCCGAGCGGGAGACATTCTTCGCGAGCAGCCGCGCCTGCCTGCGTGCGTCACCGCTGGGCAGGCGGCACGGCTGGGGCCTCCACCACGACGCCGAGGGTCGCGTCGCTCTCGTCCCGCTCGGCTCCGAGGAGTACCGCCGGCTGGCGGACGATTCCGACCTTCGGCAGCTGAAAGCCATGCGCTCGACGCGGGCCGGATGATCCGGACGTCGCGCCTCAGTCGTCGAGCAGGCGCAGGTGGCCGCGCACCACCGACGACGTCGGCCCGACCGGCGCGATGCGCCCGCGGCTCTCCCGGGAGGGCAGCGTGCCGGGAGTCGGAGAGCCCGGCTCATGGCCGACGGAGTCGGCCGCCGGGGTCGAGTCGTCCTCGCGCTGGACGGCGTCGACGACGGCCAGCAGGTCGTCGGCGGCCGCGGCACCGGCGTCGGTCGGCGCCGACGGGTAGTCCAGCCGGAGGACCTCCCAGCCGCGCGGCGGGGTGACGCTGTCGGCGTGCTGGGCGCAGAGGTCATAGGTGTGGGGCTCGGGATACACGCTCATCGGCCCCACCACCACAGTGGAGTCGCGGTAGCTGTACGTCAGCGTCGCCACGGCAGGCTGACCGCAGCTGCTTCTGGTGCATCGTCGCGAGGAATCCACGGTCACCCACCCTAACCGCCCGGGCGCTCCCGGCCGGTCAGGTCGTCGACCGTGTTCGACTGAGCACCGCCGTCCACGATCGACACGCTCGGCAAGCCTGATGACGTTCCAGCCCTCAGTCAGCCGGTGTCCGCGCCGGGGCCCGGTCGCCGGGCGCGAGGCCGCCTCAGTCGCGCAGCCGCACGCGCACCGCCTGGTGCGGGTCGCCGAGCGGCTCGAGCCCGGTCATCGACAGCCCGTCCTCGCCGGAGACGCGCAGCGCGCCGACGACGGGGGCCCCGGGATCCGCGAAGACGATCGCCGCGGCCTGCTCGCCCCCGCCGTCCTGCCCGGAGAGCCGCAGGTCCTCGGAGTCGAGCGCGACCGAGCCCTCGGCCGGGATCTCGACGTCCCGCGGCTCGCCGAAGCTCCCGTCGCCGTCCATCAGCCGGTAGGTCGCCGTCGTCGCCTGCTCCTCGGCCAGCAGGTGCACCGATGCCTCGCCCGCGGCGGGCAGCAGCGTCCCCGAGCCGGCGCGCAGCCGCTCGGCGCCGGCCTGCCAGGCGAAGTCCAGGCCGGACGCTCCGGCATCCTCGCCGTCGTCGCCGCCGGACTGATCGCCGGAGACGGTCCGCACTGCCGCATGGGTCGGCTCCGAGGTGCGCACCACCACGTCATGCGCACCGGCCGGCACCCCGGCGAGGTCGATGGCCCGCACCGCGCCGCCGTCGACGCTGAACACCGAGGAGCCCTCCAGCGGCTCCAGGCCGTCCTCGCCGAAGACCTGCACCTCGACAGTCGCCTCGTCCTCGCCGGGCACGTGGACCCACAGCGTCCCGCCGCCGTCCGAGTCCGGCAGCGGGACCGCGGGCATCCGGTGCTCGCCGGCCGCCACGGCCCGGCCGGGCAGGAACTCGACGCCGGCGCCGACCGATCCGGCGGCCGCCGAGGACGTCAGCTGCGCGGCGACCGGCGCCCCGGAGGACTCCACGGAGACGCCGATCGCCCCGTCCTCGGCGAGCCCGGCGAGGTTCACCGTGCGCAGCGAGTCGCCGGGCACCACCACCGTGCGCGTGCCGGCGCCCGGGCGCGGACCGTCGGCGTCGTGGACGGCTACCTCGACTGAGGCCTCCCGCTCGGCCGGATTCGCCAGCGTCAGCAGCGAGGTCGCCTGCGAGCCGGTCTCCGGCCCCAGGAAGAACTGGTCGCGCTGCGGCACGGCGCACCGGGCGGCGGCCACGCCGCTGACCGGCCCGGAGGAGGCCGAGTACTCGAGCATCGCCGAGGCGGCGATCGGCGCGCCGCCGGGTCCCGGCCCGATCTCGAGCAGCGCGGCGCGCCGCGGATCCTCCTCGGTCACCACAGTGGTCTCCCGGTCGGCCAGCGCCGGGGCGGAGGCCCCCTCCGCCGGCGCGTCGGACCCTTCGACGACGGTCTCGGCGTCCCGGCGCCCGTCCTCGGCGAGCAGGGCCCGCCGCACCTCGGGGAAGCTGCCGGCGTCGTCGACGGCGAGGACGAGCCCGTGGAGGACCGAGGAGGCCGAGTCGTCGCGCTGCTGGTAGGACACCCGCCCGTCGGAGCTCAGCGTCTCCGGACGCCCGGGCATCGGCGGGCAGACGAACGGCGTGTCCGCCGCGGCGGTGGGGAACAGCGGGGCGTCCACCGGGCGCGTGCCGGGGGCGGCGTCCGTCGTGTCGCGGGCGATGGATCCGCCGGCGACGGCGACGACGGCGAGCACCGCCAGCACCGCCGGCACGGCGCCGGCCCGGCCCCCGCCGCGGCGTCGCCCGCCGGCGTCCGGCGTCGAGCCGGCATCCCGCGTCGTGTCAGCGTCCGGCGTCGTGTCAGCGTCCGGCGTCGCCGGAACGGCCGGCTGCGGCGTGCTCGCGGACCCGCGACGCCGGGCGCGACGTCGGTCGCGCTGCAGGCGGCGGATATGGCGACGGACCTTCTTCGCGCTCATGCCTCCCCCTCGGATCGTGCCGCGGGCCGGTCGCCGAGCTCGCCGCGGGTGGCCACCGGCAGCAGCCGCACCCGCCGCGGCAGCGGCACCGCGATCAGCGCCACCAGCACCAGGACGGCGGCGACGGCGATCAGCGCCGGCGCGCGCCAGACGCTGCCATGCTCGACGACGAGCTCTCCGGACAGCTCGCCCTCCGGCAGGCGGAACTGCTGACCCCACAGCGGCGGGCCCTCGCCGGAGCCGCCGGCCAGCGACTCCAGCGGCTCGCCGTCCAGCTCCGCGGACCAGCCCGCGGCCGGGGCGGTGGCCAGCTGCACGTGGACATCCCCCGCGGCGGCCTCGGCGGAGAGGCCCTCTCCCCCGTCGGGGGCGGCGAGCGCGTCCAGGTCGACGTCGACCCGCCCGCCGTCGGCCGGCAGCAGCGCCAGCGTGGTGCCCTCGGCATCGACCAGCCGGGCCCAGGAGGTGGCCGCACCGCTCATCGACGCCGCCCGCGGGAGCCCCGCGGCGTCCTCGAGGTCGGCGCGCCAGAGCTGCCCCTGGTCGGTCGGCCCCACGCCGACGAGTCCGGCGGCAGTGTCCACTGCGCCGGCCAGCGCCCCGTCGCCGGGGCCGTCGACGACCACGAAGCCCACCGCCAGCTCCTCCATCAGCGCCGGCACCTCGGCCGCTCCGGGCGTGATGAGCGCGGAGATGAGCTGGCCGGTGCGCGCGCGGCCGGGGCTCAGCTCGGCCACCGACCCCTGCACCGGCTCCTCGACGGCGGCTCCGTCGCCGCCGCCCAGCCACGTCGGCAGCAGCTCCGGGTCGGTCCACAGCGGCGCGTCGCCGGCGGTCAGCGCCGACCGGGCGGAGTCCAGAGTGCGGCCGGAGCCGGCGACCAGCTCGCCGACCACGCCGTCGGCGGAGCTGGTCAGCACCAGGGTGCGCAGCGCCGCCGGCCCCTCGCCCTGATCGGCGGCGGTGGCCGGGAGCTGCCGCACGGTGCCCGCCCGGATCGCCGCGGGCTCGGCGGTCATCGCCGTCAGCGCGGGCCGGGAGCCGGAGCCCTCCAGCACCCGCGGCGCGGCCCAGGAGCCGACGGAGGCGACCACGGCCAGCACCAGCAGCGTGGCCAGCACCGGTCCGGCCGCGGAGCCGGCGCGCGGCAGCGCCCGGGGCAGCCCGTCCAGCAGACGGGATGCGCCGAGGAGCAGGCAGAGCATCATCACCGAGACCAGCGGGGCCGCATGCGCCGGCGTCAGCTCGACGCCGTCGTCGCCGACGGCGACCAGACCGGCGGCCGCCGAGACCAGCAGCGTCAGCAGCAGCGTTCCGGCGACGCCTCGCACACCGGCGGACCGCGGCCCGGCCGCATGCAGTCCGGGCAGCAGCAGCCCGGCCAGGCCGAGCAGCAGCAGCGGCAGGCCGATGACCAGCATCAGTCGCAGCGCCCAGTGCGGAGTGCTCAGCAGCTCGGGCAGCCAGTCGAGATCCGGCCCGACGCTGAGCCCGGCGGCCGGGTCGACGGCGCGGGCGTGGCCGAGCAGCTGCTGCCACAGCGGGGCCGGGTCCGCGGCCAGCAGACGCGTCGGCGCGGAGAACAGCACGCCGAGCACGTTCTGCCCGGTCAGCGCCGCCGCGCCGAGCATGGGGGCCGCCAGCGCCAGCGAGGGCAGCGGGATCAGCCAGAAGGTGCGTCCGCCGCGGGTCAGCGCCGCGAGGACGCAGACCAGCGTCGCCGGAAGCAGCAGGATCGGCGCGGCGGCGGTGACGGCGGCCAGCAGCAGCGCGGTGCCGGCGGCGTGCTCCCAGGAGCTCGCGCCGCCGCGCGCCTCCGGGCCGGCGGCGGCCGGTCGGCGGCCCGCGGCGCGCACGCCGAGGCGCACCACCAGCGGCAGCAGGATATGGGCGATCACTGCGCCGAGGCGCCCCTCGCCGAGAGCGGTGTGCAGGCTCGGCACCGCGACCCACAGCAGCGCGGCGAGGATCCGGGCGGTCGCGGCGGCGGTGACGACGCCGGCGGCGGCCCAGGCGGTCAGCGCGGCCAGCGGCAGCGCCAGGATGGTGAGCCAGACCAGCACGGCGGAGGCCTGTCCGGCGCTGAGCACCGAGAGCACCAGCAGCACCAGATCGAAGGGATTCGCCGCGGCCAGCCGGCCCAGCCCGTCGGTCGCGACCAGGCTCGTCGTCTCGGCGAAGACCTCCCCGATCGTGTCGGAGACCGGCAGCGCGGCACCGCCGACGACCGCCTCGGCCCCCAGCAGGCCGCGGTGGACCAGCAGCGACAGCGCCGTCAGCCCGAGCAGCAACAGGAACAGGCCCAGCCGGTCCCCCGAGCGTCGCGAGGCCAGCTGATCGAAGTCGCCGTCGCCGGAGCCGCCGGCGAGCATCGCGGCGTCCTGGGCGCCGCCGTCGCCCGACGGCGGGGCCACGGTCTGGGCGGTGAGGCTGCGCCGTCGCTCGGCGCGCACCGTCGCCGCCGGGAGCCGCAGCCGCCGCGAGGTCCGCCGGCCGTCGCGGACCAGCTCCCGGGCGGCGCGGGTCGAGGCGAGGCGCTCATCGCGACGCAGCCGCTCCAGGACGGCGCGCCGCCCCTGGGCGGCGAAGCGCCGGGTCTGGACGAGGGCACGCAGATTCAGCAGGGCCCGGGCCGAGGCGACCAGCTCGCCGACGCCGGCGTCGGGGGCCTTCACCGCGGTCAGCCCGACCAGCCGCAGCAGCGCGGCCAGCCAGCCGCCCAGCCAGATCACCGGCGTCGCGAGCAGCGGGACCTCGGCCAGGCGCCGACGGATCTGTCCGATCCGCTGCTCGGCGGGCAGATGCAGCGTGCCGCCCAGCCGGTGGACCTGCTCGCGGCGCGGCGGGGTCAGCCGGCGGATGCGGGCCTGCGGCGCGACGACGACATGGGCGCCGACCTCGCGGGCCCGGTCGGCGAAGCGCGCGGCGGCGTGGTCGCCGGAGATGGTGGGATCGAAGCCGCCCAGGTCGCCGAACAGCGGGGCGTGGACGAGCATCCCGTGCAGCGAGGCCGCTCCGACGGCATCGCGGCCGTCGTACTGGCCCTGGTCCAGCTCCATCGGCTCGGTGGTGGGCACCACCTCCCCGGAGCGAGCGCTGGAGAGTCCGACGTCGACCAGCCGGTCCGGCCCGTCCGCGCCGACGTCCCGGGCGTCGTCGACGCCGTCCGGCGCGGCGTGCAGCTGCTCGGCGCCGACGATCTGCAGCGCCGCGTGGGTCTCCTCGTCGGTGACCGTCAGCAGCCGTTCGACCAGCTGCTCCAGCGCATCGGGGGCCGGGAGGGAATCGGCGGTGAGGATCCACAGCCACTGGTGGCGTCCGGCGAAGCCCTCCGGCAGCTGCCGCTCCAGGCTGCGCCAGAGCGGCGTGACGCGTTCGCCGGCCACGCCGCGGGTGGAGATCCGACGGGCGTGGGCCGGGTCGCGCAGCAGCCGCGACTGCAGCGAGCGCGAGAGGTCCTCCGGCCCGCGGAATCCGGGCGCGGAGAGCTCGATGATGGTGTCGGGGGCGCGCGTCTGGGCCTCGAGGGCCGCCCGCAGCTGCGCGACGGCGCGTCGTTCTCCGGACGCGGAATCGCCGCCGGCGCTCAGGACGACGGCGGCGATATGCGGCGCGGCGAGGGCGGCGATCAGACCGCTCGCTTCCTCAGCTTGCGGCGCTCGCGCTCGGACATGCCTCCCCAGATCCCGAATCGCTCGTCGTTGGCCAGCGCATAGTCCAGGCACTCCTGCTGCACGGTGCAGGCGCCGCAGACCTTCTTCGCGTCACGGGTCGAGCCGCCCTTCTCCGGGAAGAACGCCTCCGGGTCGGTCTGGGCGCAGAGGGCGTCGACCTGCCAGGCGAGCTCGCCCTCGATCTCCTCGGCCGGGATCAGCGAGGGCAGCCCCAGCCAGACGCCGTCGCCGGAGCGCCCTGCCTCGCCGTCCTCACGGTCGGTGCGGTCGGTTCGGTCGGAACGGCGGGAGGGAGCCTCGGTCAGCGACACGGGAGCCTCGACGGGCTCGGCGGCGCGCCGATCCTGGTCCGCCTCCTCGTGGTCGGCGAGGTAGGCGGTAGCCTGGTCGTCCAGGCTCCGACCATGCTCGAGACCCTCGGCGGCGTCAGGATCGGCCGGGTCGACGAACCAGTCGGCGGGGACGTCGAGTCCGGACCGTCGCGTCGGTCGGGACGTCTCCTCCTGCTGTTCGCTCAGCCGCTCTGCGTTCCCCATCAAGGGCCTCCCCGTCGTGGTCCATCTCGGTGGTCTGTCGGATCCGGCAGGACCCGTCGAACGTCTCGTCTCCGGCGGCATTCCGGGGATCCGGGGCCGCCGCACCTAATTACACTGGTGTAGGCAACTATCCGTCAAGTGCCGTCGACAGCCGCCCCCTACCCCACTCCGGCCCGCCGTCGCGGGCGACACGCCGCGGGGCAGCGGGCCATGCATCGGCGCGCCGCGTCCAGGAGGACCTCATCGCTCCGCTGATCCCGACCACGAGTTCACACGAGATTCCCAGCTCCTGCCCAGCGCTGCTGGAGCTGCTCGCCGCGCGCCCGCAGCCGGCCGTCGTCTGGTACGGCCCCGAGGGCGAACGCGTCGAGCTCTCGGGCCGCGTGCTGCAGAACTGGGCGGTCAAGCTGATCGGCCTGCTGCGCGAGGAGGTCGAGCTGGTCCGCGGCGCGACGGTGCTCGTCGACACGACCCCGCATTGGAAGGCGGCCGCCGTCGTGCTGGCCTGCCGGGCGCTGGGCGCCGAACCGCGGATCACCCGCCGCGACGCCGCCGCCGACTCCGCCGCGGATGTCGGGGCCGACGCCGATCCGGCGCTGGTGGTCACCGACCGGCCCGCAGCCTGGGAGCGATCCCCCGCCCTGGGCGACGCCGAGCTCGCCGCGCTCTCCCCCGGCCTGCTGGACGGCTCCTGGGCCGAGGTCGCCGGCGAGGAGCTGCCCGCCTGGGTGCTGGACGTCTCCGCCGAGGTGCGCCAGCATCCCGACCAGCTCGTCGAGCCGCTGGAGGAGCTGCCGCTGCCGGCGCTCGATCTGGAGGCCCTGGACCGCCTGGACGGGCTGATGGTGCTCGAGGCGGACGCGGCGACGACGGCGTCCTCCGTCGCCGCGGACTGGGCCCGGTGGGCCCTGCGCGGCTGGACCACGCAGACCGCCGCGGAGCTGCTGAGCCTCTGGGCCCGGGGACGGCCGGCGGTGCTCGTCGACGCCGAGCCCGGCGGGCCCCAGTGGGAGCGCGCGCTGGCCGACGAGTCGGTCGGCTGATCAGGCCGCCTCGTCGGCGGATCAGTCCATCTCGCCGGCGGACCGCGTCCCGGTCGGGCGGTCGGCCGGACGCTCCGCCCTCCGGTCGCCGTCGGCCGTGCTGTGCTCGCCGTCGCCGGCTGTGCCGTCCTCCCCGACCACCGGCACCTCGCCGGTGAGCAGCTCCCGATCGGAGAGCATATGGGCGTGCTGGTCCTCCTGGTCGCCGGTGAAGACCCAGAGCTTATAGGCGACGAAGCGGAACGAGGTGGCCAGCACCAGACCGATGACGTTGCCGGCGATGAAGACCTGCGTCACCGAGTCCAGGCCGAGCAGATACTTGCTCACGCCCACGCAGCCGGTCTGGATGCCCAGGCCGATCGCATTCATCACCAGGAAGAGCATCAGCTCGCGGGCCTTGCCCGCCGACCGCTTGTGCCGGAAGGTCCAGTAGCGGTTCGCCACCCAGGAGAACAGCGTGGCCACAGTCCCTGCGATGACTTTGGCCTTCAGCTGCGAGTCGGGCATCGGCCCCTGCAGCAGCGCCAGGAAGACGCCGGAGTCGATGATGAAGGCCAGACCTCCCACGACGCCGAACTTCGCGACCTCCCGCCAGAGCCTCAGGAACAGATCGACGGCGCAGCGGGCCAGACGGGCGATCATGGGTGGTCGGACTCCTGGTCGGTCGACGGCGGCGGGGCGGAGGACCGGCGAGGGTCTCCGGGCGATGCCCAGTCTACGGATCCCGTCGGGCGATCAGCTGGACGTCGGCCCGGCGCCGGCTGAGAGGTCACCCCTCCGGCGTGTCCGCCTGATCCTCTCCGGGACGGTGATGCCCCATAATGAGGGACTGTGACACGACCAGCCGCTCTCCCCGCGTCCCGCCCCGCCCGTCCCGGAGGTCCGGAGACCGGAGCCCGCCCGCCGCGCGTCGGCGTGCTGGGCGACGGTCAGCTGGCCCGGATGATGGCTCCGGCCGCCGCCGAGCTCGACGTCGAGCTGCACCTGCTCGCCGGCTCGGCCGAGGCCTCGGCCGCCCAGGTCATCGCCCGCACCACGCTCGGCGACCACCGCAGCGTCGAGGACGTGCTGGCCTTCGCCGCCGCCGTCGACGTCGTCACCTTCGACCACGAGCATGTCCCCGACGACGTGCTCGCCGCGCTGGCCGGCGCCGCAGTGCCCATGCATCCCGGTCCGCAGGCGCTCGTCCACGCCCAGGACAAGCTGAGCATGCGCCGCGCCGTCGAGCGCCTGGGCCTGCCGAACCCGCGCTGGGCCGCCGTCTCGTCGGTCGAGGAGCTGGTCGCCTTCGGCGGGGAGGCCGGCTGGCCGGTGGTGCTGAAGACGCCGCGCGGCGGCTACGACGGCAAGGGCGTGCGGATCGTCGACGACGCCGCCTCCGCCGACGAGGCCGCCGACTGGTTCTCCCGCGCCGCGGAGCAGGGCACGCCGCTGCTCGCCGAGGAGAAGGTCCCCTACACCCGCGAGCTCTCCGCCCAGGTCGCCCGCTCGGCCGCCGGCGAGGTCCGCGTCTACCCGGTGGTCGAATCGCTGCAGACCGACGGCGTCTGCGACGTGGTCACCGCGCCGGCCCCGGTCGCCGTCGACGACCGCGAGGGGGCCGAGCGGCTGCGCGAGGCCGCCCAGATCGCCGCGACGCTGGCCGAGGAGCTCGACGTCACCGGCATGCTCGCCGTCGAGCTCTTCGAGATCGCCGACGGCGAGCGCGCCGGCGTCCACGTCAACGAGCTGGCCATGCGCCCGCACAACTCCGGTCACTGGAGCATGGACGGCGCCGTCACCGGCCAGTTCGAGCAGCATCTGCGCGCCGTGCTGGGGCTGCCGCTGGGTGCGACCGACCCGATCGCCGGCCCGAGGTCGACGACGGTGATGAAGAACATCCTCGGCGGCGCCGCCGAGGATCTGCACGCCGAGTCCCTCGAGGCCATGCGCGCCGCGCCGACCGCCAAGATCCACCTCTACGGCAAACAGCCGCGGCCGGGACGGAAGGTCGGCCACGTCACCGTGGTGGCCCCCGGCGGCGAGACCGGCGCCGACGTCGCCGCGACGCGCCGGACCGCCGAGGAGACCGCCCGCCGCATCGCCGAAGGGATCGAGAGCCGATGACCGACGCCGCCCCGTCCACGCCGACGACCCCCGCCGCGCCCGAGACTCCGCAGGTCGGACTCGTGATGGGCTCGAACTCCGACTGGCCGACGATGCGCGCCGCCGCCGAGGCGCTCGACGAGTTCGGCGTCAGCTTCGAGGCCGACGTCGTCTCCGCCCACCGGATGCCCCAGGAGATGCTCGACTACGGCCGCCGCGCCCATGAGCGCGGCCTGCAGGTGCTCATCGCCGGCGCCGGCGGCGCCGCGCATCTGCCGGGCATGCTCGCCGCGGTGACGCCGCTGCCGGTGATCGGCGTGCCGGTCGCGCTGAAGCACCTGGACGGCATGGACTCGCTGCTGTCCATCGTGCAGATGCCGGCCGGCGTGCCGGTGGCCACCGTCTCCGTGGGCGGGGCGCGCAACGCGGGCCTGCTGGCGGTGCGCACGCTGGCCGCCGGCACCGGCGAGCAGGCCGCCGCGCTGCGCGAGCGGCTGCTCAGCTTCCAGCAGGAGCTGGCCTCCTCCGCGCATGCCAAGGGCGAGGCCCTGCGGGACGAGGCCGCCGAGCTGCCCACGAACCGGAGCCCGCTGAGCTGATGGCCGGATCCAGCGTCTCCTACCACCGCTTCACCACCGAGCCGGAGGTGCTGCGCAGTCCCCGGACCGGCTCCGAGACCGACCGGACGCGCCGGGCGATCCTGCTGCTGGCGCTGACCCTCGTCGTCCCCGGCGCCGCCCAGATCGCCGCCGGGTCGCGGAGACTGGGCCGGGTCGCACTGGCGGTGACCGTCGGCGTCTGGGCGACGCTGCTGCTGGGCCTCGTGCTGTTCTTCACGCTGCGGCCGCTGCTGCTCAATCTGCTCACCCGGCCGGTGTCGCTCTGGACGGCCACTGTGGTGCTGGCGCTCCTCGCCGTCGGCTGGGCGATCCTCTGGCTGGACACGCTGCGGCTGATCCGGCTGGGCTCGCTGGCCCCGGGCATGCGGCCGATCATCGGCGCGCTCACCGTGGTGCTGCTGGTGCTGACCTCGGGCTCGCTGGGGTGGGCGGCGCATGCGGCGAACACCTCCCGCGAATCCCTGGGCGGGATCTTCTCCTCCGGCCCCTCCCTCGACCCGGTGGACGGCCGCTACAACTTCCTGCTGATGGGCGGCGACGCCGGCGAGGGCCGCCAGGGGCTGCGCCCGGACTCGATCCACGTGGTCAGCGTGGACGCCGACACCGGCGAGTCGCTGATGATCTCCATCCCGCGCAATCTCCAGAACGCGCCGTTCCGCGAGGGGTCGCCGCTCTGGGACGTCTACCCCGAGGGCTACTCCTGCGGCGACGAGTGCATCATCAATTTCCTCTACACCGACGTGATGCAGGAGCATCAGGATCTCTACCCCGACGCCGAGGACCCCGGGGCACAGGCGATGATGGACGCGGCCTCCGGCATCCTGGACCTCGACATCCAGGGCTACGCGATGATCGACATGGGCGGCTTCACCGAGCTCATCGACGCGATGGGCGGAGTCGAGGTCGAGTCCGGCGGCTGGGTCCCGTACCGCGGCGTCCGCCCCGACGGCTCCTGGGGCGACACCTGGTTCGAGCCCGGCACCCTCGAGCTCACCGGCACCGAGGCGCTGGCCTATGCCCGTTCGCGGGATTTCTCCACCGACTACAGCCGCATCCAGCGCCAGCAGTGCATCCAGCAGGCGATGATCGACCAGTTCGACCCGCAGACGCTGGTCACCCGATTCACCGAGATCATGCGCGCCGGCGAGCAGGTCGTCGAGACCGACCTGCCGCAGCAGCAGCTGGGCTCCTTCGTCTCGCTGGCGGCGCAGGCCAAGGAGCAGCAGCCCGAGCAGCTGGTGCTGGGCCCTCCGGACTTCGGCGAGCTCGGCGACCTGTTCTCCACCTACCCGGACTACGACGCGATCCATCAGCGCGTGGACGAGATCCTCGCCGAGCAGGACTCCTCCGGCGACGGCGGCGGGCTCTTCGGCGGCGCCTCCGGCGGCCCGCCGCCCGGGCATCCGACGCTGGCGGCCATGGTCGCCGCGCCGGCCGAGGGCGACTCCTCCGCCGGCGCGGACGGCTCCGACGAGGAGGACGAGCTGCCCACTCAGCCCGACGGTTCGCCGCTGACCCGCGAGTACCTCATCGAGGCCCAGGACGCCGGGCAGACCGCGATCCTGGAGGAGGCGGCCTCGACGAACGACGAGTGCACGCCGGCGGGCTGAGCGGCCGGGAGGTGGCCGCGCGGTGACGGCGAGGTGACGGTGCGTCGGCGCCGCGGTGAGCCGTCGGCGCGTCACGGGACCGGCCGGACTCGCCGGTGACCGCCGCTGGTATGCTTCGAGCGATGTTCCGGATGATCAATCCCGTGCAGGACTACGCCTGGGGGTCGACCTCGGCGCTGACCGAGCTCTTCGACTGGCCGCCGTCCGCAGAGCCCCGGGCCGAGGTGTGGATGGGCGCCCACCCGACGGCGCCCTCGCAGGTCGTCCTCGACGACGACGGGCCCGAGACGACGAGCTTGGACACGCTGCTCGCCGACCACCCGGAGCTGGCCGGCGCCGCCGACGGCGGCTCGGCCCGCGCCGCCGGTCTGCCCTTCCTGCTGAAGGTGCTCGCCGCCGCCCGGCCGCTGTCCATCCAGACGCATCCCGACGCCGAGCGGGCCCGCGCTGGCTTCGCGGCCGAGGAGGCCGCCGGCATCCCCCGCACCGACCGCCGGCGCTGCTATCCCGATCCCAGCCCCAAGCCCGAGCTGCTCGTCGCCCTCGACGAGTTCGCCGCGCTGAGCGGCTTCCGGGACGCCGACGAGGCCGCCGAGGACCTCGAGGCCCTGGTCCGGCTGCTCCGCGCCGACGGCGCCACGGCCGACAGCCCCGACGGCTCCGAGGCCGCGGCGGCCGTCGGATCGCTGGCCGACCTGCTCGCCGCCGAGGACCACCACGGAGCGCTGGAGGAGATCCTGCGCGGCCGCCGGGAGGAGTTCGTCGCCGCCGCCGAGCGGATCACTCGGCTCCTCGCTCCCGAGGAACCGGACCTCCGCGCCGACGTCGTCGGCCGCCCCGGCGGGCTGGCGCCGTCGACGGCGGACACGCTGCGCCGGGTCGCCGCGGCCTTCCCCGGCGATCCGGGACTGCTGGTGACCGTGCTGCTGCAGCGCGTCGACCTGCGGCCGGGCGAGGCGCTCTTCCTGCCGGCGGGCAACCTGCACGCCTACCTGCACGGCGTCGGGGTGGAGGTCATGGCCAGCTCGGACAATGTGCTCCGCGGCGGGCTGACCGGCAAGCATATCGACGTCGACGAGCTGCTGGCCGTCACCGAGGCGCGCCGCCTGCCGGTGCCGCACTGTCCGCCGACGACGCCGGCGCCCGGCCGTCGCCGCTACACGCCGGACTGCCGCGACTTCGCCCTCGAGCGCATCGAGCTGCCCGAGGCCGGCTCCCCGCTGCCGCTGGCCGACGAGGGACCGGCGGTGCTGCTCTGCACCGCCGGGGAGCTGGTCGTCGAACGCCTGGCCGAGGAGGACCGGACCGGCTCTGCCGAAGACGCCGGGGTCGCCCTCGGGGCCGCACGCGGGGCCGCACGCCTGAGGCTGCGACCCGGCCAGTCCGCCTTCCTGCCGGCGACGGCGCGCCATCGGCTCGTCGGCGGAGGCTCCGGACAGGCCTTCCTGGCCACGCGCGGAGCCGTCCCCGCCTGAGACGTCCGGACCGGCCCGCGGATCAGGGGCGCCGACCCTGCCCGTCGCCCGACTCGTCCGCGTCGCCCGAGTCGTCCGCAGAGCTCGGGTCGTCCGCGTCGCCCGAGTCGTCCGCAGAGCTCGGGTCGTCCGCGTCGTTCTCGTCGCCCGCGTCGTGCGGGGGCGCCGGCTCCCCGCCGGCGTCGCCCGGGGCGCCCCCCGGCGGCTCACGCCGCTGCTCGCGGCCGCGGGCGGCCCGGCGGCGCCGCGGACTCCAGTGCGCACGCGCCTCCTCCGGCGCGGAGGCCCCGCGACCGGAGGCGACGCGGGAGAAGCCTGACGATTCCGGACGCGGCGCGGCGTCCCCGTTCTCCCCGTCCTTCCCGGACTCCCCTCCCTCTGCGGGCGAAGCGTCCTCCGTCGGCGAGGGTCCGTGGGCGTGGCGCCGTGCTCGGCGCCCGGAATCGTCAGGAGTCACTGGGCTCCTCGCCGTCGCAGCCCGCGGAACGGGCGGGAGGACGGCCTCGGAGCAGTGCACCGGTCGCGATCATCGCGACGCGGCATAGGTGTAGACCTCTTCGACGGCCGGCCCGAAGTACGGGCCGTACATCGTGTCGGGATCGTCCCGGTAGCTGTACGAGTTCACCGAGTTCTGCGCCCCGTCGGGCCCGTCGCCGATGAACCACGGCCCGCCCGAGGATCCGCCGGTCATGTCGCACGGGATGCCGCGCGTCGAGGAGCCGTAGGGATCATCCTGCGCCTGCCCCTGGCAGCGGTGCAGCGCCTCGCCGTCGTAGGGCGAGACGGCCGGGTAGCCGTAGGCGGTGAAGAACAGATCCCGCGGCTGGTCGAAGACGATCGGCGAGGCCTCGCCGACGACCTCGGCGGCGGTGCGTCCGTCCCGCGTCTCCAGCACGGCGAAGCCGGCGTCCTGCTCGAAGTCCCCGGACTCGGCCCAGGCGGCGGTGGTGGTCAGCTCCTCCGCCGCCCAGAGCCCGTGCTCGGAGACGCCGTGGTCATAGGCCGGGGCGAAGACGAGGTTGTCGACGAACTCGCCGCCGTCGACCACGCAGTGGCCTGCGGTGGAGACGGTGGACCCGTTCGCCGACTCCACCAGATTGCCCGAGCAGACGAAGTCTCCCTCCGCGGTGGAATAGAAGATCTTGCCCACATGCGGGCTCGCGGCGGGATCCTGCGCGCCGGACCCGGCCTGCTCCTGGCGCGAGTCGCGCCCCTGCTTCGGGCCGGCGGCCGGCCCCCGGCCGGCCTGTGCGGCAGTCGCCTCCGGAGGCCCGGCGGCCTCCCCCGGGCCGCGGTCCGGCCCCAGGTCGACGTCCGGCCCGAGCCCTCCGGGGCCGATCGTCCCGAAGAGCGACGAGGTGACCTCGCCGGCGCGCCCGGCGGCCTGCTCCGGCAGCGCCGGGCGGGCGGCGGCCATGCGCCGCGGCGTCCAGTAGTCGGCGGCCGCGTCCTGGTCGACGGCGTCCAGCTGCTCGACGGGGACTCCGCCGGCCCCTCCGCCGTCCTCCGGCGCGCCCGGCGTCGCCGCGGCCGGTCCGGCGAGCATCACGCTCGCTCCCAGTCCCAGCACTCCGCCCACTCCGAGCAGCCGCCTGGTCCGCATCACGGCCGTCCCTCCCATCAGGTATGCCATAACCTCGTCGTCGACTGTGACCCGTTGCACAGTACCAATCCGAGCGATCGTTGAGAAGTGCCGCCGGGAGGCGTCGCCGCCCGAGCAGGGCGTCAGTGCCGCGTGTAGGCCTCCCACTTGCGCGCCTGGTGCTCGGCCTCGACGGTGCGCACAGTCCCGGACTTCGACCGCATGACGATCGACTGGGTGTGCACCGTGTCGCCGTGATAGCGCACGCCGCGCAGCAGGTCGCCGTCGGTGATGCCGGTGGCGGTGAAGTAGCAGTTGTCCGAGGTGACCAGGTCCTCGGTCGCCAGCACCTTCTCGACGTCGTGGCCGGCGTCGGCGGCGGCCTGCCGCTCGACGTCGTCGACCGGCGCGAGCCGCCCCTGGATCACGCCGCCGACCGCACGGATGGCGCAGGCGGTGACGATGCCCTCCGGCGTGCCGCCGGTGCCCATGAGGACGTCGACGTCGGAGCCTTCGCGCGCCGCGGCGATGCCGCCGGCGACGTCGCCGTCCATGATGAAGCGCGTCCGGGCCCCGGCCTCGCGGATCTCCTCGACGAGCCCGGCATGGCGGGGGCGGTCGAGCACGCAGACGTTGAGCTGATTGATGCGCTTGCCCTTGGCCTTGGCGATCAGATGCAGATTCTGCTTCACCGGCAGGCGCAGATCCACCATGTCCGCGGCCTCGGGCCCGGTGACCAGCTTGTCCATGTAGAAGACCGAGGAGGGGTCGAACATGCTCCCCCGCTCGGCGACGGCGAGCACCGCCAGGGCGTTGTTGTAGCCCAGCGCGGTCAGCCGGGTGCCGTCGATCGGATCCACGGCGACGTCGGCCTCGGGGCCGCTGCCGCTGCCCACCCGCTCGCCGTTGAACAGCATGGGCGCCTCGTCCTTCTCTCCCTCGCCGATGACGACCACGCCGTTGAGGTTCACCGTGCCCAGCAGCGCACGCATCGCGTCCACCGCCGCGCCGTCGGCGCCGTTCTTGTCGCCGTGGCCGACCCAGGCGCCGCCGGCGATGGCGGCGGCCTCGGTCACGCGGACCAGCTCGAGGGCGAGATTGCGATCGGGCTCGGAGTCCCCGACGGCCAGCCGGGGCGAGAGGTGGGAGAAGTCGTGGGACTCGCCGCCGGGCGGGGCCGCGGCGGCGGAGACGTCGCCGGCCGCCCCGGCGCTCGTGCTGCTGGTCTGGTTGCTGGTCTCGCCGCTGGTCTCGGTCTCAAACACGTCGGACACGTCGTCGGGCCACCTGTTCGTCTCGTGGGAGGGCGAGTGCCTCGCCCCAGGTCAGGACGGCGTCGACAGGGCCGAGCGGTCGCGCCCGCAGCCCTCTCGGCTCGGGCGCCCCGCGGGGCTCGCGGCGACGCCGCCACGTTCTGATCGTAGCCCGGCGGAGCCTCGCGAGTCTCGACGCCCCGGCGAATCCCGGCGCCTGTGACGTGTGACGAAGCACTCACCGATCTTCCCGCCCCGGATGAGATGCCGGGACGGCGGCGCGGATCCACCCATCTCCAGCGAGTGCCCAGGCGTCTTCCAGGCCACGCGAGGTGCCCTTGTTACTGTCCGAAGGATGAGTTCCCGCGACCATCGCCTGGACCGGGCCAAAGGCATCCTCATCGTGCTCGTCGTCCTGGGCCACTTCCTGACCCGCGCCTCGGGCTGGGACTCCGAGACGCTGCGCGCCGTGCAGACGACCATCTACTCCTTCCACATGCCGGCCTTCATCTTCCTGGCCGGCATCACCGCGAAGTCCACGCGGCTCGCCGAGCGGACCACGTTCTTCCTCGTGCTGCTGGTGACCGCCATCCCCGCCTACTACGGCTGGATGGCGCTGCTCGACCTCGACGTCGGCTTCGACGGCGTGACCCCGATCTGGCTCACCTGGTTCCTGATGGCCATGGTCTGGTGGATGCTCTCGGTCCCGCTCATCGAACGGCATCCCCGGACCATGCTGACGGCCTCGCTCGTCGTCGGGCTCGTCGGCGGGATCATCCCGAGCCTCGGCGACGAGTTCGCCGTCGCCCGGACGCTGACCTTCTGGCCGTTCTTCGTCGTCGGCAAGCTCTACGGCGCGCGCATCCTGACCTGGGCCGGCGAGCGCGGCCTCTCCGGCCGGACGGCGCTGACCGGCGCCGCCGTCGTGCCCGTGGCGCTCTTCATCCTCGGCGACGTGGACAAGATGTGGCTCTACGGCAGCCGCAGCATCGAGTGGTTCGACGTCGGCGTCGTCGACGGTCTGGGCATGCGCGCCGCCGTCGCGCTCAGCGCGGCGCTGACCACGCTGGTGCTGCTGGCCTGGACGAGCCGACGCGACGACGTGGTGGCCACGCTCGGCCGTCGCTCGCTGGCGATCTATCTGCTGCACGGATTCGCGGTCCGCCTCGTCGAGGGCCCGCTGCACCTCGTCTCCGGGCTGCTGCCCGTCCCGGCGACGCTGGTGCTCTGCCTGGTGCTGGCGGCCGGCACCACCTGGCTCTTCGCGCTCTCGCCCTTCGACGACGGCGTCCGGCGCTACGCCCAGAGCGTCACTCGCGTCGTGCTGGCTCCGCTGACCTGGCTCGACGGGCTGCGGCGCCCGGCGCCGGAGGCGCGGGAGTCCGCCGTGCGCTGATCAGCCGGCCCGGCGCCGCTCGCCCGGCAGGGATCGGCTCGAGGCGCCCGTCCAGCTGCGCCACGCCCAGACGGTCATCCCGATCACCAGCGCCCAGGTGCACACCACCCACACCCCGGGGACGACGCTCGGGTCGGCGATGAAGGCGCCCACCGAGACCAGCGAGACCTGCCCCGGCAGCGTGGAGACCAGGCCGGCGACGAGGAACGTCCGCTGCGGCACGCCGAAGGCGCCGGCGCCGTAGTTCACCGGCCAGTAGGGCACTCCCGGCATCAGCCGCAGCACGCAGAGCCCGGCGAATCCGGCATCCTCGAGGTGGCGCTCGACCGTGGCGGCGTGGACGCCCAGCAGGCGGCGCACAGTGCTCCGACCGAGCGCCCGGGCGAGCCAGTAGGCGCCCCAGCTGCCCAGCAGCACCCCGACCACGGACAGCAGCGAGCCCTCGATCACGCCGAAGAGCAGGCCGCCGGTGATCGCCATGATCGTCACCGGTATCGGCGTCATCGCCACGAGCGCATAGAGCCCGGCGAAGGCGATCCAGGCCACGCCGCCGAGGCCCTCCAGCCGGCGCTGGAGCTCGTCCACCGAGGGCAGGCGGACGTTCACCGCGAGCCAGAGCATCGCCAGCAGCAGGAGCACCAGCAGCACGTTGCGCGCCCAGACGCCCCATCGGGGCCCGGCCGGAGCCGCGGCGTCGGGGGTCGGGCGGGCGACGTCGCCGGCGTCGTCGGAGGTGCGATCCACCCGTCCGATACTACGCGGGAGCAGGCCCCGCCGCCCGCGTCGGGGCCGCCGCCGGGGTCGCCGCCGGGGCGGCCGCGCAGACTCTGGAACAATGGGCCGGGTGAACGAGCGCGAACACGACGAGACGAGCGAGCCGGCGCCCGCCGGCCGGGACGGCCATCAGGACGCCGACGCGGGGACCGAGGCCGCGCACGAGGACGCACGCGACGAGCAGCCCGTGACGCCCCAGCTGACCCCGGCTCAGTCCCGGCGGCTCTCCCAGCCGATGGTCGGCATCCTGCTGTCGGTGCTGGTGACCGTCGGGGCCGTGGCCGTGCTGATGCTGATGAACCCCTCCCCCGACCCCGAGCCGTTCACTCCGGACGAGGACGTCGAGGCGGCCGCCGGCCCGGTCGCCGACGTCGCCGGCTTCGCTCCGGTGGTCCCGCAGGTGCCCGACGACTGGACGGCGAACTACGCCCGATGGAAGGGCGGCGAGGAGGTGACCCACTGGGAGGCCGGCTACACCACCTCCGAGACGGACTTCGTCGGGTTCGCCCAGACCGACGCGGCGAACCCCACCTGGATCGCCCAGGAGGTCGACCAGGCCCCGGAGGCCGGCACGACCACTCTCGAGGGCATGGAGCTGACCATCCGACGGGACGAGGACGCCGACCGTGAGCACTTCGTGCTGGACGCCGCGGAGAACACCGTCGACGGCACCACAGTGGTCATCAGCGGCGACGCCGACGACGCCGAGTTCGACGCCGCGCTGCGGGCGATCCTCGCCGGCCTGGGCGAGGGGCCGGCCGCCTCCGACGGCTCCCCCTCCGCCCCCTGACGACTCCGACGACGACCCTGAGGAACTCACCACGAGGAGAGCGATGACCGAGACCGCCACGAACACCCCCGCCGCGGCCTGGCAGGAGCTGGCGCGGGGCAATGCCCGCTTCATCTCCGGCGAGGCGCGCCATCCGAACCAGGACGCCGCGCGGCGCGACGAGCTGACCGGAGGCCAGAGCCCGAAGGCGGTCGTCTTCGGCTGCTCGGACTCGCGGCTGGCCGCCGAGATCATCTTCGACGTCGGCCTCGGCGACATCTTCGTGGTGCGCACCGCCGGCCAGGTCATCGACGACGCGGTGCTGGGCTCGCTGGAGTACAGCGTCGACGTGCTCGACGTGCCGCTGATCGTGGTGCTCGGCCACGACTCCTGCGGCGCGGTCACCGCCGCCATCGACTCCACGGAGGCGGCGACGACGCCGAACGGCTTCGTGCGCAGCCTGGTGGAGCGGATCACCCCCTCCGTGCTCTCCGCTCGCCGGAAGGGCATCACCGACGTCGACGGCACCGTCGAGGAGCACATCGCCCAGACCGCCGCCCGGCTCACCGAGCATTCGCGGTCGCTGCACGAGGCCGTCGAGGCCGGCCGGACCGCAGTGGTCGGGGTGACCTACCGGCTGGCCGAGGGCCGCGCCGACGTCGTCTCCTCCATCGGCGACGTCGAGGGCTGAGCAGGCGGCTCACCGCTGCTCAGACGCGGAGCACCAGGGCGTCGCCCTGTCCTCCGCCGCCGCAGAGCCCGGCGGCTCCGATCCCCCCGCCGCGACGGCCGAGCTCCAGAGCCAGGTGCAGCACCAGCCGGGCGCCGGACATCCCGACCGGATGGCCCAGCGCGATCGCTCCGCCGTCGACGTTGAGCCGCGACTCGTCGATCCCCAGACGGCGCGCCGAGGCCACGCTGACCGCGGCGAATGCTTCGTTGATCTCCAGCAGGTCCAGCGCCGTCGGCTCGACTCCCTGGCGGGCGCAGGCCGCGGCGACGGCGCGGGCCGGCTGCAGCTGCAGGGAGGAGTCGGGGCCGGCGACCATCCCGTGGGCGCCGACCTCGGCGATCGGCTCCAGCCCCAGGTCCCGGGCCCTCTCCTTCGCCATCACCACCAGCGCCGCGGCGCCGTCGGAGATCTGCGACGAGGTCCCGGCCGTGATCGTGCCGTCCCGGGAGAACGCCGGACGCAGCGCCGACAGCGTCTCGGCGGTGGTCTGCTCCCGGATGCCCTCGTCGGCGTCGACGACGACCGGCTCTCCGCGACGCCGGGGGACCTCCACCGGCACGATCTCCTCGGCGAAGGCTCCCCGGTCCCGGGCGGCGGCGGCCCGCTGGTGCGAGGCGGCCGCCGCGCGATCCTGATCCTCGCGGGAGACCTCGACCTCGCCGGTGTTGCAGGACTCGGTCAGCGCGCCCATCGACTGGTCGGTGGCCTGGTCGTGCAGCGCGTCGTGGGCCATCGAGTCCACCAGCCGCGCGTCGCCGTACTTGGTCCCGGTGCGCGAGCCCGGCAGCAGATGCGGCGCGTTCGACATCGACTCCATGCCGCCGGCGACGACGACCTCGGCGTCTCCGGCCCGGATCATCCGGTCCGCCTCCACCACGGCGTTCAGCCCCGACAGGCACACCTTGTTGACGGTGATCGACGGCACCGACGCCGGCACTCCGGCGCGCGAGGCGGCCGTGCGGGCCGGATTCTGCCCGGCGCCGGCCTGGATGACCTGTCCCATGATCACGTGGTCCACCGCCTCAGCGGCGAGGCCGGCACGGTCCAGGGCGCCGCGGATCGCCGTCGCGCCCAGGGCCGCGGCCGGCAGGGACGACAGCGCGCCCAGCAGGCTCCCCATCGGCGTGCGCGCGCCGGCGACGATGACGGTCTCGGTCATGGTTCTCCTCCTTCGTCCGGGCCCTGTCCGGGCCCTGTCCGGGACTCTGCCCGGAACCCTCAGGCCTCGGCCTCGTCCAACGCCGCAGTGACGCGCGGCCCGGTCTTCTCGACGACCTCCTCGACGGAGACGCCCGGGGCCAGACGCCGCAGGACGAGCCCCCGTCCGCCGTCGTCGCCGGCGCCGTCGACCACGTCGAGCACCGCCAGATCGGTGATGATCCGATTCACGACGCCGACGCCGGTCAGCGGCAGGGAGCACTCCTCGACGATCTTCGGAGCGCCCGTCTTGGAGGTGTGGGCCATCACCACGATCACCCGCCGAGCCCCCGCGACGAGGTCCATCGCCCCGCCCATGCCCTTGACGAGCTTGCCGGGGATCATCCAGTTCGCCAGATCGCCGGCGGCGGTCACCTCCATCGCCCCGAGGATCGCCGCCTGGACGTGTCCCCCGCGGATCATGGAGAAGCTCAGCGAGGAGTCGAACACCGCCGCCCCCGGCAGCAGCGTGACGGTCTGCTTGCCGGCGTTGATGAGGTCGGGGTCCTCCTCGCCCTCATAGGGATACGGTCCGGTCCCCAGGATGCCGTTCTCCGACTGCAGGGTGATCCGGACGCCCTCGGGCAGGTGGTTGGCCACCAGCGTCGGGATGCCGATGCCCAGGTTGACGTAGTCTCCGTCGTGCAGCTCGCCGGCCGCGATCGCGGCCATCTCGTCGCGCGTCCAGCTCATCAGGTCCTCCCAGCTCGGGGTCTCGCGTCCGGCGCCTCGCCGGCCGTGAAGTCCTCGTCACGCATCTGCCGGCTCGGGCCGCGGACGGGTCGTGCGCTTCTCGATCAGCTTCTCGCGGTCGGTGGCCTGCACCAGTCGCTGCACGAACACCGACGGGGTCATCACCGCATCCGGACGAATCTCGCCCGGTTCGACGATCTCCTCGGCCTCCACGACGGTGACCCGCCCGCACGTGGCCACCAGCGGGTTCAGGTTCCCCGCCGTCAGGTTGTAGACGAGGTTGCCGCCGGCGTCGGCCGTCCGGGCGTGCACCAGGGAGACGTCGGCGACGATGCCGCGCTCGAGGATGAACGTCTCGCCGTCGAACTCCTGGTGCTGCTTGCCCTCGGCGACCCGGGTGCCGACGCCGGTGCGCGTGAAGAACCCGGGGATCCCGGCGCCGCCGGCGCGGAGCCGCTCGGCCAGAGTCCCCTGCGGGGTGAACTCCACCTCCACCTCGTCGGCCAGATACATCTCGGCGAAACGCTGATTCTCGCCCACGTAGGAGGCCATGATCCGCCTCACCTGACCGCTCTCCAGCAGCCGGCCGAGACCCTCGCCGTCGACGCCCATGTTGTTGGAGGCGATCGTCAGGTCACGGACGCCGGAGTCCCGCACCGCGTCGATGAGGTCCGCGGGGATCCCGCAGAGCCCGAAGCCGCCGACGGCCAGCGTCATTCCGTCGGCGAGCACGTCCTGCAGCGCCTCGGCCGCCGTGCCGTATCGTTCAGCCATGTCTCCACCTTCCTGCGCCCGGGCGGCCGGGCGTCTCGCGGGGTGCGATCGTCAGCGGTCCGCGCGGACGTCGTCGACGGCGCCGGGCGTGGCGAGCAGGTCCAGGGCCCGCTCGCGCATCCGCACCTTGCGGACCTTCCCGGTGACCGTGGTGGGGAACTCGTCGACGACGACCACGTATCGGGGGATCTTGTACTTGGCCAGCTGACCGTCGCAGTGCGCCTTCAGCTGCTGGGCGGCGACGGGCTCGGCGTCCCGGCGCAGCCGGATCCAGGCCATGAGCTCCTCGCCGTATCGATCGTCGGGCACGCCGATGACCTGGGCATCGATGATGTCGGGATGGGTATGGAGGAACTCCTCGATCTCCCGGGGATAGATGTTCTCGCCGCCGCGGATCACCAGGTCCTTCATGCGACCGGTGATCTGCACGTACCCGTCGGCATCCATCCGGCCCATGTCCCCGGTGCGCATCCACCCGTCGCGGTCGACCGCCTCGGCGGTCTTCTCCGGGTCGTTCCAGTAGCCCCGCATGACCAGGTAGCCGCGGGTGCACAGCTCGCCGTCGGCGTCCACGCCCAGGGTCTCGCCGGTGACCGGGTCGGCGACCTTGACCTCCACATGGGGGCCGACGCGTCCGACCGTGCCGACCCGACGGCGCAGCTCGTCGTCCACGCGCGTCTGCAGCGAGACCGGGGAGGTCTCGGTCATGCCGTAGCAGATGGTGACCTCCTCCATGTTCATCTCGTCGATGACGCGGCGCATGACCTCCTCCGGGCACGGAGAACCGGCCATGATCCCGGTCCGGAGGCTGGTGAGGTCGAACGTCCCGAGGGTCTCGAGGCTCAGCTCGGCGATGAACATCGTCGGCACGCCGTAGAGGCTGGTGCAGCGCTCGGCCTGGACCGTCGACAGCGTGGCCTCCGGGTCGAAGGCCGCCGACGGGATGATCATCGTCGATCCGTGCGTGACGGCGGCGAGATTTCCCATGACCATGCCGAAACAGTGGTAGAAGGGCACCGGGATGCAGATGCGGTCGCGCTCGGTGTAGCGGCAGACCTCGCCGACGAAGAACCCGTTGTTGAGGATGTTGCGGTGGGTCAGCGTCGCGCCCTTGGGGAAGCCCGTGGTGCCCGAGGTGTACTGGATGTTGATGGGGTCCTCGGCGGCGAGCCCGGCGGCGATCCGGTCCAGAGCCTCGTCGTCGGCCTCTGCCGCGAACAGGCTCTCCCACGCGCCGGTGCCCATGATGACCGTCAGGTCCAGCGGGCCGCGCTCGGCCTCCGCGGCCGCGAGCATCCCCGGATAGTCCTGCCCGCCGGACTCCCCCGAGGCGACCACAGCGGTGAGCCCGGCCTGCTCGAGCACGTAGTCGAGCTCGTGCTGGCGGTAGGAGGGATTGATGGTGACCAGCACGGCCCCGATCTCGGCCGTGGCGAACTGCGTGAGAGTCCATTCCCAGGTGTTGGGTCCCCAGATGCCGATGCGCTCGCCCGCGGTGAGGCCGGCCCGGTGGAGGCCGGTGGCCAGGCGGCGCACGTCCGCCCGCAGCTGCCGCCAGGTCCACCGCCGGCCGGTCGGGACGTCCACCAGCGCCTCGCCGTCGGGGAATCGGGCGGCCGCGGCCGCCAGGCTCTCGCCGATCGTGCCCTCGATCAGCGGGACGTCAGTCGGGCCGCGGTCGTACGCCGTCGTCAGCGGCCCCTGCGCACTCGCCTCGGATGGTGTGGCGATCATCTGAGCTCCCGGATCCGTCGCTTTCAGTTAATGCCGACAAACTCGAAGCTACCAGGCTGTGAGCCTGCTCACAACATCCGGACCCTCATCGGTCGATGCGACAGTCGATCGCCGCCCGGGCCATCGCGGTCAGCGCCCGGGCGCTGTCGTCGATCGCCGTCGGGGACGGGGCGCTTCCGTAGTGATGCTTCATGGAGTGGGCGGTGGAGTTGATCAGGCCGAACACGGCATGGACGCGGGTGCGGAGCTCCTCGGAGCCGGCGCCCGGATGCAGCTGCCCGATCGCCGCGGCCCAGAGCTCGATGTACTCGCGCTGCATGCGCCGGATCCGACGCCGATCGGCGTCGGCGAGGCGCTGCATCTCCTGGTCCTGGACCCGGATGACCTCGGGGCTGCGCAGCGCGAAGGCCACCTGGAACGCGACGAGACGGTCCAGCCGAGAGGCGACGTCGGCCTCCTGCGCCCGGATCCCGCGGGCGCCGTCGAGCAGCTCCGCGCTGACCCCCAATAGCAGCTGGCCGAGCATGTCCTGCTTGCCCCGGAAGTGCCGGTAGATGGCCTGGCCGGTGACGCCGACCTCGCTGCCGATGTCGTCGAGCGCCACCGAGGCGAAGCCGTGCAGGCCGAACAGCCGTCCGGCCGCCTCGAGGAGGTCGTGCCGACGCTGCTCCTTCTCCGCCTGCCGCCGCGTCATGACTCTCGTGTCGCCGTCGCGGACTTCAGCACTGGACAAGCGTGATCACCACCACTATCTTGAATTTCAGTTATTCATCGTTAACTCAAATCTAGCCGCTCGACGACGGGCCGACAAGGCTGGCCCCGCGCGGGACGTCCGCAGGGCACGGCGGCGACCCCTCGACCCGGATCCAGGGAGGACGACGTGGAGACACTCCCCAGCGCAGTGGACACCCTCTCCGAGGAGTTCGCCGCCAACGCGACGAGGAACCGACAGCTGCGCCGCGAGCTGACGGAGCTGCTGCACCGCACGGCGCTGGGCGGACCGGAGAAGACGCGCCGCCGGCATCGCGAGCGGGGCCGGCTGCTCCCCCGGGAGCGCGTCGACCGGCTGCTCGACGACGGCAGCCCGTTCCTCGAGGTCGGGGCGCTGGCGGCCCACGGCATGTATGACGACGCCTCCCCCGGCGCCGGCATCATCACCGGCATCGGACTGGTCCACGGTCGGCAGGTGATGGTCGTGTGCAACGACTCCACGGTGAAGGGCGGCACGTACTTCCCGATGACGGTGAAGAAGCACCTCCGCGCCCAGGAGATCGCCGGGGAGAACGGCCTGCCCTGCATCTACCTCGTCGACTCCGGCGGCGCCTTCCTGCCGATGCAGGACGAGGTCTTCCCGGATCGGGAGCACTTCGGGCGGATCTTCTACAACCAGTCGCAGCTCTCCGCGCAGGGCATCCCGCAGATCGCCGCGGTGCTCGGCTCGTGCACAGCGGGCGGAGCCTACGTCCCGGCGATGAGCGACGAGTCCGTGATCGTGCGGGGCCAGGGCACGATCTTCCTGGGCGGGCCGCCGCTGGTGAAGGCGGCCACCGGCGAGGAGGTCACCGGCGAGGAGCTCGGCGGCGCGGAGGTCCACACCTCCCGCTCCGGCGTGGCCGACCACATCGCCGAGGACGACGACCACGCGCTGCAGATCGTCCGCGACATCGTCTCCACGCTGCCCGCGCCGGAGGCTCCGGCATGGAGCGTCGCCTCCGAGGCCCGGCCGCCGCGGCTGCCGGCGGAGGAGCTCGACGGGATCATCCCGCGTGACGTCAACCAGCCCTACGACGTCCACGAGGTCATCGCCCGGCTCGTCGACGACAGCGCCTTCCACGAGTTCAAGCGCGACTACGGCACCACGCTGGTCACCGGGTTCGCGCACATCGACGGCCACCCGGTGGGCATCGTCGCCAACAACGGGATCCTGTTCTCCGAGTCATCCCTGAAGGGGGCCCATTTCATCGAGCTGTGCGACCAGCGCGGCATCCCGCTGCTGTTCCTGCAGAACATCTCCGGGTTCATGGTGGGCCGGGACTACGAGGCCGGCGGCATCGCGAAGAACGGCGCCAAGATGGTCACCGCCGTCGCGACCACGCGGGTCCCGAAGATCACCGTGGTGATCGGCGGCTCCTTCGGCGCCGGCAACTATTCGATGTGCGGCCGGGCCTACTCCCCACGCTTCCTGTTCCTGTGGCCCAGCGCCAGGACCTCGGTGATGGGCGGCGAGCAGGCCGCCGCGGTCCTGGCGACGGTGAAGCGCGACCAGCTCGAGGCCGTCGGCGAGGAATGGAGCGCGGACGAGGAGGAGCAGTACAAGGAGCCCGTCCGGCAGAAGTACGAGGACCAGGGCAGACCCTGGTACTCGACGGCGCGGCTCTGGGACGACGGCATCATCGACCCCGCCGACACCCGCCGCGTGCTCGCCATGGCCCTGGAGACGTGCTCCCGGACCCCGCTGTCCGACCCCGGCTTCGGCCTGTTCAGGATGTAGGAGATCAGGATGACGGCTCCCTCGACCCGACGCTCGGCCCGACTCTTCGGCACAGTGCTGGTGGCCAACCGCGGCGAGATCGCCGTGCGGGTGATCACCACGCTGCGGCGCCTCGGCATCAGCTCGGTCGCGGTCCACTCCGAGGCCGACGCCGACGCGGCGCACGTGCACCTGGCCGACCGGGCGGTGTGCATCGGCCCGCCCGCGGCCGCCGAGTCCTATCTGGACATCGGAGCGGTCGTCGACGCCGCGCGGGCCGCCGGCGCCGACGCCGTGCACCCGGGCTACGGCTTCCTCTCCGAGAACCTCGAGTTCGCCCGGGCCTGCCGGCAGGCCGGGATCACCTTCATCGGCCCAGGCGTCGACGCCCTGGAGATCATGGGCGACAAGATCCGGTCCAAGAACCACGTGGCCGCCGCCGGCGTGCCGCTGGTCGAGGGGATCTCCGAGCCCGGCATGGACGACCGGCGGCTGATCGAGGCCGCCGAGGGGATGACCTTCCCGGTCCTGATCAAGCCCTCCGCCGGAGGCGGCGGCAAGGGGATGCACGTCGTCGAGCGCCCCGAGGATCTCGCCGAGTCACTGGTGACGACGCGACGCGTCGCGCAGGCGTCCTTCGGCGACGACACGCTGTTCATCGAGCAGCTCATCCGCTCGCCCCGCCACATCGAGGTCCAGATCCTCGCCGACTCCCACGGCGGCGTCGTGCACCTCGGCGAACGCGAGTGCTCGCTGCAGCGGCGGCACCAGAAGGTCATCGAGGAGGCTCCCTCTCCCCTGCTCGACGAGCGGACGCGGGAGCGGATCGGTCAGGCGGCCTGCGACACCGCGCGCAGCGTCGACTACCTCGGCGCCGGGACGGTGGAGTTCCTCGTCTCCGACGAGCAGCCGGACCGGTTCCACTTCATGGAGATGAACACCCGCCTGCAGGTGGAGCATCCGGTCACCGAGCAGGTGACCGGGGTGGACCTGGTCGAGCAGCAGATCCGACTCGCCGCCGGCGAGCCCCTGGCGATCCGCCAGGAGGACGTGGCCCTCGACGGACATTCCGTGGAGGCCCGCGTCTACGCGGAGGTCCCGGAGTCCGGATTCCTGCCCAGCACCGGCACCGTGGTGCATCTGACCGAGCCCGTCGGCGAGGGCGTCCGCGTGGACTCCGGACTCCGCGCGGGCCACGTCGTCGGCGTCGACTACGACCCGATGCTCGCCAAGGTCATCACGACCGGGGCGGACCGTGAGCAGGCCTTCGCCCGGCTGCACCGCGCGCTGGGCGAGACCGTGGTGCTGGGCTTGGAGACCAACGTCTCCTACCTGCAGCAGCTGGCCGCCGACGACGACGTCCGCGCCGGGCGCCTGGACACCACCATGATCGAGCGCCGACTGCCGGAGATGACCTTTCCCCGTCCCGACGAGGACGTCCTCGTCGCCGCCGCACAGTTCGTCGCCGACGCGCGGGAGGCCCCCGCCCCCGGACGGCCCGACCACGGGTGGCGCCGGGACGGGTGGCGGCTCGGCGAGCGATCGGACGTCACCTGGACGGCGACCCACCGGGCCCCCGACGGCGAGCAGCTCACCGTCGTCGTGCCGCTGGACGAGCCGGCCGAACTGCGGGCCACGGCGCCGGGCGGGCCCCGCCGCAGCGCCGGGACGCAGCTGTTCACCCGGAACGGCGTCACGCGCCCGATGACCCTCGTCGAGGGGGAGCGCCGCCGGGAGGGCGTCGACGTCTGGGTCTGGTCCGCGCGCTTCACCGGGATGATCACCGTCCTGGACCGCCAGGCCCGGACCCTGCAGCTCCTCGCACAGCGGGAGGCCCGGCACGCCGTCGCCGCCCCGGAGGTCGTCGCCCCGCTGCCGGGCACCGTCGTCGCCGTCGAGGCGAGCAGCGGCGCCCGGGTGGAGGCCGGCGATCCGCTGGTCACGATCGAGGCGATGAAGATGGAGCACCGCCTGACGGCCCCGCTCGAGGGCACGGCGACGATCGCCGTCGCCCCCGGGGACCGGGTCTCACTCGGCCAGGTGCTGGCCACTGTGACGGCGGACGCCGCCGCAGACGAGCAGAAGGAGGCATGAGCAGTGGACTACGAGCTCACGGAGGAGCACCAGGCCCTCGTCGAGGCGGTGCGGGACTTCACCCGGGAGGTGGTGGCGCCCGTCTCGGCCACGCATGATCGAGAGCATTCCTTCCCCTACGACGTGGTCGCCCAGATGGGCGAGATGGGCCTCTTCGGCCTGCCCTTCCCGGAGGAGCACGGCGGACAGGGCGGGGACTGCTTCGCCCTGTGCCTGGCCCTGGAGGAGCTGGCCAAGGTCGACCAGTCGGTGGCGATCACCCTGGAGGCCGGCGTCTCCCTCGGCGCGATGCCGATCCATCGCTACGGCACCGAGGAGCAGAAGGCGACCTGGCTGCCCCGCCTCACCAGCGGGCAGAACCTGGCCGGCTTCGGCCTCACCGAGGCCGAGGCCGGATCCGACGCCGGCGGGACCCGCACCAAGGCCGTCCTCGAGGACGGGCAGTGGGTGATCGACGGGACCAAGGAGTTCATCACCAACTCCGGCACCGACATCTCCTCCCTGGTGACCGTCACTGCGGTGACCGGCGAGTCCCGCCGCGAGGACGGCTCGGTGAAGAAGGAGATCTCCACCATCCTGGTGCCGACCGACACCGCGGGATTCACCGCCGAGCCGGCCTACGACAAGGTCGGCTGGAACGCCTCCGACACCCACCCGCTGACGCTGAACGGCGTGCGGGTCCCCGAGGAGAACCTCCTCGGCGAGCGCGGGCGCGGCTACGCCAACTTCCTGGGCATCCTCGACGAGGGGCGCATCGCGATCGCGGCCCTGGCCGTCGGGGCGGCGCAGGGCTGCGTGGACGAGTCCATCCGCTACGCGAAGGAGCGGGAGGCCTTCGGCGCCGCGATCGGGAAGAACCAGGCGATCTCGTTCAAGATCGCGCGCATGCAGGCCCGCGCCCACACCGCCCGCCTGGCCTACTACGACGCCGCGGCGAAGATGCTCGCCGGAGAGCCCTTCAAGACCGAGGCGGCGATCGCCAAGGTGGTCGCCGGGGAGGCCGCGATGGACAACTCCCGCGACGCCGCCCAGGTCTTCGGCGGATACGGCTTCATCAACGAGTTCGTGGTCTCCCGCCACTACCGGGACTCGAAGATCCTCGAGGTCGGCGAGGGCACCACCGAGGTGCAGCTGATGCTCATCGCGCGCAGCCTCGGCCTGGACTGATCGCCGCCCCTCCGACGAGGAAGGAGATGGACCTCATGACCGACGAGGACGCCGGCGAGGACCGCCGGATCATCCAGCAGCGCGGCCTCTACCTCGACGAGCTGACGGTGGGCGCGGTCTACCGGCACGCGCCGGGCCGCACCGTCACCGAGGCGGACAACGTGCTGTTCACCACGCTGACGATGAACACCCAGTCGCTCCATCTGGACGCGCACTGGTCGGCCCAGCAGCCCTTCGGCCGCCCGCTGGTGAACTCCATGTTCACGCTGGCGACGATCGTCGGAGCCTCGGTGGCGCAGCTGTCCCAGGGCACGATCGTGGCCAACCTGGGCTTCGAGGAGGTGCAGTTCCCCCGCCCGCTGGTGCCCGGCGACACGCTCTACTCCGAGTCCGAGATCCTGGACACGCGCCTCTCCTCCTCGCGGCCCGGCCAGGGGATCGCGAGGATCCGCCACCGGGGCCGCAACCAGGACGGGGCCGTGGTGGCCGAGTGCGTCCGTTCGGTGATGCTGTGGGCCTCGGAGGATGCGCACCGGACCGGCGCGACGGGAGGCGAGGCATGAGCAGCCGTCTCTCCGGCTCCTCCGGGTTCGATGTGGGCCCGACGCTGCTGTTCTGCCCCGCCGACCGGCCTGAGCGCTACGCGAAGGCCGCCGAGCGCGCCGACGCCGTCATCATCGACCTCGAGGACGCGGTGGCCGCCGACGACAAGCCCGCCGCCCGACAGCACCTGCATGGACACCTGGAGGCGCTGGCCGCACCGGAGGCCGAGGCGCTGCGCCGTCGGACGGTGGTGCGCGTCAATCCGGCCGGCACCGAGGCCTTCGACGCCGACGTCGAGCATCTCGCCGGCGCCGGCGCGGCCCTGGTGATGCTGGCCAAGGCCGAGTCCGTCGACGACGTCGCCGCGGCCGCCGCGGCCTTCCCCGCGGCGGGGATCATCGCGCTGTGCGAGACCGCCGCCGGGGTCTCCCGGGCCGAGCAGATCGCCTCCCATCCGCAGGTGGTCGCCCTGATGTGGGGCGCCGAGGATCTCATCGCCTCCATCGGCGGCAGCTCCTCCCGCCGTCCCGACGGGCTGTACCGCGATGTGGCGCGGCAGGCCCGCACCCAGGTGCTGCTGGCCGCGGCCACCCACGGGGCGGCCGGGATCGATGCGATCTACGCCGACATCGACGACGCCGAGGGCCTGGCCGCCGAGGCCGCCGACGCCGTCGGCAGCGGCTGGGCCGCCAAGGCCTGCATCCATCCCGCCCAGGTGCCGGTGGTCCGGCAGGCCTACGCCCCCTCCGCCGAGGATCTGGAGCATGCCCGCGCGCTGCTGGACGAGGTCCCCCGCCACGGCGGGGCGTTCCGCTTCCGCGGCGCGATGGTGGACATGCCGCTCGTCCGGCACGCCGAGCAGATCGTGCGCCGGGCCGAGGCCGCCGGGGACGCCTGAGCTCGGCCGCAGCGCTCCGGAGCCGACCCGACGGCGCAACACCGTCCGCCGCGGCGGCCGGGATCATAGAATGGCCGCATGACTGAGAACTCAGCTGCTGAGACCGAATACCGCATCGAGCACGACACCATGGGCGAGGTGAAGGTGCCCGCCCATGCGCTCTACCGGGCCCAGACCCAGCGGGCCGTGCAGAACTTCCCGATCTCCGGGCGCACGCTGGAGCGGACCCACATCGAGGCGCTGGCGCGGGTGAAGAAGGCCGCCGCGCAGGCGAATCGTCAGCTGGGCGTGCTCGACGCCGCGCGCGCCGAGGCCATCGCCGGCGCCGCCGACCGCGTGGCCTCCGGCGAGCTGGACGAGCACTTCCCCGTCGACGTCTTCCAGACCGGCTCCGGCACGTCGTCGAACATGAACACCAACGAGGTGCTGGCCACGCTGGCCAACCGCGCGCTGGCCGAGCAGGGGGCGGACGAAGAGGTCCACCCCAACGACCACGTCAACGCCTCGCAGTCCTCCAACGACGTCTTCCCCACCTCGGTGCACGTGGCGACCACGTCGGCGCTGCTCAACGACCTCAAGCCCGCGCTGACGCATCTGGCCGAGGCGCTGGAGGCCAAGGCGAGCGAGTTCTCCGAGGTCGTGAAGTCCGGCCGCACCCACCTGATGGACGCCACCCCGGTGACGCTGGGCCAGGAGTTCTCCGGCTACGCCGCCCAGGTCCGCTACGGCATCGAGCGCCTCGAGGCCGCACTGCCGCGCGTCGCCGAGGTCCCGCTGGGCGGCACCGCCGTCGGCACCGGCATCAACACGCCGGCCGGCTTCGCCGAGACGGCGATCCGGGCGCTCGCCGAGGAGAGCGGCCTGCCGCTGACCGAGGCGCGCGACCACTTCGAGGCGCAGGCCAACCGGGACGGGCTGGTCGAGGCCTCCGGCCAGCTGCGCACCATCGCCTACTCGCTGATGAAGATCAACAACGACCTGCGCTGGATGGGCTCGGGCCCGAACACCGGCCTGGGCGAGATCGCGCTGCCGGACCTGCAGCCGGGCTCGTCGATCATGCCCGGCAAGGTCAACCCGGTGATCTGCGAGTCGGCCATCCAGGTCTGCGCCCAGGTCATCGGCAACGACACCACGGTGTCGCTGTCGGCGACCAACGGCGCCTTCGAGCTCAACGTCGGCATCCCGGTGATGGCGGCGAACCTGCTCGAGTCGATCCGGCTGCTGACGAACACCGGCTACGTGATGGCCGACAAGATGATCTCCGGGATCACGGCGAACACCGAGCGCACCAGCTTCCTGGCCGGCGCCTCGCCGTCGGTGGTCACTCCGCTGAACAAGCACGTCGGCTACGAGGCCGCCGCCGAGATCGCCAAGCACGCGGTGAAGAACAAGGTCACCGTGCGCGAGGCCGTCGTCGAGCTCGGCTATCTGGAGCGCGGCGAGCTGACCGAGGAGCAGCTCGACGAGGCCCTGGACGTCATGTCGATGACGCAGCCGGGCTGAGTCGCCCCTCGCCTCGCGCCGCGGGCCGGTCCGCCGTCGTGCGGGCCGGCCCGCCGCGCCTGCGGGTGAGGCCGGCGGGCCGCGGGCGTCGGGTCAGTCGTGCTGCGCGGCCGGCTCCCCCGCCGCCTCCGTGTGCGAGGTCCCGGGCTCGGTGAACTGCGCCGGCGCGCCGGCGTCGAGCGCCCAGCCGATGACCATGCGCTGGTCCTCGGCGAGCGACTCCGGCAGCGCGGTGACCGGGAACCAGCCGACGTCGATCGACTCGTCGTCGTTGACCCGCGGCTCGCCGTCGAGCGTCTCCATCTCGAACACCGTGTCCAGATAGCGGCAGCGATCCCCGTTGGTGTACTCGACGGGACCGTGGGCGAAGACCCCGGCCACGCGCACCGGGCAGGCCGTCAGCGCCGTCTCCTCCTGGACCTCCCGGATGGCCCCGTCCGCCGGGTCCTCCCCCGGCTCGAGGATCCCCGCGGTCACCGTCCAGGCGCCGTCGTCGCTGCGCCGGACCAGCAGCACCTCCGGCGAGGGCAGCACGCGTCCGTCCGCGCGGCGCCGGACCACCACCGCGCGGACGGCGGGGATCCAGAGCTCCGCAGTGCCGACATGACGGCGCAGGTCGCGGATGAAGTCGGGAGTGGGCACAGGCTCCTCCGAAGGGGCACGAGATGGGCGAGAAGACTTTCAGAACATCATCCCAGGGCCGGCGCCGCGGGATGTCGTGTTGCGCGGCCCTCCGCCGCCGAGCCGGATGAACTCCTCGTGACCACGGGGCGGCGCGGAGCTCACCGGATCCGCGGATGCGGCGAGCCCGGCGGCGGCCCGCGGGTCAGCTGATGATCAGCGCGATGGCCGCGCCGAGGATCAGGAACGGACCGAAGGGGATGCGGCTGCGCCGGCCCGCCCGCCGGGTGATCAGCAGCCCGGCGGCGACCAGCCCGCCGAGCAGGAAGGCCAGCACGACGGCGGCCAGCACCGTCGTCCAGCCGAGGAACCCGGTGTAGAGGGCCAGCACCGCCACGAGCTTCACATCCCCCATCCCGATCGACGGCGGATGGGCCAGCCGGATCAGCAGGAAGGCCCCGCCCCAGATCAGCGCCGCCGCCAGGGCGCGCATCAGTCCGTCCAGGGCGCCGGTGAGCAGCGTGACCGCGACCAGCACCCCCAGCGCCGTCAGCCCCCACGGGTAGAGGATGCGGTTGGGCAGCCGGTGCTCGGCGAGGTCCACGAAGCTCAGCGCGACCGCGCAGAGGGCGAAGGCCGCGCCGCCGCCCAGCAGCAGCACGCCGGCGATCAGGTCGAGCGCCGAGCCGGAGGTGAGGAGTTCGCCGATGTGGGGGATCACGGGATCCAGCGTAGGCGGATTCCCCCATTCCTGGAACGAGCGCGGGGCGCCCTGTGGAGAGCCGCGTCCTGCATCCGCCCGTAGGATGGAGAGGACTCACGAGAGCGAGGCATCATGAGGGACACCCCCGCCAGGACACCGGAAGGCGACGGCTCAGACTCCTGGGGCGCGCTGGCCCGCGACGCGCGCTCGCACCTGCTGCGCAGCGCGCTGCCGGTGCTTCTCCCGGTGGCGGTGATGTGGGTGCTGCTGCTGGTCCGCCTGGTCACCGGCAACTGGCTGACGCTGTCGCTCAGCCTCGAGGCGCGCGAGCTCTCCGGTTTGATCGGCATCGTCACGATGCCGCTGGTGCACAGCGGATTCGCCCACCTGATCGGCAACACCGCCGCCTGGCTGCTGCTCGGCGGACTGATCGCCCTGCTCGACCGCCGCTTCCCGCTGATCCTGCTGCTGATCTGGCTGCTCTCCGGCGCGGTCCTGTGGGTCATCGGCACTCCATGGGTCTGTCAGGCCCCCGGCTCGCTGGACTGCGCCGGCCATCACATCGGCGCATCCGGGGTGACCTACGGCTTCGGCGCCTTCCTCATCGCCTACGGCCTCCTGACCCGACGGATCGTCGCCGTGCTGGTCGCCGTGCTCGTGCTGCTCGTCCACGGGGTCTCGATGCTGTTCGGCATGCTGCCGTTCACCGCCGGCACGGGCGTCTCCTGGACCGCCCACCTCTCCGGCGCGATCGCCGGCGTCGTCGTCGCCCTCCTCATGACGCGGACGACCCGGGCCGCACGAGCGGCCCGGGCCTGATCGGCGTGGTCGCGCGCCCTCGAGGCGGCGCGCTCAGCCCTGGTCGAGCAGCTCGGTGACCAGCGCGGCGATCCGCGAGCGCTCAGAGCGGCTCAGCGTCACATGGCCGAAGAGCGGGTTGTCCTTCAGCGTCTCGACGACGGCGGCGACGCCGTCGTGCCGGCCCACGCGCAGGTTGTCGCGCTGGGCGACGTCGTGGGTGAGCACGATCTTGGAGTTGTGCCCCATCCGCGACATCACCGTCAGCAGCACGTTCTTCTCCAGCGACTGGGCCTCGTCGACGATCACCCAGGCGTCGTGCAGGCTGCGGCCGCGGATGTGGGTCAGCGGCATGACCTCCAGCAGCCCGCGGTGGGCGACCTCGTCGAGGACGTTCTCGCTGACCAGCGCGCCCAGGGTGTCGTAGACCGCCTGCCCCCAGGGGTTCATCTTCTCCGTCTCGGTGCCCGGCAGGTAGCCCAGATCCTGGCCGCCGACCGCATAGAGCGGCCGGAAGACCACGATCCGCTTGTGCTCGCGCCGCTCGAGCACCGCCTCGAGGCCGGCGCAGAGCGCCAGGGCGGACTTGCCGGTGCCGGCGCGCCCGCCCATCGAGACGATGCCGACCTCACGATCGGTGAGCATGTCGATGGCCAGCCGCTGCTCGGCCGAGCGGCCGTGGACGCCGAAGACCTCGCGGTCGCCGCGGACCAGCTGCACGTGCTTCTGCGAGGCGCCGTCGATGCGGACCCGGCCCAGCGCCGAGCCGGAGCCCGAGGAGATCACCAGCCCGGTGTTGGTGGGCAGGTCCTCGGCGTCGTCGAGGTCGATCAGCTCGCCGTCGTAGAGGCTGGAGAGTTGCTCGTCGGTGGCGGTGACCTCGGCCAGGCCGGTCCAGCCGGTGTCGGCGACCCACTCGTTGCGGTACTCGTCGGCGTCGAGACCCATGGCCGAGGCCTTCACGCGCATCGGCAGGTCCTTCGAGACCACGGTGACCTCGCGGCCCTCGTCGGCGAAGCTCTTGGCCACTGCGAGGATGCGCGAGTCGTTGTCCGAGCCGCGGAAGCCGTGCGGCAGCACCTCCAGCGAGATGTGGTTGAGCTCGACGAGCAGGCTCCCGCCCTCGTCGTTGAGCGGGATCGGCTGGTTCAGCGCCCCGTGGGCGACGCGCATCTCGTCGAGCAGCCGCAGGGCGGTGCGGGCGTAGTAGCCCAGCTCGGCGTCGTGCCGCTTGCCCTCCAGCTCGGAGATGACGACGAGGGGGACGATCACCTCGTGCTCGGCGAAGCGCAGCATCGCCCGCGGGTCCGAGAGCAGCACGGAGGTGTCGAGCACATAGGTCTTCTGCGCGACCGCGCCGGCGAGGGAGTCCCGCGCGGCGGCGGCGTGCTCAGGGGTGGTCGGGACGGAGGAGTTCAGGGAGGACACGATTTCTCCAGACCGGGGAGCTGCGGCCTCGACGCCCTGCGGGCCGCGGCCGTCGCCGGCCGTGCCCGGAAGGACGCGGGGCGGATGCCGCTCCCGCTTCGACGATCGGACGGTGTGTGCGGTTCGGCCCGCAGGGGCCGGACCGACCCCATCTGCCGTTCGGCATGTGTCGGGCCTCTCCGGTCAGGTTCCTGACACTGCCTACACTAGACCGGCCCGCCGCGGCGGAGGTCACCAACACGGACGGCGAGATGACGGCTCGGTGAACTCTGCCCCGCCCCGTCGGTGACCACGAGCCTGACGGCGCATGACGCCCCAGGTCACCGCGCTGCGGCGGCTCAGCCCCCGTAGCGCCGCTGGCGCTGGGCGAAGTCGCGCAGCGCGCGGATGAAGTCCACCCGGCGGAAGTCCGGCCAGAGCGCCTCGCAGAAGTAGAACTCCGAGTAGGCCGACTGCCACATCAGGAATCCGGAGAGCCGCTGCTCGCCGGAGGTGCGGATGATCAGATCCGGGTCGGGCTGGCCGCGGGTGTAGAGCCGGTCCGCGATCGCCCCCGGCGTCAGCTCCTCGGCCACGGCGCCGGGGCTGCGGCCCTGATCCTCGGCGTCGCGCAGCAGCGCCTTCACCGCGTCGACGATCTCCTGGCGCCCGCCGTAGCCGACGGCGACGTTGACGTGCACCGAAGGCGACTCGTCGTCGGCGATCTCGGCGATCTCGCGCAGCCGGGCCGCCAGCGGCTCGGGCAGCAGCTCCGGGGCGCCGACGGGGTGGACCCGCACCGGACGCCCGCCCGGCCGCGACTCGGCCAGCCGTTCGAGCGTGTCGCCGATGATCTCCATCAGCTGGTCCAGCTCGTCGGAGGAGCGGCTCATGTTGTCGGTGGAGAGCATGTAGAGCGTCACCGTCGGCACGCCCAGCTCGGCGCACCAGCCGATGAACTCGACGATCGTGTCGGCCCCGGCGAGGTGCCCGTCGGCAGTGTGCGCACCGGCCTGACGGGCCCAACGGCGGTTGCCGTCGACGACGACGCCGATGTGCCGGGGCAGCCGGTCGGCCGGCAGGGCGCGGCGCAGCCGTCGCTCATACACCGCATAGGGCAGGTCCCGCAGCCTCATGGCGCCTCCTCGCTCATCGTCGTCGCCGGCGGCGGAGCGCCGGCGCGAACACCACCGTATCGCGCACCGACAGTGTTACCTGCCGGTCACTTCCGCGGCGTAGACTGAGGCCATGACCCCGCGGAGCGACTCCCGTCGAACGCCGTCGGCCGCGCCGTCCGCCTCCTCTCCGACCGCGCCCGCGCCGCCGCCCAAGCCGGTGATGCGCGGCTGGCTGCACGCCGCCATGGTGCCGCTGGCGCTGGCCGCCGGCGTCGTGCTCGTCGTGCTCGCCCCGCCCGGGCTGAAGCTCGCCTCGGCGGTCTACGCGGTGACCGGCCTGCTGCTCTTCGCCGTCTCGGCGACCTACCACCTGGGACGCTGGCGTCCGCGCACACGGATGCTGCTGAAGCGGCTCGACCACACCAACATCATGCTGATCATCGCCGGCACCTACACGCCGCTGACGCTGGCGCTGCTGCCGGAGCCCAAGGATGCGATCCTGCTCACCGGCGTCTGGGTCGGCGCGCTCGGCGGCGTGGCCTTCCGCCTGCTGTGGACCGGTGCCCCGCGCTGGCTCTACGTGCCGGTCTACGTGCTGCTCGGGCTCGCCGCCGTCGTCTTCCTCGGCGACTTCTTCGCCGCCGACGTCGCCGCCGCGGTGCTGATCTGCGTCGGCGGGGCCGCCTACATCACCGGGGCGGTCTTCTACGGGCTCAAGCGGCCCGTGCTCTCCCCGCGCTGGTTCGGCTTCCACGAGCTCTTCCACGCCTGCACACTGGTCGGCTTCATCTGCCACTCCGTGGCGATCATGCTCTCCGTGCTGGGCTGATGCTCCGTGCTGGGCTGACGCTCCGCCCCGGCTCGGTGCGCTGAACCGGCTCAGGCGACCGGACGCTCCCCCAGCCGCGTCAACGCCGCGGCGATCGAAGTCTCCGGCGGCAGGCAGACCATGGCCTCGACGGCGTTGAGGCAGACGCTCAGCCGCAGCGGGCGCCCGGGCCCGACGGCCTCCGCGGCGGGCGGCTCGACGGCGAGACCATGCAGCACCGCCGCCCGGCGCACGGCGGCCAGGTCCTCCTCAGTCGCGGAGAGGACCCGGAACGCCGGCGACCCGACGGCGACGCGCCGCAGCACCTGCAGACTGGCGCCGACGACCATCGGCGCCCGCGGGGCGGCGGGCGGCGCGTGGTGGAGGATGTCGACGGCGCGCAGGGCGTCCGCGTCGGGCAGCCCGTCGCCGTCGGCGGTCGCCACCAGCGCTTCGGCCAGCTGCAGCGCGTCGGCGGCCGCGGCGACGCCGCCGGGCTCGGGGCCGTCGAAGGGCGTGGCCAGCGCCGGGCCCTGCAGGGCGGCGGTGAGCATCGCGCCGCCGTCGGCGCTCTCCACCAGGGCAGGCCGGTCCTCCTCGTCCTCGACGACGAAGCGCGTCCGCAGCGTGGCCAGCAGTCGACGGCCGCGGTCCAGCCAGCGCTGCGCGTCCTCGGCCTCGGATCCAGCTCCGGCTCCGGCTCCGGCTCCGACGGAGGCGAGCGTGAAGCAGGCGCTGATCACCTGGGCGTGATCGGTCAGCGTGCCCGGCGCCGCATCGGCGCGTCCGGCGTGGGAGACGCGCCGGACCACCGGGCCGGCGTCGCCCCCGTCCGCGGCGGCGTCGTCGACGTGGACGTCCCAGAGCCGCTCCCCGAGTCGTCCGGCACGCTCCAGCAGGCCGTCGTCGGCCCAGCAGACGGCGGCCTCGGCCAGCGAGCGCACCGCCATCGCGTTCCAGGCCGCGACGGCCTTCTCGTCGCGCGCCGGCTGGGCGCGGGCCGCACGACGACGCCGCAGCACCGGCAGCACCCCCTCCCACACGCGGCGGTCCTCGCCGGTCAGCGGCGCGTCGAAGTGCACAGTGCGCGGCGTGTCCTCGGCGACGTGCGCCGCCGCCCCGGCCTCGTCGGCGGGGACGCCGCGGTTCAGCGCGATCAGCCGCTCCGCATCGTCCTCGCCGAGCCCCGCCGCGCGGGCGGCGGCGCGCAGATCGCGGTCGCTCATCAGGTAGGTCCCGCCCTCCTGGTGGCGGCCGGAGGAGTCGACGGTGTCGGCGTCGAGCGAGGACGCCAGCAGTCCGGACTCCAGCAGCATCCGGCGGTGCAGCCAGTCGACGACGCCGCGCCCGACCCGCTCGGCCTCGGCGCGCGTCGCCCGGCTCGCGGCCGGATGCACGCTCAGCCGCGCATAGTGGCCCAGCAGCTGGGCGTTGTCGGCGAGCATCTTCTCGAAGTGCGGCAGCGCCCAGGCGCGATCCGTGGCGTAGCGGGCGAAGCCGCCCTCGATCTGATCGTGCAGGGCGGACCGCCCCATCGCCTCCATCACCCGGATCGCCGGCGGACCCGCCGGGGACTCGGGATCCCGGGCGGCCTCCTCCAGCAGCAGGCCCAGCAGCGGCGACGGCGGGAACTTCGGCGCCGGGGAGAATCCGCCGTGGACGGTGTCCTCCTCGGCAAGCAGCGCCTGGATCGCCCCCGCGACGGCGTCGTCGGCCTGCGCGAGGATGTCCGGGCCCGGCACGCCGTCGTGACCCGGATGCGGCGCGCCCAGCTCCTCCGTGGGTGCGGTGGCCAGCTGGGCCTGGCGGCGTCGCTGGTCGCCGAGCGCCGCGGCGATCTGCGCCGCCGAGGCCTCGACCTCGTCGCGCCGCCGCGTCCAGGCGGCCTGCACGGCGTCGAGGACCTCGGCGAAGGAGGGGATCTGTCCGCGGCGCCGGGGCGGGAAGTAGGTTCCGGCGTGGAAGACACGTCCGGCGGGATCGGTGAAGACGCTCATCGGCCAGCCGCCCTGCCCGGTGAGCGCCTGGGTGGCGGCCATGTAGGCGTCGTCGACGTCGGGGTGCTCCTCGCGGTCGACTTTGATCGCGACGAAGCCGGCGTTCAGCGTCGCCGCGGTCTGCTCGTCGGAGAAGGACTCGGCGGCCATCACATGGCACCAGTGGCAGGCGGAGTAGCCGATCGAGACGAAGACCGGCACGTCGCGGCGTCGGGCCTCGGCGAAGGCCTCCTCGCCCCATGGATGCCAGTCGACAGGATTCTCGGCGTGCTGGCGCAGATAGCGTGACGAGCTCTCGGCGAGGCGATGTCCCATGCCTCCAGTCTCGTCCACCGACGCGCCGCCGTCGACGGGTCCCCGGATCCGATCCGCCGCGCATCCGGCCGGGGCGACGTCTGCTCGCCGGTCCGCCGGGCCGGAACGCTCCGCCGCCCGGCCCAGCCCGAGGTCCTCCCGGATGAACCGGGCGCCCTGCTCGCCGATCATGATCGTCGGCGCATTGGTGTTGCCGGTGGTGATCGTCGGCATGATCGAGGCGTCGACCACGCGGAGGCCGTCCAGCCCGCGCACCCGCAGCCGAGGGTCGACCACGGCGCCGTCGTCGACGCCCATCCGGCAGGTCCCGACCTGGTGGTGATAGGTCACCGCGCACCGACGGATGTAGTCGATCAGCTCGTCCTCCTCGGTGACCTCGGGGCCGGGGTGGACCTCGGTCGCGCCCCACCCCTCGGCGAGCGCGGGCTGGGCGAGGATGTCCCGGCACTGCCGCAGCGAGAAGAGCAGCGCCTCGACGTCAGCCGGGTCGGAGAGTGCGGCCAGGTCGATGCGCGCCGGGTCCTCCAGCCCGGGGCCGGACAGCGTGATCTCCCCGCGGCTGCGCGGCGCGACGAGCCCGGAGTGCAGTGTGAAGGCCGTGCCCTCGGTCTCCTCCATGCCCGGCGAGTACATCGGCACCGCGAAGAAGATCGGCTGGGTGTCGGGGACGGTGAGGTCGGGCCGGCTGCGGGCGAACAGGTGGGTCTGGGTCACCGAGACTCCGGGCTTCGGCGGGTCGACCTCCCGGGAGGTCGAGACCCCGATCACCGGCGCGAGCAGGTGGTCGTGCAGGTTCTTGCCCACGCCCGGCATGTCGCGCACGACGTCGACGCCGGCCTCGCGCAGCTCCCCGGCCGGGCCGAGGCCGGAGCGGAGCAGGATCTGCGGCGAGTCCAGCGCCCCGGCGCAGAGGATCACCTGGTCGGCGCGCAGCTCGCGCTCCTCGCCGTTCGTCCCCAGGCGCACGCCGACGGCGGCCCCGTCCTCGACGATCACCGAATGGACATGGGCCTCGGTGAGGATGCGCAGCCGATCGCGCACCGGCTGCAGATACGCCTTCCAGGTGTTGACCCGCTCGCCGTCGCGGATGGTGACCTGCTGCTGGGACACTCCGTCGAGCGTCTCGCCGTTGTAGTCGGAGTTGTACGGGACGCCGGACTCCACGGCCGCCTCGACGATCGACCGGTGGATCGGCTCGAGCGGATAACCTCCGTCGACGATCAGCGGACCGCCGGCGCCCCGCAGCTCGTCGGCGCCGGAGGAGGAGTCCTCGAGCGCCCGATAGATCGGCAGCACCTGCTCCCAGCACCAGTCCGGCCCGCAGTCGACCGCCCAGCCGTCGAAGTCGCTCGGCGCGCCGCGGACCCAGATCGTGGCGTTCAGCGCATGGGAGCCGCCGAGGACCTTCCCGCGCGGAAGATGCATCGGCTGACCGGCGGTGCCCTCCATGCCGACGGTGCAGTAATCCCAGTCCTCGGGACCGTGCCAGAGCTCTCCCATCCGGGAGAGGTCGTGGATCGCCGGATTATGGTCCTCCCCGCCGGCCTCCAGCAGGGTCACCGCGACGCCGGCGTCGACGAGCCGGCGGGCGACCACGCAGCCGGCCGACCCGGCTCCGACGACGAGAGCCGTGGCTCCCGGGCCCGACGCGGTCTCCGGTGCGGTGCTCGGCCGCGCCCCGGGAGCCGGGCCGTCGACGCCGTCGGCGGGGGAGCTGGCGGGGGAGCTGGCGGGGGAGCTGGCGGGGGAGCTGGCGGGGGAGCTGGCGGGGGAGCTGGCGGGGGTGCTGGCGGGGGTGCTGGCGGATGACGATGTCATGGCAGGGGTCTCCTCCTCAGTCGGTCCGCCCCGGGGCGGACGGATCAGGTCGCATTCCACTCTCGGCGCACTCCCGACCCCGGCGATTGTGATTCACTGCACACTGCCGTGCAGAGGATGCACGATCTTCTTTCCGTGGCGTGCATCACCGACCCGTAACCTGCGTTCATCCGCGGAATAGCGCCGATCCCGGCCCCGTTGGCGTCTCCGTGCCGCGGCGGGAGATCGACGGCGCCGCATCGCGCCGAGCCCGCCGCACCGCCTGTGACCACGACGTCGAACGGAGCCGATCAATGTCCGCCACCGCGGAGACCGCCGAGAAGACCCGCACCCGCCGATTGCCGCGATGGATGACCTCCTTCGGCAACCAGATCCTCGCCGCCCTGGTCGTGGGCCTGGGCGTCGGGTTCATCGCCCGGTCGATGGGCGGCGACCAGGATGACCCGAACTGGCTGACCACCACTGTCAGCGAGGTCGGCGGCGTCTACGTCTCGCTGCTGACCGCCGCCGTGGTGCCGCTGGTGTTCACCGCCGTGGTCACCTCCATCGCCCAGCTGCGCCAGGTCACCAATGCCGCCCGACTGGCCGGCCAGACGCTGCTCTGGTTCGCGATCACCGCGTTCATCGCCGTGCTGCTGGGCCTGGCGATCGGCACCATCGGCCGGCCCGGCCAGCACACCGGCGTCGAGGCCGACGCCGCCGCGGCGCCGTCGAGCCAGGGCTCCTGGCTGGGCTTCCTGGACTCCATCGTGCCGGCGAACTTCATGGGCCTGACCGCCGAGTCCTCCCCAGCCTCCTCCGGCGCGGTGGAGACCGACCTGACGTTCAACGTGCTGCAGATCCTGGTCATCTCCATCGCCATCGGCATCGCGGCGATGATGATCGGCCCGAAGGCCGAGCCCTTCCTGGACGTCACCTCCGCGATGCTCGCGATCATCCAGAAGGTGCTGTGGTGGATCATCCGCCTGGCCCCGATCGGCACGCTGGCGCTGATCGCCCGCGCCGTCGCCACCTACGGCTGGGATGCGCTGTCCTCGCTGGGGATCTTCGTGCTGTGCATGTACGTCGGCCTGGCGCTGGTCTTCCTGGTGGTCTACCCGATCCTGGTGCGCAGCAACGGGCTGGCCGCCAAGCAGTACTTCACCGGCGTGTGGCCGGCGGTGCAGCTCGGCTTCGTCTCGCGCTCCTCAGTGGGCACGATGCCGCTGACCCAGCGGGTCACCGAGCGCAACCTCGGCGTGCCGCGCTCCTACGCCTCCTTCGCCGTCCCGCTGGGCGCGGTCACCAAGATGGACGGCTGCGCGGCCCTGTACCCGGCGATCGCCGCCCTCTTCGTCGCCCAGTTCTTCGGCCTGGACATGAGCATCACCCAGTACGTGCTGGTCGTCTTCGTCTCGGTCATCGGCTCAGCCGCCACCGCCGGCACCACCGGGGCGACGGTGATGCTCACGCTGACGCTGTCCACGCTGGGCCTGCCGCTGGAGGGCGTGGGCCTGCTGCTGGCCGTCGAGCCGATCGTCGACATGGGCCGCACGGCGCTCAACGTCGCCGGTCAGGCGCTGGTGCCGACCATCGTGGCCAAGCGGGAGGGCATCCTCGACCACGAGCTCTACTCGTCCCGCCGCACCGGCCTGCCCTTCGACGACGAGGCCGAGGAGGACTCCGAGGAGCTCGCGACGGACTCTTCCGAGGACGCTGCGGACTCCGGGGGCTCCTGGGACGCCGCGGACGCCGTGGAGGCCGCGGAGGCTCCCGCCGCCCGCTGACCCGCTCCTCCCACCCTTCCCTGCCATCGAGCGGGGGATTCCTCGGGGTCATTCGTCCGCCCGGCGATCAACACCCCGAGGGATCCCCCGCTCGATCTGTCCTTGTGGAGAACGTTGAGCAGGACGGGGCGATCTGGGCCAGACTCTGTCCATGGTCCGACGCCGCCCTCTCCCCTCGACGTTGCTGAACAGGGCCTTCACCGCATCGACTGCTCGGGCGCTGGGGATCGACAAGGATCGCCTCAGCGCATCCGACGTCGTCTCCCTCGGCGCCGGGGTCCACGCGCCGGCCGCACTCGTCGTCTCGGCCTCGCCTGCCGACCGCGACCTGCTCGTGGCCCGCGCGCTGGCGGCCGAGGCGCCCGAGGCCTGGCTCTCGCACACCACTGCGGCGCGGATGCGCGGACTCCACCTGCCGCCGCATCTGGAGCAGGATCACCGCGTCCACCTCAGCCAGGCGCCGACGCCGGACACCCGCGTCGAGCGGTCCGGCGTCGTCGGGCACCGCAGCACAGTGCGCGGCCACGACGTCGTGACGCTCGACGGCGTGCGCGCCAGCTCGCCCGCGCGGACCTGGCTGGAGCTGGCGGCGAGCTGCTCGGTCCGGCAGCTCGTGGTGCTCGGCGATCAGCTGGTGCGCCGGCCCTACGCACGCTTCGAGGGACGGGCCGAGCCGTTCGCGACGAGGGACGACCTCTCCGAGGTGCTCGCGGGCACGCGCCGAGTGCGCGGGCGCCGTCGCGCTCTGGCGGCGCTGGACGAGGTACGGTGCGGGGCGGACTCGCCGCCGGAGACCCTGCTGCGGCTGGCCCTGGTCGACGCCGGGCTCCCGGAGCCGGCGCTGCAGGTGCCGGCGGATCCGGGCGATCCGCTGTCGCCGCCGACGGATCTCGCCTATCCCGAGTGGAGGATCGCGATCCAGTACGACGGCGAGACGCACTACACCCCGGAGCGGCACCGCACCGACCAGCACCGGGACAACGTCTTCCGCGCCGCCGGGTGGGTGGTGCTCTGCTTCCATCGGGAAGACCTGCGCGCCGGCTTCCACGGCGCCGTCGCGATGGTCCGGACGGCGCTGCGGCGGCAGGGTGCTCCCGTCTGAGGGCCCTCGACGCATCGAGCGGGGGATCATTCGGGGTGTTCGGCGATGTTCCCCGGAATCACCCCGAGAGATCCCCCGTTCGATGGAGGAGGAGCGCCCCGGCTCACCGGGCGAGCGTCAGCCGCGGCACGTCCGGCGGGTCGAAGCCCAGCACCTGCCCGTAGAAGCTCAGCGACGCCTCGAAGCTGGTGATGATGTTCTCCGCCTTCCGGAAGCCGTGCTGCTCGCCGGCGAAGAGCAGATAGGCATGCGGGATGCCCTTCGCCGCCAGCGCGTCGCGGAAGCGCTCGGCCTGGCTGGGCGGCACGATGCGGTCCTCCTCGCCCTGGAGCAGCAGCACCGGGCAGCTCAGCGAGTCCACGTGGCTCAGCGGCGCCCGCTCGCGGTAGACCGCGATCTCCTCCGGGTACGCCCCGATCATCTGGTCCAGGTAGCGCGACTCGAAGTCGTGGGTGTCCTCGGCCAGCCCGACGGCGTCGGCCACGCCGAAGCTCGACACTCCGGCGGAGAAGACCTCGGTCCGCGTCAGGCAGGCCAGCGTGGTCCACCCGCCGGCGCTGCCGCCCTCGATCGCCAGCCGGTCCCCGTCGGCGATCCCCTCGGCCACCAGATGCCGCATCACCGTGACGGTGTCCTCGACGTCGACCACGCCCCACTGCCCCTTCAGCCGGTCGCGGTAGGCCCGGCCGAATCCGGTGGAGCCGCCGTAGTTGATGTCGACGACGCCGATGCCCCGGGAGGTCCAGTAGGACACCGCCGGAGAGAGGGCGACGGCGGCCTGCGCCGTCGGGCCGCCGTGGACCTGGGCGATGTACGGCGGCAGCTCCCCCGCGGGCCCGACGATGCCCTGGTGCCGCGGCCGGTAGAGCACGGCGTGGACCTCCTGGCCGTCCTCGGCGGTCACGGTGATCGGCTCCGGGACGGGCAGCAGGCCCGGATCGGGGACGTCGCGGCGCGAGGAGCGCAGCGTGCGCAGTCCGGTGATCCGCCAGCCGTAGCCGTCGTTGACCAGCCTCCCGGCCTGCACGCCGAGGAACTGCTCCGGCGAGGCTCCGGTGAAGGCCACCAGCCCGTCGTCGCGGACGACGGCGCCGGCGACGGCGGTGTGCGGCACCTGCAGCTCGGCCACCGCCCCGGTGGAGAGATCGAGGACGCCGAGCTGGTCGACGGCGGTGCCGTGCCGGATCAGCGCGGTGTCCGGGTCGAGCAGCGTCAGCCATTGCTCGCCGAGCTGCCAGAGCGGGCCGGCGTGCTCGCGCTCCTCGCGCAGCAGCTGGGTCACCCCGGTCGCCGCCGACCAGCCCCAGGGGTTCCACCAGCCGGAGCGGTCGGAGAGGTGGACCAGCCGGTCGGCGTCGCGCCACTCCGGCTGCAGCACCGAGGTGTGCTCGTCGCCGTCGATGACCTCCTCCTCGCCCACGACGCCGTCGACCATCCGTCCGACGTGCAGCTGCGTGCCGTCCCAGGGCATCTGCGGATGCTCCCAGGAGATCCAGGCCAGTCGTTCGCCGTCGGGGGCGAGGCGCGGATGGGCGACGAAGCGCGACGCCGGCGTCACCCGCCGCACGCGGGAGCGGTCCTCGGCCGCGGAGCCGTCCAGCGGCACGGCGGCGACGCAGCGTTCGATGTGCGGAGCGCCGTCGGGGCCGCAGCGGTCGGCGGTGTGGTCCTCGCAGATCCACCAGACCTCCGTGCCGACGCCCGCGGGGGTCAGCCGGCCGGGGACGACGACGGGCTGCGCCCAGCGCAGCGACGGGCCTCCGGCCGAGGCGACGTCGGGTCCGACGGGGCTGAGCGGCACCGGATCCTCGCCCTCGCGGAAGCGGTGGATGCGCTGGTCGGCGCAGTTCACGAAGAGCACCAGCGGCGCCTCGGAGCCGTCGTCGAGCAGCTCGGCCGGCACGGCCGTCCAGGCCGACCCGCCGTACTCGTGCACGCGGGAGCGGGCGTCGAAGGGTGCCGGCAGCACGGTGACGACGTCGACGTCGGACGCCTCGTCCTCGGCCGCGACCGGGTCGGCAGTGCGCACCAGGGCCTGGCGGCCGCCTTCGTCGGCACGTCCTTCGACCCACCAGAGATGGTCGCCGACGAGGCTCGGCGCCGAGAGCCGATGCCCGCCGACGGCGAGCTGCTCGGCGGTGATCGCCGAGGGCCAGGCGCCGTGGGGCAGCACGCGCGCCGAGGATGTTGCAGAGGTCACATGCGAGGCCATGCCGTCAGTCTAGGGGCTGGCTCCGGACGCTCGCCGAGCATGAGCCGAGCGTCCGCTCTCAGTCCTCCGCGTCGCGGCTCTCCGTCGGCTGGTCGTCGGCTCCGCGCGGGGCGCCGGAGGCGTCGCGTCCGGTCTCCTGCGGATCGCCGAAGCGGTCGGCCGCCGCGGCCTCGCGGGCGCGGCGCTGGCCGGCGCCGATGCGACTGGGCACGATCTCGGCCGGATTCACCTCGCCGGGGAACTCGACCTCGGTCCCCTCCTGCTCGGCCTCGACCGTCGAGCGGTACTTCATCCGGCGCATGCGCTTGGCCAGGTCCCGGACGACGAGGATCAGCAGGACTGCGACCAGCGCGGTGAAGAAGAAGCCCTCCGGGCCGGGACTGATGTCCGTCTCCTCCAGCCCGGGGCGCAGGTCGGGCGACTCGCCGCCTCCGCCGAGGGCGAGGGCGGTCGCTGCGGGTAGATGAAGCACGGGTCTCTCGCCTCTGGGTCAGCCGTCGGTCAGCGGCCGGCGCGCGCCGGCCCGGGACACCAGTCTACGCCTCCCGCGCGGAGCATTCAGCGCAGCCCTGCGAAGAGGTCGTCCTCCGGCGCCGACGACTCCACGCGGGAGTCGACCAGGATGTAGTCGTCATAGGGCCAGATCCGCCGCAGCAGGTCGTTCGGCGTGGCGAAGAAGAAGCTGCCCGGGGCGACCTGGGTCCGATGGGCCAGCAGCGCCCGGTCGCGGTGCTCGATGAACGGACCGATCGGCACCTGGGTGGTGACCTCGTGCTTGGTCAGCCACGGCATGGCCTCGGGGTCCTCGAAGCGCGCCAGCCGGTCGCCGAAGGGCGACTCCATGCCCGCCTCCTCCAGCGCCTCGTGGATCGCCCGGAAGCGCACCGGGTTGAAGGCCTTGTCGTAGTAGAGCTTCTGCGGCGCCCAGGGCTCGCCGACGCCGCGGTAGCGGTCCGGGTCTCCGGCCGCCTCGAAGGCCTCCTTGGCGATCCGGTGGGACATGATGTGGTCCGGGTGCGGGTAGCCGCCGGACTCGTCGTAACCGACGATCACATGCGGCCGGAAGCGGCGCACCAGACGCACCAGCGGCAGGGCGGCCTGCTCGAGCGGCAGGTCGGCGAAGCACCCGGCGGGCAGCGGCGGCGTGGGGTCGCCCTCGGGCAGCCCGGAGTCCTCGAAGCCGAGCCAGACGTGCTCGATGCCGAGCTCCGCGGCGGCCCGGGCCATCTCCTGCCGACGCAGCCCGGGCAGGTCGCGGTGGAGCTGCGGGACCTCGGCGACCTCCTCGTTGAGCAGGTCGCCGCGCTCGCCCCCGGTGGCGGTCGCGACCATGACGCGGGCGCCGGCGGCGGCGTAGGCGGCCATCGTCGCCGCGCCCTTGGAGGACTCGTCGTCGGGGTGGGCGTGGACGGCGAGCATCCGCAGGCCCTCCGACGGCGGCACGGTGGCCGCACCGGCCTCCTCGGCGTCGGCGTGCAGTCCGGCGTCGGGATCGAGGCGCGTCACCGGAGTCGTGGTGGGCACGTGGTCTGCCGGCTGGTCTGGCGTCGGGGTCACTGCTCTCTCCGTGGTCTCGAAGTCGTGTCGAATCGGTCGACGGCGTCGCGGCGGGTCTCGGCGGAGCGACCCGTCGCGCGGTGCAACAGCACAGCGCGCGGAGTTCATCCCGCGGCGCCGCGTGACGCGGACGACGCCGGCTCAGCCCGACGGCTCCGTCCGACGTCGCCGCAGGACGTCGCCGCACGGCGTCGCGGCCGGGCGGACACCTGCGCCGACCCTCTAGACTATGCCTGATGAGCCGAGCCGCCGATTCCGCCGTCCTCGCCGAGCGCTACGGCCCCGTGCGCCGTGTCCCGTCCCGCCGTCTGCGGACCGTGCTGATCAGCCTGGCGCTGGTCGCCGCGCTGGGCCTGGGCATCTGGGTCGCCGTGGAGGGGCCGAGCAGCCTGCCGGAGTCCAAGGACGTCGGCTACGACATCGTCTCCGACTCCGAGGCCTCGGTCGACTTCGAGGTCACCAAGGAGTTCGACTCCACCGCGCGCTGCCTGGTGCAGGTCCTCGACGACTCCTACGCAGTGGTCGGCGCCACGACTGTCACCCTCGGCCCGCACACCGGCGACGACGTCTCCGAGCGGACGCAGAGCTTCACCGCCGACCTGCGCACCGAGCGCCGCGGGGTGACCGGCGTCGTCGAGTCCTGCTGGACGGTCGAGGCGTGAGGAGCCACGCTCCGCCGCGACCGGCCGCGCCGCTGATGCTCGCCGTGGTGCTGAGCGTCGCCGGCGCCCTGACGCTCTCCGGCTGCGCGGCCGGGGCCGGAGACGACGCCGACGACGCCGACGGGCCGGTGGTGCTGGCCGCCGCCTCCGCCGAGCCCGCGCTGGAGCGGCTGGCCGCCGACCCGGACGTCGCCGACGTCGTCTCGGCCATGGCTCCGGAGTACGCCGGCACTTCGACGCTCGTCTCGCAGATCGAGTCCGGCCGCTCCTTCGACGTCGTGCTCAGCGCCTCGCGCCGTCACATGACCAGGCTGCAGGACGGCGGACACGTCGGGGACGGCCCGCTGCCCGTGGCGACCAACCGCCTCGTGCTCGCCGTGCCGGCCGAGAACCCCGGTCAGATCGAGAGCTTCGCGGACTTCGCCGACCGCTCCGCGGAGCTGACCACGGCGATCTGCGCCCCGCAGGTGCCCTGCGGCATGCTCGCCGAGACGCTGTCCGACCAGCTGGCGCTGGATCTGCATGCCGACACCGAGGAGACGTCGGTGGCCTCGGTGCTGTCGAAGGTCAGCCTCGGCGAGGTCGACGCCGGGCTCGTCTACCGCACCGACGCCGCGGCCGCCGGCGAGGACGTCCGGGCCCTGGAGGTCCCGGAGCACGACGGGGGCACCAATCAGATGTGGGCCGGTCTCTCCGCCGCGCCGACGCATCCGCAGGCCGCCGAGCAGCTCCTCGGCGAGCTGGCCTCGGAGGACGGCCGCGCGGCCTTCGAGGAGGCCGGCTTCCTGCCGCCGCCGGCGGCCGAGTCCGACGACGGCGCCGGGGCGGCGGGCGACGCCGGGCCGGAGGGCGGGTCCGGGTCCGCCGCCGACGGCGCGGATTCCTGAGCATGGCCGCACGGTCACCCCGCCTCCGCTCCCGCCCGGCGATCCCGGTGCTGCCGCCGGCGCTGGGCGTGCTCGCGCTGCTCGGCGCCGCGCTGCTGGTCGGACCGGTCGTCGCGCTGGTGCTGCAGGCCGATCTGCTCGCCGTCCCCGACCTGCTCGGCGGCGACCGGGCGCGCGACGCGCTGGTGCTCAGCCTCTGGACCGCCGGCGTCTCGACGCTGATCTGCCTGCTGCTCGGCGTCCCGCTGGGCCTGCTGCTCGGGCGCGGCAGGAGCCCGCTGCTGCGCTGGCTGCGTCCGCTGGTGCTGCTGCCGCTGGTGCTGCCGCCGGTGGTCGCCGGCGTCGCCCTGCTGGCGGCCTTCGGCCGCGCCGGCATCCTGGGCGGCACGCTCGAGCTGCTGGGCCTGCAGATCACCTTCACCTCTGCGGCGGTGGTGCTGGCGCAGAGCTTCGTCGCGCTGCCGTTCATGGTGCTCTCGGTCGAGTCCGCCGTCCAGGGCGTCGCCCGCGAGTACGAGGAGGCCGCCGCCACCATGGGCGCCGGGCCGCTGGCGACGCTGTGGTGGGTGGTGCTGCCGCTGATCCGCCCGGCGCTGACCGCCGGAGTGGTGCTGGTCTTCGCCCGCTGCCTGGGCGAGTTCGGCGCCACGCTGGCCTTCGCCGGATCGGCCCCGGGCATCACCCGCACCGCGCCGGTGCAGATCTACCTGCTCCAGCAGTCCGATCCGCGGGCGGCCGCGGCGCTGGCGACGGTGATGATCGCCGCGGCCCTGGTCGTCGTCGCCCTGGTCCACGGTCCCGCCCGCGGCTGGTTCCGCCCGCGCGGCTGAGCCGACGTCAGGCCCGACACGAGCGTCGCAGATGCCCGGAGGCATTGAGTCTCGGGCCGGATCCGCACTATCCTGGGGTGTACGCAACACCAACCCCGCCGGGGACGGCCCGGGCCGATGCCCGGGACCGCTGATCCTCAGGCGGGGTCTTTGCATGCACGACGAGGAACCTGACGGCATCGTTCCGACGGGGCTCCCGAGCCGCCGCGGAGCGGTGCCGCTCGCTGTGGCACGGCCCCGCGCGGCGAGGCCCGGGCCCCGGCCGAGGAGAACGGCACGGGTTCCTCCCCGAACCGAGGAGAAGACTGTGTCGACGAACACCCACGAGACCGACCCCAACGCCCAGTGGCTCACCCAGGAGGCCTTCGACCGGCTCCAGGCGGAGCTGAACCACCTCCGCGGCCCCGGCCGGCAGGAGATCGTCGACAAGATCGAGGCCGCCCGCGAAGAGGGTGACCTGAAGGAGAACGGCGGCTACCACGCCGCCAAGGACGAGCAGGGCAAGGCCGAGGCCCGCATCCAGTACCTGACCCAGCTGCTGGAGAAAGCCTACGTCGGCGAGGCTCCGGCCGGCGACGGCACGGTGGTGCCCGGGATGAAGGTGACCGCCTCCGTGGCGGGCAACGAGATGACCTTCCTCTTCGGCAACCGCGAGATCGCCGGAGACTCGGGCATGGACGTCTACTCCCCTGACTCCCCCATCGGGCAGGCGATCAACGGATCCAAGGTCGGCGACACGCTCAGCTACGCCGCCCCGAACGGCAAGGAGATCCCGGTGGAGATCAAGGCGTCGGAGCCGTTCACCGGCTGATCGATCGTCGGAGCTCGTCGGCAGGGACCGCGGCCGTCCGGCTCAGGCCCATCCGTCGAGGTCGCTGGCGTTGTCCTGGCGTCGCTTCCCGCGGCGGACGCTGCGCCGGGCGGCCCGCGAGCCCGGCCGGCGGCCGCCCCGCGTGCCGGCGTCGTCGCCCTCGGCGGGGGCTCTGCGCCGGGCCTCGCGGTTCTGCATCCAGCGGCCCATCAGCCAGGCGGCCCCGGCCAGCGCCGCGAGGCTCAACGCCCACATCACGCCGGTGAGCACCATCAGCAGCATGTCGCCGGCGGCCGAGGCCTCCGACGGCGCCTGCTCCGCCGTCGTCGCCGCGCCGAGGGCGAGGCCGTCCGCGACCGCGCCCATCAGTTCAGCACCATCGGCTCATAGCCCTCGGCGCGCAGGCTGTTGAGCACCAGGGAGGAGTGCTCGGCACCCTTGGTCTCCATGTTAATCACCAGCGCGACGTCGCCCATGGACAGCTCGCCGCCGATGCGCGTGTGGTCGACGCCGATGACGTTGGCGTCGGTCTCGGAGACGATCCGCGAGATCATCGCCAGCTCGCCGGGACGGTCCTTGAGCATCAGCTTCACCGTGAGGAAGCGGTCGGCCGCCGAGAGACCCCGCTGGATGACCTTGAGCATCAGCATCGGGTCGATGTTGCCGCCGGAGAGCACCGCGACGATGTTCTCCGCCTCGATGCCCAGCGCCTCCAGCTTGCCCTCCATCAGCGCGGCCACGCCGACGGCCCCGGCCGGCTCGACGACCATCTTGGAGCGCTCCATCAGGAAGATCAGCGCCTCGGCGATGGCGTCCTCGCTGACGGTGACGACCTCGTCGACCAGCTCCTTGATGATCTCGAAGGGGATCTCGCCGGGCTGGCCGACGGCGATGCCGTCGGCGATGGTGCGCACGCCCTTCAGCGGCACCAGCGCGTCGGCGGCCAGCGACGGCGGGTAGGCCGCGGCGTTCTCCGCCTGCACGCCGATGATCCGCAGGCGCCGGCCGCGCCGGGCGGCCTCCTGCTTCAGCGCCACGGCGTTGCCGGCCAGCAGGCCGCCGCCGCCGATGCCCATGATGACCGTGTCGACCTCGGGCTCCTCGTCGAGGATCTCCAGGCCGATGGTGCCCTGGCCGGCGACGACGTCGGTGCTGTTGAACGGGTGGATGAACACCGCCCCGGTCTCCTCGGACTGACGCTGCGCCTCGGCCAGCGCCTCGTCGACGTTGGAGCCGTGCAGCACGACGTCGGCGCCGTGGTCGCGGGTGGCGGCGAGCTTGGGCAGGGCCACGCCGCGCGGCATGTAGATCGTCGCCGAGATGCCCAGCTTCTTCGCGGCCAGGGCCACGCCCTGGGCGTGGTTGCCCGCGGAGGCGGCGACGACGCCGCGGGCCTTCTCCTCGTCGCTCAGCCGGGACATCCGCACGTAGGCCCCGCGCACTTTGAACGAGCCGGCGCGTTGCAGGTTCTCGCACTTCAGGTGCACTGTAGCGTTCATCCTCCGCCCCAGCGCCCGGGAGTGCTCCAGCGGGGTGTGGACGATGACGCCGTCGAGCAGCTCGCGGGCGGCGCGGACGTCGTCGAGCGTGACGCTCAGCCCCTCGCCCGGCGGCGTCACGGCGGGGTCGTTCTCAGTCTGGGTCATTCCTCATCCTCAGCGTGTCGTCGGTCCTCGTCGGCGCCGCCGGAACGGTCGGCGGCGCGGCGGGTCTCAGCATCGCCGGCCGCCGCGCGGCGCGGCCGACGAGCGGCGTCGGAGTCTCCGGAGGCTCCAGGGTCTCCGGCCTCCCCGCGGGCCGCGCGCCGTTCGGGGTCGAGCGCGGGCACCGTCTCCTTCAGCCGGCGCTTCAGCCCGGCCAGAGTTTCCTCGTCCGCGGGCTCCTCGGACTCCGGCGGCGCCTCCCGCCGGGCGGCCTCGAGCCGCTGCTCATGCTCCATCGCCAGGGCCACGTCGTCGTGCCGCCACTCCTCGCGCACGAGGTAGCGGGTGGAGCGGTTGATGAAGGCCAGCACCGGCACGGCGAAGAGCGCGCCGACGATGCCCAGCAGCGTGGTCCCGGCGGTCACCGCGAGCACCACCGCCAGCGGGTGCAGCCGCACCGCCTTGCCCATCACGATCGGCTGCAGCACGTTGGACTCGATCTGCTGGACCAGCAGCACGACGCCGAGCATCAGCAACGCGTTGATCGGCCCGTTGGCCACCAGGGCCAGGATGATCGCGATCGCTCCGGTGACCACCGCACCGACCACCGGGATGAAGGAACCGAGGAAGACCAGCACCGCCACCGGCAGGGCCAGCGGCACGCCCAGCAGCTGCGCGCCGATGCCGATGCCCACGGCGTCGACGGCGGCGACGAAGACCTGCACGCGCACGTAGGAGCCCAACGCCGTCCAGCCGGTGCGGCCGGCGCCGTGGACGGCCGGGCGGAACTTGCTCGGGACGAATTCCACGGCGAACCGCCACAGCCGCTCGCCGTCGGCCAGGAAGAAGATCAGCGTGAACAGCGAGAGGATGAGGCCGACGACGATGTTGCCCGCGGTCGAGCCGATGCTCACCGCGCCGCCGAGCAGTGTCGAGGAGTTGTCCTGCAGGTACTGCTGGGCCTGCTGCAGCCACTGGTCGAACTCCTCGGTGGAGACGGTGACGCCCAGCTGCTGGCCGGCGTCCTCGGCCATGCGCACCAGTTCCAGCACGCCGGTGCGGACCTGATCGGTCATCTCCGCGAAGCCCTGGACCAGCTCCTGGCCGACCAGGTACAGCAGGCCGTTGACGACGGCGAGCAGCAGCAGGATCGAGGAGATCGAGGCCAGCAGCGCCGGGAACTTCAGCCGACGGAGGAAGTCATGGACCGGGCGCAGCAGCGTGGCCAGCAGCGCGGCGACCAGCAGCGGGATGATCAGCAGCTTGACGAAGCTGAGCAGCCAGAGGAGCACGCCGGTGAAGGCGAGGACGAGCAGCACACGCCAGGACCACGCCGCCGCGATCCGCACGCCCCACGGGATGTCCTCCTGGATGCGGCGCTCGTCGGACGCGTCGACGGGCTCCGCCGACGGCGCGGGCGGCGTGGCCGGCGTGGAGAACGAGCTCTCGTCATCTCGAGTCATGCGTTCCATAGTGACACAGGCGACGCCCGGCACTCCGGACGGCACGAGCGGCCTCCTCCTTCTCCTGTGCGGCGCCGAGGCGCGATCCCGGACCGACCGGTCCGGGACCGGCCTCCGGGGCCATGCACTGCGGGCCCGCCCCCGCAGGTCGAGATGCGGCGAGCGGGCCCGGAGTGCGGCGGCGGGCCAGGCCCGCCGGGACGATCACTCCGCCATGGAGCGGACGATCGCGATGATGCGGAGCAGCTCGATGTACAGCCAGACCAGGCTGACGGTCAGCCCGAAGGCCGCCGCCCAGCCGAAGCGCTTGGCGACGCCGGCGTCGACGCCCTCCTGGATGTTGGTGAAGTCCATCACCAGCGAGTAGGTCGCCAGCAGGATGCCCAGCGCGCCGAGGGCGAGGCCCAGGAGCGGCATCTCCCCGCGCAGACCGAACATCGAGTCGGTGCCGCCGAACATCATCAGCCCCACGTTGACCAGGCTGAAGACGAAGTACGCCATCCCGGCGACCATGAACATCTTGGTCAGCTTCGGCGTGGCCCGGACCTTGCCGGAGCGGAAGAGCGCGAGCACCGAGCCGAAGACGATCACCGTGCCGAGCACCGCCTGCAGCACGATGCCGGGGAACTGCATCTCCAGCAGCATCGAGATGCCGCCGAGCAGCAGCCCCTGGCAGGCGCTGTAGGCCAGGATGAGCGCGGGGTTCGGCTCCTTCTTGAACGAGTTCACCAGGCCGAGCCCGAGGCCGCCGAGCAGGCCGACGACCACCAGCACCATCAGCAGCGCCGGCGACGTCGCGCCCACGGTGACGCTGACGCCGGCGCCGAGCAGCACCACCAGGAAGCTGACCAGCGTCTTGCGGATGACGTCGTCGTAGGTCATCGGCTCCAGGTCCTGCGGAGCCGCCTGCGGCGCGGCGACGCCGCCCTGGCCGGGCATGCCGTGCTGCTGCGCGTAGGGGCGGTCGTCCTGCTGCGGCTGCTCGGTGACCTGGCCCCGCTGGTCCATCGTGAACCGGCGACGGCCGCTCTCGGAGAACTGCTTCGGGAACGCCTGCGTGTTGAAGATCGGGTTCGACATGTTCGGGCCGGACTCCTATCGGGCTCGTCTGCCTCAGGATGATCGCCCGCGGACGCGGGCGATGCTCTGCCCCCAGTCTACCGCCGCGGCGGCGTGATGCACGCCGCCGCCCACCGGTCGACTCCTGCCGCGTGCGCGAGCGCGCGGCAGGAGCAGCAGGGGATCCGCGCCGCCGGCCTCGTCGAGGCCGGCTGGTGTCGACGGCGCGGCGCCCGTAGGATTTGAACGCCGTTCAAACCCGAGTGCTCCGTCCGCCAGGGCCCGCCGACCGCCGACCGCCGACCGGAAGAAGGACTCCGATGCCCTCCCCCGCGCCGCAGCCCCCGACGACGCCCGCCGCGTCGGGCGCCACGTCCCCGCAGAGCCTCCGGCCCGGCACGGCCCGCGACGACGGCGGGGTGAGCCGCTCGGTGCGCGGCATCGCGCGGATGGCCGTCTTCGCCGCGCTGGTCGCAGTCCTCGGTCAGCCCTTCGCCGTGCCGGTGATCGCCGGCGTGCCCATCACGCTGCAGACGCTGGGCGTCATGCTCGCCGGCGCAGTGCTCGGACCCTGGCGCGGCGCCGGGGCGATGATCCTGCTGCACCTGCTCGTCGCCGCCGGACTGCCGCTGCTGAGCCAGGGCTCGGGCGGACTGGCCGTCTACGCCGGGCCGACCGCCGGCTACGCGCTGGGCTGGATCCCCGGGGCGCTCGTCGTCGGGGCGATCGTCCAGGCCGGCTGGCCGCTGCGACTGTGGCGCACGGCGGCGGGCACGGCGCTCGGCGGCGTCGCCGTCATCCACGCCTGCGGCATCCCGGTGATGGCCTGGCAGCTGGGGCTGACCCTGCCGCAGGCCGCCGTCTCCTCGGCCGCCTTCCTCCCGGGCGACCTCGCCAAGGCCGCCGCGGCGGTGCTGCTCACCCACGCGCTGGCCCGCGCCTACCCGACGCCCTTCGAGCACGCCCGGCGCCGGCGGGGCTGAGCCCGGGACATGGCCTCCACCCCGCTCATCCCGCTGCACCGGCCCGGCGACTCGCCGGTGCACCGGATGCCGGTCTCCGCGAAGTTCGCAGTGCTGCTGGTGCTGGCCCTGGCGCTCTCGCTGCGCCGCGAGGATCCGTGGATCGTCGCCGCCGCCTGGGCGCTGGCCGTCCTCGGACACCTGGCCTCGGGCGCGACGGCCGTCGCGCTGCTGCACCGGCTCTGGGGGCTGCGCTGGCTGGTGCTGCTGCTGACCGTCCCGCAGCTGATCTTCCTCTCCGGAGCGGAGACGGCGCTGAACGTGGCCCGGGTGACCGCGCTGATCCTGCTGGCCGGGCTGCTGACGCTGACCACCAGCACCGAGGCCGTGCTGGACGCCGTCGAACGGGCGCTGCACCCGCTGCGACGCCTCGGCGTCGACCCCGAACGGGTCTCGCTGGCGCTGTCGCTGACCATCCGCTCGGTGCCGACGATCCTGGGATTCCACGCCGAGATCCGGCAGGCCCAACGCGCCCGGGGCGCGCGCGGCGGCCCCTGGACGACGATCATGCCGCTGCTGGTGATGACGCTGCGCCACGCCGAGCGGACCGCCGAGGCGCTGACCGCCCGCGGCGTGCGCTGATCGTCAGCCGGCCGGCTCCTCGCCGGTGAAGGTCTGCAGCCGCCCGCACATCCCGAAGAGCCGCGGCCCGGGGCGAGGTTCGCCGCGGACGACGGCGGCCCGGCCCAGATGCGAGCCGTCGCCGGCCTGCAGCGCCTCCAGATGCTCCCGGGTCCGCGCAGTCTCGGCCTCGACGGTCGCCTCCCAGATCTCGCGCCAGCGCTCGACGCGCGGGCGGACCAGCTCGACGGCGCGGGCGTGCAGCCGCCCCAGCGCCTGCGGCCCGTCGCGCTCGACGGCGGCGATGAGCTCGCGGCAGCCCTCGATGGCCAGGTCGCGCCGGGCCTGCGCGGCCCGTGCGCGCTCCTGCTCGTCGCCCTCGGGCAGCGCGACGGCCTCACGGTACGCCTGCGGATCCGCGAGGATCTCGTCGGGGAAGGTCAGCACCGCGTCGCCGGCCTCGGGGAGCCCGGCGTTGGACATCACCACGTTCAGCTGCAGATCCCCGTGGTTGACCAGCCGATGGACGGTGCCGGGGGTGAACCACAGCAGCGAGCCGGCCTCCAGCCGGTCGCGGGCGAAGCCCTCCGCGGAGAGCGTGTGGACTTCCCCGGTGCCGCCGGTGACCACATAGGCCTCGGTGGAGACGGTGTGCAGATGGGGCGAGCCGCCGTGCAGCCCGTCGGGGGTCTCCCAGTCGTAGACGCAGAGCTGGCTGACCGAGGTGCCGCCCGGGAACCGCGGCAGCGCCCGCTGCACCGGAGTGCTCCCGCTCGGCGTGCTCCCGTTCGGCGCGTTCTCGCTCGCAGAGGTGCTCATCGCAGCGCGAACTCCTTTCCGATCTCCTCGCGCGCGGCGGGCTCGAGCTGCTCGGCGACGAAGACGAACCGATGCCTCAGCCGCAGCACGCCGCGGTCCGGCAGATGGATCTCCTGGTCGAAGGCCGGCGACTGGCTGGTGACGGTGAAGATCCCGGTGCGGGTGAACCACCGGATCGGCGGGACCTCGACCGGACCCTCCGGACCGGAGGCCTCCGAGGTGCCGGCGAAGGCCATGACCGTGCCGCCGCCGTCGATCTCGTCGTGCGGGGAGCTGAAGGCGACCCAGTCGGCGATCGCGCCCATGGTGCTCTCCTCGCCCGCGGCTCCGGCGGAATTGACCACCTGGCAGCCGGTCCAGGAGCGCGGGCCGCGCCAGAACCAGCCGGTGTAGCCGGCGCTCGGCCGGCCCGCCGTCGTCGGGCTGCCCATCGGCAGCGTCTCGCCGGAGACGTTGGTCAGCGCGGTCTCCAGGTCGATCGCCCAGATGCCGCGGTCGGCGTCGAGCGAGTGGACCCGCTGGACGCGGTGCTCGTCGAACCAGTGCTCGCCGCGGGAGGTGATCCACTCGAGCGTCTCGTCGAAGACCACCTCCTCGCCGGAGGACGGCTCGGCGGCGAACCCGGTGTGCCGCATCGTGCCCAGATTGCCGCGCATCCGGTAGCCGTCCTCGACGTGGAACGTCGGCCCGCCCCAGAAGTTCTGGTCGGCCACATGCGACCAGGTGAACTGCAGCCCGGTGTGCCAGCGGTGGTCGTGCGGCCGGCGCACCGCCGCCTCGCCGCCGTCGAGGAAGCGCAGCGGGAACAGGTACGGCTTGGGCGCCTCCTCCGGCGCCGTGTCCGGGCGGATCACGTAGCGCAGGATCTCGGTGCCGGCGGCGGAGACGGCGATCTCCTCGTCGGTGCGGGTGACGTCGAAGGTCTGGCTCATCGGGCGGGCTCCTCGGCGGGGGTCTGGACGGCGCCGGCGATGTTCTCGGCGACGCGGTAGTCATGGGCGGCGTCGTGCATGCCGGCGTAGTAGGTGCCGGAGCGGGTCAGCTCCGCACGACGGACGGGACGTCCGGTCTCGGCGGACTGGTACAGGGCGGCGATGAACTCCAGCACCCGCCGGCCGTCGTCGCCCGAGGCCCGCGGGCGCGCTCCGGCGGCCATCGCGTCGAGCAGCTCGCCGAGCTGCCGGCGATGCGACGAGGGCACGTCCTCCTCGGGCGTCCAGTCGGCGGGGGCCTCCTCGCCGACATGCGGAGCCGGAGTCCAGGTCCAGGAGCTGTTGTCATAGCCGTAGAGGTGTTCGACCTCGACGGTGGCGTCCTGGAAGTCGAAGCGCAGGTAGGAGACTTCGCGCGGGGAGAGCACCGAGTTGACCACTGTCGCCAGCGCCCCGGAGGCGAGCCGGACGGTGGCCGCGGAGACGTCCTCGGTCTCGACGTCGCGGTCCAGCGCCGCGGCGGTGGCCGAGACCTCGGTCCAGTCGCCGAGGACCTCGAAGAGCAGGTCCATCTGGTGGATGCCGTGGCCCATCGCGGGGCCGCCGCCCTCGGTCTCCCAGTTCCCGCGCCACGCGACGTCGTAGTAGGAGTGCGGGCGGTACCAGAGCGTGTTGCACAGCGCGACCAACGGTCGCCCCAGCGTGCCTTCCTGCACGTGGCGCTTCAGCCGCTGGGCGCCGGAGCCGAAGCGGTGCTGGAAGACGTAGGAGGCGTAGGGGCCGCCCTCGCGCTCCAGCGCGGCGACCTCGTCGTACTCGGCCAGCGTGAGCATCGGCGGCTTCTCGCACCAGACCCAGGCGCCGGCGCGCAGCCCCTTCATCACGCCCTCGCGGTGGGCCGAGGGCGGAGTGCACAGCACCAGCAGATCCGGGCGCTCGGCCTCGAGCAGCTCGTCGACGCCGCCGTGGCGGCCGGGGATCCCCCACTCGTCGGCGACCTGGGCCACCCGATCGGCGTCGACATCGGCGAGGCCGACGACCTCGACCCGGTCGCCGTGGGAGGCCAGCGTGGGCAGATGCGCCCCGGTGGCGATCCCGCCGGCGCCGACGACGCCGACGCGGACAGTGCTGGATGCGGCTGACATGCGTGCTCCTCGCAGTGGATGTGCTCGATGGTCGGGCGCCGCGCCGAGAGACCGGCCGCAGTCTCCGACGAGCGTGTGTGACCGATCACATGACCGATCGCCTCCGAGACTAGAGAGGCCCCGGCCGCACTGTCAACAGAATTCTGTCATCCCGGTCACATCGACGGGAGGGCCCGCCGCCCAGCCCGCCCCGCCGCACCGCGGGGATCCGCCCGACGGGCCGATATGCCCGACGGTCGGCGCGCCGACCGGCCCGGGCCGCACCACGGAGAGACACTGCCCCCGTGACATCCGACGCCTCCTCCGGCCGCCGGTCGACCATCCACGAGGTCGCCCGGGCCGCCGGCGTGTCCCACCAGACGGTCTCGCGCTATCTGCGCGGACTCGGCCCCTTCCGCCCGCAGACGATCGAGCAGGTCGAGGCGGCCATCGAGGAGCTCAACTACCGGCCGAACACCATCGCCCGGTCGATGCGCACCCGGAGGACCGGCGTGCTCTCCGTGGTGCTCCCCTCCCCCGTCGAGCAGATGCCCACCCCGATGCTGGCCGCGGCCGGCGAGGTCGCCCATCGCGAGGGCTTCCTCATGGAGATCGCCGTGGTGGAGGGCTCGCCGCAGGAGCGGGCCGCCCGAGCCCGGGAGCTGATGGACTCCGGGCGCGTCGAGGGCGTGCTGTCGCTCAGCGGCCTGCCCGGCCTGGAGGAGTCTCCGCGGACGGCGACGACGGCGGCGCTGGCGGTGCTCGGCCAGTACGACGACCGACTGCGCGGCATCGGTCCGCTCGCCGACGCCTCGCTCGTCGCCGAGATCGTGCGCCGGCTCGCCGCGATGGGGCACCGCCGCTTCCTGCACGTGCAGGGGCCGCAGGAGTGGGCCTCGGCGGCGGCCCGCCGGCAGATCTTCGAGGAGACGATCGCCGCGGACGGGCTCGAGTCGCACGGCGTCGTCGGCGGCGCCTGGTCGCCCGAGACCGGCCACTCCGCGATCATGGAGCTGGCCGAGGACAGCGGCGTGACCGCCGTCGTCGCGGCCAACGACTACGTCGCCTTCGGCGTGATGCGCGCCGCCCACGAGCGCGGCTGGCGCATCCCGGAGGACCTGAGCGTGGTCGGCTGGGACGACCTCGGCGTGAGCCGCTACGCCGTCCCGGCGCTCTCCACCGTCGCCGCCGATCGGGCCGGCCAGGGACGCTTCGCCATGGAGCGCCTCATCGCGCTGGTCCGCGAGCAGGACCCGCCCACTGTGATGCCGGAGATGAACACGCTGCTGCTGCGCGAGTCGGTCGGCCCCGCGCCGCGCCGCTGAGTCGGCACGGCCGCCGGCCACCCCTCTTGACGCGCGAAATGTGATCGGTCACAGTATCTCTGTGAGACACATCACGACCTCTGGGAGGACCTGCCCCATGCACCGCTCTGTCCACCGCCGCCTCGCCCCCGCCGCCGTCCTGACGGCCGGGGCCCTGCTGCTCTCCGGCTGCGGCGCCGGATCCGCCGCCGGCGACGACGGCGACGTCACGCTGCGCTTCTACTGGTGGGGCCACGACGGCCGGCACGAGAACACCCAGGAGCTCATCGACATCTATGAGGAGGAGAATCCCGGGGTCACGATCGAGCCGGAGTACTCGGACTGGTCGGGCTACTGGGACCGGCTGGCCACCCAGACCGCCGCCGGCGAGGCTCCCGACGTCATCCAGATGGACGCGCTCTATCTCCGCGAGTACGCCGAGAACGGCACGCTGCTGGACCTCTCCGCCATGGACTTCAGCGGCCTCGCCGCGGGCGTGCGCGACGCCGGCGCCACCGACGACGGCGTCTGGGCCATGCCGCACGGGATGACGGTGATGACGCTGGCGGCCAACGACTCGATGATCGCCGACTCCGGCGTCGAGCTGCCCGACGACACCTCCTGGACCTGGGAGGACTTCAGCGGGTACGCCGCCGAGCTCGCCGAGGCCACCGGCGAATACGGCGTCAGCCCGCTGCTCGAGTCCGCCGGGCTGCAGACCTGGCTGCGCCAGCACGGCAAGCAGGTCACCACCGACGCCGGCGAGCTGGGCTTCGAGCCCGCCGACGCCGCCGAATACTTCCAGTTCCAGCTGGACCTGCTCGCCGAGGGCGGCTACCCGCCGCCCTCGGCCTCGGCCGAGGAGCAGCCGCCCGGATCCGCCGAGCAGTCGATGAACGGCCGCGGCGAGGCCGTGATGGGCACCTGGTGGGACACGATGATCGGCGGCCTCTCCGAGTACGCCGACTCGAGCTTCACCCCGCTGCGCATGCCCAGCACCGACGGCGACGGCGACCACCAGATGTTCTTCAAGCCCTCGATGTTCTACTCGGGCTCCTCCAGCACCGAGCATCCCGAGGAGGTCCGGGACTTCATCGCGTTCCTCGCCACCTCGGAGGAGTCGGCGGAGATCAACCTGACCGACCGCGGCATGCCCGCCGCCGAGGGCGCGCTGGAGACCATCCGCGACGAGCTCACCGAGCAGGAGCAGGTCCTGGCCGACTACGCCGCCGAGCTCGACGCCGAAGTCGGCGACCCCACGCCGATCCCGCCGGAGGGCGCCTCCGGCTTCCCGGACCACATCTACCGCTATTCCCAGGAGGTCCTCTTCGAGCGGCAGACGCCGCAGGAGGCCGCCGAGGCGATGCACGCCGAGATGCAGGCCGACCTCGACCAGGCCGGCTGAGCCGGACGCCGCGACAGGTCGGTGCCCCCACTGGGATTCGAACCCAGACTGTGCTGATTTTAAATCAGCTGCCTCTTCCGATTGGGCTATGGGGGCCGAGACGCGCACGGCGGGCCGCCGTGCGGATCCATCGTAGATCCGCCGCGGCGGCCCGCCGTCGTCCTCGGGGGTCCTCATCGCCCATCCCGCCCGCCGGCGACCGGAGAAGCAGGTCAGGCAGAGGCCGGAGGAAGAATCACTTCTTCTTCGCCCGGGCGGCGGCCTTCTCGAACTGACGACGCGGAGACTCCAGGTCGCGCAGCGGGGTGATGTCGCGGCCGAAGATCAGCTCGTTGATCCAGTTGCTGGCCACGCGGGCGGTGCGCTCCACCGTGGGGATGGCCAGGCCGTGGTAGCCGCGGTGGGCCAGCCAGGCCGGGAAGCCCTTCAGCTTCATGCCCATCGGGTTGCCCACACCCTGGTAGAGGCCCAGCCCGGCGACGGCGCCCAGCGACTCGTGCTTGTACTCGGTCGGCGCCTCGCCGGCACGGGCGGCCAGCAGGTTCTTGGCCAGCATCTTCGCCTGCCGCAGGGCGTGCTGGGCGTTCGGCACGCAGAAGCCGCCCGGGCCGGCGCCGGTGAGGTCCGGCACGGCGGCGACGTCGCCGGCGGTCCAGGCGTGCTCGATGGGCGCTCCCTCGTCGTCGACGATCTGCAGCGTCGCGGAGGCCTTCACGCGGCCGCGTTCGTCGACCGGGAAGCCCGAGGAGTTGCCGACCTCGTTGGCGGCCACGCCGGCGGTCCACACCAGCACGTCGCACTCGAAGCGGTCGAGCTCGGACTTGTCGGCCATGTTGATCAGCTGCAGCTCGCCCTCGGTCGCCGAGCCCAGCGAGGTGTTCAGCAGCACCTCGATGCCGCGCGAACGCAGGTGCTCGACGACGCCCTCGGCCTGCTCCTCGGAGACCTCGGGCATGATCCGGCCCATGGCCTCGACGAGGACGATGCGCACGTCCGACTGGCTCAGCCGCGGATTCGCGTCCACTGCGGAGCGGATGAGGTCCTCCATCTCCGCGATGCACTCGATGCCGGCGAAGCCGCCGCCGACCACGGTGAAGGTCAGGGCGCGGGCCTTGGCCGCCTCGTCGGTCATCGTCGAGGCCGCCTCGAGGTTGTCGAGGATCTGGTTCCGCACGTAGACGGCCTCCTCGATGGTCTTCAGCCCCACGCCCTGGTCGCCCAGCCCCTCGATGGGGAAGGTGCGGGTCGTCGCGCCGGCGGCCATGACGATGTCCTGGTACGGCAGCTCGACGACCGATCCGTCGTCCAGCTCGACGACTGCGCCGCGCCCTTCGTGGTCCACGGCGGTGACCGTGCCGACGACCACCTCGGTGTCCTTCAGGTGCTTGCGCAGCGAGACGATGGCGTGGCGCGCCTCGATATGTCCGCCCACGACCTCCGGGAGGAAGGGCTGGTAGGTCATGTAGGGCAGCGGGTCGACCAGAGTCACGACCCCGCCGGCCTCCTTGACCTTCTTCTGCAGCTGCTGCGCGACGGTCAGGCCGACGTAGCCGCCTCCGACGATCAGCGTGCGCGGTTTGTCTGAAAGCTTCTGCGAGGTTGCCATGGAGTCATCCTAGCCGTGTTGCTGACGTGAACGTGAACTGCTCGCACAGGCCTGTGGCGGTGGACCACGGCGGCGTCGCCGTGCTCCACCGCCACAGTGCGATGCGCAACATCAGCAGTCTACTCCGTCCGACGTCGGGGCTCAGCGACCTGTGACGCGACGCCTCCGCCGACCCAGATGGACGGCCGCGCCGGCGCCGATCAGCACCACCACCAGGGCCGCGACGCCGAGCGTGGTCGCCCCGGCCCAGTCCTGGACGGTCTCGTCCTCCTCCGGCTGCGGGCGGGCGCGAGGATCGCCCTCCGGTCCCGGCGTCACCCCGGAGTCCTCGGGGATGTCGACGTGCTGGGAGGTGTCGGACTCCCCGCGCCGGTGGATGCGCACCCAGTCGGCCAGCGACTGGTAGTCCGCCGCGTCGTAGTCCGGGAGGTCGTCGCGGCCCACGGCGGCGGCGACGTCGAGGATCCCCCGGCCGAACTCGGGGTCGACGCCCTCGGGGCCGGCGTCCTCGGCGGTGGTCAGCAGGCGGTGGCGGACCTCGGCGACCGGCAGGTCCGGATGGGCGGCCATCACCAGCGCCGCGGCCCCGGCGACGATCGGCGAAGCCCCGGAGGTGCCCGACCACTGCGCGTAGCCGCCCTCGGGCACCGCCCCGACCAGCGGCTCGGAAGGTGCCGCGAGATCCACTGCGATGCCCTGTGCCGAGGCGTCCTGGCTGATCTCCTCCTCCTCGGTGACCCCGGCGACGGTGACCACGCCGGGGATCGAGGCCGGTGCGCCGACGCTCCACTGCCCGGAGATCCGGTTGCCGGCGGCGGCGACGACCAGCACGTCGTTCTTCTCGGCCCGCTGGAAGGCCCGGTCCCAGGATTTCGGCCACTCCTGCTGGTTGGGCAGGCCGAAGGACATGTTGATGATGTCGGCGTCGTGCTCGATCGCCCAGTCCACGCCGTCGACGACCTGCTGCTCCAGCGGGACGCCGTAGGAGCTGGGGATCTCCAGCGACATGGAGATGCTCAGCAGATCCGCCTGCGGCGCGACGCCGACGACGCCGGAGGTGCGCGCCGAGTTCGGCGACATCGCCGCGCCGGAGACCAGGTCGGAGGCCCGCACCGCGCCGGAGGTCAGCGCCTCGCGGGTGACCACGCCGGAACCGGCCGCCCCGGAGGAGCTCATCTCCTTCCGCAGGTCGTCCCAGAACTCCTTCCAGTCCTGCTCGGAGAAGTCCTCGAAGTCGTGGGGCTCGGGCAGGTCCTCGGGGTCGTCGCCGCTGGCCTCGGTGCCGCGGCCGGCGGCCAGCGACCCGACCAGCGTGCCGTGCTCGGCGGTCATCTGCTCCACCGGGGAGCCGTCGGAGTCGCCCCCGCCGGAGACGTCGGTGCCGCCGACGACCGCGCCCTGCAGCGCAGGATGCTCGGCGTCGATGCCGGTGTCCATCACCGCGATCCGCACGCCGTCGCCCTGGGTGGTCTTCCAGGCCTCGGCGACGCCGTAGGTGTCCAGCCAGTACTGCGCCTCGCGCCAGGCGTCGGCCTCGGCGGAGGGGACGCCTCCGACCTGCGGGGCCAGCAGCAGCGGGACGAGGGCGCCGACGACCGCCGTCGACCGCAGCAGGCGGCGGGGACGACGGCGGGGACGGCGCCGGCGCGGCGGCTCCGGGCTCTGCGGGGACATCAGGCTCATCGTCTGCGTCGGTCCTCCGGTCATCCGGCGACCTGCGGCTCGCGACCGGCGGCCAGCGAGAGGGCGATGCCGTCCAGGATGTCATGCTCGGAGGCCACCGCGGAGGTCACGCGCCCGTCGGTCACCGTGTTCACGTAGTCGAGGATGGTGCCCCAGATCAGCGCGCCGGCGCCGATGACATCGACACGTCCGGGATGCATGAACGGCATGTGGGCGCGCGCGTCGCGGGACGCGGTGAGCAGCTGGTCCACGGACTGCTGGTACCGGTCCAGGTCGATCTCCGCGCCGTGGATGAGATCCGGGTCGTAGTCCTCCAGCCCGAGGGCGTGGGCGGTGACGGTCGTGACCGTGCCGGCCACGCCGATGACCACGTCGGTCTCGTCCAGCGGCATCACCTGCGAGACGTCCTCCAGGAAGGAGAGCGTCTCGAAGCTCGCCATCGAGGTCTCGGTCTCCTCCGGGGGATCGCTGTGCAGATGCCGCTCGGTGAAGCGCACGCAGCCCATGTCGGTGGAGATCGAGTGGGTCATGCCCGCGGAGGTCCCCAGCACGAACTCCGTGGAGCCGCCGCCGAGGTCGACGACGAGGACCTTCCGCGCCGGATCCGGGTCCAGCAGCGACGACGCGCCGGCGAAGGACAGCCCGGCCTCCTCGCCGCCGCGGATGACCTCCGGCTCGACCCCGAGACGCTCCTTCACCCCCTGGATGAAGACGTCGCGGTTCGCCGCGTCCCGCGTGGCCGAGGTGGCCACGAAGCGCACGGCCTCGACGTCGTGCCGGCGGATGAGCGCGGCGTACTGGTCGACCGCCGCGAAGGTCCGCTCGAGGGCGGCCTCGGAGAAGCGGCCGGCGGAGTCGACGTCCTCGCCGAGCCGCACCACGATCATCTGGCGCACCACGTCGGTCAGCGGGGAGGTCCGCACCGGGCAGCCGAGGCGATGCCCGTAGGGATCATGAGGCTCCGTCCGCTCCTCCTCGGGCCGGCGTCCGACGTCGGCGATCAGCAGGCGGATGGAATTCGTCCCGCAGTCGATGGCGGCAACTCGCATGTCTGCTCCTTCAGCTCCGGCGCCGGACGTGGCGGCTGAGGTCCTCGGTCGGGACCTCGGCGTCGTGGTCCCAGGCGCTCGCGCAGGTGCACGTCTGCGGGGTCCATTCCTCCGCGAGGCGCTCCAGGGTCTCGTCTCCCAGCGGGGTGATGCCCGGACCGACGGCGAGGGCGTGGCCGACCAGGACATGCAGGCACTTCACGCGTCCGGGCATGCCGCCGGCGCTGACGCCGTCGATCTCCCAGACCGGATCCAGCCCGGCCCGCCGTCGGATCTGCTCACGACGCTCGAGGTAGTCCTCGTGGGCGGCGCGGTGGCCGGCGGCCAGCTGCGCGTCGTCGGCGAGCCGCTCGGTCATCTCGGCCATCACGCCGGCGGCCTCGAGCCGGGAGACCGCCTGCACGATGGTCGGATGGGTCAGGTAGTACGTCGTCGGGAAGGGGATCCCGTTCGACAGCCGCGGAGCGGTCGCGGCGACCAGCGGATTCCCGCAGCGGCAGCGGGCGGGGATCTCCACGACGTCGCGCACCGGGCGGCGCAGCTGGCGGCTGAGCGTCTCCAGGTCCTGCTCCGACGGCGTCGCCTCGTGCTGGGTCATCGTGATCTGCGATCTCCTCTGCGCGCCGGCGACGTCGCCGGGTTCTGATGGGACGGGCTCGGGCGGCCGGTGCCGGGGCCGGGGCGGGGGCTGCGACCGCCGACGCGTCGCGGCCACGGATGTCTGCCGGGTCACACCGGCCGTCGACGTCGAGACTAATCCACCGCGGAACGGACCAGCGAATCCCAGAGCGCCTCGGCCCAGGGCAGATCATGCCGGACCTCGCCGTCGGCGGGCGTCGCCCCGTCCTCGTCCTGAGCGTCGAGGTCCCCGACCACGTGATACCGCTTCTCCCCCGGCATCACCAGGTCCACCCGCTCGCGGGCCTGCTGGCGGATGTACTCGGGGTCGTCCCAGCGGGCGATCTGGTCCTGGAGCTCGTCCTGCTCCTGCTGCGCGGCGGAGATCTCGGACTCGAGCTCGCCGAGCTCTGCACGCTGCTGGACATAGGTGCGGACGGTGGGGACCAGGAAGGACAGCACCACCAGGGCGACCACGGTCAGCACGATCATCCGTCCGGAGATCGTCCGCTCGGGGACCCGGGCACGGGCGCTGACCGGGCTGCGACCGCCGGAGCCGGTGCCGTCGGCGGAGCCGCCGGCGGGCGTCTCGGTGCGGCCGGAGGCGGCGGGGCGGGACGAGCCGGTCCGGCCGCCGCGGCGCGCCGCGGCGCGGGCAGGCATGCGGATCTCGCCGGAGACCTGCTCGCGCTCGGCGAGGCGGCGAGCGGCGCGGTCCTGACGTGCGGCCACGGCACCTCCCATCCCCGGCGGCGCGGACCTCGGCGCCGCCGTCTGTCGACGACCTGCTGCGACGCCGGTGTCGACGTCGGACCTTCAGAGTAGTGCGGCGCCGGGGCCGCGCCGCGCCGGACACGCGCTGACCGGGAGGATCGGTCCCGGCGGCAGACCGGAGACGCCTGCGGCCGGGCCCCTCGCGAGGGACCCGGCCGCAGGACGGGGCGTCGCTGCGCGCTCGGCGCTCAGCGTCGGAGGCTCAGCGTCGCAGGCTCAGCGGGAGAAGCGCGGGAACGCCGAGGTGCCGGCGTAGGCGGCGGCGTCGCCGAGCTCCTCCTCGATGCGCAGCAGCTGGTTGTACTTGGCCACCCGCTCGGAGCGCGCCGGGGCGCCGGTCTTGATCTGCCCGGAGTTGGTGGCCACCGCGATGTCGGAGATCGTGGTGTCCTCGGTCTCGCCGGAGCGGTGGGAGATCATCGTCGTGTAGCGGCTGCGCTGGGCCAGCTGGACGGCGTCCAGCGTCTCGGTCAGCGAGCCGATCTGGTTGACCTTCACCAGCAGCGAGTTGCCGGTGTCGTTCTCGATGCCCTTGGCCAGCCGCTCGCGGTTGGTCACGAAGAGGTCGTCGCCGACGAGCTGGACCGTCGAGCCGATCTGCTCGGTCAGCGTCTTCCAGCCGTCCCAGTCGTCCTCGTCCAGCGGGTCCTCGATGGAGACCAGCGGGTAGGACTCGACGAGCTCGGCGTAGTAGGCGCTCATCTGCTCCGGGGTCTTCTGCTCGCCCTCGAAGGTGTAGGCCCCGTCGGAGAAGAACTCGCTGGCGGCGACGTCCAGGGCCAGGGCGACGTCCTCGCCGGGGGTGTAGCCCGCCCGGGTGATCGCCTCGGTGATCAGGTCCAGCGCCTCGCGGTTCGACGGCAGGTTCGGCGCGAAGCCGCCTTCGTCGCCGAGCCCGGTGGCCAGGCCCTTCTCCTTCAGCAGCGCCTTCAGCGCGTGGTAGACCTCCACGCCGGAGCGCAGCGCCTCGGCGAAGGTCGCCGCACCGATCGGAGCGATCATGAACTCCTGGATGTCGACGTTGGAGTCCGCGTGGGAGCCGCCGTTGAGGATGTTCATCATCGGCACCGGCAGCAGGTGGGCGTTCGGCCCGCCCAGGTACTTGTACAGCGGCAGGTCGGAGGCGTCCGAGGCGGCCTTGGCCACGGCCAGCGAGACGCCCAGGATCGCGTTGGCGCCGAGGCTGTTCTTGTTGTCGGTGCCGTCGAGGTCGAGCAGCACCTGGTCGATCTGGCGCTGCTCCGTGGCGTCCTGCCCCTCGAGGGCCGGGGCGATGACGTCGTTGATCGCGGTGACCGCGCCGGTGACGCCCTTGCCGAGGTAGCGGCCCTCGTCACCGTCACGGCGCTCGACGGCCTCGAACTGGCCGGTGGAGGCGCCCGAGGGCACCGCCGCCTGCCCGAAGCTGCCGTCGTCGAGCAGCACGTCCACCTCCACGGTGGGGTTGCCTCGCGAGTCGAGGATCTCGCGGCCATACACACTGGCGATGAGAGACATGTCTGTCGGCTCCTTATTGCTGATGGTGTGACATTCGGGGGCCGACGCGCCCTTGCGCCAGCGAGGTCAGATGGCGGCGCAGCGCGCGTTCGGGGTCCTGGTCCCGACGACGGGCTTCGTGCACCACAGTGAAGAGTAGTTCACCCAGGGCGTCCTCGTCAGCCGCGCCGAGCGGCGAGGAGGCGTCCGGCCGCGCCGGCTCGTCCGCCGGCGCGGCGCCGTCGCGCGCGATCCGGTCCACCGTCTTGGCCGCACGGGCCAGGGCGGGCAGATGGGACGGCAGGGAGTCGACGACGGCGGCCAGCGCCGCGGCCTCCCCGGGCTCCTCGGCCTCCTCCGGCTCCGCGGGCTCGGCGGCGTCGGCGCGGTCCGCGACGGCCCCTCGGGGCGGCGCCCCGCCGGACTCGCCGGCCTTCTCCTCGGCCTTGATCCGCGCCCAGGCCTGTTGGATGCTCTCCAGATCGGCATGCTCGTCGACGGCCAGCCGACCCTCCGGGGTGAAGACGTGCGGACTGCGCCGGACCAGCTTGGCGGTGATCGCCTCCGCGACGCCGTCCAGGTCGAAGGAGCCGCGCTCCTCGGCCAGCCGGGCATGCAGCACGATCTGGAAGAGGACGTCGCCGAGCTCCCGACGCAGCGACTCGTCGACGCGACCGGACTCGATCTCCTCGAGAGTCTCGTAGGACTCCTCGACGAGATACTCCACGAGGTTCTCGTGGGTCAGCCGACGGGTCCAGGGACAGTGGAGGCGCAGGGCGTCGACGACCCGCCGCAGACGGAGGAGGGCATCGCCGTCCGCGGCAGGCACGTCGGACACGGAGTCGGCCCCGGGGTCGGAGACGGAGGAGGGCTGCTGCGAGGTCACGCGGCGCGGATCACTGCCAGGCCTCGAGGATCATGCCCGAGAGCGCCTCGCGCTCGTCCAGCCCCAGGAAGGACGCCTCCAGCGCGTTGATCTGGAAGTCGGCCAGCTCGGCCAGCTCGTAGCCGAAGGTCGAGGCCAGCAGAGCCAGCTCCCCGGTGAGCGTGACGCCCGAGACCAGCCGGTTGTCGGTGTTGATGCCGACGTTGAAGCCGAGCTGGTGGAGCATGTCGACGGGGTGGTCGGCCAGCTCCGGGCCGAATCCCGCCGTCGCCCCGGTCTGCAGGTTGGAGGTCGGGCAGACCTCGAGGTGGACCTCGCGGTCGCGGACCCAGCGGGCGACCGGGCCGAGCTCCACCTGGTAGACCTGCTCGTCCTCGGCGGCACTCTCCTCCTCGGCGGCCGCCGGATCGTCGACGACGCTGATGTCCTCGGCGATGCGGACGCCGTGGCCCAGGCGGCGGGCCCGTCCGGAGACGAGGGCGTCGCGGATCGACTCCACGCCGTCGGCCTCCCCGGCGTGGACCGTCGTCGGGACCATCTGCGTCGCCAGCTCGGTGAAGGCGGCGGCGAACCGGGCCGGGGAGAAGCCGTCCTCCGGTCCGGCGATATCGAAGCCGACCACGCCGGCGCCGCGGTGCCGCACCGCCAGCTCGGCGATCTCGTCGCCGCGGTCGTTCTGCCGCATCGCCGAGATCAGCTGTCCGACGATGATGATGCCGTCCTGCTCCTCGACGGCGGCGACCCCCTCGTCGAGTCCGGCCCGGACGGCCTCGACGGCCTCGTCCAGGGACAGGCCCCGCTGCTGGTGCTGCTCGGGGGCCCAGCGCACCTCACCGTAGACGACGCCGTCGGCGGCCAGGTCCTCGACGTACTCGCGGGCCACGCGGCGCAGCGACTCGGCCGTCTGCATCACGGCGGTGGTGTGCGCGAAGCCGGCCAGATACGCCTCCAGGGACCCCGACGTCGAGGCTCGGACGAACCAGTCGGCGAGCGCCTCCGGAGTGTCGGCGGGCAGCTCATGATCGACCTCGGCGGCGAGCTCGATCATCGTCGACGGGCGCAGCCCGCCGTCGAGATGGTCGTGGAGGCTGACTTTGGGGAGCGGGCGGATGGTCTCGTGCAGGTCCTGGGACGGGCCGGTGCTCTCCGGAGCGGAAGTCGCAGTCATGGTGTCAGCCTATCGGTCGGCGGCGACGCGGCGGGAGTCCGCGCCGCCGCCGGGGTGGTCCGGGCCGTCGGGCGGGTGAACGGGACGGTCAGGGCGACTCAGCCGATGCCGCTGATCGCGCTGCGGGTCCGCTGCTGGGTCGACTGCGCCGTCTGGTCGTTCTCCGACAGCGTCGTGCGGACCAGCTGGATGATCCCTTTGACCTCGTCCGAGGCCGAGCGCCACCGCTGCTCCACCGAGCGGTACTCCGCGTCGGCTCCGTCCATCTGGAAATCCGACATCGCCGCGGCGACCTGCTGGTCCCGGTCGTTGATCAGCGTCTCCAGCCGGGCGGCGATCTGCTCGATGTCGCCCTGCACCTGGCCGGAGGCGTCGGTGTCGTAGGAAATGCGGTCCGTCGTCATCGTGGTGTCTCCTTCCGTCCGCCGCGGCCCCGCCGGGCGGCTCGTGGTCCTGTGGTCCTGCAGTCCTGCCGGGCCGCGCCCCGACGCTCAGCGTCCGGCGAAGCGCGCGGCGTCGAAGTTCGCCGCACTCTGCTGACGCTCCGCGTTCGCCGCCGACTCCTGGTCGCCGGTCCGGGTGGCCGCGTCCATCTCGGCCTGGCCGCGGTTGATCGCGGTCAGTGCGCTGTTGAGCTCGTGGGAGATCTCGTCGACGCGGCTCTTGAAGCTGTCGAACTGTGCGCGCCCCTGCCCGTTGAACCGGCCCTGGAGCGGATCCGCCGCCGCGGCCAGCTGGCGCACCAGCGAGGTCAGCTCCGTGCCGGACTGCTCGGTCCGCTGCGCGAGCGTCCCCAGGGTCTCGTTCCCCATGTCGAACTTCATGGCTGCTCCCCTCCTGCGAGGTGTCTCTGGGTGTGTCGTCCTCCGACCCGCGGCGGTCCGGGGCCGGCTGCGAGGGCCCGGAATCCTCCGGTGCCGCACGGCCCTCAGCTCATCGGGTCCGGGAGGCCGCGTCAAACAGTCATCCACAACCCCGATCCCCGACAGTCCGGAGGTCGCGTGTTCTCCACAAGCGGCGGTGCTCCGCTGGACAGGCCGGCCGAAACCTGGAATCTTCGACATCGCCTCCGGGGCCGCCGGAGGGTTTGACAGCATCCGGTGAGGCGACGGCCATGTTCTCGCCCCACGACGCCGCCCGCCGCGCCGGTCGCGCCGGACGACGGCGCGCCGTCGGCGAGCACCCAGGACGAGCAGGACAGGTGACGCAGTGACGATCGACCACGACGAGAAGATCCTCGAATCGGTCTCGGTCCGACGACATCGCCTGCTCAAAGCGCTGCTGCACGGGCGGGAGCGCACCCGCCGGCGCTACGACGTCGGCGTGCGGACCACGCTGATCAGTCTCGTCCTCGCCGCGCTGCTCTGCGCCGGATGCGTCGGCTACTCGTTCATCACCGACCTCTTCGCCGACCGGGACGCGGCCCGTTCGGCGCCCGCCTCCCCGGTCGCCCCGGACCACGGGGTCGGGACGGCGGCGCCGTTCGTCGCGGAGGTCGTGCGATGAGCCCCGGCTACACCCGCGTCACCGTCACCGCCGAGCGGCGCAGCGTGGAGCTGCTGCTGCCCGCCCGGCAGCCGCTCGGCAGCCTGATGCCGGAGATCCTCCGGCACGTCGGCGGCGATCATCGCGGCTCGGCGCCCCGGACGACGACGCTGACCCCCGTCGGCGGCCCCTCGCTGCACGCCGAGCAGAGCCTCGCCGAGGCGGGCGTCGGCGACGGCAGCCTGCTGGCGCTGGACCGGCTCGACGAGGCCGTGCCGCATCCGCTGGTCTACGACGTCACCGAGACGGCCGAGGCGCTGAGCCCGGAGCTCGATCGCCGGTGGGCCGTCGACCTCGACCGGGCCGGCTCTGCGGCCGTCGTCGCCGTCGCGCTGGTCGGCGCGCTCACCGTGCTCACGGATCTGCTGGCCCCGGCCGTCCCGTCATGGTGGTCGCTCGGCGCGGCCGCGGCGATGCTCGCCGTCCTCGCCGCGATCCCCTGCCGGCGGATCGGCTGGGACGCCGAGCTGCTCGTCGCCGGCGCCGCCTCGTTGGGCCTCGCACTGGTCCAGGGACTGCCGGAGCACCCGTGGAGCGGATGGCTGCCCGGACTCTGGGGAGCCGCCGCGCTGTGCGCCTGGCAGATCTCGCGCCGGAACTGGGCGGCTCTGGCTGTCTGCGCGACGACCACGGCGGTGCTCGCCGCCGGCTGGGCGGTCCCGGCGCTGCTCACCGGCTCCGCCGGGCACGCCGCCGGCGTCGCCGGGGCGACGACCGCAGTGATGCTGGGGCTCGCGCCGCGGGCGGCGCTGGCCCTCTCCGGGCTGGACGCCCTCGACGACCGCGTCTCCGCGGGACGACGCACCACTGTCTCCGACGTCCGCGGCGCCTGGACCGCCGCGCATCTCGGCCTCGCCGGCGGGGTGCTGCTCTGCGCGACCTCCGGCGCCGCGGCGGTGCACGGGCTGCTCGCCGCCGGAGCCTCGCCGTGGGGCCCGGCGATGGCCGTCGTCGTCGCCGCGCTGACCGCGCTGCGCGCCCGCAGCATGCCGCTGGCCCTCGAACGCGCGGCGCTGCTCGGCTCGGCCACCGTCTCGGCGACGCTGCTCGCCCACCACTTCGCCGAACGCGGAGCCGGCGCCGGAGTCCTGGCGGTCCTGGTCGTGGTCGCCGCGCTGCCGCTGGCGCTCACCCTGGCCCGTCGCCCCGAGCACGTCGGCGCGCGGCTGCGGCTGACCGCGCGACGCGCCGAGGTGCTGGCCACGATCACCCTCATCCCGCTGCTGCTGGGTCTCTTCGGCCTGTATGCCCAGCTGACCACCACGTTCCAGGAGTGAGCGCTCGATGACCGTCCCCTCCGCCCCGTCCCCGCGGCCCTCCCCGGCCGTGGATCCGGCCCCGCACGCCGCGCCGTCCTTCTCCCCCGCCCCGCCGGACGCCGCAGGCGCCCCGTACCCCGCGCCGACCGGCTCCGCCGCCCCCGGCCCCGGGCCCGACGGAGACGGCGCCAGCGTCGCCGCATCCGGGCGCCGCGGATCGGCGCCGGCTCCCGACGAGGACGTCGCCGCGCTGCGCGACCGCCACGGGGATCCGACGCCCCGGCGGATGCTGCGCCGCCTGCGCGGGCTGCTCGGCGACGACGCGTTCCCCGAGGCCTACGAGCGGGCGCTCGGCGGATGCCGGCTGCCGGTGACCACCGGCCGCCGCGTGGGGGTGCTCAGCGTCGACGGCGGCGTCGGCCGGTCCACGCTGACCGCCGCCGTCGGACTGCTCCTGGCCGCGGCGCGCGCCGACGCCGTCTCCGTCGTGGACATGGGACCGACCCCGTCGGGCGTCGCGGCCCGGCTGCCGGAGCAGGTGCCCGTCTCCTCCTGGCGGCGGCTGGTGGCCGACCCGACCAGCCCCGACCGGGCGGCGGCAGGCCTGCACCGCAGTCTGGGACGGGCAGGGTCGTCGCTGCATCTGCTCGACCGGGACCCCGACCCGACGGCCCCTCCGGCACCGGCCGCCGAGGAGGTCGTGCTGCTCCACCACCTGCTCGCCCGGGCGTTCAGCGTCTCGGTGCTCGAGCTGCCGCCGTCGGCGATGCCGGTGCCGACGACCTCCCTGGAGCAGATGCACTGCCTGATCCTGGTCTCCGGGGCGGCGCCGTCGAGTGCCGCGCGGACTGCCGAGCATCTGCACCGAGTGCGCCGTCACGCTCCGCACGTGCCGATCCTGCCGGTCGTCTCCGCCACCCGCCCGGCGACCTCGACCGAACGGCGCGGCGCCTACGACGTGCTCGGCGCGGCCTCCGGCACAGCCCCGCTGCTGGTCGATCATGACCGGCACCTGGCTCCCGGCCTCCCGATCTCCCTGGAGCGCATCGGCGAGCAGCGGCGCCTGCAGCTCGTCGAGCTCGCCGCGGCGGCGCTGTCGCTCGCCGCTTCCCCCGGCCCGCGGCCCGCCGCCCAGGAGACCCGATGAGCATCGCCGAGTCCGCTGTCGCGCGGAGCGCCGCCTCGCCGGAGCCGTCGCCGTCGCGCGGCCGAGCGACCGCCGGACCCGGCGGTGCCGGCTCCGACGACGCCGGCTCCGGGGTGCGGCTGGTCCACCGCCCCGCGCGCTCCACCGCCCCGGCGCGACCGGCGGAGACCACCACGATCCGCCGGCCCCCGCTGGTCGGCGAGGAGTCGAGCGGCGGCTCGGGGCTCCTCGGGCTGATCCCGATGCTCGGCGCGGCCGGCTCCATGACGGTGATGATGCTCTTCCGCGATTCGCCGTTCGCCGCCGTGGGCGCGCTGATGATGATCGTCACCGTCGTCGGGGCGGTGGTCATGCTCGTCTCCCAGCGCGGACGGGCCGGACGCCGGCGGAAGACGCTGCGCGACGGCTATCTCGACTATCTCGAGGAGCGTCGCCATCAGCTGCTGGAGGACGAACGCGCACACCGCACCGCCGCCCGGGCCTGCGACCCGCTGCCCGAGGCGCTGGTGGACGTCGTCTCGGATCCTCACCGACTGTGGGAGCGGCGGCGCGGCCATGAGGACTTCCTGCGGGTGCGCCTGGGCACCGGCACGGCTCCGGTGCGTCAGCTGGCTCTCGAGGGCGGCGAGGAATCCCCCGGCGAGCGCCCCGATCCGCACCTCTCCCAGGAGCTGGACACCCTGGTGCGCCGTTTCCGCGCGGCACCCGACGTGCCGCTGCTGGTGGACCTGGCCCGCCACGACACCGTCTCGATCATCGGTGACGCGTCCTTCGGCCAGCAGGTGCTGCGCGCGCTGACGCTCTCCGCCGCGGCTCTGCACAGTCCCGAGGATCTGCAGCTGGCCGCCGCGGTGCCGCCGGCGCTGCGCGAGGACTGGCTCTGGTTCTCGCGGCTGCCCCATGTGCTGGACCAGCGTCGCCCGACCGCCCGGGGCCCGCTGAACCGCGTCGCCCCGTCCTCGGCCGCGCTGCGGGATCTGCTCGACGAGGAGATCCGTGCCCGGCACCAGCGTCACGCCGAGGTCCGCCGCACCACGCTCTCCACCCGTCCCGCCGTGGCCCAGCCGCGCCTGCTGATGCTCGACCTCGCCCACGGGGGCGCGGCCTCCGCGCCGTCGCTGCCGGATCCCACGCTGCGGCCCGGAGACCTGGCGATCACGTCGCTGCATCTCGTCGCGGCCCAGCACCAGGAGCCCGAGGAGGTCTCGCTGCGCATCGTCCAGACCCCCGACGGTCTGCGTCTGGAGGACTGCGCCGCCGACCCGCTGGACCCCGAGATCACCCGCGGGGCGCTGAACCCGGTGCCGGAGGCGGTCGCCGACGGCGTCGCCCGCATGCTCGCTCCGCTGCGCCTCTCCCCGGACTCCCGGGAGCACGACGAGGACCTCGACCGTCGACGCTTCACGGCGCATCTGGGCATCCGCGACGTCGACGCGCACGACGTCGACCGGCTCTGGCGCCCGCGGACGCCGCCGGACTTCCTCACCGTCCCCATCGGCGTCGACGACCGCGGCCAGCCGGTGCGGCTGGATCTCAAGGAATCCGCCCAGCACGGCATGGGGCCCCACGGGCTGTGCGTCGGAGCCACCGGATCGGGCAAGTCCGAGCTGCTGCGCACGCTGGTGACCGGACTGGCGGTGACCCACCCGCCCGAGGAGCTGTCCATGGTGCTCGTCGACTACAAGGGCGGAGCCACCTTCGCGCCCTTCGCCGAGCTCCCGCACGTCTCGGGCCTGATCACCAACCTCAACGACGACGCGACGCTGATCGATCGCATCCACGCGAGCCTGGAGGGCGAGGTGCTGCGCCGCCAGGAGGTGCTCAAGGACGCCGGGGACTTCGCCAGCATCGGCGAGTACCGCGCCCACCGGGCCGAGCGGGCGGCCGCCGGCGAGGAGCTGGAGCCGCTCCCCCATCTCTTCGTGATCATCGACGAGTTCGGCGAGCTGCTCTCCGCCCGCCCGGACTTCATCGACCTGTTCATGTCCATCGGCCGGATCGGCCGGTCGATCGGGGTGCATCTGCTGCTCTCCAGCCAGCGCATCGAGACCGGCAAGCTGCGCGGACTGGAGACCCATCTCTCCTACCGGATCGGGCTGCGCACGCTCTCCGAGGGCGAGTCCCGCACCGTGCTGGAGACGCCCGACGCGTTCCATCTGCCGCCCCAGCCCGGATACGGCTACCTCAAAGTCGACACCACGACCTACACGCGGTTCAAGGCCGGCTACGTCTCCGGGCCGCTGAGCGCCGAGACCGACGCTGAGGAGGAGGTGGAGACCGAGGAGGAGCTGCCGGTGCTGGCCGACGGCTTCTACGCCCAGGACGCGGTGCACGACGCCGCGGCCCGGGCGGCGGCCGAGCGCGCCCGCGGGGCCGAGGACGCGAGCAGGTCGTCAGGGTCCGTCGGTGCCGGGGATTCGGGCACCTCCTCGGGCGCGGAGGACTCTCCCGGCGGCACGAGCCCGACGGCGCCGACGGTGCTCTCGACGCTGGTCGCGGCGATGCGGGACCGTCCGCGGCCGATCGCGCCGATCTGGCTGCCGCCGCTGCCCGACGCGGTGTCGCTGGACCGCACTGTCGAGGGCGATCTCCGGGCGGCGCGGAGGCGGCCGATGCAGGTGCCCGTCGGCCTGCTCGACGACCCGGCGAACCAGTGGCAGGGACCGTGGACGCTGGACCTGGCCCGCGCCGGCGGCCACGTGGCCGTGCTGGGCGGGCCGTCGTCCGGGACCTCGACCGCGCTCCGGACGATCGGGCTGTCGCTGGCGGCCACCCACTCCGTGCGGGAGGTGGCGCTCTACGGCATCGACCTCGGCGGCGCCGGGCTGCTGCCGCTGCGCGACCTGCCGCACAGCGCCGGGATGGCCGCGCGCACCTCGCGGGAGACGATCCGCCGCACGATCGAGGAGCTCAGCGACATCCTCGACGAGCGGGAACGCCTCTTCGAGGAGCAGGAGATCGACACGCTGGCCACGATGCGCCGGCGCCATGCCGCCGGCGAGCTGCCTGAGCTCCACGCCGCCGACGTGGTGCTGCTGCTCGACGGCTGGGGCTCGCTGCAGCAGGAGCACGCCGAGCTCGCCGAACAGGTCCACGACGTCCTCTCCCGCGGCGGCGGCTACGGAGTGCACGTCGTCGCGGCCGCGACGCGCTGGAACGAGGTGCGCATCGCCCAGCAGTCCTTCTTCGGCACCCGGCTGGAGCTGCGGCTCGGCGAGCCCGCGGAGTCGGCGCACGGACGCCGCGTCGCCGAGCAGGTGCCCGCCGACCGTCCCGGCCGAGGCCTGAACCACGATCGGCTCATCGGTCAGCTCGCGCTGCCGCGCCTCGACGGCGCCGCCGAGATCGACTCGCTGAACCAGGGACAGCAGGACGCGGCGGCGACGGTCCGAGAACAGGAGCCCGAGCCGGTGGCCCGGCGCGTGCAGGTGCTGCCCCAGATCCTCCCCCTGGACCAGTTCCCCGCACCGGCCCGTCGCGGGCAGGTGCCCTTCGGTCTGATCGAGCGCACCTCCACGCCGAAGCACCTCGATCTCCTCGGCGCCGAGCCCAACCTCCTGGTGCTCGGCGACGAGTCCTCCGGCAAGAGCTCGCTGCTGGGCACGCTGGCGCAGTCGCTGATCGAGCGGCACACGCCCGAGGAGCTGGTCTTCGCCGTCTTCGATCCGCGACGCGGACTGGAGGGGGTGATCCCCGAGTCCTACCTCGGCGGCACGGCCACGAGCCCGCAGCTGGCCGAAGGCCTGGCCGGCGGCGTCGCCCGGGAGCTGCGCGCCCGCGTCCCGGAGGATCCCGCCGCGGCCTCGGCGGACGGCGGCGCCGAGGGGCCGCGGGTGGTGCTGCTGGTCGACGACTACGACGTGCTCACCGCCGGCGGCCGGTCGCCGATGCATCCCTTCTCCGAGCTGCTCCCGCTGGGGCCGGACATCGGCTTGAACGTCCTGGCCGCCCGGCGAGTGCGCGGGGCCATGCGCGGGATGCACGACCCGTTCCTCACCGCCGTCCGCGAGACCGGCGGGGCGACGTTCCTGATGGACGGCGATCGCGCCGAGGGCGCGCTGGTCGACGGCATGCGGGCGAGCCGCATGCCCCCGGGCCGCGGACTCTTCCTGCACGGCGGCCGCCCGCCGCGGACGGTGCAGACGGTCCACCGCGGGTGAGGCGGGCTCCTCGTCGGCGACCTGGCCGCGGCGGCGCCCCGGCTCAGCGGCGTCCGGGGCCGTTCCTCGGCCGTCGACGCCGGCGGCGCGGCGCCGGCCGCTCCTGCCGCCGGTGCGGCAGGTGCACCGGGGCCTCGACCTCGAGCTCGCCCAGATCCTGATAGCCCTCCGGGTCCAGGTGCACGCCGCGGCGGTCCAGCCAGGCGGTGAACCGGCGGAAGACGCGGTCGAAGATCCAACCGAGCACCACCGCCCCGCCGATGGAGACCACCATCGAGATCAGCACCGAGTCGAAGAGCTGCCCGCCGACCAGTCCGATCGCGGTGGTGTAGGCCGCCCAGAGCAGCGAGGCGCCGGCGTCGATGACGACGAAGCGCCGGAAGGAGTAGCCGGTGGCGCCGGCGACGAAGTTGATGCCCACCCGGCCGCCCGGGATGAATCGTCCGACGAAGATCAGCAGCACGCCGCGCTTGTCGAGCTCGTGCCGCGCCCAGGTGAACGTCCGTCGCGGCGTCGGTCGGCGCATCCAGCCGAAGCGCTCGGTGCCGATCAGCCGCCCCAGCCGATGGGCGATGATGTCGCCGAGCAGGGCTCCGCCGGCGGCGACCAGCACCACGCCGAACCACGGCGGGGTGCCGGGCTCGCCCAGCAGCGAGCCGAGCCCGACGACCAGCGAGTCGGAGGGCACGACGGGGAAGAACCCGTCGACGATGCAGAAGAAGAGCAGACCCAGCAGGGTCCACCAGCCGGAGGCGGCGTCGAGGACGGCCTCGTTGACGGTGTCGAGCAGCTCGCCGGGCCCCATCGCGCCCCTCAGTCGGAGGCGGGGTCGACGTCCTCGGCGCTGATCCGCCCCAGCACCAGGTCACCCCGCGAGACCTCCTGCGAGGAGATCTCGACGGCGTCGGCCAGCGCCTCCTCGGCGCGCTCGAGGCGGGGCTCCTCGTCGGTGAGCAGCGTGAACAGCGGCTGGCCGGCGGTCACGGCGTCGCCGGGCTTGGCATGCATCCGCACGCCCGCGGCGGCCTGCACCGGGTCCTCCTTCCGAGCCCGGCCCGCGCCCAGGCGCCAGGCGGCCAGGCCCACGCCCATCGCGTCCATCGACGCGACCGTCCCGCTCTCCGCGGCGGCCACCGTGTGCTCGTGCCGCGCCTGCGGCAGCGGCGCGTCCGGGTCGCCGCCCTGCGCGGCGATCATCCGGCGCCAGGTGTCCATCGCCCGGCCGTCGCGCAGCGCCTCGGCGGGGTCGGCGTCGGGCCGTCCGGCGGCGGCCAGCATCTCGCGGGCCAGGGCCACAGTCAGCTCGACGACGTCGTCGGGCCCGCCGCCGGCGAGCACCTCCGCCGACTCCTCGACCTCGACGCCGTTGCCGGCGGTCAGCCCCAGCGGAGCCGACATGTCGGTCAGCAGCGCCGTGGTGGCCACGCCGGCGTCGGTGCCCAGCGCGACCATCGTCCGGGCCAGCTCCTCGGCGTCGGCGCGGGTCTTCATGAACGCGCCGGCGCCGACCTTGACGTCGAGGACCAGCGCGTCGGTGCCCTCGGCGATCTTCTTGGACATGATCGAGCTGGCGATCAGCGGCATCGCCTCGACGGTGCCGGTGACGTCGCGCAGCGCGTAGAGCTTCTTGTCGGCCGGGGCCAGCCCGGCGCCGGCGGCGCAGATCACCGCGCCGACGTCGTCGAGCTGCGCGAGCATCTCCTCGGTGCTCAGCGCGGCGCGCCACCCGGGGATCGCCTCGAGCTTGTCCAGCGTGCCGCCGGTGTGGCCCAGCCCGCGGCCGGAGAGCTGCGGGACCGGCACGCCGAAGCTGGCCACCAGAGGCGCCAGCGGCAGGGTGATCTTGTCGCCGACGCCGCCGGTGGAGTGCTTGTCGGCAGTGCGCCGGCGCGCGCCGTCGGCGGTGGTCAGCGAGGAGAAGTCCATCCGCTCGCCGGAGGCGATCATCGCCTGCGTCCACCGGGCGATCTCGTCGCGCTCCATGCCGCGGAGCAGGATCGCCATCGCCATCGCCGACATCTGCTCGTCGGCGACGCGGCCGGAGGTGTAGGCGTCGATGATCCAGTCGATCTGCGCCGACTCCAGGCGGCCGCCGTCACGCTTGGCACGGATCAGCTCGACGACGTCGAAGGCGTCGGGAGCGGGCGACGAGGTCTCGGTGGGGCTCATGGTGACAGGGTCCTTTCCCCGCGGAGGCGCGGGACGGCGGGAGCAGATCGCTGCGGGAGGGGCGCGGACGCCGCCGCGCGCCGGCGCCGGACCCGGCGGGCGCGCGTGCGGCGTCGCGAGGCGCTCAGCGCTCGGCGAGGTCGCGGGGGCCGAAGGCCTGCGGCAGCATCTCGGCCAGCGTGGTCACGCCCTCGGCGGTGAGCATGTACATCGTCTCGGCGGAGAACTCGTGCAGCAGCTGCCGGCACCGCCCGCAGGGGGTGATGTGCCCGCCGTCGCCGTTGACGCAGGTGAAGGCCACGATCTCGCCGCCGCCCTCCATGCGCAGCTGGCCGACGAGCGTGCACTCCGCGCAGAGGCCGACGCCGTAGGAGGCGTTCTCCACATTGCACCCGGAGATGACCGTCCCGTCCGACAGCAGCGCCGCCGCCCCGACCGGGTAGCCCGAGTAGGGCGCGTAGGCCCGGGTCATCGCGATGCGCGCCCGGGTGTTCAGCTTCTCCCAGTCGACCGCGCCGCCGCCGGGGAACAGCCGCAGGCTGCCGGTGACCTCGGTGTCGTCGGTCGGCTCCGGACGGGCGCCCCGTCCGGAGGGTGGGGTGGCGTCGTCGTTGCTCATGGGCACATCCTACGGCGCGAGGTCCCCCGCGCGCCTCCCGCGCCCGGTCAGCGGGCACGGTCAGCGGGCACGGTCAGCGGGCACGGTCAGCGGGCACGGTCACCGGGCCCCGGCGACCGGCCCGGTGCGGACGTTCCGCGCCGGAGCGCGCCTCCGCCGCGCTCAGCCGAGCTCGGTCAGCGCCCGCAGCGCGGTGCCGACCATCACCCGCGTGCCCACGGCGACGGCCCGCTCGTCGGGCGCGTAGTCCCCGCGGTGCAGGTCGAAGGTCTCGCCGCCCGGGGTCCGGGTGCCCAGCCGGAACATCGCCCCGGGGCGCCGCTGGGTCATCCAGGCGAAGTCCTCGCCGCCCATCGACTGCGGGGCCAGCTCGACGGCGTCCTCGCCGAGCATCCGGCGGGCGGCGTCCTCGATCATCGAGGTCTCGCGCTCGGCGTTGTCCACCGGCGGCACCCCCCGCACATGCTCCAGATCCACTTCGACGCCGAAGGGCGCGGCGCACTGCTCGATGATCTCGGCCAGCAGATCCCCCGCGCCCTTCCAGGCCTCGGCGTCCAGCACGCGCATCGTGCCCACCAGCATCCCGGTCGAGGGGATGGCGTTGTAGGTGCTGCCGGCGTGGATCTGGCCCCAGACCAGCGAGACCGCCGAGCGCACGTCGATGCGCCGGGAGAGGATGCTCGGCGCGGTGGCGGTGATGTGGGCCAGCGCCGAGACCACGTCCTGGGTCAGATGCGGCCGCGAGGTGTGGCCGCCGCGGCCGGTGACGTCGATGTGGACGATGTCGGTGGCCGAGGTGATGGCGCCGATGCGGGTGCCGATGGTGCCGACGTCGATGCGCGGGTCGCAGTGCAGGGCGAAGACCCGCGGCGCCGGGTCGAGCAGACCCAGCCGGATGGTCTCCTGCGCCCCGCCGGGCATGGTCTCCTCCGCCGGCTGGAAGATGATCCGCACGGTGCCGCCCAGTCCTCCCGGCGTCGCGGCGTCGAGCTCGGCCAGGCTCAGCGCCAGCCCCAGCATCACGGTCGCGTGGATGTCGTGGCCGCAGGCATGGGCGACTCCGTCCTCCACCGAGGCGTGGTCGTGGCCGGTCAGCTCGGTCACCGGCAGCGCGTCGACGTCGCCGCGGAAGGCCGCCGCGACGGGGCCGGAGCCGACGTCGACGAAGACGCCGGTGGTGTCGGGGAACAGTTGCGGGTCCAGGCCGGCCTCGCGCAGCCAGCGGGCCAGCCGCGCCGTGGTCTCGACCTCGCGCCAGGACAGCTCGGGGTGGGCGTGCAGCTCGCGGCGCATGGCCACCAGCCGGTCGGCCAGCCCGTCGACGACGACGCCGGCCCGCGCGGCCGCGGCCGGCCGGTCGTCGGTCCCGGGGGCGGCGGAGGGATCAGAGGACATCGGAGTCCCCCTTCTCGCGCAGCGCCTCCACGGCCTGCTTCACCGACTGGGCATGGTCCGTGGTGGTCACCAGCAGCGCGTCCTCCGTGTCGACGACGACGATGTCCTCGACGCCGATCAGCGCCACCACCCGCCGGGTGTCGGAGACCACGACGCCGGAGGACTGGTCCGAGTAGACCCGGGCCTTCTCCCCCAGCACAGTCATCGCGTCCTGCTCCTTGGCGGGGTTCAGCCGGGCGATGGCGGCGAAGTCGCCGACGTCGTCCCAGGTGAAGTGTCCCGGGATGACGGCGACGTCGCCGGCGTCGGCGGCCGGCTCGGCCACCGCGTAGTCGATGGCGGTCTTCGGCAGGTCCGGCCACACCCGCTCCATGACCTCCTGCTGCCGCTCGGTGCCCCAGGCCTCGGCGATCTCGACCACGCCGGCGTGCAGCTCGGGCTGGGCGGCGGCCAGATGCTGCAGCAGCAGCCCCACCGGCGCGACGAACATCCCGGCGTTCCACAGGTAGTCGCCGGTGTCCAGGTACTCCCGGGCGGTCTCCTCGCCGGGCTTCTCGACGAACTCGACGACCTGGTGGGCGCTCGGCGCGCCCTCGACGCCGAGCGCCTGGCCGCGGCGGATGTAGCCGAAGCCCGTCGACGGGTGGGTGGGCGAGATGCCGATGGTCACGATCCGCCCGGTCGCGGCGGTCACCACCGCCTCGCGCGCGGCCGATTGGAAGGCCTCGACGGGAGCGATGACCTGGTCGGCGGCGAAGGACCCCATGATGATCTCCGGATCACGGCGGTGCAGGATCGCCGCGGCCAGTCCGATCGCCGCCGCCGAGTCCTTCGGCGAGGGCTCGAGCACCAGATCGGCCTCGTCGAGCTCGGGCAGCTGGGCGCAGACGGCGTCGCGATGCGGATCGCCGGTGACGACCATCACCTTCTCCCCGGTCAGCGGCGCCAGCCGCTCATAGGTGCTGCGGATCAGCGTGGTGCCCGATCCAGTGAGGTCGTGGAGGAACTTGGGCGCGCTGGCGCGGGAGAGCGGCCACAGCCGGGTGCCGACCCCGCCCGCCGGGATGACCGTGTAGAACCGGTCCAGCGCCGGGCCGGCCGGGTCGCCGGCGGGGCGCTGCTGAGTCTCGTCTGCGGAAGTCACTCCCCCAGGGTAGACATGTTGCCGGGCGCCCGGGAGCAGGCGGCGCGCGGCGGGGCCGCGGCGATCCCCGGCACGACGGGCGGGCGAGGACGAGCAGCGCCGCACACAGGGGCTGCCCCGAATTTCTACGTGACGTAGAAGTCGAGGAGGAGTCGACGAGCGCCGACACATCTGCACTCGGGTCTCCTGCGGAAGAGCTACGATGAGGGACGACGACAGCGTGTCCTCCAGCGAGCATCGCGGACCCCGGTCACAGGTCCCGGTGCCGTACCCTGGAACCCGAGATCGCACTCGCACCGGCGCCGAGGCGCCTCGCACCGCCTGCTGCGATCTGCACGCACCGACAGCACCCGCCGGGCAGGACGCCATGCGACGACGCAGGGAGGTATCACAGACGTGACGCGAACCAGAGGCACCCTCTACAGGGGCCGTGAAGGCATGTGGTCCTGGGTGGCCCATCGGATCACGGGCGTCGGGATCTTCTTCTTCCTCCTGGTGCACGTGCTCGACACCTCGCTCGTGCGCGTCTCTCCGGAGGCCTACGACGCCGTCATCGGGGCGTACAAGAACCCGATCATGATCCTCGGCGAGATCGGCCTGGTCGGCGCGATCGTCTTCCACGCCTTCAACGGCCTGCGGATCATCCTGGTGGACTTCTGGAAGAAGGGCACCAGGTACCACAAGCAGATGCTCTGGGGCGTGCTGGCGCTCTGGCTGGTGACCATGGTCGCCTTCAGCGCCCGCCACGTCATGCTCTTCCTGGAGGGTGGTCACTGATGACGACGACGAACACGCCCGCGGCCTTCCCCGCGACGAGCCTCGAGGCCCCGCGCTCGGGCCGCATCGATCCCAAGTACCTGCGCAGCAAGACCTCCTCGGGCAGCTTCGAGATGGCCGCCTGGGTCTTCATGCGCTTCTCCGGCATCGCCCTGGTGGTGCTGATCTTCGTGCACCTGTGGGTGAACCTGATGTCCGGCGGCGGCATCGCGCAGATCGACTTCGGGTTCGTGGCCGGCAAGTGGGCCAACCCGGTCTGGCAGTTCTGGGACCTGGTGATGCTCTGGCTGGCCATGCTGCACGGCGCCAACGGCATGCGCACCATCATCAACGACTATGCGGAGAAGGACTCCACGCGGCTGTGGCTGAAGACGATCCTCGTCCTCGGCGCAGCGATCATCGTCGTGCTCGGCACTCTGGTGATCTTCACCTTCGAGCCGTGCATGCTCGACGCCGCCGGCGAGCAGCTGCCCCGCGCGGTCTGCCCGTCCTGACCCGGCTCGCACCGAGAGCCGTCGTCGGCCGGCCGACGACGGCTCCGGCCGGTCGGACGGGACCGTTCCGACTCCCCACGCTTCCGACACCCTCACAGAGAGAGCACCCAAGCTGATGCAGGTTCACAAGTACGACGTCGTGATCGTCGGCGCCGGCGGCGCAGGCATGCGCGCAGCCATCGAATCCGGCCAGCGCGCCCACACCGCCGTGCTGACCAAGATCTACCCCACCCGGTCGCACACCGGCGCCGCGCAGGGCGGCATGTGCGCCGCCCTGGCGAACGTCGAGGAGGACAACTGGGAGTGGCACACCTTCGACACCGTCAAGGGCGGTGACTACCTGGTCGACCAGGACGCCGCGGAGGTGATGGCCAAGGAGGCCATCGACGCCGTCCTCGACCTGGAGAAGATGGGGCTGCCGTTCAACCGCACCCCCGAGGGCAAGATCGACCAGCGCCGCTTCGGCGGGCACACCCGCGACCACGGCAAGGCCGCCGTGCGCCGGGCCTGCTACGCCGCCGACCGCACCGGCCACATGATCCTGCAGACGCTGTACCAGAACTGCGTGAAGCACAATGTGGAGTTCCACAACGAGTTCTACGTGCTCGACCTGCTCACCGTGGACGAGGAGGTCACCGACGAGGACGGGACCACCCGCACGGAGAAGCGCACCGCCGGCGTCGTCTCCTACGACCTCGCCAGCGGCGAGATCCACGTCTTCCAGGCCAAGTCGGTGGTCTTCGCCACCGGCGGCGTGGGCAAGATCTTCAAGACCACCTCCAACGCGCACACGCTGACCGGCGACGGCATGGCTCTGGCCTACCGCGCCGGCCTGCCGCTGGAGGACATGGAGTTCGTCCAGTTCCACCCCACCGGCCTGGCCGGCCTGGGCATCCTGCTCTCGGAGGCCGCCCGCGGCGAGGGCGGCATCCTCCGCAACGCCGACGGCGAGCGGTTCATGGAGCGCTACGCCCCGACCATCAAGGATCTGGCCCCGCGCGACATCGTCGCCCGCTCGATGGCCAACGAGGTCCGCGAGGGACGCGGCTGCGGGCCCAAGAAGGACTACGTGCTCCTGGACCTCACCCATCTCGAGCCGGAGCACATCGACGCCAAGCTGCCCGACATCACCGAGTTCGCCCGCACCTACCTCGGCGTCGAGCCCTACACCGAGCCGGTGCCGGTCTTCCCGACCTGCCACTACGCGATGGGCGGCGTGCCCACGACCATCGACTCCGAGGTCCTGCAGGACAACGACACCACCGTGCCGGGACTCTTCGCCGCCGGCGAGGTCGCCTGCGTCTCGGTGCACGGCTCGAACCGCCTGGGCACCAACTCGCTGCTGGACATCAACGTCTTCGGCAAGCGCGCCGGCATCGCCGCGGCCGAGTACGCCGCCGAGGCCGACTTCGTCGAGCTGCCGGAGGACCCTACCCGCGGCGTCGAGACCATGCTCTCGACCGTCCGCGACGGCGACGGCGGCGAGCGGGTGGCCGCCATCCGCGCCGAGCTGCAGGAGACCATGGACGCCAACATGCAGGTGTTCCGCTCCGAGAAGACCATCAAGGAGGCCCTCGGCATCATCGAGAACCTCCGCGAGCGGTACACGAAGGTCCAGATCCAGGACAAGGGCAAGCGCTTCAACCTGGACCTGCTGGAGGCCGTGGAGCTCGGCTTCCTGCTGGACCTGGCCGAGGTCATGACCGTCGCGGCCCTGCACCGCGAGGAGTCCCGCGGCGGACACTTCCGCGAGGACTTCCCGGACCGCGACGACGAGAACTTCATGCTGCACTCGATGCTCTACAAGGACCCCGAGGCGGTCACCGAGGGGACCCAGGGCATCCGCTTCGAGACCAAGCCGGTCGTCTTCACCCGTTACGAGCCGATGGAGCGTAAGTACTGATGAGCACCACCACCGAAGCCGCCGAGCCCGCCTCCACGGTCGACCTCCCCGAGTCCACCGGCGGCGGCATCACGACCTTCGACATCACGCTGAAGGTCCGCCGCTACATCCCGGAGTTCTCCGACGAGGCCCGCTGGGACGAGTGGACCATCACCATGCAGGGCACCGACCGCGTGCTCGACGCCCTGCACAAGGTCAAGTGGGAGCTGGACGGCTCGCTGTCCTTCCGCCGGTCCTGCGCCCACGGCGTCTGCGGATCCGATGCCATGCGCATCAACGGCCGCAACCGGCTGGCCTGCAAGACGCTGCTGAAGGACCTGGACACCTCCCAGGCGATCACGGTGGAGCCGATCAAGGGTCTGCCGGTCGAGAAGGACCTGATCGTGGACATGGAGCCGTTCTTCCAGTCCTACCGCGAGATCATGCCCTTCATGATCGCCAACTCCCCGGCGCCGTCCGCCGAGCGCTACCAGTCCCCGGAGGACCGCGAGCGCTTCGACGACACCACCAAGTGCATCCTGTGCGCGGCCTGCACCTCCTCCTGCCCGGTCTTCTGGACCGACGGGCAGTACTTCGGCCCGGCCGCCATCGTCAACGCGCACCGGTTCATCTTCGACTCGCGCGACGACGCCGGCGACATGCGCCTGGAGGTGCTCAACGACAAGGAGGGCGTGTGGCGCTGCCGCACGACCTTCAACTGCACCGACGCCTGCCCGCGCGGCATCGAGGTCACCAAGGCCATCCAGGAGGTCAAGACGGCCATCCTGACCCGCGCGGCCTGAGCTCTCGAGGCACAGCACGCCCGCACGACGAGGGGCGGGGTCCCGCCGGCACAGACGCCGGAGGGGCCCCGCCCCTCGTGCGTGGGCCCGTCTCGCCGAAAGTGTCGTCGGGCTGTGAGATGTCGTGGCGCTATAGCGGCACGACATCTCACAGTCCTACGATGAACACCGCAGCGATCGCGCCGTCAGCGGCCGGCTGCTCGAGGACGCGGCACGCCGTGGACGACGAGCAGGCGGGCCAGCCGCTCCGGATGCCTCAGCTCCGCCCATCCCCAACGCACCATGTCCCGTCCGGTGGAGCGGATCGCGTCCTCCCGGATCTTCTCCGCATACACCACCTGGGAGGGGTCCTGGCCGCTCAACCGGGCCGCACGGGTGTATTTCATGCCTCCGTCGAACTCGCCCGCGATCCCGGCGCCCAGCCATTCGACGTCGACCCAGTACGTCCGGTCCTCAACGTCGATCCTCGACTGCAGCTCAGGCAGCTCGAATCCCAGCTCGTCCAGTCGCACCCGCGACCAGGACTCGCCCGGCGACTCCGCCCGCGGATCGGCGGCGGCCAGGGCACGGTCCCATCGCTCGCGCAGGCGCCGCGACGGGAGGCGATCGGTCCACGCGGCCAGCTCCGCGACCTCGACCCTCGCCCCGCTGCGAGTATGCCCGCCGAGCACCGCGTCGAGGATGACCACTCCCTCCGCGAAGGAGAGCCGCGGCACCGTGTCCACCACCGCCAGCGCCAGCGGTTCCACCACGTACGCGGCGACGTCGGCGGCGCACCAGGGCACGACGGAGGCGTCCAGCTCCTCCCGCGGCAGGGCCGGCTCTCCCCCGTCCGGAGCCCGACGCGCCGCGGATCGGCTCATCCCCGCTGGAAGAGTCGGCTCCAGACGGTGCGTGGGCAGCCCGACGCAGATCGTCTCAGTCGGCACAGGCTCCCCCGGCCCCGTCGCCGCCGCCAGCATGCCTCGGACCTGTCCCCTCGAGCGTGAGCCGGTCATCGACGGGGCCGGGACGCGGCGGGCGGCGCCGCGACTGGTGCAGCGCCGTCGCACGGCGTCCGGCACCTCCAGCAGCGGCACACCGTGGAGGGCGAGGGCGGATTCCCGGCAGAAGACGACGTCGCCCTCCTGCGCCGTCGTCGCGATCACCGTGATCAGATGCCGGTCCCAGGGCGGGGTGCGCACCCAGTCGCTCACCTCCACATACACGCCGCGCCGCAGCCGCAGCATCCGGCCGGCGCGGACGGCATCGCTGAGCGCGGTGCCGGAGTGCAGACCGTCGTCCAGCCGCCGGGCGCGCAGCAGGCGCACTGTGCGCGATGTCGACGTCGTCCTGGTCCCCATGCGTCCAATCTGCCGGATGACGCCGGACGACGAGGCCCGGATCCCGCTCCCTGTGGACGAACCCGCGCAGTCCTGCACAGGCCTGCTCAGTCGTGCCCAGGTCTGCTCAGGTCTGCCGGGGCTCGGGTCGGCTCCGGACCCCAGCCCCGCACCGCGTATCGTCGGGCTGTGGGATGTCGTCGGGCTATAGCGCCACGACATCTCACAGCCCGACGACATCTCACAGCCACGCGACGTGTCAGGCGCGCGCGGCCGGCTCCTCGCGGCGGCGGTCGCGCTCCGCGGCGGCCACGGCGCCCCAGGCGGCGGCGAGGAGGTACACCAGGGAGAACAGGAAGAAGTAGAAGAACAGCCCCAGCACCGTCGTGAAGGGCACCAGGATCGGGTTGGCCGTCGTGCTGGCCAGCAGCTCCGCGGAGAGCACGCGCAGCAGCGAGGCCCCGACACCGGCGATGAGCGCCGCCTGCCACAGCGCCCAGACCGGGATCACGATCCGTGAGGCCACACGCATCAGCAGCACGGCGACCAGCACGTCCAGCACGAAGGCCGCGGCCAGGGTCAGCCACCGGGCCAGCAGCTGCTGGGCACCGTCGTCGCCCCACCCCACCAGATCCATCACCGCCTCCAGAAGTCCCGAGGCGATGATGCCCATGGCCCCGGCGGCGAGCAGCATGGTGCCCAGCACCAGCATGATCCCCAGGTCGCGGATCTTGACGAACAGCACGTTCTCGGCCATCAGCGGCCGGTCGAAGATGCTGCGGATCCCGGACCGCAGCCCGTGCACCCAGCTCAGCGAGGTCACGATCATCGCGATCAGCGAGATGATCAGCGTGGAGCTCAGCCCGCGGGTGGAGAAGAGCTGCTCGGGGGTCGCCAGCCCGCCGGAGCCGACGTCGACGACGCCCGGAAGGACTGTATTGACCGAGGTGGTGATGAGCTCCTGGATCTCGGCATCGCCGCCGACGACGAGTCCGGTCACCGCGAACCCGGCCACCACCGCCGCCGCGACCGAGAAGAACATCATGTAGGCGGCGCCGGCCGCCATCACCGTGCCGTAGCGGAAGAGGAAGAGGTTGACCACCCGCATGCCGCGAGTCAGGTCGACGCGGGCGTAGGCCCAGGCGATCCAGGCGCCCAGCCGCGCGCCGGGGCCGGCCTCCTCGTCACGCGCCCGACGGCGGGCCTCGCGGGTCCGGTGCTCCCGCTCACGCAGCGCGGCCAGATCCAGCGGGTGGATCATCGGCTCGATCTCCGGGCTGCGGTCGAGCCGGTGAAGCGCGGCCCGGACCCGTCCAGCGGCCCGACCGGCGGCCCCGCCGGGGCGCTCGGCGGGCTCCTCGGATCGGCGGGCGTGGGTCATCGCGGCGAGTCCCCCGCACGCCGGCCCGTCACCGTCGGCTCCTCAGGAGGAGGCCGGCAGGAAGCCGACCTTCCGGTAGACCTCGGCGAGCACCGGCGCCGCCGTCGCCCGCGCCTTGGCCGCGCCGGTCGCCAGCAGGGCGTCGAGCTGGGCCGGGTCGTCGAGCAGCTCGAGCGCCCGGTCGCGCACCGGGCCGACGGCGGCGACGACGGCCTCGGCCAGATCGACCTTCAGGTGCCCGTACATGGACCCGGCGTACTCGGCCTCCAGGGTCTCGACGCTGCGGTCGGTCACCGCCGAGAAGATGCTCAGCAGGTTCGACACCCCCGGCTTGGTCTCCGGGTCGAAGCGGATCTCGGTGCCGTCGTCGGTGACGGCAGACTTGATCTTCTTCGCGATCTTCTTGTCGGTGTCCATGATGTTCAGCAGTCCGTTGGGCGATTCGGCCGACTTCGACATCTTCGCCGTGGGCTGCTGCAGGTCGTAGACCCGCGCGCCGATCTCGGGGATGAACGGCTCGGGCACCCGGAAGGTCTCGCCGAAGCGGTGGTTGAAGCGCTGGGCCAGGTTCCGCGCCAGCTCCACGTGCTGCTTCTGATCCTCGCCGACCGGCACGCCGTCGGGCTGGTAGAGCAGGATGTCGGCGGCCATCAGCATCGGGTAGGTCAGCAGTCCGACGCCGGCGTGGTCGGCGCCCTGCTTGGCCGACTTGTCCTTGAACTGCGTCATCCGCGAGGCCTCGCCCATGCCGGTGATACAGGTCAGCACCCAGGCCAGCTGGGCGTGCTCGGGCACGTGGGACTGGACGAACAGCGTGGAGCGCTCGACGTCGATGCCGCCGGCGATGTACTGGGCGGCGGTGTTGCGCGTGCGGGTGCGCAGCTCCTCCGGCTCGTGCGGGACAGTGATCCCGTGCAGGTCCGGGATGAAGAAGAACGCGTCGTAGGTGTCCTGGGCCTTCACCCAGTGCAGCAGCGCCCCGACGTAGTTGCCCAGATGCAGCGAGTCCGCCGACGGCTGCATGCCGGAGAGCACCCGGTGCTCCTCGCCGACGCCGACCAGCTCGGCGCTCGGGCCTGTCGTCCCCTCAGTCATGGTCTCCTCGTGGAAGGCTCGCGTCCGGCCCGCGGCCGGATCAGTCTCAGTGCGGTCAGAGTATCAAGGGCACGATCGCCGTCGGCCCGGGCGTTCACTCGTCCAGGCCGAGGGCGAAGCCGGCCTCGAGGTCCTGGTTCGAGTAGGTGCGGAAGGCCAGCATCGTCTCCGTGTCGCGGATCGCCTCGACTTTGGAGATGCGGTCCGGGATCAGCGTGGCCAGCTGCTCGAAGTCGGGCATCTCCGCCATGGCCACCAGGTCCCAGTCGCCGGTGACCGAGTACACCGAGCGCACGCCGTCGATGTCGGCGATCTCCTGGGCGGCCTCGGGGATGCGGTGCGGATCGGTCCGGATCATCACGAAGGCGGTCACCATGTCAGGCTCCTCACTGGGCGGGACGGAACGGAAGTCAGCCTACGGCAGACGGTAGTCGACGACGAGCGGAGCGTGGTCGGACCAGCGCAGCGAGTAGTCCAGCGCGCGGTCCACCACGGACTTCTCGGCCCGCTCGGCCAGCCGCGGCGTGGCCATCTGGTAGTCGATGCGCCATCCGGTGTCGTTGTCGAAGGCCTTCCCGCGATACGACCACCAGGTGTAGGGCCCCTCGACCTCGCCGGCCAGCCGCCGGGCGACGTCGACGTAGCCGACCTCGTCGCCGAAGTAGGCGTCGAAGAAGGCGCGCTCCTCGGGCAGGAAGCCGGAGTTCTTCCGGTTGCCCTTCCAGTTCTTGATGTCCAGCTCGGTGTGGCCGACGTTCAGATCGCCGACCACCAGCACGTGCTCGGCGCCCTCGGCCAGGGCCGGCAGCGTGTCGCGCATGTGCTGCAGGAAGCGCATCTTGTGCTCCTGCTTCTCGGTGCCGACTTCGCCGGAGTGGACGTAGACGCTGGCCACTGTCAGCGTCGACCCGTCGCCGAGGGTGAAGTCGGCCTCGACCCAGCGGCCCTGGTCCTGCGGGTGGCCGTCGCCGATGCCGCTGCGCACCGCCGCGGGCTCGCTGCGCGAGAGGATCGCCACCCCGGCGCGGCCCTTGTCGGCGGCCTCCTCCTCATGGATGTGCCACTGCTGGCCGGTGGACTCGCTCATCTCGGCCACCAGCTTCGTGAGGATCTGCTCGTTCGCGCGGACCTCCTGCAGGGCCAGCACGTCGATCTCCCGGTCGGCGAGCCACTCCCCCATGCCCTTGCGGGCCGCGGCGCGGATGCCGTTGACGTTCACCGAGGCGATGCGGGTGACGCCGTCGTCCTTGGGGTCCACGATGCGGTGGGGGTGCTCGCCGAAGTCGCTGGTCTGGTCGGTCACGTCGATCCTCTCGTCGCAGGTGCGGGCTGGGCCGTCAGGGTGTGCAGAGCGTGCCGGGCGTGCCGCGCGGACGGGACGCCCGGCCCGCCGGGCGCGCCGTCATTCGACGACGTCGCCGGAGATGGTCTCGGGGCCGTCGCCGCGGCGCCGGCCCCGCCGCTCGTCCCCGGACGCTCCGCGGTCCTCCTCCGCGGACGCGCCGGAGCCGGCGGAGGAGGCTCCGGACGAGCCGGAGCCGCCGAGCACGTCGGCGAGCATGTCCCGGCCGTTGTGCGCCGTGGTCTCGATGGTGTCCAGGGCCCGCTCGGCCATCTCCAGGTCGGCCTCGGATCCCTTGGCGAGCTCCTGGGCGACCACGCGGCGCTGGACCTGGACGATCTTCAAGGAGTGGTCCAGCTTCATGTTCCGCTGGTGGGCGTCCTCGTCGATGACCGCGGTGCCGCCGCCGTCGGTCGTGCGGCGGGCCGCGGCGTCAGCCCGGGCGGAGTCGAGGGTCTGCCCGACCTTCTGGGCGCCGCGCCGGACGGAGAACACCAGGATGCCGGCCAGCACCAGCCAGGCGCCGGAGATCACCACGATGATCCAGCCGATGACGTCGTTCTGGTTGGCCGCGAAGACCAGCGCGACCAGCAGCACGGTGACCATCACCGCGAAGGTCATTCCGGAGGAGCGCCGCCCGAAGCTGCGGGCCGCGTCCTGCGGCCGCGAGGTGCTCTCCTCGCCGGAACCGGTGGAGCCGTGCTGGTCGCCGCCGTCGGCGGCACGATCGATCGAACCCATGGTCCCGATTATCCCCGCCCGTCGGCATCGATGGCGAATCGACCGGCCGGGCGCGAGTCGGCTCCGCCGCGGCTCACCGCCCCTGAGGCGCGGCCGACGGCGGGCCGCCCGGAATGGCGGCCGCGGGACCGAGGTTGTCCTGGACATGACGTCCTCCTCTCCAGCCCGAGGGACGCCGGCCGGCGGGCCCGGGTCTCCGACCGGCGCCTCCGGCACCTCCGGTGCGGCCGACGCCCACCCGCTGCGCACGATGCTCACCCTGCTGGCGCCGCTCTTCGCCTCGCTGATGAGCATCAGCATCGTCAACGTCGCGCTGCCGGCGATCGAGCAGTCGCTGCAGACGACCTCGTCGGCGCTGCAGTGGGTGCTCTCCGGCTACGCGCTGGCCTTCGGCGTCGTCCTGGTGCCGGCCGGCCGCGCCGGCGACCTGTGGGGCCGCAGGCTGTTCTTCCTGCTCGGCACCGGCGTGTTCGGCGCCTCCTCGGTCCTCGCCGCGGCCGCGCCCGACGCGCTGGTGCTCAACGCCGCGCGGCTGCTGATGGGCCTGGGCGCCGGCCTGCTCGTCCCGCAGATCATCGGGATGATCCAGCGGCTGTTCACCGGCGCCGCCCGCGGACGGGCCTATGGACTGATGGGCACGGTGATCGGTCTCGGCGTCGCCGCCGGACCGACGATCGGCGGGCTGATCATCGACGCGGCCTCCACCGAGGTCGGCTGGCGCGTGACGTTCCTGATCAATGCGCCGCTGACCGGCGTCGCCCTGGTGCTGGCGCTGCTCTGGCTGCCGCGGGGCGCCGCGGCCCCGTCGAGCTCCGCGACGCCGGAGGCGGCCGCCCAGACGACGGCCGAGCCGGACGCGCCGGCCGCGCGGACGGCGCGGGCTGCCGGACCGGGGCGACGGTCCGGGCTGCGCGCCCTCGACCCGATCGGCGTGCTGCTGCTGGCGGCCGCCGTCGTGCTGGTCATGCTGCCGTTCATCCAGTTCCGCAGCCCCGCCGGGATGCTGCTGGGTCTGGCCGGCCTGGTGCTGCTGGGGCTCTGGATCGGCTGGGAGCACCGGCTGGGCCGCCGGGACCCGGAGGCCCCGATGGTCGACCTGGCGCTCTTCGCCGTGCCCGGCTACACGGTGAACACCACAGTGCTGGCGCTGTACTTCGCCGGCATGCCGGCGACCTGGGCGGTGGTCGCCGTCCATGTGCAGGAGAGCCTGGGGCATTCGGCGCTCACCGCCGGGCTGGTGACGCTGCCCGGAGCGGTGATGGTCATGCTGCTCTCCTCCGCCGTGGGGCGCCGGGTGGATCGCGCCGGTCCACGGCTGATGGTCGTCGGCACGGCGCTCGCGGCGATCTCGATGCTTGCCCTGGCCGGCGCGGCCTGGCTGCTGGGCCGCGGCGACGGCGGGCTCTGGATGATCGCGCTGCCGCTGGCCGTCAACGGCGTCGGCCAGGCGATGATCATCCCCAGCGCCCAGACGCTGTCCATGCGTCAGGTGCCGGTGCGGATCGCCGGCGCCGCCGGAGGCGTCGCCCAGACGGCCCAGCGGCTGTTCACCGCGCTGGGCATCGCCGTGGTCACTGCGGTGTACTTCGGCGTCGGCGCCGCGCAGGGCGCCGACGCCGGCGCGGTGGCCGCGGCCTCGACGATCGCGCTGTTCAGCCTGGCCGCCCTGGCCGCCGCCGTGGTGGCCGCCCGCCGGCACCAGGCCGCCGACGGGCTCAGCGCAGCCGCGTGACGTTCCGGACGTCCTTCTCCAGCACGTACTTGGGACGTTCGGCGAAGATCCGGGCGCGCTCCTCGGACTCCTCCCAGGCGCGCTCGGCGGCGTCGAACTCCTCCGGCGTGCCGAAGCGGCTGACGAACCAGGTCAGCACATCCCGCTCCGCCGACAGCCAGACGGACTCCACGGTGAAGCCCTGCTCCTCGCGGGCGGGGAACACTTCGGTGCGCAGGAAGTCGACGAACTCGTCGACGAGCGCCGGATCCAGCACGTAGCGGCGCATGACAGTGGTGCGGCGGGTCTCGTCGAGGCCCGCAGTGGTCTGCGGCAGGTCGCTCATGTCTCTCCTCGCCGGCGTCGGGATGACGCCGCATGCGGCGCCGGATGCGACGCCAAGGGTGATGGTTCGGCGGGACGGTCCTCGGGCGCTGCGGGAGCTTCGCGCCTCGCGGCGCCGCGCCCGCGGCCCACGGCCATTGTACGGAGCCGCGAACCCCACGTCAGCGGCTCGCCGCCGAGCTATGCCGGAGTCTCTCCCGACGCCGCCCGCGGAGTGCGGGGAGGCTCGGTGCGCCGGGATCCGAGCGCCTCGAAGGCGGCGGCGACGCGCAGCAGGGCGACGTCGTCGTGGGCCCGGCCGGCGAAGGTCAGCCCCACCGGCATCCCGGTGTCGGCCATCGTGCCCATCGGCACCGTCACCGTGGGGATGCCCAGATGACGCCAGACGAGGTTCCCGTTGGCCACCCAGACGCCGTTGCGCCAGGCGAGGTCGGCGGAGGCGGGGTTCCGGTCCGCGTCCGCCGGGCCGACGTCGGCCATCGCCGGGAAGGCCAGCACGTCCAGGCCCAGCTCCTCCATCCACTGCTCGAGGTCGACCTCCCGCGTGCGGACCAGCCCGTGCAGCCCTTCGGCGAGGTGCGAGATGTCCTCCATCCGCAGATCCGGATGCTCGCGCAGGATGTGCGGATAGGCGGCGATGTCGTCGTCGAATCCGTCGTAGCGGTCCGGCAGCGCGCCCTCGGGAGGCGGAGAGATCCGCGCACCGTCGACGTCGGCCAGCCGGTGCAGCCGCGGGTCGCCGTTGGCGGCGAGGAAGTCGTCCCAGGCCCAGGCGGAGAGGTCGCGGATCTCGCGGGCGAGGTACGCGCGGGAGACCAGCCCGCGGGAGGCGATCGTCGGCGCCCCGGGCCGGTCGCCCTCATAGTTGGTCACCACCGGCAGGTCGGTCAGCCGCACGTCGGCGCCATGCCCTTCGAGGTCCCGGCGAGCGGCCTCCCAGAGCTCGAGGACGCTGGCACGGGTGGTCACCGGTCGGCCGGTGGATCCGCCGATGCCGGTGACCCCGTGCGCATCGGGCGCGGAAGTGCCGGCCTCGGGGTCGGCATTCAGGTACATCCCCGGCGCCCCGATGCGCAGCCCGTCCAGGGCGGCGGCGGCCTCCTCGGCGGAGTTCTGGCGCAGCGCGGTGAACGTCCGCGGACGCACGGTGCTGGCCCGGGGCAGGTCGAGCCACGGCTGGACCCGCCAGAAATCGCCGCGGGTCTCGGCGTCGTCGACGACGATGACGTCGAGCAGCTCGAGCATGTCGGTCATCGTGCGGGTGTGCGGGACCACCACGTCCATCGTCGGCACCAGCGGCCAGTTGCCACGGATGGAGATCATGCCCCAGGACGGAGTGTAGGCGCAGAGCCCGTTGTGCGAGGCCGGGGCCCGTCCGGAGGACCAGGTCTCCTCGGCCAGGCCGAAGACTGCGAAGCTCGCCGCCGTCGCGGTGCCGGAGCCGTTCGAGGATCCCGAGGCGAAGGCCGAGGTGAGCCAGTCCTGCGAGTAGGGGCTCTCGGCCCGGCCGTGCAGCCCGCGCTGCATGCCGCCGTCGGCCATCGGCGGCATGGTGGTCAGCCCGATCAGCACCGCCCCGGAGGCGCGCAGCCGCTCCACGGTGAAGGAGTCCCGCTGCGCGATGAGCTCGGCGAAGGCCGGCGACCCCGCCGAGACCGGCAGCCCGGCGGCCTGGTAGCTGTCCTTCGCCGTGTACGGGATGCCCTCGAGCGGACCGCGCGCCTCGCCGGCGGCGCGTCGAGCGTCCGAGGCGCGGGCCTCGGCCAGCGCCTCCGGATTGAGCACCGGGACCGCATTGAGTCTCGGGCCCGACCGGTCGTAGGACTCGATGCGCGCCAGGTGGGCGCGCACCAGCTCCTCGCTGGTGGTCTCGCCTCGCTCCAGCGCCGCGCGCAGCTGCGGGATCGTCGCCTCGACGACGTCGAATCCTGCACTCATCCCCGCACCTCGCTGTCCGCGCCGTCCGCGCGTTCTGCGCCGCGCGCCCGCGGCTGCTGCTGGGTGATGCAGTGGATCCCGCCGCCGAAGCGCAGGATGTCGCGGGCGTCGACCAGCTCCACCCGCCGGTCCGGATAGGCCTCGGCGAGGATCGCCGCGGCCTGCTCGTCGTGCGGGTCGTCGTAGCCGCAGAGCACCACCACACCGTCGGCGACGTAGTGGTTGATGTAGGTCCAGTCGACGAACTCCCCCTCGTCGCGGAGGGTGCGCGGGGCCGGCACGTCGATGATCCGCAGCGGCCTGCCGGCGGCGTCGGCCGCGGCCTCCAGGACCTCGCGCATCTGCCGGGTGACCTCGTGGTCGGGGTGGGCCGGGTCGTCCTGACGGTGCAGCAGCACTGCGCCGGACGGCGTGAAGCAGGCGAACATGTCGACGTGCCCGCGGGTGCCGAACTCTTCGTAGTCGCGAGTCAGCCCGCGCGGGAACCAGACGGCGTGGCGGGTGCCCAGCCGCGCGTGGATCTCCTGCTCGATCTGTTCGGCGGTCAGATCGGGATTGCGGTCCGGGTCGCACTGCACGGTGCGGGTGAGCAGCACGGTGCCGCGACCGTCCACGTGGAAGGCTCCGCCCTCGTTGACCAGCCGGCTGCCGATCCGTTCGACGCCGGCGGGCCCGGCCATCGCGGCGCCGACCTGCGCATCCCGCTCGTGCGGGGCCCAGGGCTGGTCGCCCCAGCCGTTGAAGAGCCAGTCCACGCCGGCCACGTCGCCGGCGGCAGTGTGCACGAAGGTCAGTCCGATGTCGCGCATCCACGCGTCGTCGAGACTGACGGGCAGGATCTCGGCGACCTCGCCCAGCGCCCGCCGGGCGGCGTCGACGTCGGCGGGGTCGGCCAGCACGGCGACCGGCTCTGCGGCGGCGATGGTGCGCGCCACGCGGCTCCAGGCCCGCCGCGCCCGGGCCAGGGACTCCGAGCCCTGCGGGCCGAAGGTCTCGTTGGCCGGGGGGAAGGCCATCCAGGTGCGGTCGTGCGGGGCCCACTCCGGGGGCATGACCGTGACGGCGGCCGTCGAGGAGGGGGAGGACGAGGACGGGGCGGTGGAGGTCATAGGGCTCTCCTGCAGTCGGCACGCGACGGTGCGTGCCGCGGTGAGGTCGGGGACGAGGACGGGGAGGGCGACGGCGCCGCGAGCAGAGGCGGGGCGATGACCAGTGTGCCGCGGCCCGCGCCGCTCAGACGGTCAGGTGCTCGGACGTCTCGAAGCGGCGGCGGAAGAACTCCGGACGACGCCGGTGCTGGTAGAGCATCGCGGCCACGCCGAGCACGAAGATCAGCACGCCGAGGATGAAGACCAGCCCGACTCCGCCGATCTCCGACCCCGAGCCGTAGGCCGGGTCCATCGAGTCCCAGGCGGTCTGGAAGAAGAAGATCAGCAGCAGGATCCCGCCGACCAGCGGGGCCGCGAGCTTGGAGAGGAACTCCCGCACCGAGCGGGTCGCCTCGTGGCGGAAATACCAGACGCAGGCCAGGGCCGTGACGCCGTAGTAGAAGCAGACCATCATCCCCAGCGTGGTGATGGTGTCCCAGAGGACGTTCTCCGAGACCACGCGCATCACCGCGTAGAAGACCGAGGCGATGAGCACCGCGACGACCGTCGCGTAGGCGGGGGTCTGGTGCTTCGGGCTGATCCGGGCGTACTTCTCGCTCAGCGCCCCGTAGTGGCCCATGGCCAGCATGGTGCGGGCCGGGGAGAGCATCGTCGACTGCAGCGAGGAGGCCGAGGAGGAGAGCACCGCCAGGGAGATGAGGATCGCGAAGGGGCCCATCACGGGTCCCGAGAGGGCGGCGAAGACATTGCCCTGGATCTCCGGGTTGCCGAGGCCGCGCTCTCCGGTCGAGACGCCGGCGTAGGCCAGCGTTCCCAGGGTGACCAGGGTGTAGAGCCCGACGACGACCAGGATCGTCAGCACTGCGGCCCTGCCCGGCGTCGTCGTGGTGCCGCGGGACTCCTCGTTCATCGTCAGCACCACGTCCCAGCCCCAGTAGATGAACACCGACAGCGAGATGCCGGCGGCGAAGGCCGAGAAGGAGGAGACGCCGAGCGGGTTGAACCATTCCCAGGACAGCCGCGTGGCGTCGAAGGCGGTGCCGTCGGCGACGTGCCCGAAGGCGGCGACGGCGAACCAGCCGAGCACCAGCACCTGGAACGAGACCAGCACGTACTGCACCGTCTTGGTCGCCTCCATGCCGCGGCAGGAGATCCAGGCGGCGGCCGCCATGAAGACCAGGCAGGTGAGGATGTTCACCGGCACGTTGCGCGTCAGCTCGGCGATCTGCTCGACGCCGGCGAGCTGGCTCAGGGCCAGGTAGAAGAAGTCCACGGCGATGCCGGCGAGGTTGGAGAGCACCAGGATGGTCGCCGCGAGCAGGCACCAGCTGCCCATCCAGCCGATCCAGGGGCCGAAGGCCTTCGAGGCCCAGGTGAAGGTGGTGCCGGAGTCGGGCATGGCACGGTTGAGCTCGCGGTACCCGAGGGCGACGAGCATCATCGGGATGAAGCCGACGATGAGCACCGCCGGCAGGTGCTCGCCCACGGCGGAGGCCGTCGGGCCGAGGGCGCCGGAGAGCGTGTAGGCCGGGGCGATCGTGGACACCCCGATGACGACGGCGCCGAGCGCGCCGATCGCGCCGCGGCTGAGCCCTTTGCTGTGGTCGGTGTCGCGGCCCGTTCCGTCGACGGCCCCTCCGGGGCCGGGGCGGGGGTCGGTGCTGGTCTGCTGGGTCATGGTCCTTCTCCTCCCTCAGCGGGCGGTGCCCGCCGGGGGCGCCGTGACGGCGTCCCCTGGAGCATGGGCGGTGTGATCGGTCTCGAGGGTCTGGTCGGTCTCGTGCTCGTGCCGCGGCATGACGATCATCGGGATCGGCAGCCGGCTCAGGATCCGGGCGGCGACGGTCCCCAGGAAGAGGCGCCGTCGTCCGGCCAGCCGGGAGGAGCCCATGAGCAGCAGCGCCCCCTGCGGCCAGTCGACGCGACGCACCGCCTGGGCGAGGGTCCGCCCGACGGCGACGACGGCCCGCGGGGTCTGCTCCGCGGCGTCGGCCTCGGTGCCGGTGTCGGCCCCCGTCTCGGCGCCGGCGTCGGGATGCGGGGCCGACTCGCCCGCCCGCAGCGTGACGTGCACGAGTTCGGCGTCGAGCTGGTCCGCCCAGTCCGTGGCCGCGTCGACGACCTGGTGGCGGCCCGAGGTCCCGGAGACGGCGGCGAAGACGTCGGTGACGCCGTCGGTGCCGGTGTAGCCGGCCGGGGCCAGGGCCAGCGGGATCGGCGAGCTGTGCACCAGCGCCTCCACGGCCGGATGGGCGGTGATGCGGCCGGCGCCGACGCCGGAGCCGGTGACCAGCAGGTCGGCGCCGCGCTCCTCGGCGGCGGCGATGAGCCCTTCGGCCACTGAGGCGCCTCTGCGCACGAGGGCGGTGAGGTCGACGTCGGCCGGGACCATCTCCTCGGCTTCGCGGAGCCAGGCGGCTCCCTGATCGGCGACGATGCCGGAGATGCTGCCCACCGGCGGGTAGACGGCGGTGAAGGGGTCGTCCTGCGTGACGATGAGGACGATGTCCAGTCGGGCGCCGGCGGCTCGGGCGAGGGCGGCGCCGAGCCGCACGGCGTCGCGGCTGCGCTCGTCGCCGCCGAAGCCGACGGCGATCCGGCGCAGCGGAGCATCCGACCGGGGCTCGGGCTGGGGGCCTGCGGGCGGCGCAGGACGGGGGCTGGCGTCGTGGGTCATGCTCTCCCTCTCGGCAGGGTGACGGCGGTATGGCGGCGGTATGGCGGCGACGGCGTCGCGTCCCGGGCTGGTGCGAGGTCGGGTCAGGCCGTGGCCGGCTCGGCGATCCGGGAGAGGACGTCGTCGGCGGCGCGGCGTCCCTGGCGCAGGGCGCCGTCGACGTGCTGGAAGCCCTCGGCGGCCAGGTCCGAGCAGGCCCAGTGCACGGGTCCGACGGGCTCGCGCTGGTGCGCGCCGTAGCGGACGATGCCGCCGACGTCGAAGCTGGACGCATAGGCTCCGCGGGTCCATTCCTCGGAGGCGAAGTCCGATTCGTAGTAGACCAGCGGCTCGCGGGCCTCCCCGCCCAGGTGACGGGCCAGCGACTCGAGGATCTGCGCGCGCCGCTCGGCCGCGGGCAGGGCGAACATCGCGTCGGCCTGCTCGTCGGAGATGAACGCGACCAGCGTCCCGCGCGGATCGCCGTAGTTGGTGTTGTCGTAGACCTCCTGGCAGATCTCCGCGGCGCCGAACCCGGTGCCGGAGAGGCCCTTCTCCCGCCAGAAGGGGCGGTCGTAGACGGCGTGGACCTTGATGACCAGGCCCATCGACTGGTGCTGGTGCATCTGCTGCTGCAGCAGCGGCAGCGGCGGCTCGAAGCTGATCCGCGAGTAGAGCGTCGGCGGCACCGCCACGATGACCTGGTGGGCGCGGACGGTCAGCCGGTCCGACCAGACGGTCACGCCGGTGGCGTCGTGGGCGATGGTGCGCACCGGGGTCTCCAGGTGCACGGTGCCGGGCTCGAGCTGCTCGGCCATGGCCTGCGAGACGCCCTGCATGCCGCCGATCACGCGGCGGTCGAGGATGAAGTCCTCGTCGACCAGATGGCTGAAGGAGCCCGCCGAGGCGGCCATGAGGACGGCCTGCAGCGCGGAGAAGGCGTGCTCGGGCTTGGTGATCATGCCTCCGGCCAGGAAGATCGCGATGTTCTCGCGGGCGGCGACGTCGTCGGTCTGCGCGCGCAGCCACTCGGCGAAGGTGACGGTGTCCAGCGCGCGGGCCTGCGGATGGGCCCAGGGACGCGCCGGGTCCATCGCGGCGGCGAGCTCGTCGAGGATCCCGATGATCCGCTCCATCTCCGCGACGGCGGTCTCGCCGGCGGGGAACATCGCGCCGGTGAACTCATGCCGGGAGCCGTCCGGGGCCAGGTAGACGCTGGCCCCCTCGCGGTGCCGCGGGAAGGTCTCCAGGCCCAGCTCCTCGAGCAGGCCGAGCAGCTCGGTCTGGTCGGGCGAGACCCACTGGCCGCCGAGCTCCAGGAAGGCGCCGTCGATCTCCGCCGACCAGGTACGGCCGCCCACGCGGTCCCGGGCCTCCAGCACCGCGACGCTGCGACCGGCCTGCTCCAGGGCGCGCGCCGCCCGCAGCCCGGCGGGCCCCGCACCCACGACGACGACGTCGCGCTCCAGGCTCTCGACGCTTCCGATGGTTCGAGTGGCTGACACTGTGTTCTCCTTCACGTATTAATGAACTATATTCATTAAGCGGCACGACGCGGTGCTTGTCAACCCCGCCGCGGACGGACCGGCTGCTTCTAGACTGTGGGGGCGCCGCCGGGCTTCGCCGGACGCCCCGGCGGATCATCGCCTGACATCTTCACCAGACACCGGAGGACGACCACGTGAGCTCGGAGCAGAACCCGACGTCGGACGCAGCCGCCCGGAGCTCGAGCCCGAGCGCGGCCTCCGGCGAGGAGGCCGGCAGCGCGCGGGGCCGCGGCCGGCCATCCTCGCCGGTGCTCTCCCGCTCGACGATCACCGCCGCGGCGATCCGGATCGTCAGCACCCGGGACTACCGCTCCCTGACCATGGCCGGCCTGGCGCGCGAGCTGGGCGTGTCCACCTCGGCGCTCTACAACCACGTCAGCTCCAAGCGCGACGTGCTGGTGCTCATCCAGGACCGGCTCAACGAGCAGATCGACTGCACCGGCTTCGACACGCTGGACTGGCCGGAGGCGCTGCGCGTCTGGGCGCGCTCCTACCGGGACTGCTACATCCGCCACACCGCGCTCATCCCGATCATGGCGGTCCTGCCCGTGGCCGACGCTCCGCAGTCGCTGCAGATGTACGAGCGCGTCACCGGCGCCCTGGAGGACGCCGGCGTGCCGGGGGCGGAGGCTGTGGACCTGATCGTCGGCGTCGAGGCGCTGGTCTTCGGCGCCGCCTACGACGCCTCGGCTCCGGCGGACATCTTCGACCCGGGCCACCGGGCGGACCTGGCCCCGCGCTTCGCCGCGGCCGCGGCCGCCCGCGGATCCGACGCCCGCGAGGTGGCCGACCACGCCTTCGAGCTCACGCTGGACGCGCTGATCGACGGGCTGCGCCGCCGCATCGAGCGAGGAGATCCCTCCCGCTGACGCACCGGCCCGCGGGCCTCAGCCGTCCAGCGCGTGCATCACGTGCTTGACCCGGGTGTACTCCTCCAGCGAGTAGACCGAGAGGTCCTTGCCGTGCCCGGAGGCCTTGAACCCGCCGTGGGGCATCTCGGCCACCAGCAGCAGATGGGTGTTGACCCAGACCGCTCCGAAGTCCAGCCCCCGCGAGACGCGCATCGCCGTGGAGTGGTCGGCGGTCCACACGCTCGAGGCCAGCGCGTAGTCGACGCCGTTGGCCAGCCGCAGCGCCTCCTCCTCGCCGGAGAACGACTGCACGGTCAGCACCGGCCCGAAGATCTCCTCCTGGACCAGCGCATCGTCCTGGGCCACGCCGGAGATGATCGTCGGCTCGTAGAAGAAGCCCTCCGACCCCTCGACGGGCCGACCGCCGGTGCGCACTGTGGCATGCGCCGGGACGGCGGCCACCCGATCGCGCACCGCGGCGAAGTGCCGCGCGTTGTTCAGCGGCCCGAAGTCGTTCTGCGACTCGTCCGCCCGACCGGTGACCGTCGCCTCGGCGGCGGCGACCAGATGCTCGACCAGCTCGTCATGGGCCGACTCCTCGACCAGCACACGCGTCACCGCCGTGCAGTCCTGCCCGGCGTTGAAGGTGCCGAACTCCACCAGCTGCTTCGCCGCGGCGGCCAGATCCGCATCGGCGAAGACCACCGCCGGGGCCTTGCCGCCCAGCTCCAGATGCGATCGCTTCAGCTCCTCGCCCGCCGCGGCGCCCACAGCACGTCCCGCCCGCACCGAGCCGGTCAGCGCCACCATCGCCGCCGCCGGATGCCGGCTCATCAGCTCACCGGTGGACCCGTCGCCCAGGACGATGTTCACCACTCCGGCCGGGAAGATCTCGGCGATCAGCTCGGCGAGCACCAGCGTGGACTCCGGCGTCGTCTCCGCCGGCTTGAGCACCACGGTGTTGCCCGCGGCGAGAGCCGGGCCGAGCTTCCACACCGCCATCATCAGCGGGAAGTTCCACGGGGCGACCTGGGCGATGACGCCCAGCGGCTCCCGGCGCACATAGGAGGTGAATCCCTCCATGTACTCGCCGGCGCCGCGCCCCTCGAGCAGCCGGGCAGCCCCGGCGAAGAAACGGAGCTGGTCCGCCCCGGCGGCCACCTCCTCCTCGGCGATGATCGCCTTGGGCTGTCCGGTGTTGCGATGCTGCGCCTCGACGAGCCGGTCGGCATCCGCCTCGACGGCGTCGGCCAGGCGCAGCAGGCAGCGCTGCCGCTCCCCCGGCGTCGTCGTCGACCAGCCGCCGAACGCAGCCTGCGCCGCGGAGAACGCGGCGTCGACGCCGGCGGACTCCGTGATCGGCGAGACCGCCACCTGCTCGCCCGTGGCCGGGTGCACCACCGGGACCTCGCCGCCGCCCGGCACGTCGACGAACGCGCCGTCGATGAAGTTCTTCAGCCGCTCCGTCATGGGGGCCTCCTGATCGTCGGTCGTTTTAATGATCAGGATTCATTTTAGGGGCGGGGAACGTGATCCGCAACACGTCGCCGTCGGCGTCGGAGACGGCGACGACCGGCCCGCCGACCCGCCGACGGAATAGCCTCCTCCGGACCGGAGTTGCCGCTGACGTGAAGACTCTCGGATTCCTCTCCTTCGGCCACTGGACTCCATCGCCGCACTCGGGCACGCAGTCGGCGAAGGAGGCGCTGCAGCAGTCGGTGGAGCTGGCCGTCGCCGCCGAGGAGCTCGGCGTCGACCAGGCCGCCTACCGTGTGCATCACTTCGCCCGCCAGCTGGCCTCTCCCTTCCCGCTGCTCGCCGCCGCCGGCGCGCGCACCGAGCGCATCGAGCTGGGCACCGGCGTGATCGACATGCGCTAGCGCATGTCGGGGTTGTGGCGTTGGCGCGAACGGCTCTGCCGTTTACAGGTATCGGCAGACCTGGTCCGCGCTGCACGAGTCGGGGTCGGGCTGCGCGGCGTCGTGCCTGAGCTCGGCGATGGTGTCTCGGAGCGCTGTGAGCTGGGCGATCTGCTGCTCGATCTCGGCGAGGCGCGCGTCGAGGAGGTCGCGCACGTGCTCGCAGGGAGCAGCGCCGCCGTCGCGGATTTCGAGGATCTGGCGGATCTGGGCGAGGGTGAGGCCCGCGGCCTGGCCGCGGTGGACGAAGTCGATCCGGGCGGCCGTCTCGGGCGCGTAGTCGCGGTATCCGGACGGCGTGCGCTCGGCCGGGGGCAGCAGGCCCTGCTCCTCGTAGAACCGCAGCGTCTTCGCCGTCGTTCCCGCCCGCTCGGCGAGTTCCCCGATGCGCATCGCAGGCCCCCTGTTCTTTCGGCAGAAGTCCTCTTGACCTTCCCCTGCACTGGAAGGTCCAGTATGGCTGAGATAGACCGGAAGTCCAAGTATTGACAGGAGCTGCGATGCCCACGAAGTACGACCTCGCCATCATCGGATCGGGCGGCGGTGCGTTCGCCGCCGCGATCCGCGCGACCACGCTCGGCAAGTCGGTGGTGATGATCGAGCGCGGGACGCTCGGCGGCACCTGCGTGAACACCGGCTGCGTGCCGTCGAAGGCCCTGATCGCCGCGGCCGACGCATGGCACTCCGCGGCCGACGCCGCCGACCGGTTCCCGGGGATCGAGACGACGGCGGGGCCGGTGGACATGCCCGCCCTGATCGCCGGGAAGCAGGCGCTGGTCGAGTCGCTGCGGGGCGAGAAGTACGCCGACGTCGCCGACTCCTACGGGTGGGCCGTCCGCCGCGGGGACGCCGCGTTCGCCGGCACCCCCGACGCACCGGTCCTCCAGGTCGCCGAGGACGACGGCAGCACCGAGACGATCGAGGCCGCGCACTACCTGGTCGCGACTGGCTCTCGGCCGTGGGCCCCGCCGATCGACGGCCTGGACGAGACCGGGTACCTGACCTCGACCACGGCGATGGAGCTGACCGAACTCCCTGAGTCCCTGCTCGTGCTCGGCGGCGGCTACGTCGCCCTGGAGCAGGCGCAGCTGTTCGCCCGGCTCGGCTCCCAGGTCACCGTGCTGGCCCGGTCCCGGCTCGCGTCGAAGGAGGAGCCGGAGGTGTCCAGGACGCTGCAGGAGGTGTTCGCCGACGAGGGCATCCGGGTGGTCCGCCGCGCGCTGCCGACGCGGGTGTCCCGCGACGCCGCGACCGGGCAGGCCGTCGTCACCGCGGACGTCGCCGGCGGCCGGGAGGAGTTCCGCGCCGACCAGGTGCTCCTCGCCCTCGGACGACGACCGGCCACCGACGGGCTCGGCCTCGACGCGGTCGGGGTCAAGACCGGGGACCTCGGCGAGGTGGTCGTCTCCGACCGGATGCAGTCCTCCCACCCGCGGATCTGGGCCGCGGGCGACGTGACCGGCCACCCCGAATTCGTCTACGTCGCCGCCCAGCACGGCACCCTCGTCGCCGAGAACGCGTTCACCGACGCCGACCGGGCCGTGGACTACGCCCGGCTGCCGAGGGTCACGTTCACCGGCCCGGCGATCGGCGCGGTCGGGATGACCGAGAAGGACGTCGTCGCCGCCGGGATCCGCTGCGACTGCCGCGTCCTGCCCCTGCACCACGTGCCCCGCGCCCTGGTCAACCGCGACACCCGCGGCTTCGTCAAGATCGTCGTGGACGCCGACACGGGGAAGATCCTCGGCATCACCGCCGTCGCCAAGGACGCCGGCGAGCTCGCCGCCGCCGGGGTCCACGTGCTCGGCAAGACCGTCGCCGAGGTCGCCGACGCCTGGGCCCCCTACCTGACCATGGCCGAGGGCATCCGGATCGCCGCCAAGGCCTTCACCACCGATCCGTCGCTCCTGTCGTGCTGCGCGTGAACGCGCACGCAGACAATCGGGGGGAACGCTCAGCTGGGAGAGGAACAGACGATGAGCGGCGATAAGGGCCACGACTCGCATCGCGCGGGCGTGCTTGTCGGTGCTGGGACGGGCTTGCTCCTGTTGGCATGCTGCGCGCTTCCGCTGCTGATCTGCTGCGGCCTGCCTCTCCTCGCCGCGGGCGGAGCCCTTGCAGGTATCGGAGGTTTCCTCGGCAACCCTTGGCTCATCGGTGCCGGGATCGCAGTCGGGGTGGCCGTCACAGCGGCGATCGTCCTCCGCCGACTGCCGCGGCACCGACGTCGCTCGACCGGCGGCTGCGGCAATCGTTCGACTACTGACCGGGGTCAGTAGTTCGAGTGGCTCCAGTCATCGTCGCCAGCTCGGCCACGTCGGCATCCCGCGACCCTTCCAGGTCTCCACGAGACCAACAACCCAGCGGACGGACGCGAAGACCCCGTAGCCGGCCGCCGCGAGGCCCACGGCGATCACGAGCCAGCGCCCGATCCCGAGCCACACGCTACCGTCCACGTCCAGCGCCCACTGAGCGCCGGTGATGAGCCCGGCGATGCCCATCCAGAGCCCAGCGATGACGACCACCACCGGCAGGAGCGCGAGGCACATCGCGGCGGCGGCCGACCACAGCTGCCGGGCCTCCAGCTTCGCGGTGGCGGCGATGATCCGCTCGGCCCGTTCGTTCGACGCGTCGAGGTTCGCGGTCATCGTGGTCGAAGCCTCTCCGGTGACCTGCTCGACGGCCTTCTGGACCCGCTCCTCGGTGTGCTTCTCGATCCGCTGCACCGCCCAGCCGACCTGTCTGACGAGCTTCTGGTTCGCCGCGGCCTGCGCCTTGAGCCCCTCAATCGCCGATGCCGTAGCCACGTGGTTCCTCTGCGCCTCCGCGACCAAGCTCTGCGACGCGGCGTTTAAGCTCTCGCCGTTGAGACTCTGCGCGAACTCGCCGAGCGTGCTCGCGATCTCGTTCTGCCTGCTCTCGATACTCGCGATCCTCGCGGACACGTCGCTGGAGGGCGAGGAGGTTGACGCCGGGGCCGTGATCCGCTCCAGCCGCCTCGTCGTCTCCTCGTCCATGACCTTCACGAACCCCGCGAGCTTCTTCTGCTGCTCGGCCAGCCGGTCGAGCCTCGCGTTCTGCGCCTCGACGGCGGCGAGGACCGAGGTCAACGCCTCCATCGTCTCCGGACTGTCGAGCTGCTGCTGCGATCCGCTCTGCGCGTTCTGCTGCTTCAGCCTGTCGAGCGCTGCGCTCATGTTCCTGCTCCTCCTGCTGCTGGTGGTAGTCGAAGAACGCCCGCGCGCCCTCCGGGGTGAAATCTGTCGAGAGCGCACTCGTGCGCTTGCGTCGCTCGGCACGCCCGGACTCGCCGCGGCGGTCCTCGATGTAGAGCGTCCACGTCTCCTTGCCGACGTTCTTCCCTCGCTTGCTGATGGCGGTGTGGAGGCGCATCCGCGGCACCCGCTCCCCGTCATCGCCGAGCTGCTGGTTCTGCTCCTCGATCACCGCTTCGAGACCGGCCTTGTCCACCGCACGGGGATCAGCCAGGGCGGCGCTCATCCGGTCGCCCATCTCGCGGTCGAGCCCGCCCTCGGCGAAGTCCTCGCGGCGCAGCTCCCAGTCCTTCGGTGCGTGCTCCAGACGCTTCACGACCGAGAGACCGTGCTCGCGCATGAGTTCGTCGTTCGCTGACTGAACGCCCCGCTGGTTCCCGGCCTTGCGGTCGTGGAACGTGCGGTAGTCGCTGAGCGCTCTTCCCGTCCGATTGCTGTGGTTGATGACCAAGATGTGGTTGTGCGGCTTCTTCCCGCGTCCGTCCACATGACTGACCACGAGGCAGTCGGAATCTGGGTGCATCTTCTTCGCGAGTTGATAGCCCAGATCGTTCACCCGCTGCACGTCCTCCGGATTCTTCGGGTCGAACTCCTCGTCGCTGAACGACTGCCTGTAGTGCAGCGCCTCGACGTCGCGCTTCGTGTTCTGGGTGAGCGCGCGGGCGCGCGCCGAGAACGCGCCGGGGCCTCCCGGCACGTCGCACGTGATCGCGACGCCGCGCTCGTCCTCCTTGCCCCGGATGTAGCGCTCGGTGTCGGCGGCGCTGGCGCTCGGACTGTAATGTGTCGTGCTCATGAGGCCGCCCGATCACCGAGCAGGGCGCGGATCTCGCGGAGCAGCTCGATCAGCTCGGGCACCTCCGCCGACAGCGACACCGGCTCACCCGCGCGAGCACGGCGGTCCAGGTCGTTGACGTTGATCGCGAGCGGGCGCACCTGGGCGGCCAGCTCCCGAGCATCAGCAGACGCCTGCACGCGCTCCTCGACCCCGAGCAGGTGCGCGGCCACGGCGGCGTCCAGCTCCTCGCTCCGAGATGCATGGAGCGCATCGCGCACGACGGTCCGCACCCACGTGCTCGGAGCCAGCCCGAGCCGCTTCGCACGAGTGCGAACCGCCCCGAGCGTGGCGTCATCGAAGCGCGTATCGAGCCGCCCGCCGCTGCCACGACGACGCTCCGCGCCGCCGTGACTCTGGCGCACAGCCTCCGCATCAGCCCGACCGGTGTTCACCCGGGAGTCGGCCTGCTGCTCCGCCTGTACGCCAGAGTGGCAAGCAGTAGGCGCGTCGGACATTTCGCTGGCGCTCATGTCCTCCTTGCCTGCTTGCGAGGGGGCTGCGCCCCCTTCGATCCCCTGGAAGTGCCCATCGAGTTCGGTGCTCATGCCGCACCTCCCGCGACCAGCAGACCGCCGTTCGCGCGGAGCCGCGCGACCTTCGCATCGAGCACCTTCTGCTTCGCCTCAGCGCGGCGCTGACGCTCATCCTCGGAGAGCGCCAGGCACTCATCCCCATGCCGCGCGTAGACGCCCGCCTGCGGAGTGGAACACGTGCAGAGCTGCAACTCACGGTTGTGCTCCTCCAGCTCGGCGAGCCGCCTGCGCTGCTGCTCCTCGACGACCTCACGGTCACACTTCGCCGCCTCTTCGGCGGCGGCGATCTCCTCAGCGCTCGGCTGGATCGGCTGGCCGACTCCAGCGAATTCCGCGAACAGTTCGTCCCCGTTGATCGCCTCCAGTTCGGGGCGCGCTATCCGGTCGTGCTGCTCCACGATCGGCGCGACCGTGCGCGCCTCGATCTCTCCGCGCACGCGCTCGCGCTCCGCGGTGTCCTTGATCGCCTTGCACCTGCGCGCCAGCAACTCCAGGTCCTGGCGCATGTGCTCGTACCGCTCATAACGCTGGTACTCGCGGGTGCCGTTGAGCACACCGGAGTTCACGAAGATCGAGAACTCGCGCTCGGCGACCGGGATGATCACCGGGAAGCGGCGGAACCCCTGCCCGAGGTTCTCCGCCTGGTGCTTGACCCGCACGCCGCCCTGCATCGACTCGTACTCGCCAGCCAAGCCGCGGAGGAACTCCTCGTAGCCCTCGGGACCCGTAACGATGTTCACCCGGTTGAGCAACTGAGTCTTCGATCCCTTGATGTTCACGATCGGCTTCTCGTCCGGCTCGCGCCACGGGCCGAGAATGCGGAAGAGCATCCCGCGGCTCTTGGCCGTGCGGATCATGTCACCGACGCGCGTGTCCTCCCAGATCACGACCGGCTCGCCGTCGTAGCCCTCCCACGAGACGTTCTCGCCGCCCACCTTGAAGTACGGCTTGTCCGCATCCGGGGCCAGAGCGCGAGCCAGCGCCTTCGCGAGCAGGTCCTTGCCCGTGCCGCCCTCGCCGAACACGTAGAAGTTCATGACCGACTCCGGTGCGTCCTGATACGCGAGGAAGTCGCCGCGCAGCTTCTGGAAGTGCGCCAGGTTGCCCTTCGCGAAGTAGATCGCGGGCTCCTGATCGCGGACCTGCTTCAGCGTCAGCGAGCCCTTGCCCACGGCCTGGAAGAGCTTGCTGAGCTTCGCCCTGCCTCCGCCCTCAGCGGCGTTGCGGCGCATCGCCATGTGCGCGTCCAGCTCCCGCCCGAAATCGAAGTTCGCGACGATCCGGCCCCGGCCGTACTGGTACTTGCCAGGCATGCCCTCCTGCGTCTTGTCCACGAGGTAGTGCCGCTCCGGCTGGTGGATGCCCGGGATGGCGTTCTTCCCCCGCGACTCATGCGGCAGGTACTCAGCGAGATCGAAGAACGCCTTCTCTGCCGCGCCGCGGCCCTTGTGCTCGGTGCCTTCCTGCTCGGCAGTCTCTTTTGGCGGCTTCACGCGAGCCGAGGGGATCGAGAAGGCGTCGGAGACGGTGCGGATCGTAGGACGCGGACCATCAGCATCAGCGACCCACAACACCATGTGAGCGTGCAGGCCCTTGATCCCGCAGCACACCGTCTCGCCTGTACCCTCGTCCACCTCGACCAGGCGGTCATACGGGTGCCACACGTAGGCCCAGCGGTGGAGGCGATCGCCCAGCGCCGCGAGGCCCTCGTCGATCTGCTCCTGCGTGAGCATGACCTCGCCGGTCTCCGGGTGCTCGCGGTACTGCATCACCGAGAACACGCGTGACTGCATACGGGCGCGCTTCGCCTGCTCCGGGCTCTCCGCCGTCTTCGCGGCGGCGAAGAACGCCTTCGCCTCGGCGACCTGCGCAGGCGTGGACTCGACGACGAACGGTTCGACCTCGTCACCGGGATCGGCCCCCGGCACGTCCAGCTCGGCGAAGTCCACGCTTGCACCCGAGGTAGGCGCCGGTGCAGCCGTTTCCGAAACGGATGCGCGGCCACCCAAGGAGGGCCGCGCATGCAGAGCGGCGACAGTTCCCTGGTCAGAGCTGAGATCGGCGGGAATCTCGGACTCGCCGGAATCGGTCGGTGCAGCCGTATAGCCGTTTCCGGCAAAATCGTCCCCGACGGGGAGAGCCCGGTTCCCGTCGCTCGGAACGGCACCGGGCACCCCGCCTTCGGCGGGTGCCAGACCAGGCCCTCCGGGCGGGGTCAGGTCGACGGGATCGGTGCTGAGGTTGCGGGCGTCGGGGTGCATCAGCGACCACCGCCCTTGCGGTAACGCTTGATCACGGCCTGGTGCGTGACGCCGAGGGCGTCGCCGATCCTGGCCCACGTCACGCCCTCGGCGCGGGCGTCGGCGACGGCGATCTCGACGGCCTCTTCCAGCACGGAGCGGAGCACGCCGAGGTCGTAGAGCCGTGCCTCCATGTTGGCGAGGGAGGGGTCGCCCTGACGCCAGCGGAAGCCGGTCAGGTGATCGAAGGCGGCGGAGTTCGCGCTCATCAGCGATCACCGCCCATCATGGCGGCGACGGTGGCGCGCTGGCGCGGGTTCAGCGGAGTATGAGTCAACCGCTCACCAGCCACGCGACCCGCAGCGCGGGCGGCGGCGATGACGGGCGCGAGGCCCTCATCGCGGGCAGGGAGCCCCTGCCCCTGCTCGAGGTCAGGCGGAAGGCTCGTGAAAGTGCGGGTGTCCGTCGAGGACATAGAAAACTCCCGAAGATCGTTCTTCGGGAGTTCCAAGAGCCCTCACTCTTGGCGACCTCTCGGTCGGAGCTTCGACGGTGGCCCGCCCGTCGGGGATTGCTTTCGTTTCACCGGGGGTGTCTCACCCTCGCTCACGCGAGGTTCACTCCGTTTGCCAGCCCGGGGACATGCCACTTCGCTGCCCCCGCGGACCACGAAGCGCTGTCCATTCGCCTCTGCAACGATTCTCCCATGACTCGACTCACCATTGCAATGACGAGTCGAATCATGAGTCAATCGCGACGCGGCTCGATCCGGATGAGGTCGGGATCGAACCGCACGTGACCGGGCCGGATCGGCGCGACGGTCACCGTCACCAGCTCGTCCACGAGCATCCGGCGACGGTCCACATCCAGCGCCTTCCACTTCGACTCGACCATCTCCCGGCGCTCCACGGTTCCGACCAGCTCGTCCACGTCCGCGAGCAGCTTCACCGCCGCCGACACCGAGCGGTCGAGCAGCTCCGCGTCGATCTCGTCGATGCGGGCCTTCACGTCATTGATCGCCGCCGTGATCTCAAGGACCGGCTGATGGATGTCGCGCAGCAGCGGGCTCAGTTCCTTCACGCGCTCGACCAGCGCGTTCCGCTCGGTCAGCAGCTCCTCGCGGTCCGGCCTACCGTCCTCCTGCGGCATCACCAGGTCGTGCACGTCCACCGAGGACAGGCGGGTGAGCACCGCCTCGGTGACCATCGCATCGACGGGCTCGCGCTGGCGCGTGAGGTGGAAGTGCTCTCCACAGCGATACGTCGGCTGCTTGCGGCTGTTCGTCCCCGAGACAAGCGTCGCCCCGCACTTTCCGCACAGGCCGATCCCGGAGAGTAGGTACTTCGGCTGGTTCCCCTGCCTCGCCGACCTCCGCACGTTGTCCTCCAGCTTCGCAACCGCGGCCCGCCACGTCTGCTCGCTCACAATTGGCGGGAACACCTCGCCCTGCACGGGGTACAGCTCGCCCGACGCGTAGTGCTTGATGTAGCCAGCGTAGAGCGGGTTCGCCAGCAGGTACCTCACGGCATCGACTGAGAACTCCGACCCGCGCGCGGTGAGGTGACCGGCGCTGTTCAGGTCCTCGCGGATGCGTCGGATCGACAGCGACGGCTCGCCGAGGAACGCGTCGAAGGCTCGCCGCACGGCCTCGGCCTCCTCGGGGATCAACTCGCCATCGCGCGTCCAGCCGAACGCCTTCCAGGCCGACGTGGGGATGCCTTCTGTACGTCGGCGCTCGTTCGATCTGATCTGGCGCTCTGCCTTGCGCCGGGCTTCGAACCGGGCGAGGGCGGCGAGCATCGTCGCCCGGAACTCGCCGTCCGCCGTCGAGAGGTCGATCTCGCCGTCCACGGTGACGACGCGCAGACCGAGGTCGATCAGTGTGTTGAGATCCTTGGTGCTGCGCAGGAGGCGGTCCATGTCCACGGCGACGACCATCGAGAACCGGCCTGCTCGGGCGTCGTCCAGCATCTCTGCCCACCGGGTGCCAGCGCGGCGCTTCTTCGTCGCCGACACCGCGTTGTCCTCGTAGACCTCGACCACGTTCCAGTCCTTGGCCTCGGCCAGCGCCTTGATCTTCCTCAGCTGGGTATCGACCGTCCAGCGGTCGCCCTTGCGGTCCATGGAGGCGCGGACGTAGGCCGCCACCTCGTTCGTCTTCCTCAGCGCTACCAGTTCGACCATGCAACCAAGCTTACGTGGACCAGTGTTGCAACCCCGACATGCGCTACGAGAACCCCGCCTACTTCGCCGAGGACGCCGGCGCGGCGGACCTGATCAGTGACGGGCGGCTGCAGCTGGGCCTCTCCCGCGGGGCGCCGGAACAGGTGGTCGACGGGTGGCGGCACTTCGGCTTCCGCCCGGCCGAGGGCGAGTCCGACGCCGACATGGCTCGCCGGCACACGATGGAGACGCTGCGACTGCTGGAGGGCACAGGCTTCGCCGAGCCGAATCCGCGGCCGATGTTCCCCAACCCTCCTGGACTCCTGCGCGTGGAGCCGCACTCCCCCGGACTGCGCGAGCGCATCTGGTGGGGCGCCGGCTCCGACGCCACAGCCCGCTGGGCCGCCGCTCGGGGGATGAACCTGATGAGCTCGACGCTGAAGGACGACGAGACCGGCCAGCCCTTCCACGTCCAGCAGGCCGCCCAGATCCGCGGCTTCCGCGAGGAATGGGCCGCCCATGACCATGCCTCCGCCCCGCGGGTGTCGGTCTCACGGTCGATCATCGCGCTGACCGACCGGCGCGACCGGGCCTACTTCCTGGGACAGCGGGACGCTCAGGATCAGGTGGGGATGCTCGACGAGACCACCCGGGCGATCTTCGGCCGGTCCTACATCGGCGAGCCCGACCAGCTCATCGAGGAGCTCGCCCGCGACGAGGCGATCGCCGAAGCCGACACGCTGCTGATCACCGTGCCGAACCAGCTCGGCGTCGACTACAACGCTCATCTGCTGGAGTCGATCATCACCCACGTCGCCCCGGGGCTCGGCTGGCGCTGAGCTCGGCCCGACGACGCCTCGCCCCGGAACGACGACGGCCCGCCCACCAGTGCGGTGGACGGGCCGTCGTCATTCCAGGGGCGTCGGGCGGACACCGCACCTCGGCAGACCGCTCTCGGATCAGCCCTGCACGTTCTGCGTCAGGTACGCCTTGACCTGCCCGTTGAACGCGGTGACCAGCCAGAAGATGGCGACCACGGCCCCGACGAGCAGCAGCAGCGACGAGATCATCGTGGCCGTCGAGCCGGCGCCGAGGCCGCCGACACCGTTGATCAGCGAGAAGAGCGCACCGATGATCGCGAAGATGATGCCCACGATGCGTGCCCAGTTCTTACGCTTGACGAGACCGAAGTAGACGATCACATAGACGACGATCCCGACCACCAGGGAACCGATGGCGAAGGCGAGTCCGCCGGCGATCCCCATGTCGATCATGCTCTGGAGCTCTTCCTCGGAGAGCCCCGAGGTCGCCCCCTGGGCCTCCAGCTGCTCGGCGACCTGGTCCCGCATCGATCCGCTCATCGCCGGGATGAGCCCGATGATGCCCTGGACCACGAAGATCGCCAGGCTGAGCAGCGTCAGCTGCTTGAGCCGGCTGAACTTCCTCGGCTCGGCCATCGGTCCGCCGACGGCGGACGGGTCGTAGGGGTCGGTGCCGAATCGCGGGCCCTGCTGCGGCTCGCCCTCAGGTGGCTGTGTCATGTTTCCTCCTCCAGATTGTACTGTCTCGAATCTACCGTCCGACCCGAACTGATCACCAGATTCGATGTCGGCGCGTCCGGCGGGATGGAGACCCGCGCGGCACGCCGAGGCACGACGACGCCCGGACCGCCTCGGCCCGGGCGTCGTCGCGCAGCGCGCTCACTCGTAGCGCAGCGCGTCGATCGGGTTCTTCTGCGCCGCCCGCGCCGCCGGCAGCGTGCCGGCGAGGAAGGCGATGACCAGGATCAGCGCGATGATGGCGATCAGCGCGCCCGGGGCCAGGGCGAAGAGCGTCAGTCCGGCGACGTTGCTCAACGGGCCGCTGACCAGCGCGGCGTTCGCCGCCAGCCCGACCCCCGCGCCGAGGCCGACGCCGATCACCGAGCCCATCACCCCGATCATCACCGCCTCCATGGAGAACAGGCCGAAGACTCGTCCGCGGCTCATCCCGAGCGCCTTCATCAGGCCGATCTCGCGGGTGCGCTCCTGCACCGACATCAGCAGCGTGTTGACGATGCCGAAGCTGGCCGCCAGCAGCGCGATGAGCGCGAAGCCGCTGAGCACCCAGGTGACGGTGTTGATGATCCCGCGGACCACGCCGAGCATGTCGTCCAGAGTCATCCCCATCAGTCCTTCGTCGGCGAGCTCGGACTTCAGCTCGTCCTCCTGGGCGGCGAGGTCCTCGACCTGGATCACCGCCTGGGCGTAGCTCTCCTCCTGCTCGACCTGGGCCCCGGAGCTCTGCAGCTCGTGGAGTTCCTCGTGCAGCGCCTGCGAGGGCATCGGCGAGCTGCCGATGCCGGCGAGGTCCTCCTCGGAGACGCCGACGACGGTGGCCTCCACGGTCTGGACCTCCTGGGCCATGTCGCGCACGCCGACGTCGACGGTCTCGCCGATCGCCGCCTGCGGGTCGGCCTCCTCGGCGTCCTCGGCACCCTCGTCGAAGGCGGTCAGCCAGGACCGCGGCACGGTGATCTCGTCGGCCTCCGGGTCCGGGGTCTCGCCGGCGGCGAGCTCCATGGCCGGGGCGTCGGCCGGCACGCCGAGTCCGTCCAGCGCGTACTGGGTGCCGTCGGAGATCTCGAGGTACTCCGGAGAGACGAAGACGATCGGGTCGACGGCGGTGACGCCGTCGAGCTCGGAGATGGACTCGATGTCCTCCTCGCTGAGCATGGACTGCCCGTAGCTGCCGGAGGGCCCGCCGGCCTCGCCGGCGTCGTACTCCTGGGGTCCGGCCTGGCCCCCGCCCATCGCCTGCTGGTCGGCGCCGGGCATCACGTACATCTCGTCGGTCTCGCCGAAGCCGGCGACCATGTCGTCGACGTAGCGGTTGATGCCGGCGCCGATGCCGGAGGTCAGGGTCAGCGTGAAGGCACCGATGACGATGGCGATCACCGTCAGGAAGGTGCGCATCTTGGACCGCATGGTGTTGGACAGTGCGGTCCCGGCGACGTCGACGGCCCTCATGCCGTTCCCTCCTCGTCTGCGTCGCGGCCGCGGCGTCGGGTCTGCGACGCCTCGTCGGCCGGCTGGTCATCGTCGGCCCCGGCGGTCGCCGCGGCGTCCAGGGCCTCGGAGCCCTCCGGGTCCTCGGACTCCTCGGGGTCCCCAGAGACTTCGACGGCGGCCCCTTCGGTGCGAGCCCGGCCGCGCACGCGGTCGCGGAAGGTGTCCCGCGCACGGTCCCGGGCCCGCGAGGCCCGACGGCGGCCGCGGCGCAGCGGCGAGCCGTCCTCGTCGTGCTCCTCCTCCGTCGCCTCGTCGGCGGCCCCGGCGTCCTGCCCGGTCGCGGCGCGGCTCGGCCCGCGCGGCTCGTCGGGGTCGACGCCGAGCTGGTCCGGGTCGAAGGTGGTGTCGATGTGCCGGTCGGCGAGCACGCCGTGCTCCTCGGCGACGATCTCGCCGTCCTGCATCTTCAGCCGCCGCTCGCAGCGAGCGGCCAGATCCTCGTCATGGGTGACCACGACCAGGGTGATGCCGTGGTCGCGGTGGAGGTTGAACAGGATGTCCTCGACGACCTCGCTGGTGGCCGAGTCGAGGTTGCCGGTGGGCTCGTCGGCGAAGATCACCGACGGGCGGTTCACCAGGGCGCGGGCGATGCAGACGCGCTGCTTCTGGCCGCCGGAGAGGTCCTTGGCCTTGTTCTTGGCCTTCTCGGCGATCTCCAGCTGCTCGAGCACCTCCATGCCCCGCCGGTGGCGGTCCCCGCGCGACATCCCGGTGATCTTCAGCGGCAGGGTGACATTCTCCAGCACCGTCTGGTTGGCGTTGAGGAAGAACTGCTGGAAGACGAAGCCGAAGGAGGCGTTGCGCAGCTGCGAGACGCGCCGCGGCTTCAGCTCCGAGACCGACTCGCCTCCGAGCGCGACGACGCCGGACGTCGGACGGTCGAGCAGGGCGAGCAGGTGCATGAGGGTCGACTTGCCCGAGCCTGACTTCCCGACCACGGCGACGGACTCGCCGTCGTGGATCTCGAAAGTCAGGCCCTTCAGGGCGTCGAAGCGTGCCGCTCCGCGCCCGTAGACCTTCACCAGGTTCTCCGTCTCGAGAACTGGAACGGACATGGTGGGGCGTCCTTTCGTGAACGTGCCGAGAGCTCCGCGAGCGCGGAGCACGATCCATCCCTCATCCTGCCGGATGAGGCGCTCCGATCCATCGCCCCTGAGGATGATCTCTCCCTCACGCCTCTCCCCGGCCCGAGCCCGGGGCGCCGGCACCGGGGCGGCGACGCCCGGCGACGGCCGCGAACAGGCGGCTCGCCGCCCGGAATCCTGTGGCATGACCCTGGCCACGCCGCCGTCGCCGCCGTAGACTGCCGGGCATGCCCCGTCCTCTCCGCACCTCCGGTGCGTCCGCAGCCGGCCCGCAGTCCGCGGCCGCCCCCGCCGGGCCCGCGGACGGATCAGCTGCCGCCGAGGACGCGGCGATCGTCGCGACGGCGCTGACCAAGCAGTACGGGACCTTCACCGCCGTCGACGGGATCGACTTCCGCGTCGCCCGCGGCGAGTCCTTCGGGCTGCTGGGCCCGAACGGCGCCGGCAAGTCGACGGCGATGCGGATGATCGCCGCCGTCGCCGCCCGCACCTCCGGCACGATGCGGGTCGCCGGCCTGGACCCCGAGCGGCAGGGTCCGGCGGTGCGCGCCCGACTCGGCGTGATCCCGCAGCAGGACAACCTGGACGAGGAGCTCAGCGTCCGGGAGAACATCATCATGTACGGCCGCTACTTCGGCCTGCCCCGGCGCTGGCTGCGCGCCAAGACCGCCGAGCTGCTCGAGTTCGCCCAGCTCACCGCCAAGGCCGGATCCCGGGTGGAGGATCTCTCCGGCGGGATGAAGCGCCGGCTGACCATCGCCCGCGCCCTGGTCAACGATCCGGAGATCCTGCTGCTCGACGAGCCGACCACCGGCCTCGACCCGCAGGCCCGGCACATCCTGTGGGACCGTCTCTTCCGGTTGAAGGAGCGGGGCACCACGCTGGTGCTGACCACTCATCACATGGACGAGGCCGAACAGCTCTGCGACCGGCTCATCGTCGTCGACCAGGGCCGCATCATGGCCGAGGGCGGCCCGTCCGAGCTCATCCGCGCCCACTCCACCCGCGAGGTGCTGGAGCTGCGCTTCGGGATGGACCGCAACGCCGAGCTCGCCGAGCAGCTGGACACGCTGCTCGCCCCGCGCGCCGAGCCGCTGGGCTACAGCCACGTCGAGATCCTCCCCGACCGGCTGCTGGTCTACGCCGACGCCGCCGAGTCCGCGCTGGAGGCCGTCCACACCGCCGGACTGCGCCCGATGACCTCGCTGGTGCGCCGCTCCTCGCTCGAGGACGTCTTCCTGCGGCTGACCGGCAGGAGTCTCGTTGAGTGACGCCGGTCCCGAGGGCGCCCCGGCCGCCGGCGTCGCCGCGCCCTACTCTCCGACCGCCGACAAGGACCGGCTGACCCGCCGCACCCGCCGGCTCGGCGCGCTGCACCAGGCCGAGCGGACGCTGCGCAGCATGCGCGCCTACGCCGGAGTCATCGTCACCAGCTCCGTCGCCGAGCCGCTGATGTACATCCTGGCCATGGGCCTGGGACTGGGCCTGCTCGTCGGCGACGCCCCCGCGGTCGCGGAGCTCGGCGCGGAGTCGTACCTGATGTACATCGGCCCCGGCGTGCTCGCCGCGACAGTGGCGATGACCGCCGGCATCGAGTTCGCCTTCCCGGTGCTGGAGGGCTTCACCTGGCGCCGGCTCTACTACGGAGCTCAGGCCACGCCGCTGACGCCGGCGCAGATCGCGTCCGGCCACATCCTCGCGGTCTGCGTGCGCTTCCTCTTCCATTCCGCGGTCTTCACCGGCGTGCTGGTGCTCGTCGGCGCGACGTCGTCGCCGCTGGTCTGGCTGCAGATCCTCACCGCGACGCTGGGCGGCCTGGCGCTGGGCGTGCCGATCATGGCCTACATCTCCACGCTGCGCGAGGAGAAGGGTCACGGCGCGCTGATCCAGCGCTTCGTGATCATGCCGCTGTTCCTCTTCTCCGGGACCTTCTACCCGCTGGAGAACCTGCCGGGCCCGCTGCAGGCGATCGGCTGGATCTCGCCGATCTGGCACGCCAACGAGCTCGGCCGGGTGCTCAGCTTCGACCAGCCGACCTCGCCGGCGATGATCGCCGCGCATCTCGGCTACCTCGTGATGGTCACGCTGCTGGCCTGGTGGACGACGGTGCACGTCTTCACCCGTCGACTCGGTCTCGCCGAGTGGCGAGGCCGCACCCCCGGCGCCCGGGCCGACGCCCGCCGCGAGGCCCGGGTGGCCGAGCTGCGCGACGACGACGGGCCCGCGGGGCCGGCGCCGGTCGCCCAGTTCCGCACCGGGGCGGGCGCCGGCTGGTACTCGGGCAACATCCGGGCGGTCTTCGCCCGCGGGCTCTCGGCGATCCGGAACAACCGCGGCGTGCTGTTCGTCTCCGGCTTCCTCGAGCCGATCCTCTTCCTGGCCTCCTTCGGACTGGGCATCAGCCCGATGATCTCGGGCATCCAGGCCGAGCAGGCCGGCGTCGGGCAGGACGGCACGATCAGCTATGCGACGTTCATCGCTCCGGCGCTGCTGGCCGTCTCGGCGATGAACGGGGCGATCTTCGACTCCACCTGGAACGTGTTCTTCAAGCTGAAGATCACCAAGCTCTTCCGCACGATGATGGCCACCTCGCTCGGACCGGTCGACGTCGCGCTCGGCGAGATCGGTCTGGCGCTCTTCCGCGGGGCGATCTACTCGGTCGGGTTCCTGGCGGTGCTCGTCGGCGCCGGGCTGGTCGACGGCGTCTCGGCAGCGCTGATGTGGGTCACCGCGCTGTTCATCGCGCTGGGCTTCGCCGCGGTCGGCATGGCGGTGACCTCGTTCTTCACCCGGTTCCAGCAGATGGACTGGATGATGATGGTGCTGATGCCGATGTTCCTCTTCTCCGCCACCCTCTTCCCCATCGACGTCTATCCCGCCGGCGTGCAGGCGCTGGTGCAGGCGATGCCGCTCTGGCACGGCGTCGAGCTGATGCGCGACATCGCCTTCCGCACCGGCGATGCGATGACTCTGGTGCACATCGGGTACTACGTGGTGATGGTCGTCGTCGGGCTGAGCGTGGCGACGTGGCGGATGCGCCGGCTCTTCCTGCGGTGAGCGGCGAGGGGTCCGGGGAGCCTCTCCGCCCGGGGCGGCCCTCTCCGGTGCATCGAGTGGCGGCTCCCAGCATGATCCTCCCTGCGACACGCCGTGTTGCGAGGTCAGATGCCGCTGGGAGTCGCCAGTCGATGACGGTGAGCGGTTCAGCGCCCGGTCCACCCGCGGGAGAGCAGCGCCTGGACGATCTTGCGGATCGCCGGCCGCCAGTCGTCGACGCTGTGCTCCTTGGTGATGCGAACCTCCAGCCAGCCCAGCGCCGCGGCGATATCGGCCCGCCGGACGTCGCGGAGCACCTGGTCGGACCTCGAGTGGACCGCGGTCCCTTCGTACTGGACGGCGACGCGGAAGGCGTCGAAGGCCAGGTCCGGCTGGAACGTCCACCCCGGCTCGTCGCCGATCCGCGGATTGACCCGAGGATCCGGGAGCCCCGCCCGATGCACGGCGTAGCGCAGCGCCGTCTCCCGCGGCGAGTCCACCCCGACCCGGGCCAGCTCAGCCACCCGGCGGATCTGCCGGATGCCGCGGGATCCCCGGCGCCGGGCCACGGCCTCATGCAGCTCCTCGGGACCGGCGAGTGCCTCGCCGACCTCGCCGAACTCCCGTCGCGGCGGCCGCAGGATCTGATCGGCCAGCACCAGGGCGCCCAGCGGCGGCAGCGTCTGCGCCATATCCACCCAGGTCCGCGCCGGACTCGTGCAGCGGATCCCCGCACGCTCGACGATCTGGTCCTCGGGGACGTCCGACCGGTGCGGGACGACCTCGGGACGCTGGACGCGGAAGCCGGCCGTCGGCGTCGTCAGGTGGACCGGGAGTCTGAGCTCGTGCTCGGGGAGCCCGAGCAGCGCGGCCGCCGTCCCGTGGCTGGCCGCGCACCGCTCGTCGGTGAGGACCTCGAGCAGAGCCGCGGCCCTGTCGACGTCGCCGGCGGCGTAGATGCCGCGGCCGAGGGGCGTGAGCGTACCGTACCCGACAGCATGCCGGATCTCCCCGGCGTCCAGGGCGGCGTCGTGCAGGTCTCGGACGGTGTGTCCGCCGGGCGGCACAGTGGACGGCAGTCGGCGGCGTCGGTCATCCAGCGGGAACTCCATGGCCCCAGCAGACCCGATGATCCGTCCTGTGCGAGGGCGACGAGCAGGCCCTGGGGACGGCACGGCGCGTCGTCGCGCGGATCCCCCGGGATGTGCAGGAGCTGAACGGGCACCCCTCGCCCCTCCCCGCACATATCGAGTGGCGGCTCCCAGCGGCAACCTCCCTCCGACACGCCGTGTCGCGAGGTCAGATGCCGCTGGGAGCCGCCACTCGATGACGGAGGGCGCTCAGCGCGTCAGCCGGCCTGCCGTTCGGCGGACTCGACCACGTTGGCCAGCAGCTCCGCGCGGGTCATCGGACCCACGCCCCCGGGGTTCGGCGAGTACCAGGAGGCCACATCCTCGATGCCGGGGGCGACGTCGCCGAAGATCGTCGCCTTGCCGGTCTCGGGATCCTCCTCGCGGGTCACGCCGACGTCGAGGACGATCACGCCGGGCTTGAGCACCTGCGGGTCGACCATGTGCTTCACCCCGGCCGCGGCGACGACGACGTCGGCCTGGGCCAGGTGCGTCTCGACGTCGCGGGTGCCGGTGTGGCACAGCGTCACAGTCGCGTTCACCTCACGGCGGGTGAGCAGCAGCCCGATCGGCCGACCGATGGTCACCCCGCGGCCGACGACGACCACGTGCTTGCCGTCGAGGTCGAGGCCGTGGCGCTCGAGCAGGTCCAGGCAGCCCTGCGGAGTGCACGGCGGCGGGGACTGCAGCTCGCCGCGCACCGAGGCCACCAGGCGCCCGAGGTTCGTCGGATGCAGGCCGTCGGCGTCCTTGTCCGGGTCCATGGCCTCCAGCACGCGCTGGGTGTCGATGTGACCCGGCAGCGGCAGCTGGACGATGTAGCCGGTGCAGGCGTCGTCGGCGTTGAGCGCGGCGATCTCGGCGAGCAGCTCCTCCTCGGAGATGTCGCCGTCGAGCTCGCGCTGGATCGAGTGGATGCCCACTTCGGCGCAGTCACGGTGCTTGCCGGCCACATAGGTCTGCGAGGCCGGGTCGGCCCCGACCAGCACCGTGCCGAGTCCGGGGACGACGCCGCGCTCCTTCAGCGCCGCGACCCGCTCGGTGAGCTCCTCCTTGAGCGCCTTCGCCGTGGCGCGGCCGTCCAGCACCTGCGCCGTCTGTGTGATCTGCTCGGCCATCACCACTCCTCCAGGCCCTCGTACAGCGGAAAGTCGGCCGCCAGCTGCTCCACGCGGGTGCGGAGCGCCGACAGCTCGGCGGCCGGGACGCCGTCCTCGGCGTGCTCGGCGCCGGTCTTGAGCACTTCGGCGATGATCTCGGCGACCTCGCGGAACTCGGCGTCGCCGAAGCCGCGGGAGGCCAGCGCCGGGGTGCCGATGCGCAGCCCGGACGTGACCATCGGCGGACGCGGGTCGTTCGGGACCGCGTTGCGGTTGACGGTGATGCCGATCGAATGGAGCAGGTCTTCGGCCTGCTTGCCGTCCAGCGAGGAGTCGCGCAGGTCGACCAGCACCAGGTGCACATCGGTGCCGCCGGTGAGCACCGAGACCCCGTGGGCGGTGACGTCGTCGGCCGTCAGGCGCTCGGCCAGGGTCTTCGCGCCGTCGACGGTGCGCCGCTGACGCTGCTTGAAGTCCTCGGAGCCGGCGATCTTGAAGGCGATGGCCTTCGCGGCGATCGCGTGCATCAGCGGCCCGCCCTGCTGACCCGGGAAGACTGCGGAGTTGAGCTTCTTCGCGTGCTCCTCCTTCGCCAGGATCAGCCCCGAGCGCGGCCCGGCCAGCGTCTTGTGCACCGTGGAGGTCACCACGTCGGCGTAGGGCACCGGATTCGGGTGCAGGCCGGCGGCGACGAGTCCGGCGAAGTGGGCCATGTCGACCCAGAGGATCGCTCCGACCTCGTCGGCGATCTCGCGGAAGGCGGCGAAGTCGAGCTGCCGCGGGTAGGCCGACCAGCCGGCGACGATCATGTCCGGCCGCTCGGCCAGCGCCTGCTCGCGCACCTTCTCCATGTCGATCATGCCGGTCTCCGCGTCGACCTCGTAGGCGGCGACCTCGTGGAACTTGCCCGAGTAGTTCAGCTTCATGCCGTGGGTCAGGTGGCCGCCGTGGGCCAGCGAGAGGCCCATCAGCTTGTCGCCGGGCTTGAGGAAGGCGGTCATCACCGCGACGTTGGCCTGGGCGCCGGCGTGCGGCTGGACATTGGCGTACTCGGCGCCGAAGAGCTCCTTGACCCGGTCGAGGGCCAGGTTCTCGGCGACGTCGACGAACTCGCAGCCGCCGTAGTACCGGCGTCCCGGATATCCCTCGGCGTACTTGTTGGTCAGCACCGATCCCTGGGCCTCGAGGACCGCTCGCGGCACGAAGTTCTCGGAGGCGATCATCTCCAGGGTCCCGCGCTGGCGGCCGAGCTCGGCGTCTATCGCCTGGGCGATCTCCGGGTCGACGTCGGACAGGGGCGCGGTGTTGACGTTGAGGGTGGGCTCAGCTGCAGTCATCGACGCGGTCTCCTCGCTGGGAAGTTCAGGGGACGACGGCGGCACGACGCCGCGGACCCCCGCGCGCCTCGCCGAGGCCGCGCGCCGGGCCCGCTCCCGGAGCCACGCCGGTGGGCATGCCGCCCATGCGTGGTGCCGCAGTCCGCAGACAGTCTAACGCCGGAGGCGCCGCGCGACGGACGAATTCCGATGATGTCCGCACACCGGACGCCCCGCACGAGCCGGGCCCGCCCGGGACGCACTCCTCGCACTCCCGCCGACCTCTCGGCCGTTCACCACCTCGTTGACATGTGGGGCGGCTCACAGTAGGTTTCCTCACACGTGTTAGGAGGATTCATGCCCCACCCCTCGACCACCAGGTCCATCACTCGTCGAGCTCTGCTCGGCACCGGCGGGCTCGCCGCCGCGGGCGCCACCGTCGCGGCATGGCCGCGGCTGACCGGCTCCGACATCCCCGGCCGCGGCGAGGACGTGCTGCGCGTCGCCATCCAGGGGACCACCCAGGATGCCGCCGCGCGACAGGACCTCGCGGACGCCTTCATGGCGGAGAACCCGGACATCCCCGTGCAGATCGATGCCATCCAGTCCGCCGACTGGGGCGGGTTCTTCACCAAGCTGCTCACGATGGTCGCCTCGGGCACCGCTCCGGACGTGGTGTACCTCGCGACCGAGGGCGCCCAGCTCTTCGCCGAGCGGCTCGCCGAGCCGCTCGACGAGTGGATCACCTCCGAGGCTCCACAGATGGTCGACTACTTCCAGGACGTCCACCCCGCGCTGGTCGAGGCCTTCATGTACCGGGGCAGCCTCTACGCGCTGCCGCTGGACTTCAACGCGGCCAATATGTACCTCAACCGGGACGCGCTGCAGCGGGCCGGACTGGAGCTCCCCGCGCCGGACTGGGGCGTCGAGGAGTTCGAGGGGATGCTGCGCACCATGCAGGCGCAGTCGCCCGAGAACTTCGTGCCCTATTACTGGACCAACCGACTCTTCGGCGGCATCGTGCCCTGGCTCTATGCCAATGACACCAGCATCCTCACCGAGGAGCGGTTCGACGGCGGCGACTGGCTCTGGGACACCTTCTACCCGCCGGAGAAGACGGCCTCCCGCCGCGGCGGCTATCGGTGGACCGGTTCCAACGTCTCCTCCGACCGGGTCCACGAGACCTTCGAGCGGCTCCGCGGCTGGGTGGCCGACGACCTGAGCGTCCGCCCGGAGGAGGGCGGCGGCAATGCGCTGGTCGGACTCTTCGGCTCCTCGCGCATCGGCGCCACTCCCGCCGGCGGCTACTGGGCCCAGGGCCTGCACGAAGCCGGCATGTCACCCGACGCGTTCGACGTGCAGTACTTCCCGCAGTGGCGGACACAGCGCCACCAGTTCGGCACGGCGGGCTATTCGATCCTCCGCTCGTCGACGCGCAAGGAGCAGGCCTGGCGCTGGCTCTCCTTCACCGCCCGCAAGGAGGCCATGGAGACGGCCTTCCCGACGCCGTCGACGACGCCGACCCGCCGTTCCATGGTCGACGAAGCCTTCTACAGCGAGACCGGACCGCACAACTGGAAGGTCTTCTACGACACCCTCGACCAGTTCCCCACCTCCGGTCCGATCCCCGCCCCGCCGCAGCAGGCGGAGGTGGAGAACGCCCTGGCCCGGAACGTCGCCAGCGGAATGGGCGGCGGTCCGGCGCAGCTCGACGCCGCTCTCGAGCGGCTCGATCGTGAACTCACCGCAGCGATGGAGAAGGCAGCATGAGCATCGACACCGCACCGACCCGCAGCACGTCGCGCCCCACCTCGCGTCCCTCCGCCGACGACTCCCCGTCACAGACCCGCGCGCGGAGGAGCCGCCGCTCCGAGCGCTGGGTCATCATCCTGCTGCTGGCCCCGACCGTGCTGGGCATGGGCATCTTCACCCTGCTGCCGATCGTGGGATCACTGGCGCTGGCGTTCTTCGAGTGGGACCTGATCACCGCCCCGGAGTTCGCCGGGCTGGACAACTTCATCGCCCTGGGCGCAGACGCCACCGTGCGCACGGCTTTCCTGAACACCATCGTCTTCGTCGTCGTCGCCGTGGTGCTGCAGCTCGCCCTGGCGGTGTTCCTCGCGGTGATGGTGCAGTCACGCATGCCGGTCTGGCTGCGACTGTTCTTCCGCTCGACGTTCTTCTTCCCGCTGGTGCTCTCCGCGGCCAGCGTCTCGATCTTCATGCGCTACATGTTCAACGAACAGTTCGGCGTCGTGAACTGGCTGCTCGGCACTGTGGGCATCGCCCAGGTGCCCTGGCTGACCACCTCGACCGGAGCCGCCGCGGTGGTCATCTTCGTCTTCGTCTGGCAGAACTTCGGATTCTCCTTCCTCATCCTGCTCGGCGGCATCGCCGCCGTGCCCCAAGAGCTCTACGAGGCCGCAGAGATCGACGGCGCCCGCGGCTGGAAGGCCTTCAAGAACGTCACCCTGCCGCTGATCTCGCCCTCGCTGCTGGTCGCCTCGGTCACCGCGATGATCACCGCCCTGCAGGTCTTCGATCAGCCCTACGTGCTGACTCGCGGAGGCCCGGGCGACTCCACCCGCTCGGCAGTGATGGTCGTCTTCGAAGCCGCGTTCCAGCGTCTCGAGTTCGGCCTCGCCTCGGCCGCAGGGCTGGTCCTGATGGCCCTGATCATGCTCATCACCTGGATCCAGTTCCGGCTCTCCCGCCGCTTCGTCTTCTACCAGTGAGGCGTCCCGCCCGCCGACTCTCCATCGAGAGGAGCCTGTCATGACCACTCTCCCGTCCACCTCCGAGCAGGCGGCCCCGCGCGCCGCCTCCGAGTCCGCCCCGGACTCCCCCGCCCGCCGCCCGTCGACGCGCCGACGTCGTCGGCTCCGTCTGCCCTCGCCGTCGCGCGCCGCGGCGCTGCTTTTCATGGGCCTGGCGGCGCTGATGGTGCTCGGGCCGGTGATGTGGACGCTCTCCACCTCGCTGCGGGCCCCAGCCGAGTCCTTCGACCTGCCGCCGCACTTCCTGCCGCTGAGCCCGGACCTCACCGCCTACACGGAGGTGTTCGCGCAGATCGACGTCATCCGCCTGGTGACCAACTCCGCGCTGGTCACCGCGCTGATCGCCGGCGGCCAGATGATCACTGCGGCGATGGCCGGCTACGTCTTCGCCCGTCTGCCCTTCCGCGGCTCCGGGCTGCTCTTCGCCCTGGTGCTGGCCACGATGATGATCCCGGTGCAGGTCACCATCGTGCCGGTGTTCATGCTCATCCGCGGCATGGGCCTGGCGGACACTCTGTTGGCGCTGATCATCCCGGCGGTGCCCACTGCCTTCGGCACCTTCCTGATGCGCCAGCACTTCCTGAACCTGCCCGGCGACTATGCCGAGGCCGCCTCGCTGGACGGCGCGGGGCCGTGGCGGATCTTCTTCTCCGTCTACCTGCCGCTGGCCGCCCCGGGGATGGCGATCGTCGGCATCCTGGCGTTCAACTATCACTGGAACGAGTTCTTCCGACCGCTGGTGCTGACCAGCTCCCAGGAGAACTTCACCCTCCCGCTGGGGCTGGTCTCGCTGCAGGGGAACCTGGGCACGGGCAGCATCTCCGTGGTGCTCGCCGGAGTGATCCTGTCGATGATCCCGGCGCTGATCGTCTTCCTCTTCGGCCAGCGCTACCTCCGCGAGGGGCTCACCGCCGGCGCCGGCAAATAGTCCCCAGCCCCGATCCCCGCTCCGATCTCCTGAAAGGACCCCATGACCACCTCCTCCCCCCACGACTCGCCCGCGGCGACCCTCCGATCGTCCACGGACCCGGCGTTCCCCGTCGCACACCCCCGCCCGGCCTCGGGGTGGCTGAATGATCCCAACGGACTCTGCCGCGTCGACGGCGTCTGGCACGTCTTCTTCCAGTACAACCCGGACTCGGCGCAGCATCGGAATGTCCACTGGGGCCATCTCTCCTCCCCGGACCTGGTGGCCTGGACGGAGGAACCAGTCGCCCTCGCCCCGCCCGAGGAGGGACCGGACCGCGCCGGCTGCTGGTCGGGAGTCATGGGCTTCGACGGCGAGGGCCCCGTGGCGGTCTACAGCGGCGTGCAGCGGTTCGACGGCTCCTCCCGCGTGACGCTGGTCCGCGGATCCTCGGACCTGCGCCGGTGGGGGCCGGATCGTCACGTCGCGGCCGGCATGCCCGACGACGAACGAGTCACGGCTGTCCGCGACCCCTTCTTGCTGACCATCGGAGGACGCCGCTGGGCGCTGCAGGGCGCGGGTCTGGCCGACGGCCGGGCCGCAGTGCTGCTCTACGACGCCGCCGACCTCTGGCACTGGACCTACTGCGGCATATGGCTCGATTCCTCCGAGACGCCCGCCGACGTCGACGCCGAGATCTGGGAGTGTCCGCAGCTGGTGCCGTTCGAGGACGCCGGATGCTGGGCGCTGATCATCTGCCGCTGGCACTCGGACGAGGACGGCGTCACCGTGCGCAACAGCACCCGGGCGCTGCTGCTCGACGTGGCTGAACCCACGAGCGACGACCCCGTGCCGCGACCGACGGTGCGCAGCACAGCGGCCGTCGACGACGGCGACTCGTTCTATGCGCCGCAGGTTCTGGTCCACGACGACCGAGCCCTGCTCGTCGGCTGGGCCCGGGAGGAGCGCTCGCAGGAGGCGTCGGATGCCGCCGGCTGGGCCGGCCTGCTGACCTGGCCGCGCGAACTGTTCCTCCGCGACGGACGGCTGATCAGCACCCCGGCGCCGGAGTGCGAGGGCTGGCGGGCCGGCGAGGCCCTCCGACACAGGATCGGCACCGGCACGTCCCCGGCCGTGGACCTGCCCTCGGCGTGCGACGCCCTCGTCGAGGCCGACACGCCCGGCGGAGCATCCGTCCGACTGATCATGCTCGACGATCACGGCGACCCTCTCGAGACCGCGTTCTCCGGACGAGCTGAGCGGCTGGTCATCGACCACTCCATCGTGGAGATCTATCGACCGGACGACGCCCCCTGCACGCTCCGCGTCGAACCGCACGACGGACAGCTCTGGCGGCTGGAGGCCGAGGAGGAGGCCACCGTCACCTGGTGGGAGCTGCGGCAGTGGAGTCCCGCACCATCAGCTCCGTACTGATCAGCTCCGCGGCGCCGACGTCGCCGGGAGCCGGGGGCCCGGCGGCCCCCGCCTCGACGGCGACGCCCGGCACCTGGTGCAGCAGGATCTCCATGGCCCGGGCACCGATCCCGCGGTGCGGCAGCGCCACCGATGTCAGCGCCGGCACCACGCACGAGGCGACATGCGCCTGGTCGTCGACGCCGACCACCGAGAGCTCCTCCGGCACTCGGATTCCCCGGTGGGCCGCCGCCAGGAGCACACCGACAGCGGTGCGGTCGTTGGAGGCGAGGATCGCGGTGGGTCGACCGTCCGGATCGCCGTCGTCGAACAGCGCGGCCGCGGCGCGGTATCCCTCGTCGATCTCCCAGCCGCAGGGGATCGTCCACGGGGCAGCGCGCCCCTCGGCGGTCCGGAGAAAGCCCGCGCGCCGCCGCGCGGTGGCCGGCGAGTCCTCGGTGCCGGCCAGCTGGACGATGTCTCGGTGGCCCAGGGCCAGCAGGTGTTCGACGGCCTGCACCGACCCGCCGGCCTCGTCGGCGACGACGCTCGGCGCCCCGTCGGCTGGGCCCAGGCAGTTCGCCAGCACCGCCGGCAGGGCCAGGAGCTCCTGCGGCGGGGCCACGTCGACCAGTCCGCCGGTGGCCAGCATCAGGGCGTCCACACTGCGCGAGAAGAAGACCTCGGACATCTCCCGAACGAGGTCCTCCTCGCCCTCGGTGTCGGCCACCATGATCATGAAGCCGTGCTCTCGGGCGACGACGCCGGCGCCGCTGATGATCCCCCCGGCGAAGGGAGAGGTGACGATCTCGTCGGTGATCACGCCGACGGTGCGCGTGCTCCGCGAGCGCAGAGACCGTCCGACGCTCTGCGGGACGTAGCCCAGCTCGTCCACGGCCGCGCGGATCCGTTCCTGCAGCGACGGCGCGACGTTGCCGTCGGCTCGGCCGTTGAGCACCAGAGAGACGGCGCTGCGCGAGGCACCGGAACGCTCGGCGACCTCGGCCGCGGTGATGCGTCGTCGTGTGTCCCGATTCACCAACGCTCCTGTCGCGGGGCGGAGCAGCCGACGGCCGGCGCCGCCGGCTGCTCCTCGATGTCGTTCCGCGCCATTCTACCGACCGGTCGGGCCACGGGCCGGGTGCTTCAGCCCAGCGCCGGCCCCTGACGCAGCGCGCCGCCGGAGTGGGCCTCGCCGATCAGCTGACGCTGCCGGCGGTCGGCGGTGCCGCGCTTGGGCTTGCCCTTCAGGACCTGGACGACCGACGGGCGCGGCATGGCGAACCGACCGTCGCCGTCGGAGTCCACGTAGTCCGGGAAGAAGGACTGCGGGGTCTGCCAGCTGCCGTCCTCGCCGGGGTGCTGGACGGCGACGAAGGCGGTGCGCTGGGTGTCGCGGATGACCGGGCCGCAGGTCTCCGCGCCGGCCGGCACGGAGAGGAACTGCTCGACCAGCCCGCGGTCCTCGCCCTCCAGCTGGACGCGGAAGAGCCCGTCGCAGTAGCCGATGCCGCTGGGGGCGCCGTCGGTGGAGATCCACAGGTTCCCCACCGAGTCGAAGGCGACGTTGTCCGGGCAGGAGATCGGCGAGACCTGGTCGGCCGGGAAGCCGGAGAAGTAGGTCGCATCGCCCTGCGCGGGATCGCCGCAGACCAGCACCAGCGTCCAGCCGAAGGACGTCGCGGTCTGGTCGCCCTGCTCGGTGATCTCGACGACGTGGCCGTCGCGGTTCTTCGCCCGCGGGTTCGGCTCGTCGACGCCGGCGTGGCCCGCCGTGGCGCGCTCGTCGTTGTTGGTGCAGGCCATGTAGACCCGGCCGGTGACCGGGTTGGGCTCGACGTCCTCCGGGCGGTCCATCTTGGTGGCCCCGACGGCGTCGGCGGCCAGCCGAGTGTGGACCAGCACCTCCTCGACGCTGAAGCCGGAGACCTGCGAGGCGCCGTCGACGAGCAGCGGCAGCCAGGTGCCGCCGCCGTCGAAGGCGCCGTCGGAGGGCACCGCACCGGAGCCGTCGATCTCGCCGGCCGGCGAGTTGCCGGTGAAGCGGGCGACGTAGAGGTCGCCCTCGGAGAGCAGGGTCTTGTTGTGCTCACGGTCGCCCTCGACGTAGGTGTCGCGGGAGACGAACTTGTAGAGGTACTCGAAGCGGGCGTCGTCGCCGGAGTAGGCCACCGCATGGCCGGAGTCGGCGATGATCACCGTCGCGCCCTCGTGGTTGAAGCGGCCCAGGCCGGTGTGCTTGACCGGGGTCGACTCCGGGTCCCACGGGTCGACCTCGACGATCCAGCCGAACTTGTTCTTCTCGTGCTCATGCCCGGCGTTGCGGGCGTCGAAGCGCGGCTCGTCGATCTCCCAGCCGCGGGCGGTGGCCTCGGCGGTGATCCCGTAGCGGCGGTCGGCCTCGGAGGTCCCGGCGGAGACGAAGTAGCCGTGGAAGTTCTCCTCGCCGGAGAGCATGGTGCCCCAGGGGGTGAGCCCGCCGGCGCAGTTGTTGATCGTCCCGCGCACCGAGACGCCCTCGGGGTCGTCGGCAGTGGCCAGCAGCTCGGAGCCGCGCAGCGGGCCGTCGAAGGTGTACTCGGTGTGCATGGTGAAGCGGCGGTTGCGCGAGCCCGCGACGTCGACGCTCCAGGCGTCGTTGCGGTTCTTCCGGACGACCTCCACGGCCGTCATGCCGTGGGCGGCCATGCCCACCGCCCGGCGGGTGGCCTCGTCCGTCGAGTCCGGGAACATCAGGTTCTCGTTGGTGTACTCGTGGTTGGCGAAGAGCAGGCCGCGCCGGCCGTTGCTGCCCGGCACCTCCTGGATCTCCAGGTAGTCGTTGTTGTACCCGAACTGCTTCGCCTGGGAGTCGGCGCTCTGGTTCTCCGGGTCGAAGGACGGCGAGTCCGGGAAGAGGCCGTCGCCCCAGCGGATGACCGGCTCCCAGGTGTAGCCCTCCGGGACGATGAGGCCGTCGACGGCGTGATGCACCGGATCGATCGGAGTGAACGTCAGCTTCGAGGCTCCCCAGGACTTCGCGGCGGCGGGCTGGGCGCCGGCGACGTCGGAGGCGGCGCCGACGGCGAGGGCCAGCGCGCCGGCGGCTCCGGCGCCGAGCATCTGCCGGCGGGACAGCGCCGAGGAGGCGACGTCGCGGAAGTAGTCGTTGTCCGAGGTGTTGCAGGCGGCGCGCGCACAGATGTTGTCGCACTTCAGCGCGCAGGTGACGGCGCTGCGCTTGCCACGGACGTGGTCGAGCATCGGAAGCATCTCGCGAACTGGCACTCAGGGGTCCTTTCAGGGGTGTCGTGGGCTGGTCCGGAATGCCCGCCGTGCCGGCGGAGCGCCGGCACAGAGCGCCGACGTGCGGCTGACCTGGCCTCCCGGGGTGACGCCGCAGATCACCGTGACAGTCCGATCATGCCCCGACACCACCGGAGCATGAACGGCGGGCAAACTCCCCCGGGCAGTTCCAAAACATCACGGCAACGTTCGCTAAACCCCCGTGAGGCAGGACGGACCTGTCTGAGCGATGTCGCACTCCGCGCGGCCGCACCCCGCCCTGACGACCGCACCGAGCGTTATTGTGAATCACTCAGATCTGCGGCACACTGGATGCCATGAGCTCGACGACCGAGACGGACTGGCGCAGTCTGCTGCGTGACCGCGGACTGCGCGTCACCCGGCAGCGCCTGGCCGTGCTCGACGCCGTCGCGAGCCTGCCGCACCACCCGGCGGAGGCCATCCACTCGGCAGTCACCGAGCGCCTTCCCGAGATCAGCGTGCAGTCGGTGTACACCGTGCTGCACGACCTCACCGCCGCCGAGCTGCTGCGCCGTGTCGACCCGCCGGGATCCCCGGCCTGCTACGAGACCCGCACCGACGACAATCACCACCACGCCATCTGCACCGTCTGCGGGCGGATCGAGGATGTCGAGTGCCTCCACGGCCAGGCCCCGTGCCTCACGCCGCCGGACGGCCTGGGCATGGCCATCGAGGTGGCCGACGTCGTCTTCCGCGGGATCTGCGACGACTGCGCCTCCGCGGCGGGTCCGAGCGACGCCGGGAGCGGCGGCACGACGCGACGCAGGGGCACGGCGCACCCGGGCGAGACGGAGGCCGGCGCGCCGGTCTCCGGGGCCTCCCGCTGACCCCGTCCACCCGAGGATCCACCCGAGCAGAGAAGAAAGGGACGTGTGATGAGCACCGACTCCACCCCGCACGGCACCGGGTCGACGACCCAGGCCGGCATCCCCGCAGTCAGCGATCGCAACTCGCTGAGCGTCGGCCCCGACGGTCCGCTGCTGCTGCACGACCACCACCTGGTCGAGACCCTGGCGCACTTCAACCGGATGAACGTCCCCGAGCGTCGCCCGCACGCCAAGGGCGCCGGCGCCTTCGGCACCTTCGAGGTCACCGAGGACGTCTCGCAGTACACCGAGGCCGACCTGTTCCAGCCCGGCAAGAAGACCGAGACGCTGCTGCGCTTCTCCACCGTCGCCGGCGAGCTGGGCTCCCCCGACACCTGGCGCGACGTGCGCGGCTTCGCGCTGAAGTTCTACACCGAGGAGGGGAACTTCGACCTGGTCGGCAACAACACGCCGGTCTTCTTCGTCCGCGACCCCATGAAGTTCCCGCACTTCATCCGCTCGCAGAAGCGCCTGCCGTCCTCGGGCCTGCGCGACAACCACATGCAGTGGGACTTCTGGACGCAGAACCCGGAGTCGGCCCACCAGGTGACCTACCTGATGGGCGACCGCGGCCTGCCGGCGTCTTGGCGGCTGATGAACGGCTACGGCTCGCACACCTACCAGTGGAACAACGCCGACGGTCAGCGCTTCTGGGTGAAGTACCACTTCATCAACGACGAGGGCGTCGAGGGTCTCTCCAATGAGGAGGCCGAGCGCCTGGCCGGCGCCGACGCGGACTTCCACCGCCGCGACCTCTACGAGAACATCCAGAAGGGCAACCACCCGTCCTGGACCCTCTACGTGCAGGTCATGCCGTACGAGGACGCCAAGACCTACCGGATCAACCCCTTCGACCTGACCAAGATCTGGCCGCAGCAGGACTACCCGCGCATCAAGGTCGGCACGCTGACGCTGAACCGGAACCCGCAGAACTTCTTCGCCGAGATCGAGCAGGCCGCCTTCTCGCCGGCGAACATGGTCCCGGGCACCGGCAACTCCCCGGACAAGATGCTGCTGGGCCGCAACTTCGCCTACGCGGACGCCCACCGCTACCGCATCGGCACCAACTTCCAGCAGCTGCCGGTCAATCGGCCGAAGAACGAGGTCCACACCTACAACTTCGAGGGCAACATGTGGTTCGACCACTCCGGCACCAAGCCGGTCTACGCCCCGAACACGGTGGAGGGCTCCACCTGGTCCGACGAGCAGGGCCCGGTCGACAACGGCTGGGAGACCGACGGCGAGCTGGTGCGCCAGGCCTACACGCTGCGCGCCGACGACGATGACTTCGGCCAGCCGGGCATCCTGGTCCGCGAGGTCTTCGACGACGCCCAGCGCGACCGCCTGGTCGAGACCGTCTCCGGCGCGCTCTCCGACGGCGTGCAGGAGCCGGTGCTCTCCAACGCCTTCCAGTACTGGAAGAACGTCGACGCCGAGATCGGCCAGCGCATCGAGGACGCCGTCAAGAACGGCTGATCCTCCCGCGCCGCGGCTCCGCCGCGCATGACGACGGCCCCTCGTCCGCCCGGTTCCGCCGGGTCGGACGAGGGGCCGTTCGTGTGCAGGGCGGGCTGAGGACTCGCGCGGCCGCGTGGGAAAGGGTCGGGGTCAGCCGTCGAGCTCGTCGCCCTCCGGGCCGGACGCTCCGGCGTCGCCGGATTCCGCACCGGAGTCGAGGTCGTCCTCGGACGACGGCGCCGGGGCGCCGCCCTCGGCGGCCGCGGACTCGGCCGTCTGCCGGGGCGGATCGTCCCAGGCCGTCGTGCCGAAGACCGCCATCGACGCCACGCCCAGCGCGCCGGCGGCGGACAGGATCCGGCTCGCATCGGTGCCGGCCATACGTCTGCACCTCCCTCGTCATGCCTCCGCGGAGGCTCTGCCGACGACCGCCGCGGACGGCTCCGCGGGTGGTCGTGGAGACCGTCCGGGCGGACGGTCTGTGGCCATGATGGTCATCGCCGAGGGCTCGAGGAAAGGCCGAGAGCGGGTCCTCAGCCGAACTCTGGGCGAGCTCCCACGAGGCGTCGAGGAGCCGCCCACCTGCTCGGCGGATCCTGGCCGTCCACTGACCGCGGCCGGCCGAGGGGTCAGCCGGCCAGCAGCTCGCCGAGCTCGGCGCGCGGCATCGTCTTCTGCTCGGGAGGCGCCCCCGGCCCCTCCGAGGAGTTCCAGTCGCTGAACGTCAGCTCGAAGGTCCCGTCGCGGGCGTCCCCGACGCAGCTCAGCAGCACCGGCTCCTCCCCGGGGCGGACGACGACCTCGAAGACGCCGTCCGAGTAGACCCAGACCTCCTCGCCGTCGCGGGTCCGAGTCTCGCCGTCGAACGTGACGAGCGGATCCCGACCCTCCAGCGCACGGCGGAGGTGTTCCAGGAAGCGCTCGGTCGTCCGGCTCTCGACGCCTTCCTCCTCCTCCCATTCGACCCATTTCCCCGCGGCCTCGTCGCGGGCGCGCTCGGGGATCTCCGTGCTCTCCACGGCCCGGCTCAGAGAGCCCAGCAGAATCGGGGCCGGTTCATAGTAGGCGTCGCCGACGAGCCGAGCCCTGCTGATCACCGTCTCGTCACGCACTGCGCGGTACGTCGCGTCGGAGCCGTCCACCGCGCCGGAGAACTCATAGACCAACCGCACCTCGCCGTCGTCCTCGGAGTTCAGGAAAGTGCCGGGCATCTCGCCAGTGATCGCCACCGAGTCGGCCTGCTGCATGGTGTCCCAGAGATCGGTCTCGATCTCCGCATAGGCCGGGGCCTCCGGGACGTCCGGAGTGTCCGCATCCTCCGCGGAGGACTCGGCACTCGGACCGCCGGAGGAGGCCTCCTCTCCGGATGCGGAGTCTCCTCCGGCGCCGCAGCCGGTCAGCGCCAGCAGCGCCGCGAGCACGACGCCGGCGGAATCGGCACGTCGGGGTCGGACCATGAGTCGGTCGGGGTCCTTCCTGCGGAAGAGCACGCCCTGGAGGCGCTCGGCGGAAGTCAGCGGGGCCACGAGCAGCTCCCGCCGATCAGCCGGTCACGATGGCGCGGACCTCGTCGAGGGACAGCACGTCCTCCTCGGCGGGCTCCTCCGGCCCCTCGGACGCGTCCCAGTCCTCGAAGGTCAGGTCGACGGACTCGCCGCCGCTCTCGCCGGCATAGCTCAGCAGGACGGGCTCGTCGCCGGCACGGACCACGGCCTCCACGCCACCGCCGGTGTAGACCCAGACGTCCTCGCCCTCGCGAGTCTCGGCCTCGCCCTCGAGGCTGCTCGCCGCCCCGTTGTCCTCCATGCTGGAGCGCATCTGCTCCAGGAAGGCGGCGGTGGAGGCCTGCGAACGATCGACCTGTCCGCTGTAGTCGACCCACTTGCCCTCGAACTCGGCGGCGAAGTCCTCAGCCGAGAATGCGTCTCCCGAGGCTCGAGCGATGGACTCCAGCTCCAGCTCGCCCGGGACGTAGATGGCGTCCTCGAGCATGTTCATCTCCGTGGTGACGCCGTCGTTGAGTTCGTGGAACGTCGACGCCGTTCCGTCGAGGCTGCCGGTGTACTCCTGCTCCACCACGGCATCCGACGAGGCCTGCGGATTCATCAACGCGGCGGACAGCTCCACCGAGAGCGTGACCGACTCGGCGGCGAGCATCGTGTCCCAGATGTCGGACTCGATCTCGGTGTACTCCGGCGCCGGCGGCACCTCCGGGGTCTGGCTCTCCTCGGCGGCGGGATCCTCGCCGCCGCCTCCGCAGGCGGTCAGCGTCAGCAGCGCGACGCCGGCGAGACCGGCGGCGGCGCGCGGGGCGAGGCGGGCGGAGGGCGGAACGATCTGAGGCATGAGGTCCTCTCCTGAGACGAGTGATCGGGGCACGGCAGTGACGCCCCGGAGGGACGCACCCGATCATCGTTCCGGATCACCGAAAACGGAGCAAACCGATCTCCACAGGCCCTTCGCACTCGTCCCGGGCCGCTCCATCGGCCTGGAATGCTCCGATCCGGACCCTCCGGCCCGGCCGCGCTCAGTCCTGCGCGTCGTCCCCCGTCGCCGCCCGGTGCGCATCGCGCAGCCGGTGGTAGGTCTCGGCGTTGCGGGCCAGGCCGGCGACCTCCTCGTCGGTCAGCTCCCGACGGACCTTGCCCGGCACCCCGGCCACCAGCGACCGCGGCGGGATCTCGGTGCCCTCGAGCACCACCGCCCCGGCGGCGACCAACGACTGCTCGCCGACCACGGCGCCGTTCATCACCGTCGCGCCCATGCCGATCAGCGACCCGTCGCCGACGGTGCATCCGTGCACCACCGCACCGTGCCCGACCGACACCGAGTCGCCGAGCGTGCACGGGAAGCCGGCGTCGGCGTGCAGCACCGCGCCGTCCTGGACATTGGTCCCGGCCCCGACGCGGATGGGCGCGGAGTCGCCGCGCAGCGAGGTGTTGTAGAAGGCCGAGGCTCCCTCGGCCAGGGCCACGTCTCCGGTGACCGCGGCGGTCGGGGCCAGGAACACCCCGTCGCCGAGGCTCGGGGTCCGCCCGTCGATCGTCAGCACATGGGCCATCTCTGCTTCTCCTCTCCTGGGGAGCTCCTCGCCGAGCTCCCTCCTCGGGTCTCCGGGCGCCGCCCAGGCCGCCGCGCGCGACGGCCGGCGGCTCAGTAGCCTCGCTCGGGACTCGCCACGCCGATCGGCTCCTCGCCGTCGCGCAGCCGACGGTGGTTGGCCAGCACCCGCTCGCGCAGCAGCGGCGCCACCATCTCCGGGGTGTCGGCGGTGTGCGGGGTGATCAGGCAGTTCTCCAGCTCCCAGAGCGGGTGACCGTCGGGCAGCGGCTCCGGATCCGTGACGTCCAGTCCCGCGCCGCCGAGCCGTCCGGCGCGCAGCGTGGAGACCAGCGCCTCCTGGTCGATCAACCGGCCGCGGCCGACGTTGACGACCACGGCGGACTCGGCGAGCCGCTCGAGCTGCGCGGCGCCGATCATCCGCTCGGTCTCCGGGGTGACGGCGGCGGCGAGCCCGAGGACGTCGGCGCCGTCGAGCACCTCGTCCAGCTGGTCGAAGCTCACCGTGCGGTCGGCGCCGTCGAGCGGGGCGGAGCTGCGCCGCACCACGGTGACATGGGTGCGGAAGGCCTTGTAGAGCCGGACCATCTCGGAGGCCACTCCCCCGGCGCCGACGACGACGCAGCGCAGCCCGTGCAACGACTCGCCGTGCGCCTCGCCCCAGGTCTTCGCGCGGGCCCGCTCGGTCAGCCGGCGCAGCGCCGCCAGGGTGAGCAGCAGTCCGTGCTCGCCGACCGGTTCGGCATAGGCGCCCTTCGCCGAGGTCCAGGTCCGCTCGGGGAAGCGCGCCATCGACGGGGCATAGGCCTCGATGCCGGCACTGGGCAGCTGCACCCACTCCGCCTGCGGGTTGTCCTCGAGGAGCCGATCCAGATCCAGTTCGGCGAACATCCCGGTGACGATCACCCCCGTGGGACGTTCGTCGGCTCCGACGATCTCGGCCCCCTGGGCCCTCAGCCCCTCGATCAGCGGCTCCGGTGCTGCGTGGGTGAGATGGATCCGGGAAGTCACGGCCCCTCCGATGGGTAGACGATGAACTGGCGCTCAGCTGCGGAGCACCGGCGTGCTCCGAGTCACCATCCTACGAGACGACGACGGGCCGGCTCCCCGCAGGGAGCCGGCCCGTGCTCAGATATCGCCGTCGGAGACGGTCGGAGGCGTCGAGGTCAGCGCTTCAGCGCGTCCACGATGCCGTTGAGCGTCGCCGACGGACGCATGGCCGCATCGGCCTTCTCGGCGTCGGGACGGTAGTAGCCGGCCAGGTCCACTGCGTGGCCCTGCACGCCGGCGAGCTCGCCGACGATGGTCTCCTCCTGGGAGGTCATCTGCTCGGCGACCGGGCCGAAGACCTCGGCCAGCTCGGCGTCCTCGTCCTGCTGCGCCAGCTCCTGCGCCCAGTACAGGGCCAGGTAGAAGTGCGAGCCGCGGTTGTCGACGGTGCCGACCTTCCGGCCCGGCGAGCGGTCCTCCATCAGGAAGGTCGCCGTCGCGCGGTCCAGCGCCGAGGCCAGGACCTTCGCCCGCGGGGCGTCGGCCTGCTCGGCGTACTTCTGCAGCGAGGGCACCAGTGCGAAGAACTCGCCCAGCGAGTCCCAGCGCAGGTAGTCCTCCTCCATCAGCTGCTGGACGTGCTTCGGCGCGGATCCGCCGGCCCCGGTCTCGAAGAGCCCGCCGCCGGCCATCAGCGGCACGATGGACAGCATCTTCGCCGAGGTCCCCAGCTCGAGGATCGGGAAGAGGTCGGTCAGGTAGTCGCGCAGCACGTTGCCGGTCACCGAGATGGTGTCCTCGCCGCGGCGGGCACGGCCCAGCGCGTGCTGGGTCGCGGCCACCGGGTCCATGATCCGGATCTCCAGGCCGTCGGTGTCGTGCTCCTGCAGCGCCGACTCGACCTTGCCGATGAGGTTCGCGTCGTGGGCGCGCTCGGCGTCGAGCCAGAACACCGCCGGGGCGCCGGACTCGCGGGCGCGGGAGACGGCCAGCTTGACCCAGTCGCGGATGGGCTCGTCCTTGGTCTGGCAGGCGCGCCAGATGTCGCCCGGGGAGACCTCGTGCTCGATGAGCACGTGGCCGACGCCGTCGACGACCTGCACCGTGCCGGCCTCGGCGATCTCGAAGGTCTTGTCGTGGGAGCCGTACTCCTCGGCCTTCTTCGCCATCAGTCCGACGTTCGGCACCGAGCCCATCGTGGCCGGGTCCAGCGCGCCGTTCTCCCGGCAGTCGTCGATCGCGGCCTGGTACACGCCGGCGTAGGAGGAGTCCGGGATGACCGCCAGCGTGTCGTCGGTCTCGCCGTCGGGGCCCCAGACCTTGCCGCCGTTGCGGATCATCGCCGGCATCGAGGCGTCGATGATCACGTCGGAGGGCACGTGCAGGTTGGTGATGCCCTTGGAGTCGTCGACCATCGACAGCCGCGGCCCCTCCTCGAGGCCGCGCTGCACCTCGGCCTTGATCGCCTCGCCGGCCTCGCCGAGCTCCTCGGCGCCGGAGAGGATCGAGGCCAGTCCGTCGTTGGCCGAGAGGCCGGCCTGCGCTAGCGTCTCGCCGTGCTCGGCGAAGAGCCGCGGGAAGAAGGCCTTGACGATGTGGCCGAAGATGATGGGATCGGAGACCTTCATCATCGTGGCCTTCAGGTGGGCGGAGAAGAGCACGCCCTCCTGCTTGGCGCGCTCCACCTGGGCGGAGAGGAACTCGTCCAGGGCCTGCGCGCTCATGACGGTGCCGTCGACGACCTCGCCGGCCTCGACCGGCAGCTCCTCCTTGAGCACCTGAGTCTCGCCGGCGGCGGTGACCAGCTGGATGCGCAGCGTGCCGGCCTCCTCGACGACGACCGACTGCTCGTTGGCGGCGAAGTCGTCGGCGCCCATGGTCGCCACGTTCGTCTTCGAGTCGCCGCTCCACTCGCCCATCCGGTGCGGGTTCTGCCGCACGTAGGCCTTCACCGACGCCGGCGCGCGGCGGTCCGAGTTGCCCTCGCGCAGCACCGGGTTGACCGCCGAGCCCTTCACCCGGTCGTAGCGGGCGCGCGCGTCGCGCTCCGCGTCGGACTCCGGGGCCTCCGGGTAGTCGGGCAGGTCGTAGCCCTGCGCCTGCAGCTCGGCGATCGCGGCCTTGAGCTGCGGCACCGAGGCGGAGATGTTGGGCAGCTTGATGATGTTGGCCTCGGGAGTCTTGGCCAGCTCGCCCAGCGCCGCCAGCGCATCCTCTTCGCGCTGCTCGGCGGTGAGCCGATCAGGGAACTGGGCGATGATGCGCCCGGCCAGCGAGATGTCCCGGGTCTCGACCTCGACCCCGGCGGTCGAGGCGAAGGCCTCGACGATCGGCTTGAACGAGTAGGTGGCCAGCAGCGGCGCTTCGTCGGTGTGGGTGTAGATGATCTTCGTCATCGGCAGGAACGTCTCCCTCGGGGTCTGGGGTCGGGATCAGCAGGTGTCGAGGTCGGCGGTGCACAGACCGGCCGCCTCGCCGAGCGTCGCCCCGTCGGGCCCCGGACGGGGCCGGGCTCGATCGGAGCAGTCCGCTCGCGGAACAGTGCCCAATCTACCGGAGGTCGGCGGCGGGGGG
>NZ_BAAAYG010000005.1:206959-234375 GCF_039536005.1 Nesterenkonia halobia | reverse complement strand
GACGCCGGCGTCGAGCCGCCGTCGGGCGTCGGGCCCGATGCTCCGGAGACGGACGGGGCGGGTCAGATCCCCAGCACCGCGCGGGCGATGAGGAAGTAGACGACCAGTCCGGAGGCGTCGACGAAGGTGGAGATGAACGGGTTGGCGAAGACGGCGGGGTCGGCGCCGAGCTTCTTGCCCAGCAGCGGCATCAGCCCGCCCGCCGAGGCGGCCAGCGTGCAGAGCGCCACCAGGGTCAGGCCGATGACGACGCCGATGTCCCATGTGTAGGTGAACCCGACGCCGAGCAGCCCCAGCACGCCCAGAGTCGAGCCCAGCGTGGCCCCGACCCGCAGTTCGCGCCAGGCCACCTTCAGCGCGTCGCGCGTGCTCACGTCGCCCAGCGCCAGCGCGCGGGTGACCGTGGTGGCCGCCTGGTTTCCAGTGTTGCCGCCGATGCCGATCAGCAGCGGGATGAAGAGGCTCAGGACCACCAGCTGCGAGAGCGTGGCCTCGAAGACGTCGAGCACCTGCACCGTCAGCGTGCCGCCGATCGCCAGCACGAAGAGCCACACCACGCGGGTGCGCATGATGCGCAGCACCGGAGTGGACAGATACGGCCGGTGCAGCGGCTCGGCACCGCCGTGGCGGGCGGCGTCCTCGGACTCGGCCCGCTCGAGGATGTCCAGCGCGTCGTCGACGGTGAAGATGCCCACCACCCGGTGCTCGGAGTCGGTGACCGGCATGGCCAGGTGCTTGCGGTCGGCGCAGAGCCGTGCGGCCTCCTCGGCGGGCAGATCGGCGTCGACCGAGTCCACCTCGGTCATCAGCTCCTCGATCGCCTCGTCCTCCTCGGCCGAGACCAGCACGCGCAGCGAGACCACGCCCTTGAGCAGCCGCTGACGATCCACCACCGGCAGCGTGTAGAGCGTCTCCGCGTCGGCGCCGGCCCGACGGACCTTCTCCAGCGCCTGCCCGACGGTCCAGTGCTCGGGGACGGCGACGAACTCCGGGCTCATCTGCCGGCCGATCGTGCTGGACGGATACCCCAGCACGATGTTGGTCAGGCTCCGCTCGCGCGGGTCCAGGTGGCGCATCATCTTCCGCGCCACCGAGGCCGGCATCTCGTCCATCAGCCGGACGCGGTCGTCCGGGTCGAGCGCGTCGAAGAACAGCGCGACGTCGACGTCCTTCAGGCCCTCGATGATCTCATGCTGCAGCGCCTGGTCGAGCATGTCGAAGACGTCGACCGCCTGGTCCTTGGGCAGCAGCCGGAAGGCCACTGCCCGCTCCCGGACGCCGAGGCGCTCGAGGAAGTCGACGATGTCTCCGACCGCGTGCTCCTCCAGCGCGCGGCGCAGCTCGGTGAGCCGCTCGTCGCGGACCATCTCGGTGAGTTCGTCCAGCTGCTCCGACACTGACCATCACCCCTTCCGAGGGTGTTCATACCTGGTGATCGCGGGTCCGGCGCGGCCGGCGGCCGCGCGCGCGATCAATGGTAGAAGTGGCGCGCGCCGGTGAAGTACATCGTCAGTCCGGCCTCCTCCGCGGCGGAGACGACCTCCTCGTCCCGTTTGGAGCCGCCCGGCTGGACCACCGCGCGGACGCCGGCGGCGATCAGCGTCTGCAGCCCGTCGGCGAACGGGAAGAAGGCGTCGGAGGCGGCCACCGACCCGCGGGCCCGGTCCACGCCGTCGCCGGCCAGCGTGTTGGCCCGCTGCACCGCCAGGTGGCAGGAGTCGAGGCGGTTGACCTGGCCCATGCCGATGCCCACCGAGGCGCCGCCGTCGGCCAGCAGGATGGCGTTGGACTTCACCGCGCGCACCGCGCGCCAGGCGAATTCGAGGTCGGCCATCGTCGCGGCGTCGGCGGGTCGGCCGGCGGCCAGCGTCCAGCTGCCGACGGCGTCGCCCTCGGCGTCCAGCGCGTCGGAGGCCTGCAGCAGCATGCCGCCGGAGATCTGGGTGTACTCGACGGTGTCGCGGCGGTGCCCCTCGGGCAGCTGCAGCAGCCGGATGTTCTTCTTCGCCGTCAGGATCTGCAGCGCCGCCTCCTCGAAGGACGGGGCGACGACGACCTCGGTGAAGATCTCGGAGATGGTGGTGGCCATCTCCGCGGTCACTTCACGGTTCGCCGCCACGACGCCGCCGAAGGCCGAGAGCGGGTCACAGGCGTGGGCGGCGCGATGGGCCTCGGCGATGGTCTCGGCGACCGCCGCGCCGCAGGGGTTGGCGTGCTTGATGATCGCCACCGCCGGCGCGGAGAAGTCGAAGGCGGTGCGCACCGCGGCGTCGGCGTCGACGTAGTTGTTGTAGCTCATCGCCTTGCCGTGCAGCGTGCGGGCCTGGGCCAGCCCCGGGGCGGCGTGCCGCTCGGCGTAGAGCGCCGCCGGCTGGTGGGAGTTCTCCCCGTAGCGCAGCGAGGCGGTCCGCTCCAGGGCCAGGCCGGCGTGCGGCGGGAACTTCAGCGCCTTGTCCTCGCGGGTCAGCGGCGGCTCGGGCAGCGAGGCGGCGTCGAAGTCGTCGTCGAACTGCTGCGAGGTCCAGCGGGCGACGGCGGTGTCGTAGGCGGCGGTGTGCGCGAAGGCCAGTGCGGCCAGCCGCTGGCGGGTGGCCAGCGTGAAGCCGCCCTCGCCGACGGCGGCGACGGCCTCGGCGTAGCGCAGCGGGTCGACGACGACGGCGACCGAGGCGTGGTTCTTCGCCGCGGCGCGGACCATCGAGGGGCCGCCGATGTCGATCTTCTCGATGATCTCGTCCTCGGTGCCCCCGGCGGCGACGGTCTCGGCGAAGGGGTAGAGGTTGACCACGACCAGGTCGAAGGGCGCGATGTCCAGCTCCTCGAGCTGCTCGCGGTGGTCCTCGCGGGTCCGGTCGGCGAGGATGCCGGCGTGCACCCGCGGGTGCAGGGTCTTCACCCGGCCGTCGAGGCACTCGGGGAACCCGGTGACCTCGGCGACCTCGGTGACCGGCAGGCCGGCGGCGGCGATGCGGCTCGCCGTCGACCCGGTCGAGACCAGCTCGACGCCGGCCTGGTGCAGACCGCGGGCGAGATCCTCCAGACCGGTCTTGTCGAACACCGAGAGCAGGGCCCGGCGCACGGGCCGCCGTTCCGCGGCGGAGGGGTTGTCGGACTTCTCAGTGGACTCGGGCACGCTGCTCACGCACACTCCTTCTCTCCGTCGCGCGGGTGGGGCTCGCGACCAGTCTATCGGGAGTCAGCCCTCGAACTTGTACCCCAGCCCGCGCACGGTGATCAGGTGCTGCGGCTGCGACGGGTCCGGCTCCAGCTTGGCGCGCAGTCGCTTGACGTGCACGTCCAGCGTCTTGGTGTCGCCGACGTAGTCCGAGCCCCAGACGCGGTCGATCAGCTGACCGCGGGTGAGCACCCGGCCGGAGTTGCGCAGCAGCATCTCCAGCAGCTCGAACTCCTTCAGCGGCAGCCCGATCTCCTCCTGGTCGACCACGACGCTGTGCCGCTCGACGTCCATGCGCACCGGCCCGGCCGAGACGATCGAGGTGTCCTCGACCTCGGGGTCGACATGGCGGCGCAGCACTGCGCGCACCCGGGCCAGCAGCTCGCGGGAGGAATAGGGCTTGGTGACGTAGTCGTCGGCGCCGAGCTCGAGCCCGACGACCTTGTCCACCTCGTCGTCCTTGGCGGTGAGCATGATGACCGGCACGTTGGAGCGCTGCCGGATCTGCCGGCAGACCTCGGTGCCGGGCTGCCCCGGCAGCATCAGGTCGAGCAGCACCAGGTCGGGGCCCTCCTGGTCGAACAGGTCCACCGCCTGGAACCCGTCGTCGGCGACGGAGACGTCATACCCCTCCTTCTCGAGAGTGTATGACAGGGCCTCGGAGAACGAGGCCTCGTCTTCGACGATGAGAATCCTGGTCACGCTGTTCCTCCTTCATCGGCGGTGCGGCCGGCCGAGGCGCCGCCGGCCTGCCCGCCCCGCTGCTCTCCACTGGTCTGGTCCGCGTCGTACTGGTCCGCGTCGTACTGGTCCGCGTCGTGCTGCTCGGTGTCATGCTGCTCGGCGTCGGTCTGCCCCGCCGCGGGATCCTCGGATGCCGCCGGCAGCGTCGTCGGCGTCTCGCCGGTGTCCAGGCTGGAGTCCCGCTCGGGCAGCCGCACCGTGAAGGTCGAGCCCTTGCCCGGCTGGGACCACAGCGAGACGTCGCCGCCGTGGTTGGCGAAGACGTGCTTGACGATGCTCAGCCCCAGGCCGGTGCCGCCGGTCTCCCGCGAGCGCGCGGCGTCGACCCGGTAGAAGCGCTCGAAGACGCGCTCCTGCTCCTCGGCGTCGATCCCCATCCCCTGATCGGTGATAGTCACCTGGGCGATGCCGTCGCGCGAGGTCAGCCCGACGCCCACCCGGGTCTTCTCCGGCGAGTAGCGCACCGCGTTGTCGATGAGATTCCGGAAGGCCATGGTCAGCTGGTCGTGGTCGCCGTGGACCGGACGCGGCGCCGACCCGCCGACGCGCAGGTCGATCCCCTTGGACTCGGCCGGCAGCCGGGTGCGGTCGACGGCGTCGGAGATCACCTCCTGCAGATCCACCGCGGACTCGGCGCGCAGCACGTTCTCGCCCTGCACGCGGGAGAAGTCGATGATGTCCTGGACCAGCTCGGAGAGCCGGTCGGACTCGCGGTGCAGGCGCTGGGCGAAGCGGCGGACGGCGACCTCGTCGTCGGCGGCGTCCTCCAGCGTCTCGGTCAGCAGCGAGATCGCGCCGACCGGAGTCTTCAGCTCATGGGAGACGTTGGCGACGAAGTCGTTGCGCATCGCCTGGGTGCGGACGAACTCCGTGCGGTCGTCGGCCAGGATCAGGATGTACTCCTCCCCCAGCGGGGCCACGCGCAGATGCAGCACGATGCTGGACTCGCCCTGGAGCCCGCGGGGCAGCTCGCGGTCCTCGTCGAGGATCACCCCGTCGGCGCGCACCCGGGCGGTCATCCCCAGCAGCTCCTGGTGGACCACCGTGTGGCCCCGGACCAGGCCGAAGGCGTAGGCGGCCGGGTTGGCGCGGACGACGCCGTCGACGGTGTCGACGACGAGATAGGCCAGCCCCAGCGAGGCGAGCACCTCGGTGGCCCCGGGCGGCATGGCCGGCTCGTCGACGTCGATCCCGGCGACGCGCTGCCGTTCGCTCACGCGGAACGCGTGCATCCCGGCCACGCCGAGGGCGAGACCGGCGAGTCCGGCGAGGATGGCGATGATGACGGGGTCCACGGGTCCACCTTAGGCATGTGTTCATGCATTCGTCGCCGTGAGTCCCTTTCCGTCGCCGGGGTTCAACAATCGTTCACCTGGTGGTTGACTGGACCCCCGTTCCACGTTCACATCGCTGGGCGAACCTGGTCCGTCGGGGATGGACGCGGCACCGGTTCCGCCCGCGGGGCGCCACGGCCGAGCCGACGCCCCGCGGGGCCGGCCGCACGCCCCGCAGGACACCGACGCCTCCCGGCGCGACTCGACGAAAGGACTCCGGTCACGTGCGCACGCTCTTTCAGGAAGACCTCCAGAAGCTCGGGGACGAGCTGATCCGGATCTCGACGCTGGCGGCCGAGGCGATGGACAAGGCGCGCCGGGCGTTCGAGGACGCCGACGTCCAGCTGGCCGACGAGGTCATCGCCGCCGACCAGCGCATCGACGCGCTGCAGAACGACCTCGACGAGCACGCCATCGACCTGCTCGCCCTGCAGGGCCCGGTCGCCTCGGACCTGCGGATGATCGTCGGCGCGCTGCGGATGAGCGCCTCGCTGGAGCGGATGGGGGACCTGGCCCGGCACATCGCCCAGCTGGTGCGGCTGCGCTTCCCGGACCACGTCGCCCCCGACCACCTGAAGCCGGTGTTCTCCCGGATGGCCGAGCACTCGGTGACCGGCGGGCGGAAGGTCACCGAGCTGCTGGAGACCCGCGACCTGGCCGTCGCCCGGGAGGTCACCGAGATCAACGAGCAGATCAACGAGCTGCACCGGTCGATCTTCACGCTGATCGCCGAGGAGGACTGGGAGGCCTCGGCGGCGACGACGGCGGACTGCACGCTGGCCAGCCGCTACTTCGAGCGCTTCGGCGACCACGCGGTGGCGGTGTCGAACAAGGTGGCCTACCTGGTCACCGGCGAGTGGGACGCGAAGGCCGCCGAGTGAGCTGACGGCTGGTCGCGGGTTCCGCCTCGCGCCATGCACGTCGAACGGGGGATTCCTCGGGATGCCGACCGGCCGGACCGGTGCAGCACCCCGAGGAATCCCCCGTTCGACGTGCGGGAGGGGCCTCGGGCCCCCTACTTCTTGCCCTGGTTCGCCACCGCCTGGATGGCGTCCTGCGCCGCCTCCGGGTCCAGGTAGGTGCCGCCGGGGTTGAGCGGGGCGAAGTTCTCGTCCAGCCGGTAGTGCAGCGGGATGCCGGTGGGGATGTTCAGGCCGGCGATGTCCTCGTCGCTGACGCCGTCGAGGTACTTCACCAGCGCGCGCAGCGAGTTGCCGTGCGCGGCCAGCAGCACCGTCTTCCCGTCCTTCAGGTCCGGGATCACCGAGGACTCCCAGTAGGGCAGGAAGCGCTCGACGACGTCCTTCAGGCACTCGGTGCGCGGCACCGCGTCGCCGAGGTCGGCGTAGCGCGGGTCGCCGACCTGCGAGTACTCGTCGTCGGCGTCGAGCTCCGGCGGCGGGGTGTCGTAGGAGCGGCGCCAGGTCATGAACTGGTCCTCGCCGTAGGTCTCCAGGGTCTGGGCCTTGTCCTTGCCCTGCAGCGCGCCGTAGTGGCGCTCGTTGAGCCGCCAGTGGCGCGTCACCGGGATCCACAGCCGGTCGGCGGTCTCCAGCGCCAGGTGGGCGGTGGTGATGGCGCGCTGCAGCAGCGAGGTGTGGACGACGTCGGGCAGCAGGTCGTGCTCGGCCAGCAGCTCGCCGCCGCGGGCCGCCTCGGTGCGCCCCTGCTCGGTGAGCGGGACGTCCACCCATCCGGTGAAGAGGTTCTTCTCGTTCCAGTCGCTCTGCCCGTGGCGGAGCAGAATGAGGTCATAGCTCATCTGACGGCGAAGTCCTTTCAGTATGTGCGGTCCGGGTATGCGGTCCGGGTATGCGGTCCGGGTATGCGGTCCGGGTATGCGGTCCGGGTATGCGGTCCGGGTATGCGATCCGGGTCTGCGGTCCGTGCAGTCGGCGGCTATTCGGAGACGGCCGGGTTCACGTCGGCCAGGTAGACGGCGGCCATGCAGGCGCCGATCACCGGGAAGAGGAAGCCGAAGGGGCCTCCGAAGAGCTGCGAATAGGCGCCGATCAGGCAGAGCGCCGAGGCGCCGCCGGTCATGCCCAGCCAGAAGCCCTTGGTGCGCTTGAACGCGATGTCGAAGCGCTGGGCGTTCTTCGGCAGGCACTTGATCAGCGCCATGAGCGCGACCACCAGGCAGACCACGGCGAAGGCGAGGAAGATCCACCGCTCCGCGAGGAGGACGGCGTACCAGATCCCGCTGAGGGCGAAGGTGGCGTTCATGCTCCCGATGCTATCGGGTCTCGGCGGGATTGTCCGGGCGGACGCCGCCCGCCAGCCGCAGCGCCTGGACCAGATCGGCGTGCAGATCGTCGACGTGCTCGATGCCCACTGAGAGTCGGATCAGCCCTTCGGGCACCGTGTCCGGCTCGCCGCCGTGCCGACGGCGCCGTTCGGCCAGCGACTCCACGCCGCCCAGGCTGGTGGCCGGCGTCCAGACGCGCAGGGCGGAGAGCACCGCGTCGGCGGAGGCGACGTCGGGCAGGTGCAGCGCGATGATGGCGCCGCAGCCGGCCAGCTGCTCTCCGGCGCGCTCATGCTGCGGATGCGAGGCGAGCCCGGGGTAGCTCACCGTCTGCAGCGGCGTCTCGCCGGAGGCGGCGAGCTGCTCCAGCCGGACCGCGAGCTCGGCGGCGTTGGCCTCGGCGGCGTCGAGCCGGACGGCCAGCGTGCGCACGCCGCGCAGCGCGAGGAAGACCTCCATGGGCCCGGGCACGGCGCCGTGCAGGCTGCGATGCCGGCGCAGCCGTTCGCGCAGCTGCGGGTCGGCGGCGACCGCCGCGCCCATCACCAGGTCGGAGTGGCCGGCCAGGAACTTGGTCACCGAATGCACCACGATGTCGGCGCCGTGCTGCAGCGGCCGCTGGCGCAGCGGCGTGGCGAAGGTGTTGTCGACGGCGGTCAGCACCCCGCGCCGTCGGGCCTCGGCCAGCAGCGCGGGCAGGTCGGCGACTTCGAGCATCGGGTTCGTCGGCGACTCGGCCCAGAGCATCACCGGAGCCTCCTGCGCCTGGGCGAGTGTGGCGACGTCGGCCAGCGTGGTCTGCACCGCCTCAGTGTCGGCGATGTCGACCCGGTGGGCGGTCAGCCGCCCCTCGGCGGCGAGCTCGTCCACCAGCGCGGAGGTGCCGTTGTAGCTGTGCCGCGGCAGGATGATGTGCCCGCCGATGGGCAGCAGGTGCACCACCGCGGCGATGGCGGCCATGCCGGAGCCGAAGAGCAGCGCCGGCGGGACCTGCAGCGCGGCCTGCTGCTCGGTGGCGACGAAGCCCTCGCCGCTCCAGGTGCTGCGCGTGCCGCCCTCCAGGTGGGCCAGCAGCTCCTCCAGCGGCTCCCAGGTGGGCATGCCTTCGCGGGCGTAGAGTCTGCCGCCGTCGTCGTCGGGCCGATAGCTGTAGGTCGAGGAGAAGTCGACCGGGGCGTTGACCGGCACGCCGGAGGCGCCCGGGGCGTGCGGATCGCCCTCCGGGCCGCCGCGGCCGGCCGAGACCACGTAGGTGTGCGGATGGTGGCCGGCGACCGGATGCTCGACGGCGTCGGACGTGGGGCTGTGCGGCTGCTGGCTGTTCGAGGCGTTCTCCACGTCGGCCACCCTAGTCCAGCTCTCCCGGGCCGCGCCGGAGCGGACGGTCATGCCCGCAGTGTGAGACGACGAGCACCATCCCCCGGGCGTCGGACCATGCGCCGCGGGGAGCCGCGGTCGGTGGGTGAAGCCGCGTCGGGCCGATAGGCTGGGGGCGTGACTGGACGTGAGCGGGGCGTGTTCATCGTCGTCGAGGGCGGCGACGGCGCCGGGAAGACCACCCAGCTGGACCTGCTGCAGGCCTGGCTGGAGGAACGCGGCGTGCCGGTGGACCGCACGCGGGAGCCGGGCGGCACCGTCGTCGGCGAGGAGCTGCGCCAGCTGGTGCTCGAGCACGGCCGCGGGGAGATCGACCCGCGCACTGAGGCGCTGATCTTCGCCGCCTCCCGCTCGGCGCACGTCACCCAGCGGATCGTCCCGGCCCTGGAGGCGGGCACTGTGGTGCTCTGCGACCGCTACATCGACTCCTCGGTGGCGTACCAGGGCGTGGGCCGCGAGCTCGGGGTCGAGGAGATCTCCACGCTCAACGAATGGGCCACCGCCGGGCTGCAGCCGGACCTGACGCTCCTGCTCGACGTCGACGCCGACGTCTCCCGAGCCCGGCGGAGCGTCCGGGACGCCGACGGCGGTGATCGGATCGAAGCCTCCTCCGACGACTTCCACACCCGACTGCGTGCGGCGTTCCTGGCACGTGCGGAGGCCGAGCCGCAGCGCTATGCGGTCCTCGACGCCGCCGTCGACCCCGAGGCCCTGCACCACAGCGTCCGCGAGCATGTCGCCGCGCTGCTCGCGACCTCGGAGGACGCCGCATGACGGCCGACCCCTCCCCCGCCGCGACGGCCGACGACGCGGCCGGCGGCGTCTTCGGCGAGCTGGTCGGTCAGCAGGCCGTCGTCGAGCAGCTGCGCACTGCGGCCGGATCGCAGACGCCGGCGCATGCTTGGCTGTTCACCGGCCCGCCCGGCTCCGGACGTTCCAACGCCGCGCTGGCCTTCGCCGCGGCGCTGAACTGCGAGGTCGCCGATCCGGCGGGACGCGGCTGCGGAGCCTGCCGGACCTGCCGACTGATCACCGGGTCCTCGCATCCGGCGGTGAAGGTCGTCTCCACGGAGAGTGTCAGCTATCGGATCGAGGACGTCCGTGAGCTCATCACCGCCGCCCAGGACCGTCCGCAGGGCGGGCGCTGGCGGGTGATCGTCGTCGAGGACGCCGACCGGATGACCGAGCGGGCGACCAACGTGCTGCTCAAGGCCATCGAGGAGCCGCCGCCGCACACCATCTGGATCCTCTGCGCGCCGAGCCCGGCCGACGTGCTGGTGACCATCCGCTCGCGCTGCCGGCATGCGAATCTGCGCATCCCGCCGTCGGACGCCGTCGCCGCGCTGCTGGTCGCCCGCGACGGGCTCGACGCCGAGCAGGCGCACTTCGCCGCGCGGGTGGCGCAGAACCATGTGGGCGTGGCCCGGCGGCTGGCCCAGAATGCCGAGGTCCGACGGCGCCGCGAGGACGTGGTCTCGCTGCCTCTGCGCGTGCGCACCTCCTCCGACGCCGTCCAGGCCGCGGCGAAGCTGGTGGAGATGAACCAGGCCGATGCCGAGGCGGAGTCCTCGGCGCGGCTGGAGGCCGAACAGGCCGCGCTGCGCCGGTCGCTCGGCCTGGATCCGGAGGAGAAGATCCCGCCGAAGCTGCGCAGTCAGTTCAAGCGACTCGAGGAGGACCACACCCGGCGCTCGAAGCGGGCGGTGGCCGATGCGCTGGACCGCTCGCTGATCGATCTGACCGCAGTGTTCCGGGATCTGCTGAGCCTGCAGCTCGGCGCCGAGGTCGAGCTGATCAACGAGCACATGCGCGACGACCTCACCCGGCACGCTGAGGCGATGACGGCCGAACAGGCACTGGGCTGCCTGGACGCGATCAGCGCCGCGCGCAGCCGGATCGGGCAGAATGTGCCGCCGCAGCTGGCCATGGAGGCGCTGATGATGACCTTCCTGCCGCAGCGCAGGCCCGGCGAGCGCACCGGCGCCGGCTCGGCGTCGCGGCCGTCGTCCCAGGCGGGGTCGAGCTCCGGCGGCGGGCGACGGCGGCTGCCGCGGCCCGGAGACAGCAAGGCCTGACGCCGAGAAAGGCCGACCGGCGGCGCGGCAGCCCGCCTCGAGCCTCGTTTTGACCACCTCAGAGCGTCCCAGTACACTGGTTGATCGCGCGTGCGGTGCCTGACGGACCGAGACGCGCAGGCCGCCTTAGCTCAGGGGTAGAGCGATTCACTCGTAATGAATAGGTCATCGGTTCGAATCCGATAGGCGGCTCCACTAAAACCCCCGGTCAGACGCGATCTGGCCGGGGGTTTTCTCATGCCCAGCCCTCCCCCAGTACGCAGTCAGTACGCAGGAGGCTCGAGAAGGTCGCCCAGGCCCGCGTAGTCGTCCTCGAACAGATCCGCGTAGGTATTGAGCGTGATCGTCGCGTCCGCGTGGCCGAGCGCCCTCTGTAGCTGCTTCACGTTCGCCCCGGCCTGGATCGCCAGCGAGGCGTAGGTGTGGCGCAGGTCGTGAATGCGGCGGTCCTCGGCGTCTGGGATGCCGGCACGGTCGAGGGCAGGCCGGAGCACCCTCGGCAGCCAGTTCGTGCCTTGCAGGGGCCTCCCGCGAGTGTTGCTGAACAGGTCCGCGCCAGATGCTTTCCCCTCGGTCAGCTTGTGCAGCTCGTCGGCGAGGAACGGCGGGAATGGCACCCAGCGGGCCTCATGGTCTTTGGGTGTCTCGGCGTAGGTAGAGCCGCCGGCTTCTCCGTAAGTGCGGTGCACATGGAGGCGTCGACGCCGATAGTCCACGGCGCTGGCCTGTAGGGCGACGGCTTCGCCCCATCGCAGGCCGGTATAGCCGAGCAGCAGCGTCAGCACCCGGTCCTGTTCTGCGGGCATCTGGGCGGCGAGGGCGTGGAGCTCATCGCGTGTGAGGCTCTTCCCCTTACGCGGCTGGCCTTCCCTGGGCAGCTTCACGCGTTCCATGGGGTTCCGGGCGATGAGCTTGTCGTCTACGGCGACGTCGAGGATGAGACTGAAGACCCGCCCGGCTTTCCTGGCCGATCCGGAGGTCAGCCCGTCCCGTTCGCGCTTAGTCTTCCCGTCGGGGTCGCCGCGCTGCATCGCGGTCAGCCATGCCCGCACTTCTGAGACGGTGACGGCCTTCAGCGGCACGTTCCCCCATCGGGGCATGATCTGGGCGTCTATGGCGGACTTGTAGCCCTGCATCGTGGAGCGCTTCACGTCGAGGCCGGCGAGGAACTTCGGCACGAGGTTGCGCACGAGGAGGTCGCCGCCTTCTGGGGCGACGTACTGGTCCGCGACCATTGCGGCGGTGACGTTGTCGAGGTGCTGCTGGGCATCGGTCTTGCGGCGGAACGCTTTGGTGACTTCACGCCCGGATGGGTCGACCCAGCGGGCGCGCCACCGTTGCCCCTGCCCGTGCCTGGCGGAGGGGGTGCCGTCACCACGGGTCCAGAGGTCCTCGACCCCAGCCCGGCGATTACGCCTCTGAGGACTCATCGGACCCAGGCCGCCGAGACTGCTTCGCCAACCGCGACTCGCCGCCACCTTCACGCAGTGGCGGCGGGGGAACAGAGCCGTGGACCTGCATGGCGTTGTCGTCCATGAGCTCTCCGGCGGTCATTTGGCGCATCTTCTGCCATTCTGCTTCACCGCGTTCGTAACCATCGCGGATCTCTTGGTCTGATGCTTCCGGGAGCTGCGCACGCACTGCGTCGCGGTACTCCCGCCATTCCTCTGGCGTCATGCCCTCCGGCGGCGCGACAGAACCAGCCTCGGCCGCATTCACATCGTAGCCGGGAGGTGGCACGGCGACGGCGAACAGCTCGAGGACCACAGCTCGCAACTGCATTCGAGTTTCGGGGTCAAGCTCGGAATGCGCACTCTGAACGCTCCATGACCCGATGCTCCGCGCCATATGGGGGAGATAATCCGCTGGGTCATTGAGCTCAGTGCTGATTATCGCCATGAGCTCGGGGTGTGACCGCAGGTGGCCAATGACGAGCTGGAGGTCATGCCCACCCTGGGCGATGAATTGGGCCAGACGGTGGAGCGTGCGCGTGGCGTCGTCGACGAGGTGGCCGAGCTGGTCCGCCGGAGAAACTTCGTCTTGCAGCAGGTCAGCCATCCTGACTCCCAGGACTTTGGCGATGATCTCGACCTCACTGATCCGGACGGACCGCTGCCCCTTCTCGATCCTGCTGACTGCGGGCGCGTCTGCCGGCATCCCGAGCTTGTGTAGCTCCTCGGCCATCTGCCGCTGGCTCATGCCTCGGGCCATCGTCCTGATATCGCTGACTTGCTGGCCGAACCTTTGGTCGACCGAGAGAGACACCTCGCCACCGCTCTGTTTGCTCATGGGGACATCGTACGTTGCTCGCTTGACCAACACCAATGCCGCGTGTAGTGTTGTCTGCACGAGCAAACGTTGCTCGCTGAAGCAACTACTAGGAGGCTGGCATGAACGCCACGGCAGAGAAGATCTCGACCCCGCAGGACACCACTCCCCCGCCGCTCTGGGGATATGAGGAGACGTCCCGCTACACCGGGATTCCGCTGGGGACACTGCGCTACATGCGCTCGACGGGTTCCGGCCCCCGGAGCTTCAAGCTGGGCGGCAAGGCGGTGCGCTACATGCCTGCCGACGTCATCGCCTGGGTGGAAGCCCAGCGAGAGCAGGGCGTCGGCGGCATCGAGGGGGCGGCTTGAACCGCCGCGTCGTCGAGTGCAGCCGGTGCGCGAGGCAGTTGTACGCCTACCCCAGCGAGGCAGGGCCGTTCTACTGCGAGACCGTCCGCTGCGAGAGCACAGAGCCCCCGACACAAGAAAAGAACGGCCCGGATCCCCGCCAAGAGATTCCCGGACCGTTCAACTCGAAAGACACCCAGGAAGGTGCATCGATCATGTCTGAGACTACAGCACACCAGCCTTCGGCGGCACACCTGACAGCCGCCATCGAGGAGCGCATCGGGCGGAAGGCCCCCACGATCCGCGACGTCATCAACTACGCCGACGAACATGGCACCAAGGCCAGCGAGGTCATAGCTACGGCCCAGCGCGACGTCTCCGGCTGGCACCCGTCATGGTGTGCCCGCACCGAGCACTGCACCCCGAACAGCCCTCACGGGGACATCCACTACTCGCGGCCCCGCGTGCTCCGGAAGATGGACGCAGCAAGTCCTCACGGCACCGACGGCGGCGAGACCTTCCGCGCTGAACTTCGGGTCGCCGAGGCCACCGAGGCCGGCGAGAGTTTCGACCACGCCGCGGAACTCGTCATCCGGAACGAGGAGGGCGTCGGCGATCTCGAACTCCACATCGGCGCGAACAGGATGCGCCGCCTCGCCGCATGGCTGACAGAGATGGCCGAGTGGGTCGACGCCGTCCATGCCGGACGTGACCTGCAGGCGGTCATCCAGGAGCAGCAGGAGGCGCGCCGATGAGTGAGCATCTTCTCCCTGCGCCGACCACCGAATACGAGGTCGCGCTCTTCCAGACCGGATACCACTTCGGCGTCTCCGAGGGTGTGCGGATCGGGCGTGCCGAGCTGGCAGCCGAGCAGCTCGCCGCCCAGTACGAGCTCGCCGCCCGCTGGCCCTTCCCGGCGGATCAGAAGGTGAAGTCCCTGCGCGCCCGTCAGGCCCGCCAGGAGTCCTACGACATCGGGGAGGCCGCATGAGTGAACCCTCAACTGACGCTCTCGCCGGATCGTTCAACGCCGAGTGGCTGCTGTGCCAGCAGTTCCCGCCCATCGAGTATGCGGTGCCGGGCATCGTCCCTGAGGGCCTGACTCTGCTGGTCGCCCCGCCGAAGATCGGCAAGTCCTGGATGGTTCTGGACTTCGCTGTGACTGCGGCAGTCGGGGGACGTGCTCTGCATGCCGTCGACGTCAGGCACCGCCCGGTTCTCTACCTGGCGCTGGAGGACGGCCCGCGTCGTCTGCAGAACCGACTTCATGCGCTCGGCGCTGGCATCGGCTCTCCTGACCTGACGTTCATGACCGACGTCGTCAACGCGCACGAGACCATCCGGGAGTACCTGCAGCGCAATGACGGGAAGCATCCCCTCGTCATTGTCGACACTCTGGGCAAGATCAAGGGCGTCTACAACGGCAACGACTCCTACGGGGCGGACTACGAGCACACAGCCTCTCTGAAGGGTCTCGTCGACATGCACCCGGGATCAGCACTGCTCGTCGTGCACCACACCAGGAAGGGGCAGAGCGCAGACTTCGTCGACTCTGTCTCTGGCACACAGGGCATCGCCGGCGCTGCTGACACCATCCTCACTCTGCAGAGGGAACGCAACGACGGGTCGGCCACTCTGAACGTCACCAGCCGTGACGCTTCAGAAGGTCAGTACGCGGTCAGCTTCGCGGACGGTCGTTGGTCGCTGGAAGGTTCAACGCTGGCCGAGGCTGCGCAGGCGGTCCAGCAGCGTGAGGCCACTGAGGGCGTCGGCGACGACATGAGCACCATCGTCAGCGTCGTGCACCAGCACCCCGACGGGATCAAGCGGGCGGATCTGATCGAAGAGTCGGGGCTGCCTGCCCAGCGGGTGGACACGTACCTGAACCGAGCTGTGAAGGCTGGCCGAGTCGCCCGTTCTGGCCGGGGCACCTATACCCCCGTGAGAAGTGAGAGAAGTGAGAGTTTCGCCGACTCGGACGACGGGAACCTCACACACCTTTCACAGCTCACAGGGGGTACGGGCGACCCGACACCACCACAAGAACAGGTCTGGTCGTCACCGCTGAACCTGGAACACCAGAGGAGGGCCGCATCGTGAGCACCCCAGACATCACCCCAGCCGCATGGCGCGACGCGTTCGGGTACATCCAACTGTGGATGCGCGACGACCACGACGCCCGCCGGGAGCTGCTGGAGCTGGGCGGAATGCCCATGGTCGACGTCATCGTGGGCATCTTCGAGAACATCGCCGACCGCCAGGGGCAAGACCTGGAGAAGCTGGCCGACGCCTGGCGACTGACGCATGAGCAGCTTCAAGACGCCACCGACCGTGAGGGGGTCGGATGAGCAGCACATGCACAGCACCGGCGGGCGGATGCGGGCAGACCTTCCGGGGCGAACTGCCCTGGAGGCTGCACAGGGCCACCGTCGACGGTGTGAGGGTCTGCCTGGACCCCGAGGGCGCGGGGCTGACGTGGGAGCAGTCGACGCGCTCATGGGGCCTCGGACAGGCCGTCACGGGCAGGGCACTGGAGGACTTGAAGATCAATGCCGGCATGACGTCGGCAGGAGGGCAGGACTGATGAACGGGATCTACTACACGACAAGCAGCAGCGGCATCGAGTCGGCGGCAGGTGAGCACGAGGAGCCGCTGCCCACGGAGACGCCAAGGGATGACGTCGAGCACCTGGAGCACGGTGGGGCATCGAAGCCGACACCGCCGGGGCCGCTCCCCGTCGACCGCTCCTCAGTTCACCTCGCGCAGATGTTCGCCGAGAAGTCCCGGGCCGATCTCCTCGCCGAGAAGCTGCGCACCGCCGAGGCCGAGGTCTCGAAGCTGCGGAAGCTGATCAAGGACGCCCGACAGGACGCCGGCCGCTACCGGCGACGTCTGCGCGCCGCTGAGGCCGACCTGGAGACCGAGCGGGCGAAGGTGGCGCACCTCCGTGGCATCGCCGGGCGCGTGGAAGAGGATGAGGCCGCATGAGCGCACAGGAGTATTTCACCCCCGAACTGCGTCGTCGGGCGCTGGCCTACACGCTGGCCGTCAGCCGTGGCGATCCGCACCGCAGTGAGGTATTGGCCGATCTGGACGGCAACGAGCTACAGCGCACCGTCGAGACGCTGGCGATGCTTCACGCGGCCTCGCTGGAACGGCTGACCGGCAACGCCGACGCGGTTCTGACTTCATGGCTGCAGGAGCTCCAGAACGACGAAGACGAGAACGCCATTTCCCAGGAAGGAAACTGATTATGAGCGACGAGACGAACGAGCAGACCACCGAGGACCAGAACACCGTCAACGAGGCCACCAGCGCCACGGAGACGGCCCAGGAGACCACGGAGGCCCCCACGGAGCAGGCCCCTGAGAGCGACGCTCAGAGCCCCGTGGAGCAGGACGATGAAAAGGGCAACCCCAGCGCCGAAGCCAAGCGCTACCGGCTCCGCCTCCGCGACGCCGAGGCCGAGCTGGAGTCCACCCGAGCAGCCGTCGAAGCACTGCAAGAGCAGGTGCTGAGCAGCACCCTCGCCGAGGGGGTCGACGTGGTTCCGCAGTCGGGGAACCGGCTCCTGAACGAGGACGGCAGCCCGGCGCCCCGCACCGTGTTCCTGAAGCACGCCGGCGACCTCTTCACCCTCGGTGGGCTCGACAAGGCCGACGCGATGACCGATGGTGTCCCCGACCGGGCGAAGCTCTCGGAGGCGGCGACGCAGCTCTACGCGGCCCGCCCCGAGCTCTTCGAGGAGCACCCGCCCGGCGGGCAGGTACATCAGCCTGTCTCATCGGCGGGTAAGGACCCCGGATACCCCAAGATGACCGGCGGCGGATGGTCCGACGTGATCCGGAACCGCGGCTGACACTCACCCGACGATGAGCCCCGCCCTGGCAGCCCACGAGGTTGCTGGGGCGGGGTCACGTCACCCCACCATGATATAATCAGATTAGACGTTCCACGTTTCCCGAGGAAACAACGAACATCACCGAGACCCCAGTAGGGGTTTCCGGAGCACCCCGAGGGTCGCTGCGGATCAAGACACACGTTCTGATCTACAGGCGACCCTCCTTTTTTATATCCAGGGGTCGCCGGAAAGGCCACAACAATGGCTATGAACACTACTGGCGCCGCCGGCGCATGGCTCCCGGACTCCACCGGCAACCTGATCATCCAGCCTGTCGGGCGCGAGTCCGTCGCCCTTCAGGCACTCGGCGGACCCGTCCTCGTCGGCGAGACCTCCAGCTCCTACCGGGTCCCGCTGGTGACTGCGGACCCGTCGGCCGGATGGGTCGCTGAAGGCGCAGAGATCCCGCTTAGCGACGCGGCACTCGGTGAGGTCAGCAAGAAGTTCTCGAAGATTGCTGGGCTGACGCGCATCTCCGCCGAGCTTGCTGATGACTCCGACCCCGCCGCTGCCGAGCAGATCGGGGCCGGCATCGCCCGTGACATCGCCCGCACCCTGGATGCCGCGTTCTTTGGAACCAATGGGGGGTCCGCTGACCAGCCCGAGGGGCTCGAAGACCTGACCGGAGCGAACGTCATCACAACCTCGGGCACGGCCTGGGAGAACGTGGACCCCTTCATCGAGGCACTGTACGGCGCCGAGGAGGTCGGGGCCACCGTCGGGGCCTTCGTGCTGAACCCCACTGACGCCCTCGCTGTGAGCCGTCTCAAGGAGTCCGACACCAGCAACCGGACCCTGCTGACCCCGGACGCGACCGAGGCATCCCGCCGACTCCTGGCCGGTGTGCCGATGCTGGTCTCCCCGGCCGTCACCGCCGGCACCGCGTGGGGCATCCCCGCCGACGGTCGACTGCAGGTCGCCGTGCGACAGGATGTCCAGGTCGAGTCGGATCGCTCCGTGTTCTTCTCCTCGCACGAAGTCGCCGTTCGAGGCATCATGCGCGCAACCATCGTTGCTCCCCACGAAGCCGCACTGCAGCGCATCGACCTCGCGACCGCCTGATGCTCCCATGAAGCCCTGAACGGCCCTGAGAGCGTCGCACGCGCCCCGTCCGCACACGGCCCACCAGCGGGCCAGCGGGCGGGGCGCGCCTGCGTGTGGAGGCGCGGACTGCACCGCCTGCCGACGTGAGAGGTGCCCACTCACCTGGCCCATCGCGCGACAGGACCAACACGCACCCCCGGGGTTACCTCCCCCCGGGTACCCCATGCCGTCGTACCACCAGGGCAATACGCTCTATCCCCAGGCGTTTTCTCCGGGCCTATTCTTGGATCGCTTTCTTTGGGCCATGATTGACGCTTTCCGAGCATCGCGGGCCGACCTGTGCGCTGCTGGTGCTGAGTCACGGATATTCCGCGTCATTCCGGGGATGCAGGCGGATGGGGCGTTCTGTCGCCGAATCTCCGACATCTGCCCTATATGTAAAGCCCCAGGTCAGCGGCAGGGGTCCAAACTCCTGTGGAGGTCGGAGGGGGATCTCCAGTGCCCTGGGGGTGGCCGGAGAAGGGGCACCCCGAGGGGGTGGGGCCGGGGGTCTCGGAGTGGTCACGGGCGGTGCTCCTCTGGTACCGGGTAGCCGTACTCCTCCTCGAACGCCTTGTAGAACTCCTCCTCGTCGCCGGAGGTAGTACACGGGACGAACGTCTCGCCCGACTCCACCATGGCCTCGCACTCCTCCAAGTCGTACTGCAGGAAGTCCTCCTGAAGACCCTCCTCGTAAGCAGCCTCGCACTCCTCCATGGTCTGACCCTCTTCACAGCCCAGCATGTCCTGGGCTATCTGACTGTCGGGGCTGGGCTCCTCGGGCAGGTCGCCGTCGAGGATCTGCTGCGGCGTAGCGCCCATGTCCATGGCCAGCTCGATGGTCTTCAGCTCAAAGACCCACTCGGGCAGGTCGTCGGCATCCTCGATTTCACCCAGCAGGCCGTCGACCTCGTCGCCGATGGCGTCATAGGCTTCCTGCGACTCCGGCCCCGGGTTCTCGAACAGCGCCGTGAACGCCTCGTTCTCCCGCTCAATCAGGTCGGCGACCTCGGCGTCGCTGATCCCGACACCGGCCTCCTGCCCCTCGGTGGCTTCGACGGCCTCCGTGCTCTTCTCGGACTCCTCCGGTGCGGCATCCGTGCTGCCACACCCTGCTAGTGCCAGCAGCGCCACCATCCCGGCGCTGGCTAGAGTTCCCTTGCCCATGACCCGCCCCTCTCACCCCAACGATGCGATTGTGACTGAAGCATAGGCCAGGGCTATGACATGAACGTGAGGGGTCGCGGCCGCACACACAAGTAACCCCCACTTCCCGCATGGTTGGGACCACGGGTGTGGGGGCTACTCGCCGGCGAGACGACTTCAGCGACAACCTGGAGTGGGCCAGGGGCCTTCCATAGTTGATTCCTTAGCCTGGACGTGAAACACGGCGTGATCACTCTGACCGATGCGGCCAACTGATCCTAACCAACATCCGAACCGCACCGGTTGGTGCGGCATTCATAATTATACCATTAGAGGAATGATTATTCGGTGGTGCTGGGGGCGTCTCAGTACGCAGTCAGTACGCAGGAGTCTCAGCATCGCCTAGTTCTGCCCGGTCTCACTCAACCCAGCAAACGGGCTTGACCTGGGGTTTCTTGAAATCGACCCTGTCAGGCTGGCCCTAGATAGGCACTCGTAATGAATAGGTCATCGGTTCGAATCCGATAGGCGGCTCCGACAGGCCGGCTGGGCGATGCGCCCGGCCGGCCGATCTTCTCACCGTCCTGCGTGAGCGTCGGCAACGCACCGCCGTCTGCAGCAGGTTGGTGATGGACGGACACGGTCCCGCCGACGAGATGATCGCGCTCCCCCTCCCATCCCTGTCGACTCGACGACGGCTCAAGGCGCGAGGGCACGTGTGAGTGCCATGGATGGCTCGACATCCGGCGATGGAGCATCTCAGGACTGCAGCTTCGCGTAGACGATGAAGTTGTCCTCGAGCGCTCCCGTCTCCTCATTGAGCCCGTCGCAGGTGATCAGTCGCAGCTCCGAGCCCTCGGTGTTGCCGTAGACCTCCAACGTCGGGAAGTTCTCCTGGGAGAACTGCTCGGTGCGGTAGACGGTGAACTGCGCGGTGGATCCATCGTCACGGGTGACCTCGACGCTGTCGCCGACCTCCATGCTCGGCAGCTCCGCGAAGATCCCGGGCCCACCCTCATAGGCGTTCCGATGCCCCAGGATGACGGAAGGCCCCTGCTCGCCGGGCGTGGGGCTGCGGGTGAACCACCCGGCCGGGGACCCGCCGCCATAGGGCGGAACCTCGATGACGCCGTTCTCCTGCAGACCCAGTTCCATGACCTCGGAGGTCACGTCGAGTCCGGGGATCGCAAGCGCGGCGGGCTCAGAGGCGTCCATCGCCTCGGGACTGGGCGTACCGTTCGGGCTCGACGGCGTCGCTGATGCGCTCGAGCCGGCACCGTCGGAAGCCTCGGCGGACGGCGAGGACGACGTCGACTCGGTCTCCGAGGCCTCGCCCGAGGCGTCCTCGCTCCGGCTCGGCGACCCGGGTGCGGCCGACGGGGGCGAGGATTCAGAGGGTTCTGCAGCCGCGGGGGACGAGCCCACCGGTTCCGAGTAGTCGATCCCGGTCGACGACGAACAGGCGGCGAGGACCAGGACGGCGCCCGCCGCGCAGGCTGCGAGGCCTGCACGGCGGGCGGTGACAGCGTCACTCATGATGTGGACCGTCCTACCTGATCACCGGGGATCAGGAGCGGACCGAGCGGCGGTGCAGAGCCCAGGCTCCGCCGCCGACGGCGGCGAGGCCCAGCGCGCCGGCACCGGCCAGCGCCATGGTCGAGCCCTCGTCGGTGTTCACCGGCGACCCGGTGTCAGCACCGCCCTCAGGCATCTCCTCCATCTGCGAGGCGGTCAGCGTGCCGCATGCCGCCGGAGCCGTCGCGGCCAGCGGCAGCTCCTCGTTCAGCGGGCTCATCTTCTCCTGCCCCTCGGCGGACAGAAGCTCCGGGTTCACGCCGTGGACCACGACGACGGCGCTGCCGTCCTCGATGGCGGCCAGAGTGTCGTCGTTGAGCTCGAAGGTGCGCTCGTAGGTGTACTCAGCACCACCCGGGTAGCGCTCCACCGCGAGCGCGGAGTCCGCGCTGGTGTCGCCCTCCAGCGTCAGCGAGGTGCCGATGGTCCCGTAGGAGGGCTGACCCTCCGGGGTGCTGACGACGCCGTCGCCGTCCTCATCGGCATCCATGGTCGGGCACACGCCCTGACCGCTGATGTGGATGTGCTGAGCATGCGGGAACGGGCCGTCCTGGAACGTCTCGGCGGCACCGGCGACGTTCATCGACACCGTGGCCTCATTGCCCTGGACGTCGATCATGGCCTCGCCGGAGGTGCCGCTGCCGTTGACCTCGGACAGGGAGGTCTGCACGGACCAGGACTCCTGCTCAGCAGTGTCGGCCATCGCCGGCGCGGCACTCATGGCGAGTCCAGCCATCGCCAGGGCCGGAACTGCGAAGAAAGCTGATTTACGCATTTCGGACTTCTCCTCATCATTGCGGTCGGACAATCGGCATGAGTATTTCCATGCCGACCACTGCGAGTGGTGCTCGCATGTGGTGTTCGTCGCAATGCCTCGAGCGGATTGGGCCGATGCCGACTTTTTTTCGTCAGATTCGGATCCGCACCCTGATGGGCGCCTCACGGATCGCCGCTTCGGCGCAGGCAGCGGCACCGACCAGCCGGGGCGCTCAGCGTCAGCGCGCCGCAGAGGAGAGTGCGGCGGCGCCCGGAGCCGTCGAGCAGGACGGGTCGACAATGAGACGGTAATCTCGGTCACACCCGGCGAACTGCCCTTCGGGTTCGCCGACCGGACAAGCTGAGGAGCGCCATGGAGCCCCCACCCCTGACCTTCGTGATGCAGATCCGGATCGAGGTCGGAGAGCCGGTGGACCTCGGCCCGGCCCCGACCGGTCATCGCCGCCTGGTGCCCATCCTCGGCGGCACGGTCACCGGACCGGGGTGCAGCGGGCGCGTGCTGCCGGCCGGCGCCGACGACCAGCGCCTCACCTCGTCGACGCTGACCGAGCTGGACGCCTCCTACTCCCTGGAGACGGACGACGGCGCACGGATCGGGGTCCGGAACACCGGAATCCGCGTCGGCCGGGCGGAGGACATCCGGGCGATCGTCGAAGGAGAGCCGGTTCCTCCGGAGCGGATCCACTTCCGCACCCAGCCGCGGTTCACCACGGCCGCCCCGGACCTGGCCTGGATGAACGAGCGGCTGTTCGTCGCACGAGGCGCCCGCACGCCTGACGCGGTGCAGCTCGAGGTGTTCCGCCTCGACTGACCTCAGGCCTGGAACAGCCCGCGACGGGGCGGCGTCGCCGGCCGCGACGTCGTCCCGTCGCGAGTCAGGGACTCAGCCGGCCGCGACCGGCTGACGCACGCTGCCGCGGGAGAGCGCGGCGTCGAGGCTGGCCCGGCCGCCGCCCCGGACGACAAGAAGCACCAGTCCGGCGAAGAGCGCCAGGACCAGCTCCGCACCGCCCTGGTCGACGAAGAGCCCGTTCGGCAGGTGGACGAAGACCGCCGCGCCGAGCATCACGACGGCGGCGCAGAGTGCGGCCAGCGGGGTCAGCAGTCCGACGACGAGCATCGCCCCGCCGATCAGCTCCACCCAGGTCGCGACGGCGGCGGTCGCCGAGGCCAGCGGCACGCCCATGCCGGCGAAGGACTCGGCCGTGCCGGCGACGGTCCATTCATTGAACTTCTGCCAGCCGTGGGCGATGAGGACGACGCCGAGCACCACACGGGCGATCAGCAGGCCCAGGTCGGCGAGCTTCGGCGAGACGGACGAAGGGTTCACGAGGAGACGCATCAGGCGGGGATTCCTTTCATCGGAGGATCCGAGGCCGGCCGTGGACCAGAGACGCCCCGGAAGGTTGTCGGAACAACCTTAGACAGAGGGAGGTTGTTCCGACAACCACCATGGGAGAGAATCGTGGTGTGGATGATCGATGGTTGGATTCGCGGCAGCTGGCCACCTGGGTGCGGCTGACCGCAGTGCTGGAGCTGCTGCCCGGGATCCTCGACGCCCAGCTGCGGAAGGACTCGGGGCTGACCCACTTCGAGTACTACGTGCTGGCCATGCTCTCCGAGTCGCCGGAGAGGTCGCTGCGGATGAGCGAGCTGGCCGCGCAGACCAATGCCACCCTCCCCCGCCTGTCACATGTCGTCAGCCGCCTGGAGGGCCGCGAGCTGGTGGAGCGCTACCACAGCGCCGACGACGCGCGCGCCACCTACGCTCGACTCACCGAGAGCGGCTGGCAGGCCGTCCGCGAGGCTGCGCCCGGCCATGTGGAGACCGTCCGGCACCACGTCATCGATGCGCTGACCGCCGAGCAGCTCGACCAGCTCGGCGAGATCACCGAGACCATGCTCGAACGCCTCGACCCCGACGAGAAGCTGGGCCCGGTCTACCGGCGCCACGACTCCTGACCCGCCGGTGAGCGAGACGAGGGCGAGCCGGCGACGCGAGAGCCTCACTCCACCACGCGCACGCCCAGCTGCGCGGCGAAGGACTCGGCGAGCTCGACCAGCTGCTCGGGGCTGATCACCGCCCCGCCGATCCGGTCCAGCCCGACGATCCGGCTCAGCTGCGCACCACGCAGGTCGACGTCGGCCAGCCGCGCCTCAGTGAGGTCCAGAGTGTCCACCCGGCATCCGCGCAGCCGCAGACGCGTCACCTCGGCTCCGCCCAGATCGAGCTCGACCAGATGGGTGTCGACGATGTCGACGTCGGCGAGCCGCGCGCCGCGCAGATTGACCAGATCCAGCTTGCTCGTGCTGATCCGCACCCCGTCGAGTCCGGCGTCGTAGAGCTCGGCCGCCCCGATCCGGCTGTCCGCGATCTCCACGTCCCGCCAGGTGGTGCGCCGCGCGTCGAGATGCGCCGCGCCCAGCCCGGTGATCACCGACTCGGCCACCGTCGCGCCGGTGAAGTCGACGCCGTCGAGCGTCACCTGGTCGAGGCGGCACTCCACGATGCTGCCGCCGGCCAGGTCGACGTCGGCCAGCGTCGCGCCGGCGAATCGCATTCCTTCGGCCTGGCCGAGACGGGCGAGCTGGTCGACGTCTCCGCCGATCAGGCCCTCCGGCTCGACCAGCTCGATCCGCGGCGGTGCGGGGGCGTCGTCGTGCGCTGCCGAGGTCATGACCGCGAGCCTACCGCCCGGTGCTACAGTGCCCGGCGTGGACATCAGACCTGCCGCCTACGCGGTCATCACCGACGACGAGGGCCGGATGCTGCTGCCCCATTGGCACCACGAGACTCTGGGCGGCGGGTGGACGCTGCCGGGCGGCGGCGTCGAGCCCGGCGAGCATCCCGACGACGCCGCAGTCCGCGAAGTCCGCGAGGAGACCGGCTACGACGTCGAGCTGACCGGCGTGCTGGCCGTCGACTCGCAGGTCATCCCCGGTGACCGCCGCGGAGACCCGGCCCGCGAGGGCGTCCCGCTGCAGGCGCTGCGCATCATCTACACCGCCCAGATCGTCGGCGGCTCGCTGCAGACCGAGCAGGACGGCTCCACCGACGACGTCGGCTGGCACGCACCCGACGAGGTCGAGGCGCTGGACCGGGTCTCGATGGTCGATTTCGCCCGCGAGCGCGCCGGTCTCATCCCGCGGCGCTGATGCTGTGACGCCCGGCGGGCGCAGAGTTCTCAGGAGGGGCGAGAGCTCCTAGCGTGGACGGTGACCGTGCATATCCGCCGGTCGCCCCACAGCGCAGGAGGCCGCGATGACCGCCGGATCGACGACGCCGGGGCCGGGCCCGTCCACAGGCCCGCGACCGCCGACCCGCCGGCAGAAGGTGCTGCAGTACCTGCCGTTCCTGATCATGGCCGGAGCGCTCACCACCTTCGCAGTGCTGATGGCCTACCTGGTCATCTTCGGGAGGATCCTCGGCTACAACGTCTCCTCGCTGGACGCCGACGGCCCGCAGTGGCCGTTCACCGCAGCATGGCTGCTCATCGCCGCGACGTTCGCCTCAGCGCTCGTCGGCGCCGTATGGACGCCGCTGGTCGCGATCCGGTTCAGCAGGACGACGCGCGGACGCGGCTGACCCGGATCTCCGGACCTGCATCGGCCCTCAGCCTTCGTCGGCGAGCGCCCGAGCCTGCTCCACGCACTCGAGCACCCGATCGGCCCGACGTCGTACTGCGGCGATCTCGGCGCTGCCGAGCCGGACCATGGCCGCGGCCTCGGCGGTGGTCGCCAGATGGTTCGCCGCCCGGGAGAGTTCGGAGTGCAGCCGCGCCGCGCCGCCGGGGATGCGCATCTCCTCGGCCGGCCAGCGACGCTGGGCGGCGGCGCAGCAGGCGCACAGACTCGGCAACGCTTCGGCGAGCTCGTCGCCGAGGCGGACCAGCTCGTTGTGCACTGCGTCGTCGTCGACGCCCTCGAGGATCTGGTGATACCGGTCGAGGCCGCGCACGAACCGGTCGTGAGCCTGCCGCCAGAGCCCGCGGCCGAGCTCCTTCTCCAGCCGACGCGCCCGACGGCGCCGAGACAGCAGCTTCATCCCACCTCCACCTGTGGATCGTTCCGCGGACGACGCCGAGGCTCGACGACGCGACGAGTCTATCCGAGCCGCTTCGATCGGCCGGCGCCCCGCGTCGTCGCCGTCGTCGCCTCGCCCCGACGCCCCGGTCCTCAGAAGCGCAGCAGCACCTTGCCCAGGTGGCCGCCCGACTCCAGATGACGGTGGGCCGCGGCGGCGTCGTCGACGGAGAAGACCGCATCGGTCTGCACGCGGACGTCGCCGGACTCGATCAGCGGCCAGACCTCCTCGCCGACGCCGGCGACGAAGCGCGCCTTGGTCTCGGCGTCGCGGGAGCGCAGCGTCGCGGCGATGATCCGCAGCCGGCGTCCCAGCATCAGCCCCAGGTCGGCCTCGGCGCGGCGTCCGCCCTGCAGCCCGATGATCACCAGTCGGCCGTCGACGGCGAGGCTGGACAGATTCTTCTCCAGGTACTTCGCCCCGATGAGGTCGAGGATGACGTCGACGCCGCGGCCGCCGGTGATCTCGTCGACGCGTGCGGCGACGTCCTCGGCGCGGTGGTCGATGACGTGGGCGGCGCCCAGGCCCTTCGCGGCGTCGGCCTTCTCCGCGCCGCCGACGGTGGTGATCACTGTGACGCCCAGCGCGTGGAGGAACTGCAGCGCGAAGCTGCCGATGCCGCCGGTGCCGCCGTGGATCAGTGCGGTGTCGCCGGGGCGGATGCCGGCCTCGTCGCGCAGCGTCGAGTGCACAGTGGTGGCGACCTCGATCAGTCCGGCGGCGTCGACCAGATCGACGCCGCCTGGCACCGGCAGCACATGGCGGGCGTCGACGACGACCCTCTCGGCGTAGCCGCCGCCGGCCAGCAGCGCGACGACCTGCTGACCGACCATCTCGCTGACCGCGCCCGAGCTGCCCGACCCGGCGGCGACCACAGTTCCGGAGACTTCCAGACCGGGGGTGAGCGAGGCGCCGGCCGGCGGCGGATAGTTGCCCTCGCGCTGGGCGAGGTCGGCGCGGTTCAGCCCCGCGGCGGCGACCTCGATCAGGAGCTCGCCGGCGGCGGGGACCGGGGCCTCGGCCTCGGTCACGCGGATCACCTCGGGCCCTCCGGCCTCGGCGTACTCGACAGCTCGCATGCTCACGCTCCTGCGCTCGGGCCCCGGCTCGATGCCGGGACGCGGTCTCCCGTATAGTCTTCCCCCAGAGTTTCACATCTGCGCGGCCCCGCTCAGCGGCCGCGGTCACAGACCGAAGCTCTGCCCTGGAGCGCTGTCCGAGCGGCCGAAGGAGCCGGTCTTGAAAACCGGTGGGCGGCGACCCCGTCCCGTGGGTTCGA
>NZ_BAAAYG010000005.1:109602-206907 GCF_039536005.1 Nesterenkonia halobia | reverse complement strand
GTGCCGGGACATCGTTCATCCGATGTCCCGGCACGTCTTCTGTGTCAGCACACCGCCGTATGCGCCTGCTCCGACCTCGCGAGATGCACACCTGATGTGCGGTGGATGGGGCGAAGGCGCCCTCGGCGTGACACACCACGTGTGCAGCACTGTCGACTCAGCCGCCCGGCCCCTCCCCCGGACGTCCTCCCCCGGCTAGCCTGGCCGCATGACCGATCGCTCGACATCATCTCGACCGCTGACGCTGCACATCGGCCACGAGGAACTGGTGATCCGCGGACGCTACGAGGTCCTGAGCATCATCAACGACATCCTCATCGCCGTCTGGTTCACCATCGGCAGCGTGCTGTTCTTCTTCACCAGCACCACGGTCGTCGGGACCTGGCTGTTCCTCATCGGCAGCATCCAGCTGCTCATCCGGCCGGTGATCCGCCTGACCCGCCGCATCCACCTGGTCCGCGTCGGCGCCCGCAGTGCGGAGACCGCCCGCGACTTCTGATCAGGGCGGGGAGCGCCGGTCCGCGGCCGAGGGTGCTGGCAGACTGGAGTCAGCGCTCGAGAACCCGGCACGAGCCCCACCGCAGGAGGATCCGATGACCGACACCCCGCAGGGACGCCAGCACCCGGAGCACCCCGAGGACCGGAACGACGGCGAGGAGGCCTTCGGCGCCAGCGCCCGGCCGGACCGCGACGCCGAGGCCCCCGCCACGCCGCAGCCGCCGGTCGATGAACCGCAGGGCTCCGCCGACGCCGCCCGGCCCGAGCCGGCCTACCCGGTCCCGCACGACCCGCAGGCCGGCTGGGGCGCGACCAGCCAGACCGGCCATCCCCCGCAGGAGGCGGCGGGCACGTACGGCGGCGGCTACGGCGGCGCCCAGCCGCCCGGCAGCTATCCGCCCGGCGCCGGCCAGCCGGGCCCGTCGACCTGGGGCGGCGAACCTCCGCAGCGCACCGGCATGGGCGTCACCGCCCTGGTGCTGGGCATCATCGCTCTGGTGCTCTCGTTCATCCCGTTCGTCGGGCTCCTCAGTCTGCTGCTCGGCCCGGCGGCGGTCATCGTCGGCATCATCGCCGCGGTGAAGCGTCGCGGCCGCGGCCTGGGCATCGGCGGCGCCATCACCGGCGCACTGGGCACGATCATCGCGCTGGTCATGACGATCATGATCGCCTCATCGGTGATGACGTTCTTCGACGACTATGAGCAGTTCGAGGAGGAGTTCGGCCTCGAGGAAGGCGACGGCGCACAGGATCAGCAGGACGCCGAGCCGGGCGACACCGGGGATCTGCCGAGCGAGCTCCCCAGCGATCTGCCCTCGGAGCTGCCCAGCCAGTTCCCGAGCGAGCTGCCCGAGGAGCTGGAGCAGCGGCTCGAGGACGGCGAGCTCGACCAGGAGCAGCTCGATCAGCTCCGCGAGGAGCTGGACCAGCTGCCTGAGGACCTGCCCGAGGACTGGCAGCAGGTCGAGGATCTGCAGGAGCAGCTCCCGCAGCAGTGATCGACGGTCCGACGGCGGCCGGGCCGCCCCGTGCGGCCTGGCCCAGTCGACGGTCGCGGCCCGGGGCCAGCCCCGGCCCGGTCAGCCCTGGTTCTTGAAGACCACCAGGAACTTATGCGCCTCGTCCTCGGTCAGCGGCGAGTGCTCGGAGAGCAGCTGGGCCGCCTCGGTGACGTGGTCGTCGCGCAGCAGCGCGTAGAGCTGATCATGGACCCACGGCTCGAGATCCTCGTGGGAGAGGGTGATCTTCTCGCCCTCCCGCTGGACCTCCAGGTGGAAGCCGGCCGGCTCCTCCTGGGCGTCCTGCCGGGTCCACTCCTCCGGGACGGTCAGCTCCTCGTCCAGGGAGAACTCCGACTCGGCCAGCAGCCGACGGGCCTTCTCCTCGACCTCGGGGTCCTCGGCGGGCTCGCCGTCGGCGGCGCCGGGGCTGGTCTCGGACTCCGGGCGATCGGCCGACTCGTCGTCCTCCGGAGTCGCGTCCGTCTGGTCCTCGTCCCGCGCGGCGCGGTCATCCTGCCGCTCCCCGCCGGGGATGTCGGGGATTCCGGCCTCGTTGGGGCCGAGGATGCGCCCGGTGTAGGGATCGGCCTCGGCCACCGGGCCGCCGTCGTCGTCCTGGTCGCGGCGCCGGTCCCGGGACTCGTCGGCCCCGGCATCCGTCCCGGCATCCGCTCCGGCGTCGTCGTCCTGGTCTCCGGTCCCGCCGGACGCCTGGTCGTCGGACTGGTCGTCGGGCTGGTCGCGCACCTCGTCGATGGCGTCCTCGACGAGCTCCTCGCGGACCTCGGGACCCTCGGAGACGCCGGAGAGCTCGTCCTCCAGCCGCAGCTCGGAGGGCGTGCGCTGCGGATACTGGTGCAGCGCCTGCACCGCGATGATGCAGTCCCGCACGCCGGCGCCGGTCGCCTGCTTGAAGGTCGCGAGCGCACGGCGCCCGTCCTCGGCGGCGATGGCCCGGTAGACCTCGCGGTGCTGCTCGTCGGTCAGCGCGAGCGCGGCGGTGCGGGCGTTCTCCGGCGTCACGGCGTCCTCGATCCGCCGGTTGAGCCGCCGTCCCTGACGAGCCAGGAGCACGCGCACGCCGAGCACGAGCAGGACGGCCAGAACGATCACTCCGATGATTTCCACGCCGCCAGTCTAGGGCACGCATCCCGACGGTGTCTGCGGCGTCACAGCCGCCCCGGTCAGGGGTCCGACGGCGCCCCGGGCCGGCGCTCTCAGTCCCGCGGCAGCACGACGGCGGCGAGCACAGTGGCCGTGGCCGCCAGCCCGACGACCATCCCCACCGTGGCCGGCCATCCGCCCAGGTGCAGGAACGTCCCGCCGAGATAGCCGAAGATCGACGACCCGGCGTAATACCCCAGCGTGTAGAGCGAGGCCGACTGGGCGGCTCCGCCGACCGCCGCCGCGCCGGCCCATCCGGCGGCCACTGCATGGGCGGCGAAGAACCCGCCGGTCAGCACCACCGCCCCGACGATGACGGCCGCCGTGTGCGGCACCAGCGTGAGCAGCGCCCCGACGATCATCAGCCCGTTGCCGGCCAGCAGCACCGGTCGCCGCGCGTGCCGGGCGGCCGTCCGGCCCGCCCAGGGCGAGGACCAGGTGCCGGCCAGATAGGCCAGGAAGACGAAGGCCGTCAGCCACACCGGCAGTCCGAAGGGCGGTCCGGTCAGGTGGAAGCCGAGATAGTTGTACATCGCGACGAAGCCGCCCATCGTCAGCATCGCCTGCAGGTAGATGACCCACAGCCGCGGCGAGCGCAGGTTCGCCGTCAGCGCCGCGGACGCCGCACCGATCCCCCGGGCCCGGCGGACCTCGCACCGGGCGCGCGGCAGCAGCCACACCGCCAGCAGCACGCAGATCCCGGCCAGCAGCGTCACCGCGTGCACGCCGGCCCGCCAGCCCAGCGCCTCGCCGACCGGCGCGGCCAGCAGCCTGCCGCTCAGCCCTCCGAGAGTCGTCCCGGAGACGTAGGTCCCGGCGGCGACCGCTGCGGCCCGCGGGCTGACCTCGGCGTTCAGATGCGCGACGGCGAGCGCCGGCACCCCGCCGAGCATCAGCCCCTCCAGACCGCGCGCGAGGAGCACCGCCGGGAAGGCGTCGACGACGGCGGCGACCAGCGCACACACGCAGGCCAGGCTCACCGACCAGAGCATCGTGCGCCGTCTGCCCGCCCCGTCGCCGAGATAGGACCACGGAATGACGCCGAGGGCCAGCCCCAGCGTGGCCGTGGAGATCGTCAGCGCGGCCCGGTCGGCGGTGACGCCCTGGTCGACGGCGATGAGCGGCAGCAGCCCCTGCGGCGAGTACAGCTGGGCGAAGGTGGCGACGCCGATGCAGAACAACCCCGCCAGCAGGCGGCGGTACCCTGCAGTGCCCGGTTCGTGACCCGGGCGGAGGGCGTCGGCGGGGCGGGCGGCGTCGTCGTTCACTCCGCTCAGCCTACGCCGACCGGACGCCGGTACGGGGCACGCTCCGAGCACGATCCCGGGCACGGTCCCGGCGGCGCCGCGGGTGTCCGACCCGGCGCGGGCCGCGGACTGACTTACGATGAAGGCGTGAGCATCGATCTGTCCTCCTCCTTCAAGGCCTACGACGTCCGCGGGCTCGTGGGCGAGACCATCACCGCCGAGTCGGTGCGCGCCGTCGGCGCCGCCTTCGTCGACGTCCTCGACCTCGCCGGCCGCGAGGTGCTGGTCGGCGGCGACATGCGGCCCTCCTCGGCGGAGTTCGCCGAGGCCTTCACCGCCGGGGCGGCGGCCCGCGGCGCGCATGTCACCCAGCTGGGCCGGATCTCGACGGACATGCTCTACTTCGCCTCCGGCCAGCGCGACGCCGCCGGGGTGGTCTTCACCGCCAGCCACAACCCGGCCGAGTACAACGGGATGAAGATGTCGAAGGCCGGGGCCGTGCCGCTCTCCGCCGAGACCGGGCTGACCGAGATCCGCGACGCCGCCCAGACCTATCTCCACGCCCTCGACGCCGGCGCGGAGATCCCGGAGGTCGACCGCCCCGGCCCGGTCGAGCAGGCCGAGCTGCTGGCCGACTATGCCCGCTATCTGCGCAGCCTGGTCGACCTCTCCGGAGCGCGGGAGCTGACCGTCGTCGTCGACGCCGCCAACGGGATGTCGGGCCTGACCACCCCGGCGGTGCTCGGCGACGAGCACCTCGAGGCGCTGCCGCTGCGCATCGTGCCGCTGTTCTTCGAGCTCGACGGCACCTTTCCCAACCACCCGGCGAACCCGCTGGAGCCGGAGAACCTGCGCGATCTGCAGGCCGCCGTCCGCGCCCACGACGCCGACCTCGGGCTGGCCTTCGACGGCGACGCCGACCGGTGCTTCGTCGTCGACGAGCGGGGCGAGCCGGTCCCGCCGTCGGCGGTGACCGCGCTGGTCGCCCGCCGGGAGATCGCCCGGGCCCGCGCCGAGGGCGAGGAGTCCCCGACGATCATCCACAATCTGATCACCTCCCGCGCGGTGCCCGAGCTGGTCGAGCGCGAGGGCGGCCGAGCAGTGGAGACCCGCGTGGGCCACTCCTACATCAAGGCCGTGATGGCCGCCGAGCAGGCGATCTTCGGCGGAGAGCACTCGGCGCACTACTACTTCCGTGAGTTCTTCAACGCCGACACCGGCATGCTGGCGGCGATGCACGTCCTCGCCGCGCTCGGCGGACAGTCCCGGCCGCTGTCCGAGCTGGCCGCCGAATACAGCCCCTACGCCGCCTCGGGAGAGATCAACTCCCAGGTGCAGGACAAGCAGGCCGCCGCCGCACGCGTCGAGGCCGCCTTCGCCGACCGCGACGTCGAGATCTCCCGACTCGACGGTCTCACCGTCCGCGCGGCCGACGGGACCTGGTGGTTCAACCTGCGGCCGTCGAACACTGAGCCGTTCCTGCGGTTCAACGGCGAGGGCCACACCGCCCGGGTGATGGAGCAGGTCCGCGACGAGGTCCTGGAGCTGGTCCGGCAGGGCTGATCAGCGGAAGATGTTGCCCAGCCCGCCCAGCGGGCCCTCCTGACCGGGCTCCTGACCGCCGTCCTGCGGGCCGCCGAAGCGCATGTTCTCGCTGGGCTGGACGATCACGAAGCCCTGGCCGCCGAAGCCCAGCTGGAACTCCTCGCCGGAGGTGCGGCCGATCAGCGCCTTCATCCCGATGTCGGCCTTGACCTGGATGTTCAGCCCGGCCGACCAGCACACTGCGGCGTCGGGGTCGACGTAGGTCGCCGCTTCGCCGGTGGTCAGCAGCAGCGGCGGGCCGTCGGTGCAGAGGGCGACCTGCCCCGTGCCGGTCAGCGTGGTGTTGAACAGCCCGCCGGAGGCCATGCCGGCGCCGCGGACCATCTGGATGTCGTCCTGCAGAGTGTCGCTGAAGGCCAGGATGTTCTGGCCGTTGATGGAGATCGACTCGCCCTCCAGGTCGATGATGTGCACGTCGGCGCCGTTGTTCGCCAGGAAGATCTCGCCGGTGCCGCCGATGCGCATCAGCGGCAGTCCTTCACCGGTCACCTTCTGCTTCAGCCACTTGCCGAAGCCGCCGGTGCCCTGGTGCTCGAACTGCACGTCCCCCTGGTAGGCGACCATCGACCCGGCCAGCGCCTTGACGTTGCCTTGGGAGAGCTCGATCTTCATCATCTTCGAGTTCTGCCGGACGAACGTCCCGGCGGCCTCGACCTCGTAGTTGGATTCGGCGAAGAGTTCGCTGCGCATCGTTCCCCTCCCTCTCTGCGGCGGTGCGAGCATGCCGCGGCCCGCGGCGCGGCAGTCAGCGACAGTCTCGGCGGCGCGTGTGCACCGGAGCAACGGCTGTCGGCCGCACCTGGCCCGCGCGAGCCTCCGCCCACCTCAGCGACTGATCGACAGCCCGTCCTGCGTCGGCGTAATATCGCCCCAGCTCGTGTGCTCCATCACACCTCGCCAGGAGGGTTCCATGTCCGTGGATCTGGCCGAACGGTCCGCCCCGCTGCAGCGCATCACCGCCGAACCGGGGTTCAACCGCTGGCTGATCCCGCCGGCGGCGCTGGCCATCCATCTGTGCATCGGCCAGGTCTACGCGACCAGCGTCTACAAGACCGCCCTGGTGTCACACTTCGACACCAGCCTGACCGCCGTCGGCGTGATCTTCTCGATCGCGATCGTCGTGCTCGGTCTCTCCGCGGCGCTGTTCGGCACCTGGGTCGACCGCAACGGCCCGCGCCGGGCGATGCTGGTCGCCGCCGTCTGCTGGGCGACCGGCTTCTTCGTCGGCGCGGCCGGGATCTACACCTCGCAGCTGTGGCTGGTCTACTTGGGCTACGGGGTGATCGGCGGCGTCGGCCTGGGCATCGGCTACATCTCGCCGGTCTCCACGCTGATGAAGTGGTTCCCCGACCGCCCCGGGCTGGCCACCGGGATGGCGATCATGGGCTTCGGCGGCGGCGCGATGATCGCCGGCCCGCTCTCCTCGGCGCTGCTGAATCTCTATGACACCGCCCCGGCCGGCTCCGCCACGGCCTCGGGCTCGGCCGTCGGCGGCCTCTTCCTGACGCTCGGTGCGGTGTATCTGGCCGTCATGCTCTTCGGCGCCTGGCTGGTGCGCGTGCCGGCGCCGGGCTGGGCGCCGGCCGGCTACGACCCGTCGCAGGCCACGACGCGCTCCCTGGTCACCGACGGCGACGTCCGGGCGAACACCGCGATCCGCACCCCGCAGTTCTGGCTGCTGTGGATCCTGCTCTTCTGCAACGTCACCGCCGGCATCGGCATCCTCGAACAGGCCTCGCCGATGATCCGGGACTTCTTCCGGACCGACGGCTCCACCGCGATCTCCGCGGCCGCCGCGGCCGGATTCGTGGGCCTGCTGAGCCTGATGAACATGCTCGGGCGCTTCGTCTGGTCCTCGACCTCCGACGTCGTCGGGCGCAAGGTCACCTACCTGATCTACCTGGGCGGCGGCGTGCTGCTCTACACGCTCCTGGCCGCCCAGGGGCAGGTCTCAGTGATCCTGTTCGTGGTGCTGGCCGGAGTCATCATCAGCTTCTACGGCGGCGGCTTCGCCACGATCCCCGCCTACCTGCGCGACCTCTTCGGCACGCTGGAGGTCGGGGCGATCCACGGCCGGCTGCTCACCGCCTGGTCCGCCGCCGGCGTCGTCGGCCCGCTGATCATCAACGGCTTCCTCGACGCCCGCGGCGAGCCGGGGGACCTCGTCGCCGCCGACTACCGGCCGGCGCTGTTCACCATGGTCGTCCTGCTCGTCGTCGGGCTGCTGGCGAATCTGCTGGTCCGCGCCGTGCACACCCGCCACCACGTCGACTCGGCGGAGCAGCCGACGTCGACGGCGCCGGCCGGGGACGCGGGCGGGCCGACGGCGCCGGCCGTCACACCCGCCGGGGCCCCGCCGGTGCCGGTGTGGCTGCCCTGGGCGATCGTCGGGCTGCCGCTGGTCTACGGCGTGCTGCAGACCGCCGGCAGCGCTCTGAAGCTCTTCAGCTGAGCACGCGCGGCGAGCCTCGCCGCCGGCCGGGGCTCACGGCGTGCGGCGGCGCAGCAGCCAGAGCAGATACGGCGGGCCGAGGACGGCGACCACCAGTCCGGCCGGCAGCTGGTCGGGCGCGATGGCCGTGCGCCCGAAGGTGTCCGAGACCGAGACCAGCGCCGCGCCCAGCAGCACGGCCAGCGGGACGAACCACCGGTGGTCGCGGCCGACGAGCATCCGGGCCATATGCGGGGCGGCCAGCCCGACGAAGCTGATCACCCCGACGCCGATCACCGCCGTCGCCGAGAGCAGCACCGCCAGCAGCAGCACCGTCGAACGCACTCGGGCGGTGCGCACGCCGAGCACCTGCGGGGTGTGGTCGTCCAGCGAGATCAGGTCCAGGTCCCGGCGCAGCAGCCAGACCACCGGGATCGCGGCCAGCAGCATCACCAGGATCGGCACCAGGTCCTCGCCGCCGGCGCCGAAGGTCGAGCCGCCCAGGAAGGCGATGGCAATCGCCTGCTGATGCGGCATGGCCGAGGAGATCATCAGCTGGGTGAGCGCCTGCGCGGCGGTCATCAGCCCGATGCCGACGAGCACGACCTGCTGCGGAGAGCTGCGCCTCCCGCCGGCGAGCAGGAAGACCACAGCCCCGGCGACCAGCGAGCCGACTGTCGCCCCGGCCGACATCGACCAGGTCCCGGTGCCGAGGACGATCAGCGCCAGCACCGCCCCGGCGCCGCCGGAGGCGGCCACGCCGAGGATCCCCGGCTCGGCCAGCGGATTCCGGGTGACGGTCTGGACCAGGGCGCCGGCCAGGGCCAGCGCCCCGCCGGCCAGCAGCGCCGCCCCGACGCGGGGCGCCCGGAAGTCCAGCGAGAGCTCGATGGCCCGGGCGGCCTCTCCGGAGAGCCACAGCTGCAGATCGCCGAGCCGCAGCCACCAGTCCCCCAGCAGCATCCCGGCGCCGGCGAGCACGGCCACCAGCGCCGCGGCGGCGACGAGCATCAGCACCCGACGTCGCAGCCCCACGCCGGTGGGGAGCGCGACGGCGCTGATCTCCTGGCCGCCGCCGGTCGCCGGCATGCGCAGGGCGAGCACGATGAGGAAGACCGCGCCGAGCAGCGAGGTCACCACGCCGGTAGGGATGGAGACGCCGAGGGTGCTCTCCCCCGCCCAGTCCGCCAGCGCCCGGACGCCGACGTCGGCGGCGATCACGATGAGCGCGCCGAGCAGCGCCGAGCCGGCCACGGCCCAGGTGAAGCGGCCGAAACGGGTGAGTCGGCCGGCGAGCAGCCGGACGATGGCCGGGGCGCAGAGGCCGACGAAGCCCAGCGGCCCGACCATGGTCACCGCCGCGGCGGCCAGCACCACGGAGAGCACCAGCAGCAGCGCCCGCAGCCGCGCGACCCGCACCCCCAGACTCTGCGCGGCGTCGGAGCCGAGGCCGAGCATGTCGGTGCTGCGCGCCAGGAGCAGCAGGCCCAGCGTCGCGACGCCGATGACCGGCAGCAGCGGCAGCAGCCCGTCCATGCCGGCCAGGTTCAACGTCCCCGCGCCCCAGAGGAAGAGTCCCTGGGTGGACTGGGAGTAGAGCATCATCAGCGCCGCGGTCACCGAGCTCATCCCCAGGGCGACCACGGTGCCGGCCAGCACCAGGCGGATCGGGGCCTGCTCGGAGAAGCCGGCGAGCAGCAGCACCGCCCCGGCGGCGGCCAGCCCGCCGAGGAAGGCCAATGCCGCGGAGCTGAGCATCGGCAGCGAGAGCCCGAAGGCGGCCGCGGCGGTGAGCGCCAGGTGGGCGCCGGCGTTGACGGCCAGCGTATCCGGCGAGGCCAGCGGGTTGCGGGTCATCGCCTGCAGCGCGCAGCCGGCCGCGCCCAGCGCGGCGCCGACGACGAGCCCGCCGACCAGTCGGGGCAGCCGCGAGTCCAGCGCGATGCCGCGCAGCAGCTGCCTGGTGGGGTCCTCGGCGGCCGCCGGGTCGGAGAAGACCGCGGAGAGCAGCTGGGCCGGCGTCGCCGTGGAGGTCCCCTGGGTCAGGTGCACGGCGGCCAGCACGACCAGCACGGCGGCGCCGAGGACCAATGCGGCCGTCGCCGCCGCCCGGGCCCGCGCCGGGGCGTCGCGGCGCGGCGGGGCGTCAGCGCCGCTGTCGTCGAGGACCGGCGACGACGCCGTGCGGGTGCCGGGCAGGCTCATGCGCCGGCGTTCTCCCCGGTGTCCTCCCCGGTGTCCTCCTCGGCGTGCTCAGCGGCCGTCTCGGCCAGGTGCTCCACGACCTGCTGCGAGGAGGCCGGTCCGCCGTAGATCCACTGGCCGCGCAGCTGCTCGACGGCGTCGTTCTCGACGAAGCCCAGCGAGGTCCAGGCGCTGTTGTTCTCCAGCGGCTCCAGCGCGTCGTCCGACTCCTCGGTGCCGAGCCAGCGGTAGAACAGCGTGTCCTCCGGCAGTGCGCTGAGCCCCTCGACGTCGGACTCGCTGATGCCCCAGATCTCGTCGCCGGACTTCTCCCAGGCGGTGGTCAGTCCGATCTCCTCACCGAGTGCCTGGACCTGCGCGCCCGAGCCGTGCATGCGGAAGGTGGCGGTGTTGCCCTCCACGCTGGCGTAGGAGACGGTGAACGGGGTTCCCTCGGCGCCGGCCTCGGACAGCGTGGACCGAGCGTCGTCGAGCGTCTGCTCGTACTCGCTCCAGACCTCGTCGGCCTTCTCCTCGGACCCCAGCAGCTCGGCGGTGGTGCGGAAGTTCTCCTCCATCGTGCCCAGCGGGTCTTCGGTGTCCGCGGAGGTCAGCAGGACCACCGGGGCGATCTCCTCGAGATCCTCGATCTGGTCCTGCGGCACCGAGTTCGCCGACCCCAGGATCAGGTCCGGATTCGCCTGGCCGATCGCCTCCAGGCTGGGCTCCTGACGCTGGCCGACGTCGACGGCGTCCTCGGGCAGCTCCACGGCGGAGTTCCACTGCGCGAAGGTCTCGGCGTCGGCGATGCCGACCTGCTCGCCGCCGAGCGTCGCGACGTCCTCGGTCTGCGCCCACTCGAGCGTGACCACGCGATCGGCGGGCTCCTCGAGGGTGACCTCCTCGCCCGAGTGGTCGGTGACGGTGATCGGGCCGGCGTCGCCGGAGGACTCCTCCTCGGAGCCGCCGACGTCGGTGGTGCCGCAGGCGGTCAGCGAGAGGGCGGCGACGGCGGCGAGCGAGAGCAGGCGCACCGGCTGGGCGGAGCGGAGGACGGTGGAGGACATCGAGGGGTTCCTTCGGTCGGGATGGACGGACGGGCCTGGTGCGGGCCCGCGGAGGGTATGTCGAACAGGTCAGGCCGGCACGGCGAGGGCCTCCTCGCCGGCGGCACCGGCGATCTCGGCGCGGGCCGCCGAGGCGGCGGCGCGACGGCCGGTGCGCCGAGCGCGCACGGTCAGCCGCCCGTCGGGCATCTCGACGACGTCGACGGGCACGTCGTAGACGCGGCTGAGCCGATCGGAGGTCATCACCTCCGTCGGCGCCCCGGCGGCGACGACTTCGCCCTCGGAGAGGAGCACGACGTGGTCGGCGATGTCGGCGGCCTGCTCGAGGTCGTGGAGCACCACCCCGATGGTCAGCCCGTGGTCGTCGACGAGGTCGCGGATGAGGTCCAGCAGGCTCATCTGGTGCTTCAGGTCCAGGAAGGTGGTCGGCTCGTCCAGCAGCAGCACGTCGGTCTGCTGGGCCAGACAGGCCGCCAGCCAGACGCGCTGCAGCTGGCCGCCGGAGAGCTCGGCGACCGGCTGGTGCGCGAGCTCCTCCAGGCCGGCCAGCGCCATGGCGCGCTCGACGGCCTCGGCCCCGCCGGGGTCGACGCGGGAGAGGCGGCGACGGTGCGGATGGCGGCCGAAGCCGACGACGTCGACGACGGTCAGCCCGGTCGGCGTCGGGCGCTGCTGGGCCAGCACGGTGAGCCGCCGGGCGAAGGCGCGCGGCGAGTACGAGGCGGCGTCGACGTCGTCGAGGCTGATCTCCCCCTCGGCGTCGGACAGCCGACAGAGCCCGCGCAGCAGCGTGGTCTTGCCGCTGCCGTTGGGGCCGATCAGCGCGGTGACGCCGCCGGGGCGCAGCGCGACGTCGACGTCGTGCACCACACGGCGGGCGCCGTAGGCCACGGAGACGCCGCGGCCGTCGAGCGGAGTGCTGCGAGCCTGGTCCGTTGAATTTCGCACACGGGCATCTTACCTAATAACAGGCAGGCGCGCCTCACCTTTTTCCGGACAGAGGTCGGCCCCCGCCGCACAGGCGGCGGGGGCCGACCTCTTCTCCCGCATGGACGGAGTCGTTCAGCGGACGAGCTCCCGGATCAGCCGGCCGCGTCCACCCGCTCGCGCAGCTGCTGCAGCTCGTCGAGGATCGGCTGCGGCATCGAGTCGCCGAAGCGGTCGAACCAGACCTCGATGTCGTCGAGCTCGGCCCTCCACTCCGCGGGGTCGACGCGCAGCGAGTCCTCGAGCGCCTCGTCGGAGATGTCCAGGCCCTCGAGCTCCAGCGACTCCGGAGTCGGAGTGAGCCCGATCGGCGTCTCACGCGCCTCCGCACGGCCCTCGAGCCGCGCGATGATCCAGGTCAGCACGCGGGTGTTCTCCGCGAAGCCGGGCCAGGCGATCTTGCCGTCCCGGCCGCGGCGGAACCAGTTGACCAGGAAGATGCCGGGCAGCTTCTCCGGATCGGCGGCGCCGGAGACCTCGATCCAGTGCTTGAGGTAGTCGCCGGCGTCGTAGCCGATGAACGGCAGCATCGCCATCGGGTCGCGCCGCACCCGGCCGACCTCGCCGGCCGCGGCGGCGGTGGTCTCCGAGGACAGCGTCGCGCCGAAGAAGATGCCGTGGGTCCAGTCGCGAGCCTCGGTGACCAGCGGGATCGTGGTCTTCCGCCGGCCGCCGAAGAGGATCGCGTCCAGCGTGACCCCCTCCGGGGCGTGGAACTCCTCGGCGAGCATGTCGGTCTGCTCGATCGGAGTGCAGAACCGCGCGTTCGGATGGGCGGCCGGCCGATCGGCGTCGGGCGTCCAGTCCTCGCCCTTCCAGTCGATCAGATGCGCCGGCGGCTCCTCGGTCAGGCCCTCCCACCAGACGCCGCCGTCGTCGGTCAGCGCACAGTTGGTGAAGATGGAGTTGCCCTTCGCGATCGCCCGCATGGCGTTGGCGTTGGTGCTCCAGCCGGTGCCCGGGGCGACGCCGAAGTATCCGGTCTCGGGATTGATCGCGCGCAGCTCGCCGTCGTCGCCGGGGCGGATCCAGGTGATGTCGTCGCCGAGGGTCTCGGCCGTCCAGCCCTCCAGCGTCGGGTCGATCAGCGCCAGATTGGTCTTGCCGCAGGCGGAGGGGAAGGCCCCGGAGATGTAGTGCGTGCGTCCCTGGGGGCTGGTGAGCTTGAGGATGAGCATGTGCTCGGCCAGCCAGCCCTCGTCGCGCCCCATCACCGAGGCGATGCGCAGCGCGAAGCACTTCTTGCCCAGCAGCGCGTTGCCGCCGTAGCCGGAGCCGAAGGACCAGATCTCGCGGGTCTCCGGGAAGTGGACGATGTGCTTGTCGTCGTGGCACGGCCACGGGACGTCCTGCTCGCCCGGGGCCAGCGGCGCCCCGACCGAGTGCACCGCGGGGACGAACTCGGCGTCGAGCTCCTCCATCCGCGCCAGCGGCCGCGCGCCGATGCGCGTCATGATGCGCATCGAGGCCACCACGTAGGCCGAGTCGGTGATCTCGACGCCGAACTTCGGATCCGCGGCGTCCAGCGGACCCATGACGAAGGGGATGACGTACATCGTCCGCCCGGCCATGGAACCGGAGAACAGGCCGCTCAGCGTCCGGCGCATCTCCTCAGGGTCACGCCAGTTGTTGGTGAAGCCGGCGTCCTCCTCGCGCTCGGAGCAGATGAAGGTGCTCTCCTCCACGCGCGCGACGTCGGAGGGGTCGGAGAAGGCGGCGTAGGAGTTCGGGAACTCCGGGCTGGTGAGCCGGGTCAGGGTGCCGGCGGCGACGAGCTCGTCGGTGAGCCGTCGGTTCTCGGCCTCCCCGCCGTCCACCCAGTGGATGCGGTCGGGGGTCGTCAGCTCCGCGATCTGGCTGACGAATTCGTTCAGGGCTGTGTGCGTCGTCGGCGACTCCGCGACGATGTCAGCACCGGGCGTCATTGCAACGGTGGCGACCATTGTTTCCCTCCGTCGGGTCCTGCGGGCGCTGCTGGGCCATCCGCGATGCAGGGCGGACCCTCTCCGTCTCGCCGGTGAGCCGGAGCCGATCGTCGGACACGCCGTCGTGTCCGCCGAAGCCCACATCTGTGATCCAGCAGGTGCTCATACTGTAGTGGTCCGCACCCCTCCACTTCAGAGCGTGAGGCCGCATGACGGCACATCAATCGATTTGTGTGATGAAGATCACGCACTGCGCTCCAGGAAAGCACCGACCAAGACCGCCCCGTCTCGCGCACCGAGACTCGGAGACATCACGCCTCGGCCAGCGGGATCACCTTCGGCGTGCCCGACTGCGGGTCGCGGGTGATCTGGCAGGACAGCCCGAAGACCTCGGCGACCAGCTCGGCGGTGATGATCTCCTCGGGCGGTCCGGCGGCGGCGATCCGACCGCCGTCGACGACCACCACGTGGTCCGCCCAGCGGGCGGCCTGGTCGAGGTCGTGCAGCACGGCGACCACAGTCCTGCCCTGCTCGCGGATGGCCCGACAGAGCCGCAGCACCTCCACCTGGTGGGCGAGGTCCAGGAACGACGTCGGCTCGTCGAGCAGCACATGCTCGGTGTCCTGGGCCAGGACCATCGCGATCCAGGCGCGCTGGCGCTGTCCGCCGGAGAGCTCGACCACTGGCGCCTCGGCGAACTCGGCGATGCCGGTGGCCTCCATGGCGTCGGCGATCGCCTCGTCGTCGCCGACGACCCACTGGCGCAGCGGCGAGTGGTACGGATGGCGACCGCGCGCGACGAGCCCGCGCACCGTCACGCCGTCGGGCACCACCGGCGACTGCGGCAGCATCGCCACCCGGCGGGCGATGCGCCGAGACTTCCAGCGGGTCAGCGGCGTGCCGTCGAGCAGCACCTCGCCGGCGCGCGGAGTCAGCGTCCGCGCCAACGTCTTCAGCAGCGTCGACTTGCCGCAGCCGTTGGGTCCGACGACGGCGGTCACCCGCCCGTCCGGGACCTCGAGGCTGAGATCCTCCAGGACCGGGCGCGCGCCGTAGCCGACGGTCAGCGACGCCGCGCGCAACGACGCCGGCGGCCGTCCGGCGGGCTCCGCCGGGCGCACGTCGTCGTCGCCGTCGAGGCGCCGGGGCGTGCTCTCGATGAACTCAGGCACTGGCCCTCCTCCATTCCACGATCAGCAGATGGCCCAGATAGACGCCGCCGACGCCGGCGGTGACGATGCCGACCGGCAGGCCGTCGAGGAACGGCAGCTGCTGGGCGGCCAGATCGGCCGAGACCAGGATCATCGCCCCCACCAGCGCGGAGACGGCGAGGTTCGGCCCCGGTGCGCGGGTCAGTCGCCGGGCGATGTGCGGGGCGGTCAGCGCGACGAAGGAGATCGGCCCGGCGACGGCGACCGCCGCGGCGGCCAGCAGCACGGCCAGCACGATGGCCGCCGTCCGGGTGCTCGCGGCGCCCGAGCCGAGTGTGTCGGCGAGCTCGTCGCCCAGATCCATGGGCCGCAGCCGGTGGGCGAGCAGCACCAGCGCGGGCAGCAGCACCGCCAGCGCGACGCCGATCAGCGCGGCATGCTCCATGCTGCGGGTGCCCAGCGAGCCCATCGTGTAGGCGGCGAGGTCGTGGGCGGCGTCGTGCAGGGCGACGGCGACGACGTAGTGGGTCAGCGCCGTGGCCATCGAGGCCACGCCGATGCCGGTGACGATGACCCGCGCCGGCGAGGCGAAGCCCACCCCGCTGGACCACCAGACGAGCAGGATCGCGATCCCGGCGCCGACCACTGCACCGATCGGGGCCGGGACCATGCCGCTGCCGAGCAGCGTGGTCATCGCGACGCCCGCCCCGGCTCCGGCGCCGAGGCCGAGGACGTCCGGACTGCCCAGCGGGTTGCGGGTGACGGTCTGGAACAGCGACCCGGACAGGCCCAGGGCCAGCCCGACGCCGACGGCGACCAGCAGCCGCGGTCCGCGCAGCCGCTCGAGGACGAACTCCACCTTCCCGTCGGCCTCGCCGGCGAGCGCGGCGACCGCCTCCGCGGGCGCCACGCCGAGACTCCCGGCCGAGAGGGTGACCAGCCCGCAGATCAGGATCAGCGCGCCCAGCACTGCGGCCACGGTCAGATTCCGCGGAGAGACGGGCAGCGCGACGCGGGAGCCGAGGCGCAGCAGGCGCGGGGCGGCACGGCGGGTTCCGGGACGGGCCGCGGCCGCTGCCGGCGTCGTCGCCGGAGGATCCTGCCGCGCCGTGGTCGGCATCGCGGTGCCCGGCGGGGCCGCGGAGGCCGGCGGCGCCTGCTCCTCCGCGCGCTGGGTCGTCGTGCTCATGCCGTGACCCTCCCGCGACGGACGGCGGCCAGCAGGAACGGCGCGCCGACGAAGGCGGTGACCGTGCCGACCATCACCTCCTGCGGCCAGGCGACGAGCCGGGCGACGACGTCGGCGGCCACGAGCAGCGCCGCGCCGAGCAGCACCGCGACCGGGATCTGCACCCGGTGGTCGGCGCCGACCAGTGCGCGGACGACATGCGGCACCGCCAGTCCGACGAAGGCGATCGGGCCGACGGCGGCGGTGGCCGCGGCGGCCAGCAGCGTGGCCGCGGCGATGGCACCGAGCCGCACGCGCGCCACCGGAGCACCCAGCGAGACGGCGACCTCCTCGCCCAGAGTCAGCGAGTTCAGCCCCGATCCGCAGGCCAGCGCCAACAGCAGCCCCAGCACGATCGCCGGCAGCACGGTGACCAGCGTCTCGGGCGAGGCCCCGATGAGCGAGCCGACCACCCAGTGCCGGTAGGAGTCGAAGACCGCGGGCCGCAACAGCGTCATCGACTGCACATAGGCGCCGAGCACGGCGGAGACCACCGCGCCGGCGAGCACCAGCGGCACCACGGAGGAGCCGCCGGCGCGGCGGCCGAGCAGATAGGAGATCAGCACCGCGACCACGGCTCCGGGCAGCGCGGCGAGCACGAGCATCTGGCCGGTGGCCGCCCCCAGCAGCGCGGTGACGGTGACGACCGAGGCGGAGGCGCCCATCGTCACGCCCAGCAGCCCGGGCTCGCCCAGCGGGTTGCGCGTCACGCCTTGGATGAGCACGCCGGAGACCGCCAGGGCGGCGCCGACCACGGCGCCGGTGAGCAGACGCGGCACCCGGCCGGCGAGGACCATCTCCATGTAGGGGTCGCCGTCGCCGGTCAGCACGCGCCAGACCGGGCCGACGTCGACCGACCCTCCTCCGACGACGAGGCTCGCCGCGGCGGCGACCAGCAGCACTGCGGCGGCGAGGCCCAGCGCCGTCGCCGTCGGGACACGACGACGGCCCGCCGCCCGGGGTGCGGGCGGCGGGTCGACGTCGGAGGCGGAGCGTCCGGGCGCCGCCGTCGGCGGGGTCGCGGCAGACGCCGGACGGGTCTCCGGATCAGTCCTGCTCGTGCTCAGCGACAGCCTCCTCGATCATCGGGACGTAGCGCTCCAGGACCCACGGCACCGTCAGCGGGTTGATCATCGACGAGGCGGTGACCAGCGCCGGGTCCTCCGGGGCGACCAACGCCCCGCGCTCGACGGCGGGGATGGACTGGTAGAGGTCCTGCGACTCGATCTCCTTCCGCGTCTCCGCGTCCGAGTAGAAGGTGAAGATCAGGTCCGAATCGGAGAGCATGTCGGCGTTCTCCAGACCGATCATCGCCGAGTCGGTGCCTTCGACGTCGTACTCCTTCAGCTGCTCGCTCTCGGTGACCGGATCCGGGGTGAGGCCGAGCTTGTCGACCATCGCCGCCCGCTGCTCACTCGGATAGAAGACGCCGAGGGTCCCCGGGCCATCAGTGTAAGTGTAGGAGTAGGTGATGTCCTCCCACTCCGGACGGCTGGCCTCCTCGAACTGCGCCTCGATGTCCTCGATGAGACCTTCGGCCTGGTCCTCCTTGCCCAGCGCCTTGGCCACCGTCTTGATCTGTCCGTCCCAGGTGACCGTCCAGGGTTCCTCCTTGTAGGCGACAGTCGGGGCGATGTCGGAGAGCACGTCGTACTGCTCCTGGTCGATGCCCGTCCAGGGGGCCAGGATGACGTCGGGCTCGAGGTCGACGATGGCTTCGACGTCCATCTCATCACCGCCGGTGAACAGCTCCGGCGGCTCGTCGCCGTTCTCCTGGACCGCCTCGTGGATCCAGGGCAGATACCCGGAATCGTCGGCGCCCCAGGGGTACTCCTGCATTCCGACCGGAGTCACGCCGAGGGCGATGGCGGTCTCGGCGGATCCCTGACCGAGGGCCACCACGCGCTCGGGGTCCTCCTCGATCTGCGCGGTGCCGAGCGCGTGCTCGATGGTGATCTCTCCGGAGCCGTCGTCGGCGGAGCTGCCCCCGCCGCAGGCGGAGAGCGTCAGGGCGGCCAGGGCCGCGACAGCCGGCGTCGCCCGCCGCAGAGTCGGGTGAGGAGTCGGGCGTGTGCTCGTGGGCATCGGGGAAGACCTCCGGTGTCGGTGCTCGTGACGGCGGCCCGGTCGGGCCGTGAAGGATCCACCGACGTGATTAGATCAGCGGCGGATGACTCAATGCGAGTGAGCCTAACCTAACTCTCTGGCGATCGTGAACGTAGGTCGCTGGATGACACGCTCGACGCTGAGACCTGCCGCCGCTGAGCTTGCTCAGCACTGCACTGTGTGGCGTCCCGCACACCAGGCGGCTCGAATTTGTCGACCCCGAACGGTGGATGTATAGTCGTACAAGTCGTGATCGCGGGGAGCGGTCACGGAGACAAGTGAAGATGCGCCTATAGCTCAGCTGGATAGAGCGTCGGTCTACGGAACCGAAGGTCTGGGGTTCGAATCCCTATGGGCGCACCGCGAGAGAAGCCCCCGCATCCTGGTCAGCACAGGGATGCGGGGGCTTCTTCATGTCGCAGGACGGGCGGGCTGACAGACGACTGGTGCAGCCAGGCGTGCAACCGTTCCGCAGGTTCGCGCACGCGCATCCGTCCGAGCCTGGAGGCGCTCTGGATCCCGCGCCCGTCGTGCGCATACCCCCGCGCACCTGCCGGCATCATAGCGTCCAGCGGATTCCCAGCGGCTACCAGGCCCGCAGTCATGCCTCCTGTGTAGCGTGGTACTTACCTCATCAAGGTGCGAGTGATCCGACCCCCGGATCGGCCGTCAGTGCGCCCCCTCAGCGCTGGTCGATCCGGGGGTCTTCTCTGTCCGATTCTCACGGCATGATCCCAGCTGACTCCCGGGATGCCCTCAGGATGCGGCTCTATGGTGTGCTTCACCTTGCACTCGGGGGAAGCGAGGCGCATCCTGTGTGTCGGGTGCACGGCCTCTGAGCGGCCCTTCTGTGACGTGGATACGCGGGCCATCTCGGAGGCCTCCCCCGACCAAAGCTCTCCGCACGTGGGTCCACCCCTTCCCCGCCGACCTGACCGGCTGGCCTCGGCGCCCACCGTGTCCAGCCCTCGCTCTGGGTGTCTCCAGACTCGCTGAGTACTCCCCGCCGCAACGTCCCGGCGACGAGCACCCTGCACCGCCACCCCGCCGCGAATCCTCCATCGAGTGGCGGCTCCCCGCAGCATCTCCCCTCCCGACACGGCGTGTCGCCGGGGAGATGCCTCCGGGAGTCGCCATTCGATGTCGGGAGGGGCGCCCCGCCCCACCCCTCCCCGCGATGACGCGCCGTCCTCTAGGATGCGGGCATGACCTACTTGCTGCGCCGCATCGCTCGAATGATCATCCGTCAGCTCCGCCGCGGCGGCGGGAACCGCCGACCCCGCTGACCCGACCGCACCCAGTACCCTGGCAGGGCGATCGGTCCGACCGGTCGCCGTCGAGCTGACCAGGAGGGGGTTGCCCGATGCGCAGGCTGTGGCGTGGTCTGCCGGCCGCCGTGGCCAGCGCAGCGCTGATGCTCGGGATGGTGCTGGGCCTGGCCGGCTGCAGCCCGGATCCCGAGGACGACGTCGTGCGCAGCCTCGACATCGCCGTCGACATCGACGCACAGGGCACGCTGCACGTCACCGAGACCTATTCCTGGGATTTCGGCACCCGCGAGGGGCTGGGCTTCCGGCGCGATCTGATCCGCCGCGAGCCCGCCGAATCGGACGGGGATCGCCTGCGCGTCTACGAGTACGACGACTTCGAGGTCTCCAGCTCCAGCGGTGCGCCGGCCGATGTCTGGACCGAGGAGGACGGAGACATGCTCCGCGTCGGCGTCGGCTCCACCGAGGAGCGCGGCGAGACGCGGACCGGCGTCCAGGGGTACGAGCTAAGCTACACCGTCGACGGCGCGATGACCGCCACGACGCCCTCCGAGACCTCCGACGACGAGGCCGACGCCTCCCCTTCCCCCACCGCGCCCGACCTCCCGGAAGGGTCCGCCAACCCGGGCCGTCCGTCCTCGGCCCCCGCCGCCGCGCGGCAGATGCTGCATTGGAACGTCACCGGCCAGCAGTGGCAGGTGCCGATCGAGCATGTCGACACCACGATCACCGCCTCTGAGGCTCCGCTGCGGACCAGCTGTCAGGCCGGCGACGTCGAGACCATCCGCACCTGCCGAGTCGTCGAGGGCGAGGACAACGTCACCGTCACCGCCGCGGAGCTCGAGCCCGGCCAGGGCCTGACAGTACAGGCGACCTACCCGCCCGACACGGTCGAGGACGACGTCCCGCAGCTGATCACGCCTCACTGGAGCAATCCGCACCGCTACTGGCCCGCGATCGCGACGATCACCGACCCGGTCTGGACGGTGGTCGGGGCCTCGGCCGCCCCGCTGCTCATCGTCGTCGCCGTGATCGGCGGGATCTGGATGGTGCGCCGCATCCGGCGCGACCGGGACGACTCCTTCGTGGGGCTGCCTCCGGGGGCCCTGCCCGCACCGGACGCCGTGGACACCACGGCGACGACGCCGGCGCCTCGCCGCCCGAGCTCCCCGGCCCGCCCTGCTCCGCCCGAGCGGCTCGCACCGGCCGAGGCCGCCGTGGTGGCAGAGCGTCGTCTGCCGCCGCGGGCGGTCGGGGCGACGCTGCTGGACCTGGCCGCGCGCGGCCACGTGGGGCTGACTCCGTCCGGACCCTCCGAGGAAGTACCGAGCGCGGCATCGGCCGGCGAACCGGATCGGGACCCGGACGAGGACTCGGACGAAGCCCCGGACGAGGCCCGGGAACACGACCAGGACGCGGCACCGACAGCCCGGGAAGCCCGGGCCGAACCGAGCACCTGGCTGGTGCGCCGCACCGCGCCCGACCGTCCCGATTCACTCGCCGACTTCGAGGCCACGCTGCTCGACGGCCTCTTCGGCGACGGCGCGGGAGAGGACGACGCCCCCGCGGAGCCCGCCGCCGTGCGTCTCGACGACTCTCCCGAGGGGCTGAGCGAGGCCGTGGACCGCATGGACGAGCAGCTGCACCGACGGATCGCCGAGCGCCGCTTCTTCCGCGAGACGGTCGACCCGCGCCGGGCGCGGCCCCGCTGGGGCACGATACGCACCACCGCCGCGATCGCCGGAACCGTCGTCGGCGCCCTCGCCGCCATCGTGGCCGCCAACGGCTTCACCGACAACGCACCGCTCATCCCGGACTCGACGGCCGGACTCGCCGCCGTCCTCGCCGGACTCATCGCGCTCTGGCTCGTCCTGGAGTTCGCCGGGCGGAAGCTCAGCGTGGGACGCACCGCGCTGGGACGGGCCCACGCCGAGCAGGCCTGCGGCTTCCGCCGACACCTGGCCGAGACGACGTCTCAGCAGCTGCGCGACGCCCCCGACGCCCGACGCATCTCCCGCCACCTGGCCTATGCCGTGGCCCTGGGCGTCGCCGAACAGTGGGCCGCCGCCCTCGACGAGCTCGACGACGGCGCCTCCGCCGAGACCGCGCGCGCCATGGGCCTGGCCGGCGGTCCGTCCGGCTCGGCCGCCCTGCATCCGGGGGCGATGGTCGCCCTGGCCGGCTCCACGGAGTTCTTCGGCCACCAGGCGGTCGTGCCCTCCGGCCCCGGCGCCGCAGGAGGCATCGTCGACGGAGGAGCCGGGGCGGGCATGCCCGGCGGCGGTCTCGGCGGCGGAGGCGGCGCGGGCCGCTGACCGGCCACGACGGGCGGGTCTGCCTTCGACGTCGGGACAACACCCCCGCCCTGCCCGACCGCGCCCTGCCCGGCCGCAGACCGTCCGTGTCGCCGGCTGTCGCCCCTCCTGTTCCCACCGAGGCCCACACAAACCCACTGATACGTGTTGCAAACACAGAAGAACACAGATACAGTCGGTCATCATCGGCATGCACGTGCCGCGCATCACACTCGATCTGCCGCCGTCTCGGCGGCCCCGAGCCCGGAGGGATCACTCATGGCTCTGCTCGCCCCCGAACGCCACGACCGCATCCTCGCGCGTCTGCGCACCCGGACGACGGCGACGGTCCAGGAGATCTCCGACGAGCTGGAGGTCACCAAGGAGACCGTCCGCCGCGACCTCGACGCCCTGGAGCGCGCAGGCTCTCTGGAGCGCATCCACGGCGGGGCCGTGCTGGCCGGCTCCGGCGTCCGCGCCGAGACGCCCTGGCGCGAGCGCCAGTCCCGCCGGGCCGAGCAGAAGCGGATGATCGCGACCGCCGCGCTGGACTTCCTGCCGCCCAGCAGCGGCTCGGCCGTCCTCGACGCCGGCACCACCACCGAGGCGCTGGCCGACCTGCTCGCCGACGACGCCGCGGTGCCGCCCGCCGCTGAGGGCGGGACACGAGCTGTCATCACCGATGCAGTGCCCATCGCCCAGACGCTGGCCGACCGCCCGCATCTGGATCTGGAGGTGCTCGGGGGCCAGGTCCGCGGGATCACCGGCGCCGTGGTCGGCGACCAGGCGCTGGCCACGCTGGCCGCCCGCCGGGTCGACGTCGCCTTCCTGGGCACCAACGGCCTCGACGCCGCCTTCGGCCTATCCACCCCGGATGCCGCCGAGGCGGCGGTGAAGGCGGCGATGATCCGCTCGGCCCGCCGCAGCGTGCTGCTGGCCGACGCCACCAAGCACGAGGTCTCCTCCCTGGTGCGCGTCGCCGAGCTCTCCGCACTCGATGCGCTGATCACCGACGCCGAACCGCCCGCCGCGCTGCGCGCCGCCCTGGACGAGGCCGAGGTCGAGGTGGTGATCGCCCGATGATCGTCACCGTGACCCCGAACCCGAGCCTCGACCGCACTGTCGAGCTGGACGCCCCGCTGGCGCCCGGCGCCGTGCAGCGTGCGGCGCGGGCGACCTCCGAGCCCGGCGGCAAGGGCGTGAACATCTCGCGCGCGCTGGCCGCGGCCGGCCGCGAGACCCTCGCAGTGCTGCCCGGCGACGAGTCCGACCCGATGATCGCCGCGCTGGCCGCCGTCGACGTCCCCCACGCGAGCCTGCCGACCGGCGCCCCGGTGCGCACCAACGTCACCGTCACCGATCCGCAGGGCGTGACCACCAAGATCAACGAGCCCGGAGCGGCCCTGGACGACGCCCAGGTCGCCGCGCTGCTCGATCTCGCCGTCGCCCGCTGTCGCGGTGCGCAGCAGGTCGCCTCCGCCGGCTCGCTGCCGCCCGGCGCCCCGACGGATCTGCACGCCCGGCTGATCACCGCGCTGCGCGAGCAGCTCGGCGACGACGCCCCGCAGGTCGCGGTGGACTCCTCCGGACCGGCGCTGGCAGCCGCCGTCGCCGTCGGCCCGGAGCTGATCAAGCCCAACGCCGAGGAGCTGCTCGAGCTGGCCTCAGTGCTGACCGAGGACCGCGACGGCGACGGCGCGCCGGCCGACTGCCCCGAGGCTCGGCTCGCCGAGGAGGAGCTGGAGGCCGACCCGGCCGCCGCCGTCGCCCTGGTGCGCCGCCTGCAGTCGCACGGCGTGCGCGACGCGCTGGTGACCCTCGGCTCCCGCGGCGCGCTCCTGGTGTCCGCCGATCCGCAGGCGGCGGTGCTCCATGCCGACGGCCCGCCGCTGACCGCCCGGTCCACCGTCGGCGCCGGCGACGCCTCGCTGGCGGGTCTGCTGCTCGGACGGGCCGAGGGGCTCTCCGCCGAGGACGCCCTGCGTCGCGCGGCCGCCCACGGACGCGCCGCCGCCGCCCTCCCCGGCTCGGTGATGCCGACGCCGGACGATCTCGACCTCGACGCCGTCGTCGTGCAGCCGCTGCCGCGACGACCCCGCTGAGGTCCGTCCCCGCGCCCGCCGCGGCGCACCTCCGATCACTCGCCACCCCATATCCCCCGTCCATCGAAGGAACCCTGTCATGAGCAGCATCATCACACCGCAGCTGGTGAGCCTCGACGCTCTCGACCACACTGCGCCGCGCGAGGTCATCGACGCGCTCGCGGCACAGATCGCCGCCGCCGGCCGGACCGAGGACCCCGAGCAGCTGGCCGCCGACGCGGCCGCCCGCGAGGAGACCTCCCCGACCGGCATGCCCGGCGGCTTCGCCATCCCGCACTGCCGCACCTCCGCCGTCGAGGAGGCCACACTGGCCTTCGCGCGGCTGGCGTCCCCGGTGGACTTCGGCGCCAAGGACGGCCCGGCGGATCTGGCCTTCTTCATCGCCGCCCCCGACGGCGCCGACAAGGCCCACCTGACCATCCTCGCCGCGCTGGCCCGCTCGCTGGTCAAGGCCGACTTCGTCACCGCGCTGCGCGAGGCGTCCTCGGCCGAGGAGGTCGTCGAGCTGGTCCGCTCCGCCGTCGAGCCCCAGGCTCCGGCCGAGGGGGCCTCCGCAGAGGCGACGCCGGCGGGATCGGCCGCGCCGACCGCCGCCGAGACCTCCTCCGCGCACGACTCCGAGACCGCCTCCTCCGGCACCCGCCGGCTGGTGGCGATCACCGCCTGCCCGACCGGCATCGCCCACACCTACATGGCCGCCGACGCGCTGAAGCAGGCCGCCGCCGACCGCGGCGTCGAGCTGCAGGTCGAGACGCAGGGCTCGGCCGGCGCCGAGGCGCTGCCCGCCGAGGCGGTCTCCGGTTCGGAGGCGGTCATCTTCGCCACTGACGTCGACGTCCGCGACAAGGCCCGCTTCGCCGGCAAGCCGGTGGTGGCCGTGCCGGTCAAGCGCGCCGTCGACGGCGCCGGCGAGCTGGTCGAGGCCGCGCTCGCCGCCGCCGACGACCCGCAGGCGGCCCGGGTGAGCGCCGCCGAGGCCGAGTCCTCGGACTCCGGCACCGAGGAGGACGAGCACTTCGGCAAGAAGATCCAGCGCGTGCTGATGACGGGCGTGAGCTACATGATCCCGTTCGTCGCCGCCGGCGGTCTGCTGATGGCCCTGGGCTTCCTGCTCGGCGGCTACAACATCACCGACGTCTCCGAGGACGTCGCGCTGAACAACGCGCTGTGGAACCTGCCCTCCGGCGACGAGCTGCCCGAGGACTTCGTCGGCATGGGCCAGCTCGGTGCCTACCTCGGCGCGGTGGCCTTCACCATCGGCAACGCCTCGATGGCCTTCCTGGTGCCGGCGCTGGCCGGCTACATCGCCTTCGGCATGGCCGACCGGCCCGGCATCGCCCCCGGCTTCGTCGCCGGCTCGGTCGCCGGCATCATGGGCGCCGGATTCATCGGCGGCATCGTCGGCGGCGTGCTCGCCGGCCTCGTCGCGCACTGGCTGCGGTCGCTGACCGTGCCGCGCTGGCTGGCCGGACTGATGCCGGTGGTGATCATCCCGCTGCTGGCCTCCATCGTCTCCTCCGGGCTGATGGTCCTCTTCCTCGGCGGGCCGATCGCGCAGCTGACGTCGGGTCTGGAGTCCTGGCTGTCGGGCATGACCGGCACCGCGGCCATCCTCCTCGGCCTGGTGCTGGGCCTGATGATGTGCGTCGACCTCGGCGGCCCGGTGAACAAGGTGGCCTACTCCTTCGCCGTCGCCGGCCTCTCCGCCGGCTCGGTGGCCGACAACCCCGCCCCGCTGATGATCATGGCCACAGTGATGGCCGCGGGCATGGTCCCGCCGCTGGGCATGGCGCTGGCGACCTTCATCGACCGCCGGCGCTTCACCGCCGCCGAGCAGGAGAACGGCAAGACCGCCGTGCTGCTCGGCGCGGCGTTCATCTCCGAGGGGGCGATCCCCTTCGCCGCGGCCGACCCGCTGCGCGTGCTGCCCTCGTCGATGGTCGGCGGCGCCGTCACCGGCGCGCTGACCATGGGCTTCGGCATCACCTCGCAGGCTCCCCACGGCGGCGCCTTCGTGTTCTTCGCCATCGACTCGTTCCCGCTGTTCGTCCTCGCGGTGCTGATCGGCGCGGTGGTCACCGCGCTCACCGTGGTGGCGCTGAAGCGCTGGGTCCGCCGCAGCGAGCCCGCCGAGACGACGGCGGCCGAGCCGGTGGCGGCCTGACACCGGCGCGAACCGCATAGGATGGTTCGCAGACCCGCGACGGCGCCGTCGTCGCGACCCTGAGGATCCCCTCACCGACCCCCATAGTCACATCGATCCAGGAGGACGACCCCATGGCCCAGAGGACCGCCACCATCGGCTCGAAGGCCGGCCTGCACGCCCGCCCCGCGGCCGTGTTCGCCGAGGCCGCCGGCTCGCAGTCGGTGCCGGTGACCATCGCCAAGGCCGACAACCCGGAGGAGACCTTCGATGCCAGCAGCATCCTGGGCCTGATGGGCATCGGCGCCGAGTACGGTCACGAGGTCGTGCTCACCGCTGAGGGCGACGGCGCCGAGGAGGCGCTGGACGCGCTCGTCGAGGTGCTGGAGACCGAGCAGGACGGCTGAGTCCCGCCGCATCTCCCGCGCCCGCCGCGCGACAGCAGGGGCCGCCGATCGGATGATCCGGTCGGCGGCCCCTTCGTCTGCCGGGCTGCGCTCAGACTGTGCTCGGTCCGCGCAGGCTGCGGCTCAGTCCCAGAACTCGACGAGCCGCGCGTCGCGGCCGTCGAGCTCGGCCCAGGGCTTGTCGACGCGGAAGCGGGCCAGCCCCGCCGTCGGCCAGCTGCCGGCCATCCGCAGCACCGGCTCCTCCTCGGAGCCTGCCGAGGCCAGCTCGCTGCTGAGCTCCTGCACGCCGGGCATATGGGCGATCACCAGCAGCGAGCGCACCGTCTCCGGCGTCTCGTTGATCACCGAGAGCATCGCGCGCGAGGAGGCCAGATACAGCCGCGGCTCGTGGTACGCGGTCGACCCCTTCTCCCCCAGCTGCTGGCCGACCCAGGTGCAGGTCTGCCGGGTGCGCATGGCGTCGGAGCAGATGATCCAGTCGGGATGGGCGCCCGCATCCAGCAGGCGCGCCCCGACCGCCCGGGCCTGGTCGGCTCCGCGGTCGGTCAGCGTGCGGGCATGGTCCTCCTCGCTGAAGGAGTGCCCGGCCTGGGCATGGCGGAGCACCAGCAGCTCGGCAGTCGACATCAGAGCCTCAGTTCGGGTCGAGGTCGCAGGGCAGATCAGGTCGCAGGGCAGATCAGATGGAGTATTCGGGCGCAGCCCAGACGGTGACCTCGGGGTGCTCGTAGAAGCGGTACCCCTGGCCGCGGACGGTGCGCACAGTGTTCGCCAGCCGGCCGAGCTTCGAGCGCAGCCGCCGGATGTGGACGTCGATGGTGCGCTCGTTGGGCATCTGGTCCGGGTCGGCGTGGCGCCACAGCGCGTGCAGCAGCTCCTCGCGCCCGACGGTCCGCGACCCGTTCTCGACCAGGTAGTTCAGCAGCTCGAACTCCTTGTAGGTCAGGTTGAGGTCCTCGCCGTCGAGCTTGACCTCGCGCCGCGAGAGATCGATGAGCACTCCGGCCGACGACGGCGTCTGCGGGGCCGCCAGCGGGGCGTCCGCGGCGCGGTGGGCCACTGTCGGGTCTCCCAGGGCCTGGCGGACCACTTCCAGATCACCGCCCTCGGCGGCCGCCGAGGCCATGGCCATGGCGATGTGCACCTGCGAGTCGGCGGCGATGGACTCGACGTAGTCGCGCATCTCGGTGGCGATGCGGTGCAGCGAGGTGCCGGCCGCGGAGGCGGCGTCCTCGTCGAGGCCGACGTAGACGACGAAGCCGCGGGCGACGACGTCGGGCTGGACCATCTGCGGGCCGCCGCCGTTCTGCGCTACCACCGGGACCGGTGCAGTGCGGGGCTGGGCCTCGGCCGAGGAGGCGGAACCGGCACGCCGCGAGCGTCCGCCGCGGGCCGCCGAGGACCCGGTCGACTGCCCCGCGCTGTCGTCCTGGCCTCCGCGCACGCGACGGGCGCGCTCGGCGCGACGGGCCGCGTTGCGCACGGAGACGTGGACGTAGCCGGGGTTCTGGGCCTGGCTGGAATCGGCGGACATGTGACCTGCTCTCTCCTGGCTGGTGCCGCTGGTCTCGTCAGTCCAGACTCTCCGTCACACATGAAATTTGCAAGTAATATAGAGGCAGATCTTTCACATCGTGAGACAATACGGGGTGACTGTGTGCAGGATCACACTGCGTCCCGCACGACTCCCCGCATGCGACCCCTCGTCGCAGCACGCCCGACCGCGGAGCGCGGACGACCTCACCCCACGGTCAGATCCCTGTGAGATCAGCGGAGGAGCACCATGGGGAGGTCCGCCGCGACCACCGGTCCCGCCGGATCCGCGGCGGGGGCGGGGCCGCCGCGGAGGTGAGCAGGCCCGGCGTACCTCCTGTGACTGAACACCTGCTGGACGCCTCCCGGACAGCCCGAGTCGGCCTCGGGTCGTTCTCGGGCAGTCTCAGCGAGTCCAGGAGAGTCTCGGAGGCGCCGGCCGGTGCTATTCGGCCAGGCCGTAGAGCCGATCGCCGGCGTCGCCGAGGCCGGGGACGATGTAGGCGTTCTCGTCGAGCTTCTCGTCGATGGCGGCAAGGTACAGCTCGACGTCGAGGTCGCCGATCTCCTTCTCCAGCCGCTCGATGCCCTCCGGGGCGGCCAGCAGACAGATGCAGGTCACCTGCTTGGCGTTGCGCTCGGTCAGGAAGCGGATGGACTCGGCCAGCGTGCCGCCGGTCGCCAGCATCGGATCCAGCACGAAGACGTGGCGGCCGGTGAGGTCGTCGGGCAGCCGCTCGGCATAGGTGATGATGTCCAGAGTCTCTTCATTGCGCGCCATGCCCAGGAAGCCGACCTCGGCCGTCGGGATCATCGAGGTCATCCCCTCGAGCATGCCCAGCCCGGCGCGCAGCACAGGGACCACCAGCGGCGTCGGACCCGCCAGCTGCGTGCCCTCGGTCTCGGTGACCGGGGTGGTGATGGTGACCGGCTCGACGGCGATCGAGTCGCTGGCCTCGTAGGAGAGCAGCATCACCAGCTCCTGGGTGAGCTGGCGGAAGTGGTTCGAGCTGGTCTCCGCCCGACGCAGCTGGGTGAGCTTGTGGGCGATCAGCGGGTGTTCGACGACCTGTACGCGCATGATTCCAAACTACCAGCAGGCACAGCTCGGTAGGCTGGCCGCATGCCCGCTCCCGAGACGCCCGAGGCCCGGCACGACGCCGACTCCGGCGCTTCCGACGCCTTCGACCCCCGCTCGGCCGCGACGCAGCGCACGCTGATCGGCCGGTGCCTCGAGCTGGCCGCCCGCGCCGAAGACGACGGAGACGTGCCGGTGGGAGCCGTCGTGGTCGCCGGCGACGGCACCGTGCTGGGCACCGGATCGAACACCCGCGAGCGCGACGTCGACCCGGCCGGCCATGCCGAGATCAACGCGCTGCGCGAGGCCGCCGCGGTCCGGGGCAGCTGGCAGCTGGCCGACTGCACCCTGGCGGTCACTCTGGAGCCGTGCCCGATGTGCGCCGGGGCCATCGTGCTCTCGCGGATCCGCACGGTGATCTTCGGCGCCTGGGACGAGAAGGCCGGCGCCTCCGGCTCGGTCTTCGACATCCTGCGCGAGCCGCGGCTGAACCACTGGGTCGAGGTCCATCCGGGCGTGCGCGAGCCCGAGTGCGCCGCGCAGCTGCGCTCCTTCTTCGCCGACCGGCTGCGCTGAGCGCACCCACGCCGCATACACCGGCCATCGGCCCGGGACAGCCGCCCTGCCTGACCCAGCATCAGTCGAGCCGGCCGACGGGACCGGCGCTCCAGTCGTCGAGCAGCGTCGCCTGCAGCCCTTCGATCACCCCGGCGTCGACGATCAGGCGGATCATGCCGGCCGGCGAACCGCTCCGCGTGACGAGCACCCCGGCGCCATCCTCCAGCGGGAAGGGGACCATGCTCCACGGCGATCGCCGGCCGAAGAGGGAGGCCGCCCGCGCGCTCACGCGGCCGGCTCCGCGAGCCTCCCCGAGCACAGCTCCGCCGCGCACCGCCCACCCCGACACATCCTCATGGAGGAGGGCCGCGAGCCCGCCGACGTCGCCGCCGGCGCACGCCGCGACGAAGCGCTCGACCAGGAGGTCGAGCTGCGGGTCGGGCGGCGGGGCTGCGGCCGTGACCCCAGACGGCGAGTCGCGGATCGAGCGCCGCGCCCGCGATGCGAGCTGGCGGCAGGCGCCCGGCGTTCGCCCGAGAAGCGTCCCGATGTCGTCGAACGGCAGCCCGAAGACGTCGTGCACCAGGAAGGCCGCGCGCTCGCCCGGGGTGAGCCAGTCCAGCACCGCCGCGAGCGCACGGCGGTTCTCGTCGTCGAGGGAGATCCTGTCGGCCGGATCGTCGGACGAGGCAGCCGACGCAGGCGCGAGGTCCAGAGCGGATTCGGCCGGATCGACGGGCGTCGTCAGCCGACGGTGCGCCGAGCGCAGCCGGTCCAGCGCGATGCGGCGTACGACCACCACGAGCCAGCCACGCGCATCCCGCACCGCCTCGACCTGTGCGGAGAGGCGTGCATAGGCCTCGGCGACCACGTCCTCCGCCCCGTCCGCATCCGCCAGGATGCGCCTGGCCGCGGCCAGGAGATAGGCACGGTCTTCGCGCCAGGAGGCCGAGATGCGGGCCGATCTCGCCACATGGTCCGCTCTGCCGGATGCAGGAATGTCCATATCACTCCAGGACGATCGGATCACCGTCAGTGTGACAGCGCGTCCTCGATTCCGGTCACATTCGCCGGACCGGAATCGTCCTGCTGAGTATGGACACCATCCCTGACATCACACTCTGGACCCTGCAGTGGTTCCTCTCGTGCTGGTTCGTCGTGTCGACCGCAGTCGCCCTCCCCCTGGTGCTGAGCGGCCGGCTGGGAGCCGACCGGGTTCCCGGGTTCGCCGCCCTGTCCCGCCCGATGCTCACTTTCATGGGGATCGCCCACATCGCAGGCGGCATCGGTCTCGTGCTGCCTCAATCCTTCGGCGTCCTGCCGTGGCTGACTCCGACGGCCGGGCTCGCGCTGGCCGTACAGTGCTTCATGGCGGCCGGATACCATCTGCGAGCCGGCGAGGACGCCCTCGAACCAGCGCTGTGGGGACTGCTGTGCGGTGCGGTCTTCATCGGCCGGATAGATCTGCTCGCCGGCGCGACGAGCCTCCCACGCCTCACGCCGGTCGTCGTGGTCGCCGGACTGTTCGCCGCCCTCGTGGTCAACCTGGCCCTCCTCCTCCGCGGCCCGCAGAGCCCGCTGCGGAGGGCGGAGGAATGACCAGGAGGATCGTGGCCGCCGAACGGTCCGCGGCCCGCGACCCGCGGGCGCCGCCTCCCACGCTTGCTATCATCGGCCGGTGCTCTCCGACCACGCCTTTCCCGACACCCTGTCTCGCGCCCTGACTCGCGCCGAGTCGCTGATCGCCGAGACCCCGGACTACCCCGAGCCCGGCGTGCTCTTCCGCGACATCTCGCCGGTGCTGGTCGACGCCGCGGCCCTGGGGGCGGTGACTGAGGCGATGATCGCTCCGTTCGCCGGAACGTTCGACGTCGTCGCCGGCATCGAGGCGCGCGGCTTCCTGCTGGCCGGCACCATCGTTGCCACCGCCGGCGTGGGCACGCTGCCGATCCGCAAGGCCGGCAAACTGCCGAATCCGGCAGCCTCGATCGAATACCACCTGGAGTACGGCAGCGCGGCGATCGAGGCGCCCGGGGTCCTGCCTTCCGGCGCTCGGGTGCTGCTGGTCGACGACATCCTGGCCACCGGCGGCACGCTGGGCGCCTCGCGGAAGCTGATCGCCGAGCTCGGCGGCGAGGTCGTCGGCGCCTCGGTGGTGCTGGCCCTCGACGAACTGGGCGGCGAGCGGGTCGCCGGGCCGGTGCATTCGCCCTTCCACGCCTGAGGAGCCGGGGCGCGGACCTCGAATTGGTCCGCGCGGGGGACCTCCGGTAGCATTGTCAGGTCTCAAGGTGACGTGTCCGAGCGGCCGAAGGTGCGACACTCGAAATGTCGTGTGCGGAAACGCACCGTGGGTTCGAATCCCACCGTCACCGCCGAGCGAAGAGCCCCTGACCGGGAGTTTTCCGGTCAGGGGCTCTCTTTGTCGGCGCAGATGCCCTGTCGTGCCGTCGCCGACTTCTCGCCGCCGACTCGTCGATGCTGATGGCGGCGACTCTGGGAGACCGGCAAGGACAAGAAAGGCACGCTCGATCCGCGCATCGAGTGGAACCCCTCAGAGGCGACCGCAAGGGCCAGCACAGCATCAGACTCAACGATCAATGGCGCATCTGCTTCACGTGGACTGCCCACGGCCCGATCGACTGTGAGATCTGCGACTGCCGCCAAGAGGACTGATGAGCACCACCCACCTCATCCACCCCGGCGTCATCCTCCGCGACGAGTTCCTGGAGCCGCTGGACATCAGCGCAGACACGGCGGTTCGTCCGGCGCGCTGCTTCGGCACCTCAGAGGCGTTCTGGATGAACCTCCAGAGCACCTACGACCTGTCGAAGGAGCACGCTGATCACGAGGACGAGCTCCAGGCCATCCAGCCGCTCACCCTGACCTGAGAGTCGTCGCCGGACGCACCTCCTGTGAGCTCCTGCGAGCGCACGAGGTCGCAGGCTCCCCTCGCACCTCTCTGCGATGTTCGTCGCGCCCGGCCGGTCACTCCCCCGGCTGCGGTTCGGTGTAGAAGGCCGTCGCCCGTGCTTCAGCAGCACGCGCCTGACCCTCCTCGGTGCCGGCGGCCACGGAGGCCGCCGCCCAGCGGATGCTGGCCCCGGCGATGAACTCGCGGGCCTCCGGCGTGGTCACCCAGGCTGATTCTTCGACGGGACGACTGCGGCCGGCCCGCAGATGATGCGCCAGCCCCAGCAGCGTCAGGTCCCAGCCGACGCCGGCGGCGCCGGGGCCGTACTCTCGCCAGAAGGTCTCGGGACACCGGTCGTGGTGCTCGAGCACCAGGCGCGCGGCCGCCGTCGCCTCCGCCTGCTCGACCGGTTCGCAGCGCACCGTCACTCGCGAGATGTCCTCGCCGAATTCCCAGGTCACCTGCAGCTCCCCGGAGTCCTGCGGCGAGCGCGGCGGTCGGCAGGCCTCCACGATGCCGCTCGCCGCAGCCTCGACCTCGAAGCGTCCACCCTCGCGCAGCTCCCCGGAGACCGGATGCAGCCACTGCGCCAGACGGTCCGGCGAGGTCAGCGCCTGCCAGAGCTGCTCGACGCCGACGGCATGGACCTGGGCCAGACGCAGTGTGACGGCGAGCTCGCCGTCGTCCGCCGCGACATCGGAGGGGTCTCCGATCCCGCCGGGTCCCGCTCCCCCAGGCCCCCGCTCGCTCGACAGCTCGCGCGTCACCGCCTCGAGCTGCCCGTCGGCCTCGATGATCGCCTCGCCCCGCGCATCCGTCTGCATGGCTCCATTCACGCACCGCGGCGCCCTTCGACGCCAGCCTCGGCGCCGACGTCGGGGCTGAGCACAGCGTGTTCGCCTCGACGTCGCATGTCATTCACATCACGATGGTGAGATCGGGCGGCGGCGCGCCCCGGCCCCGCGGCCGGACGTCGCCGCCCGATCACGACGCACCGTCGACACACTCCACCACCGACGATGAGGAACCACCCTATGGATGTCCCCTCCGACCCGACCGGCGCCGCCGGCGCCCCGGGCCCTCGACGGTCCCGCAGCCGCGGCCTGGCCGCCGTCGTCGCCGGCGCCGGCCTGACCGCCGCGCTGCTGGCCCCCGTCTCCGCGTCGGCCGCCCCGCAGCAGCCCGCCCAGACCGAGCAGGCCGCACAGACCGAGCTCGCCGCTCAGCAGGAGAGCGCCGACGTCGTCATCAGCGAGGTCTACACCACCGGCGCCGGCACCGACGCCGCCTTCGACCAGCGCTTCATCGAGCTGCAGAACACCGGCGAGACGGCCGTGGACCTCTCCGGCTGGTCGATCAACTACCGCCCCTCCTCGCGCGGCGAGGACAGCCTCACGCCGTCGGGGCACACCGACCTCAGCGGCACCGTCGAGCCCGGCGGCCACTATCTGATCTCCAACCCCGGTCTCTCCGCCGGCGACGGACAGGCCCTGCCTCAGCCCGACGAGCACCTCGGCGGGGCGACGGCCATGCGCGACGGCGTCATCTGGCTCTCCGACTCCGACCAGCCGATCGACGTGCCGCTGGGCGATGTCCAGGACGTCGAGGGCGTGGTCGACCTGCTCGGCTACGGCGACGCCAACACTGTCGAGACCGCGGCCGCCGACTCGGTCTCAGGCAGCTCGGACGTGCGCTCGATGGTGCGCACCGACGGAGTCGACACCGACGACAACTCCGCGGACTTCACGCTGTCGTCGACGATCACCCCGACCAACAGCGCCGGCGAGCAGATCGTCCACGAGGGCGGCGGCGAGAACGGCGGCGACGGCGGCTCCGGCGAGGGCGACCGGAACGAGCCGGTCGAGCTGGCGATCGACGAGATCCCGCGCAGCCTGGACGCGAGCGAGAACGAGCTGCTCGAGCAGCCGGTCACCGTCAGCGGCGTGGTCACCGCCGCCTACCCGACCGGCGGCTTCGACGGCTTCGTCGTCCAGACCCCGGGCACCGGCGGCGACGTCGACCTCGACGAGCACACCGCCTCGGACGCGGTCTTCGTCTACTCCCCGTGGCAGGTCGGCGAGGTCTCCGTCGGCGACCACGTCGAGCTCACCGCCGACGTGACGACCTACTCCGGCCAGGTCCAGCTCTCCCTCTACGCCGGGTCCGACCAGACCCCGGAGCACGCGCTGGCCCAGCTCGACGAGCCGGCCGAGGCGATCAAGCCCGCCGTCGTCGAGTTCCCGGAGACCGAGGCCGAGCGGCAGAGCCTGGCGGGGATGCTCATCGACCCGCAGGGCAGCTACACGGTCACCGACAACTACACGCTGAACCAGTACGGCGAGCTCGGCGTCGTCGCCGGCTCCGAGCCCCTGTCCACGCCGACCGACGTCGTCGCCCCCGGCGAACAGGCCCAGGCACTGGCCGCCGAGAACGCCGAGCGGCTCTTCTACCTGGACGACGGCTCCTCGACGAATCTCAGCCGCTCCCCCGGCTGGGATCAGGAGCTGCCCTACATCACCGCCGAGGACCCGGTGCGCATCGGCGCCGAGGTGCAGTGGGAGCAGCCGGTGATCGTCGACCACCGCTACGACGAGTGGCGGCTGCAGCCCACCGGGCATCTCACCGGCGAGACCGCCGAGCAGGTCCAGCCGGCGTCGATCGAGGACACCCGCGCCGGGGAGCAGCAGCCCGCCGCGCCTGAAGGCGACGTGCGGCTGGCCAGCTTCAACGTGCTGAACTACTTCGTCCACCTCGGTGAGGACGAACAGGGCTGCGACTATTACAGCGACCGCGACGGCGAGCCGACCACCACGGACTGGTGCACCGCCCGCGGCGCCTACTCGCAGGAGTCCTTCGAGCGGCAGCAGACCAAGATCGTCTCGGCGATCAACGCGCTGGACGCCGACGTCGTCGCGCTGCAGGAGATCGAGAACTCCGCGCACTTCACCGACGACGCCGACCGCGACCTGGCCATGCAGAACCTGGTCGAGGCGCTCAACGCCGACGCCGGCTCCGCGGAGTGGGCCGCTGTGGCCAGCCCTGAGGAGACCCCGGCGGTCGGGGACGAGGACGTGATCCGCAACGGCTTCATCCACCGCGTCGACGCCGTCGAGCCGGTGGGCGACTCGCGGATCCTCTTCGACGAGGGCATCGACGACATCATGACCGACGAGCTGTCGGCCCTCGACGTCGGGTCGATCTTCTCCAACGCCCGCGAGCCGCTGGCGCAGCAGTTCCAGCCGGTCGACGGCGGCGAGGACGACCGCTTCTTCGCGATCGTCAACCACCTCAAGTCCAAGGGCTCGGCGCCCGACGACGGCCCGAACGCCGAGACCGGCGACGGCCAGGGCGCGTGGAACGCCGCCCGCCAGGAGCAGGCCGGGGCTCTGGACGCCTTCGCCGACGCGCTGGCCGCCGACACCGGCACCGAGCGGGTCTTCCTGATGGGCGACTTCAACTCCTACACCCAGGAGGACCCGCTGCAGGTGCTCGCCGACGGCGGCTTCAGCAACCTCGCCGCCGACGCCGGCGACACCTACGCCTACGACGGCCAGGTCGGTTCACTGGACCACGTCCTCGGCACGGAGGCCGCGGCGGACTCGGTGGTGCAGACCGACATCTGGAACATCAACTCGGTCGAGCCGATCGCGGCGGAGTACAGCCGCTACAACGGCAGCGCCACCGATCTCTACGCCCCGGGCCAGTGGCGGGCCTCCGACCACGATCCGGTCATCGTCGACATCGCCCTGGGCTCCGACGGCGGCTCAGATGGCGGTTCCGGCGAGGACGGCTCCGGCGACGACTCCGGGAACCCGGGCCCGGGTCAGGGTCCTCCCGAGGGCAAGGGCCACAACCGGGATGACCACCCGGGCAACGGGCCGGGCCAGAACAACGGCAACGGGAACGGCAACAACGGCCACGGGAACGGCACACGGGGAACGATGGCAACGGCCGCGGGAACTGACCCCGAGGCTCGTGGCTGAGGGGCCTTCCCGCCCGCCGACCGTCCCGGTCTCATGAGAAGAGCCCGTCGGCTCCCCCGCAGGCAGCTGCGGAGGAGCCGACGGGCTCTTCTCATGCCGGAGCGGCTCAGCGGCTCTGCTGCTGGCTCGGCGGGGAGACGATCGCGTCGACGCGCTGGAAGGACTTCAGGTCCGAGTAGCCGGTGGCGGCCATCGCCCGGCGCAGCCCGCCCATCAGATTCGACGAGCCGTCGGTGTGGTGGCTCGGGCCCCACAGGACCTCCTCCAGCGGACCGACGGTGCCCACGTGGGTGCGGTGCCCGCGCGGGAAGTCCGGGTGCACCGCCTCCGGGCCCCAGTGCCAGCCGCGGCCGGGGGCCTCCTCCGCCCGGGCCAGGGTGGTGCCGAGCATGACCGCGTCGGCGCCCATGCCCAGGGCCTTGACGATGTCACCGGAGGTGCCCAGTCCGCCGTCGGCGATGACGTGGACATAGCGGCCGCCGGACTCGTCGAGGTAGTCGCGGCGGGCGGCGGCGATGTCGCTGATGGCGGTGGCCATCGGCACGCGGATGCCCATCGCCCGGCGGGTCGTCGTCGACGATCCCCCGCCGAAGCCGACCAGCACGCCGGCCGCACCGGTGCGCATCAGGTGCAGCGCCGGGGTGTAGCCGGCGGCGCCGCCGACGATCACCGGCACGTCGAGCTCGTAGATGAACTCCTTGAGGTTCAGCGGGTCGCCGTTCTGCGAGACGTGCTCGGCCGAGACCGTGGTGCCGCGGATGACGAACATGTCCACGCCGGCCTCGACGACCGTCTGGTAGAACTCCTGGGTCCGCTGCGGGGTCAGCGAGCCGGAGACCACCACCCCGGCCTCGCGGATCTCCGCCAGTCGGGCGGTGATCAGCTCGGCCTTGATCGGCTCGGAGTACAGCCGCTGCAGCCGCTCGGTGTTCGCCGGCGAGACCTCCTGGGCCTCCAGCTCGGCGATCTCGGCCAGCACCGGCTCCGGGTCCTCGTAGCGGGTCCACAGCCCCTCGAGGTTCAGCACGCCCAGGCCGCCGAGCCGCCCCAGCGCGATGGCGGTCGCCGGCGACATCACCGAGTCCATCGGCGCTCCGATGACCGGCATGTCGAAGTCATAGGCGTCGATCTGCCAGTCGAGGCTCACCTCCTGGGGGCTGCGCGTGCGGCGGTTGGGCACCACGGCGACGTCGTCCAGCGCCCAGCCGCGGACGCCCGACTTCGCCAGGCCGATCGGGATCTCGTTGGTCACGTCTCTGTTCCTCCTCGCCGACCCGGACGGGCGGCATCGTGGTCTCGTCGCGGGCCCGTGCCGGGCCCGCCGGCGACGGCGCGCGTCGCCTCAGCGGCTCCAGTCCTCCCGCCGGCGGGCGGCGTCCCAGAAGTGGTGCTCATAGACGCATCCGCGGCGGAAGGCCGCCAGCATCCGCGCCCGCAGCGGCTCGTCGGCCTCCTCGTAGAGCGCCTCGAAGATGCCGCAGGCCTCTTCGACGGCGGCGTCGTACTCCGGGTCGGAGTAGGTCTCCACCCAGCGCCGGTAGGGATGCTCGGCCATGCCCTCGCCGATCGTCTCCACCAGGTGCCGGCCGACCTCGGCGTAGACCCAGAAGCAGGGCAGCACGGCGGCGACGGCCACCTCGTGCTCGTCGACGGCGGCGGTGGCCACGAGCCAGGAGGTGTAGCCCAGCGTCGTCGGCGAGGGCACGACCTCGCCGTCGTCGCCGGCCAGCTCCGCGGCGATCGAGGCGAACTGCCGCGACTCCATCAGCTGGGCCTGCATGGCCTGCTCCTCGGCGATGGTCTCCGAGGTCGCCCGCGCCCAGAAGCGCATCTGGTCGCGGTCCCGGGCGCCGGCGGCCAGCAGCGTCATCGCCCGGCCGTAGCCGGCCAGATACGCCGCGTCCTGCTGGATGTAGTGCACGAAGGTCGCCGTCGGCAGGGTGCCGTCGGCCAGCTCGGCGAGGAACTCGAGGCCGGCGATGTCGACCAGCGCCTCGCGCGCCTGACGCCAGGCGGTGCGGCAGTGCGCGCCCACCCTCAGAGCGGGCGCGTCCACGTACGACGCCGGCGCCGGCGTCGGCTGGGATGCGGCCATCACGACCCTCCTCTCGTCCTGCGCGGGCCCGTCTCGTCGGCGGCGCGACCGCCGCTGGCGCGCCGCCGGCGGACTCAGCGCTGGTAGTTCGGCGCCTCGACCGTCATGGAGATGTCGTGCGGGTGGGACTCCTTGAGTCCGGCGGGGGTGATCCGCACGAAGCTGCTGTGCGCCTTGAGCTCGTCGACGGTGTGCGCGCCGACGTAGAACATCGTCTGGCGGAGCCCGCCGACCAGCTGGTGCAGCACCGCCGAGAGCGGGCCGCGGTAGGGCACGCGCCCCTCGACGCCCTCGGGGATGAGCTCCTCGTCCTCGGGGACGTCGGCCTGGAAGTAGCGGTCCTTGGAGTAGGAGGTGTTCTTCCCGCGGGTCTGCATCGCGCCCATCGACCCCATGCCGCGGTAAGCCTTGAACTGCTTGCCGTTGGAGAAGACCAGGTCGCCCGGGGACTCCGCGGCGCCGGCCAGCAGCGAGCCGAGCATCACCGAGTCGGCGCCGGCGACCAGCGCCTTGCCGATGTCGCCGGGGTGCTGCAGCCCGCCGTCGGCGATCAGCGGCACGCCGGCCGGGCGGGCCGCCTTGGCCGACTCGTGGATCGCGGTGATCTGCGGGACGCCGACGCCGGCGACCACGCGGGTGGTGCAGATCGAGCCCGGCCCGACGCCGACCTTGATCGCGTCCGCCCCGGCGTCGACCAGCGCCTGGGCGCCGCGACGGGTGGCGGCCTGGCCGCCGATGACGTCGACGCCGGCGGCGGCCGGCTCGGCCTTGAGCTTGGCGATCATGTCCAGCACACCGCGGGTGTGGCCGTTGGCGGTGTCCACGACCAGCGTGTCCACGCCGGCCTCGACCAGGCTCATCGCGCGGTCGAAGCCCTCGCCGAAGAAGCCCACGGCCGCGCCCACGCGCAGCCGGCCCTCGGCATCCTTGGTGGCCTGCGGGTACTTGTCGGCCTTGTCGAAGTCCTTGACGGTGATCAGCCCGGTCAGCCGGCCGGCGTCGTCGACCAGCGGCAGCTTCTCCACGCGGTGCTCGGAGAAGAGTCGGATGACCTCCTCGGAGGCGATGCCGTCGCGCGCGGTGATCAGCGGCTGGGCGGTCATCTTCTCGTAGACCTTCGTGGTCAGGTAGTCCTCGGCCGGGACGAAGCGGATGTCGCGGTTGGTGATGATGCCCAGCAGCGTCTTCTCCGCGTCGACCACCGGCAGTCCGGAGACGCGGTAGTGGGCGCAGAGGTCGTCGAGGTCCTTCAGCGTCGCGTCCGGGGTGATGGTCACCGGGTCGGAGATCATCCCCGACTCGGAGCGCTTGACCTTGTCGACCTGCCGGACCTGGTCCTCGATGGAGAGGTTGCGGTGCAGGATCCCGATGCCGCCCTGGCGGGCCATCGCGATGGCCATCGGCGCCTCGGTGACGGTGTCCATCGCCGCCGAGACCACCGGAGCGCTGATCTCGATGCCGCGGGAGAGCCGCGTGGCGGTGTCCGCCTCGGAGGGGATGACGTCGGTCTCGCCGGGGAGCAGGAGGACGTCGTCGTAGGTCAGCCCCACGAGGGCGAAGGGGTCGTGGGAGTCAGCGGGAGTCTCAGTCACTGGTGCCTCTCAGAGGGAGTCTGGCGGGATCCGGGCCGACCCCGATTCTACTGCCGCGGGGACGCCCGCCGCACACTGTGCCGGTCGGTGCCGGTCGACCGCCCGTGCGGCCTCGGGCGGGGCTGCGCGCCGGGTCGCACGCCGGGCCACGCACGGAGCCCCGCGCCGAGCTGGCCGCCCCGGCACGGACCGGCGCGAGGAGCGGCCTCCGCCCGCCGTCGCCGGCTTTAGCACTCTGCTTGACCGAGTGCTAAAGCCGTCCTAAAGTCTATCGTGGCACCCACCACCGCGGGGTGCCCGTCGCGCCGGGCCGTCACCCGGGGCGACGAGCCTGACGGGGCACCATCCGGCACCGCGACGACGGTTGGTCACTCCCAAGGCGCGCAACACACCTCCGAGCCCGTCACTTCCCGGCGTCACCTGGGAGGGCAGGGCCCGACCGCAACCGAGATCGACTTCACGCAAAGGAGAGTACTGACGTGTCAGTCTCCATCAAGCCCCTCGAGGATCGCATTGTTGTCCGCCCCCTGGAAGCTGAGCAGACCACCGCTTCCGGCCTGGTGATCCCGGACACCGCCCAGGAGAAGCCCCAGGAGGGCCAGGTCGTGGCCGTCGGCCCGGGCCGCGTCGACGACAAGGGCAACCGTGTGCCCGTCGACGTCAACGAGGGCGACGTCGTCATCTACTCGAAGTTCGGCGGCACCGAGGTCAAGACCGGCGGCGACGAGTTCCTCGTGCTGAACTCGCGCGACGTCCTGGCCGTCGTCGAGAAGTGATCTCGGGCTCCCCGAGCTCTCTCGACACCCGAACATCGACTCTGTTCTGACTCTCTGTAAGGAGCAGCAAGCACATGGCAAAGCAGCTTGAGTTCGACGATGCCGCCCGGAAGGCACTCGAGGCCGGCATCGACAAGCTCGCCGACACCGTCAAGGTGACGCTCGGCCCCAAGGGCCGCAACGTCGTCCTCGACAAGTCCTGGGGCGCTCCGACCATCACCAACGACGGCGTGACCATCGCCCGCGAGATCGAGGTCGAGGACTCCTACGAGAACCTCGGCGCCCAGCTCGCCAAGGAGGTCGCCACCAAGACCAACGACGTCGCCGGCGACGGCACCACCACTGCGACGGTGCTGGCCCAGGCGCTGGTCAAGGAAGGCCTGCGCAACGTGGCCGCCGGTGCGGCCCCGAGCGAGATCAAGCGCGGCATCGAGGTCGCCGTCGAGGCGATCACCGAGCGCCTGCGCACCAACGCCCGCGAGGTCTCCGGCCAGCAGGAGGTCTCCTACGTCGGTGCGATCTCCGCGCAGGACGACGAGGTCGGCGAGCTGCTGGCCCGCGCGTTCGACGCGGTCGGCACCGAGGGCGTCATCACCATCGAGGAGTCCTCGACGACGTCGACCGAGCTCGACATCACCGAGGGCATGCAGTTCGACAAGGGCTACCTCTCCCCGCACTTCGTCACCGACGGCGAGCGGCAGGAGGCGGTCCTCGAGGACGCCTACATCCTGATCCACCAGGGCAAGATCTCCAACGTGCAGGAGTTCCTGCCCGTGCTGGAGAAGGTCATGCAGACCAAGAAGCCGCTGTTCATCATCGCCGAGGACGTCGAGGGCGAGGCCCTGTCGACTCTGGTGGTGAACAAGCTCAAGGGCACGCTGAACGTCGCGGCCGTCAAGGCCCCCGGCTTCGGCGACCGCCGCAAGGCCATGCTCGAGGACATCGCGGTGCTCACCGGCGGCCAGGTCATCTCCTCGGAGCTGGGCCTGAAGCTGGACCAGGTCGACCTCGACGCGCTGGGCACCGCCCGCCGCGTCACGGTCACCAAGGACTCCACCACGATCGTCGACGGCGCCGGCTCCGCGGAGGACGTCCAGGCACGTGCGGCGACCATCAAGGCCCAGGCCGACGCGACCGACTCCGAGTGGGACCGCGAGAAGCTGCAGGAGCGGCTGGCCAAGCTGGCCGGCGGCATCGGCGTCATCAAGGTCGGCGCCGCCACCGAGGTGGAGCTCAAGGAGCGCAAGCACCGCATCGAGGACGCCGTGTCCTCCACGCGTGCCGCGCTCGAGGAGGGCATCGTCGCCGGCGGCGGCACGGCGCTGATCAACGCGCTGTCCGCCCTGGACGAGGACTCGACGGTCCAGGAGCTCTCCGACGACGCCGCCGCCGCAGTGGGCATCGTCCGCCGCGCGCTGGTCCAGCCGCTGCGCTGGATCGCGCAGAACGCCGGCGAGGACGGCTTCGTCGTCGCCTCCAAGGTGGCGGACCTGGAGCCGAACCACGGCTTCAACGCCAAGACCGGCGAGTACGGCGACCTCATCGCGGCCGGCGTCATCGACCCGGTCAAGGTGACCCGTTCGGCGCTGCAGAACGCCGCCTCCATCGCGGCGCTGGTGCTGACCACCGAGACGCTGATCGTCGACAAGAAGGACCAGGAGGACGAGGGCTGACCCTCGTCTGATCGACCTCCTGCCGATCGACCGGCACAGGACGGGGCCCGGGAGCTGCTGCTCCCGGGCCCCTTCTCGTGCGAGGGGCGGCCCGACGCCGCCTGCCCTCGGTCTCGCGCGCCCCTCCGCAGCGCGCGTCCCTCCGATCCGCCCCCTCCCCGTCGATCCCTCCCCATCGAGTGGTCATTCCTGACGGCGTCTCGGGCGCGACACGCCGCTTGAGACCGTGAGATCCCGTCATACGTGACCACTCAGTGCCGGGCCAGAGCATCCAGAGTCCCGCGCGGCATCCGACGCTCCTGCCATAGAATGATCCCCATCACGGATTACATCGATGAAGGAGTCCGCTGCATGTCCGCCGAACAGCCCGCCCACCCCGAGGCCTCCGCCCGCACCCGCCCGACGTCGCCCGTCGCCCCGGCCGTCCCGCGCATCGGTGCGCTGCGCCCGCTGGGCGTGGACGAGGTCCGGCTGGAGGGCGGGTTCTGGGGATCCCGCCAGGAGCTCAACCGCTCGACGACGATCCCCCACGCCGAGCACTGGGTCGAGGCGATGGGCTGGGCGCCGAACTTCGATCTAGCCGCGATGGGGAGCCTGCCCGAGGGCCGGCGCGGCACGGAGTTCGCCGACTCCGAGGTCTACAAGCTGCTCGAGGGGATGGCCTGGGAAGTCGGCCGCACCGGCGACGCCGCCCTCGACGCCCGCCTGCGCCGACTCGTCGGACGGGTCGCCGCCGCCCAGGAGGACGACGGATATCTGCACACCGCCTTCGGCCGCGCGGGCCAGCCGCCGCGGTATTCGAACCTCGAATGGGGCCACGAGCTCTACTGCTTCGGACACCTGATCCAGGCCGGCGTCGCCCGGCTGCGCACCCGCGGCGAGGACCAGCTGGTCCGCGTCGCCCGCGCCGTCGCCGACCACGTCTGCACGGAGTTCGGCGGCCCGGACGACACCCGGCTCGGCGGGCACCCGGAGATCGAGACCGCCCTGGCCGAGCTCTCCCGAGCGACGGGCGATCCCCGATACCTGGAGCAGGCCCGGCTCTTCGTCGAGCGCCGCGGCCGCGGCCACCTCGGCGAGATCGGCTTCGGCCCGGAGTACTTCCAGGACGACGCCCCGATCCGCGAGGCCGAGGTGCTGCGCGGCCACGCGGTGCGCGCGCTGTACCTGGCCTCCGGCGCCGTCGACGTCGGCGTCGACACCGGCGACGCCGAGCTCGTCGCCGCCGTCGACCGGCAGATGCGGACCACGCTCGCGCGGCGGACCTATCTGACCGGAGCCATGGGCGCCCGGCACGACGGCGAGGCCTTCGGCGGGGACTTCATGCTGCCGCCGGACCGCGCCTACGCCGAGTCCTGCGCCGGCATCGCCTCAGTGCAGACGAACCAGCGACTGCTCCTCCACGACGCCGCCGCGCGGCATGCCGACGTCGTCGAGCGCACGCTGTACAACGTGGTCGCCGCCGCCGTCGGCGAGGACGGGGCCAGCTTCTTCTACACCAATCCGCTGCACCAGCGGACCGCGGGCCGCGCGCCGGCGTCCGACGAGGTCAGCCCGCGGGCGGCCTCCAGCGTACGGGCGCCGTGGTTCGCCGTCTCCTGCTGCCCGACGAACCTCATCCGCACGATCGCCTCGCTGGGGACGCTGCTCGGCGGCGTCGGCGGAGAGGACGGGAAGGAGCTGCACGTGCACCACTTCATGCCGGCGACAGTGCGCACCCGGTTCGACGACGGCGCCGAGGTGGCGCTGCAGCTGCGCACCGCCTACCCCGACGACGGCCGGGTGACGGTCACCGCGCTCGAGGCGCCGGAGGATGGAGCGGCGGTGCGGCTGCGGGTGCCCTCCTGGGCCGCCGGGGCGCAGCTCATCGGGCCCGAGGGCGAGGCGCTGCCCGCCCGGGCCGGAGAGATGACTGAGCCGGTGCGGCTGAACTCCGAGGAGTCGCTGACGCTGGAGCTGCCCGTCGAGCCGCGGCTGACCCGGGCGGATCCGCGCGTCGACGCCGTCCGCGGCCAGGTCGCCGTCGAGCAGGGGCCGCTGGTGCTGGCGCTGGAGTCCCCGGACCTGACCGCCGCCGGGCTGACGGAGGACGTCGCCGCCGCCGAGCTGGTCACAGAGCGGATGCCGGAGCGACGCGACGGGCGGACCTGGGCGCAGGTGCGCACCCGGCCGCTGCCGGAGGGCGCCTGGCCGTACCGGTCGACGTCGGACGACGGCGCGGCCGCGGACGCCGGGAAGGTCGCCGACGTCGCCCTCGTCCCGTACCACGCCTGGGCCGATCGGGGCCCGTCGACGATGCGGGTCTGGATCCCCGAGGCCTGAGCCGAGCCGCTTCCTCACGCTGAGTGGTCACTTCTGCCCGGACTCCGGGGCCGACACGCCGTGAGATACCGTCAGAGATGACCACTCAGCACTGAGGAGGGAGCATCGATGAGCCTCGGCCGCCTGACCGCCGTGTACGCCCCCGTGCTCGCCGTGCTCTGCGGCACCGCCTATGTGCTCGCGACGGTCCACGGCATCCACCTCGGCGACCAGGAGCCGGCCTCCTGGGCCGAAGAAGGCTCGTTCACCGTGCCGCGCCTGCTCGGCGTCGTCCTGCTGGGCGCCGCCGGCGGCCTCCCGATCGCCCACCTGCACCGGCGTCGGCGCGCGAACGACGAGGCCTCGGCGGCCGCACGCGGCAGGGGCTGAGCAGCAGATCCGGGCGCACGAGGGGCCCGGGAGGCGGATCCTGCGGACCGCGTCCCGGGCCCTTCCTGCGTCTCGCCGCCGAGCGGTCACTTCTGCCCGGGTTCCGGGGCCGACACGCCGTGCGGCGCCGTGCGACGCCGTGCGACGCCGTCAGATATGACCACTCGACGCATGGGCCGGGGCCGGGCCGCCGCCCCGGCCCGGGATGTCAGCGCCTCGCCGCGGTCTCCCGCTGCGGATCCGGCTCGCCGGGCAGGGCGCCGTCGGCCCGCCGCTCCCAGAACTCCGCGTTGCGGATGCCGACCTCGCGCGGATCGAACTGCGGGTCACGACCGGCCTTGAGCTGCTTCCGGTAGTCGCGCAGCGCCTTGAACGCCGGCCCCTGCAGGATCAGGATGCCGACGATGTTCAGCCAGGCCATGAGCCCGACGCCGATGTCGCCGATCGACCAGGCCTGCCCGCCGGCGCCCATCGCGCCGTAGAAGACCACGATCAGGATCATCACCTGCAGCGCGGCCAGCGCGGCCCGCTGGAAGGTCTGGTTCTTCACCCGGCGGATCGCATAGGTCAGGTTCGTCTCCGCCATGTAGTAGTAGTAGACCACCGTCGAGAAGGCGAAGAAGGTCAGCGCGACCGCCAGCAGGATCGCGCCGGCGCCCTGCAGCGAGGAGTCGAGTGCGGCCTGCGTGTACTCCACGTCCATCCCCGGCTCGGCCTCGAAGCCCAGCCCGTCGGCGTAGCCGCCGAAGCTCACCAGCGACTCCGCCTCGCCGAAGACGCGGTACATGCCCGTCGACAGGATCAGGAACGCAGTGGCCGAGCAGACGATCAGCGTGTCGATGTAGACCGCGAAGGCCTGCACCAGACCCTGCTTGGCCGGGTGGGAGACCTCGGTGGCCGCGGCGGCATGCGGGCCGGTGCCCTGGCCGGCCTCGTTGGAGTAGATGCCGCGCTGGACGCCGTAGCTGATGGCCACGCCGAGCATGCCGCCGAAGGCCGAGTGCACGCCGAATGCCGAGGAGACGATCAGCCGGACCATGTCCGGGATCTCGGTGATGTTGAACAGCACCACCACGATGGCGACCAGCAGGTAGAACGCCGCCATGATCGGCACGACGCGGGCGGTGAAGGCGGCGATGCGCTTCACGCCGCCGATGATGATGGTGCCCAGCACCAGAGCCAGCACGACGCCGACCATCCACTTGTCGATGGCCGGGACCGCGTTGGTGACCGCCGTGGCCATCGTCGAGGTCTGGATCCCCGGCAGGAAGATGCCCAGCGCGACGACCGAGGCCATCGCGAAGCACCAGGCGTAGATCGTCAGCGGGATCCGCGCCCAGGTGTGCCGATAGGCGCGCTCGAAGTAGAACGCCGGCCCGCCGCGATACTCGCCGGTGCGCGGGTCACGCTCCTTGTAGATCTGAGCCAGCGTCGACTCGATGAACGAGGTCGCCGCACCCAGCAGCGCCACGACCCACATCCACAGCACCGCGCCGGGGCCGCCGACGGCGATGGCGCCGGCCACGCCGGCGATGTTGCCCGCTCCCACGCGCCCCGACAGCGACATGGTCAACGCCTGGAACGGCGAGATGCCGTCGGCCGAGCTGCCGCCGCGGACGATGCTGCGGATCATGTTCGGCAGTCCGGTGATCTGGATCAGCCCCGAGCGCAGCGTGAACCAGAGTCCGGCTCCCAGACAGAGCCAGACGAGCCAGTCGCTCCACACGACGTCGAGCGCTCCTTCGATGAATGCATCCATGCTGTGCTTCCCTCTCTCGCCCGTCGACGACGGCGGCGGGCCGGGATCTCCGACGCCCTCGCCGGCTCCCCTTCGGATGTGAACGGTGCCCGCCGTCGACGCTGCATGTGTCCTGACTCACAGTGAGTCTCGCGGAGAAGAGTAGCACCCGGGAGTTCCTGTCGTGCGGCATCAGCGCCGCGCCGCCCGGATCCACGCGCGCCCGCGGTTCCCGAGCCCCCCGACGGCGGGGACTTGCTGACCCTCACGATATGCTGACCGGCGTGGATCGCAGGACTCCCCCGCCCGACGCCGCCCCGGCCGCACCGACCGCACCGCTCGATGCGGGCACGCGCCGGCTGCTGATCATCGAGCTGGTCCTGGTGCTGGCGCTCTCGCTGGGCCGCAGCGCCGTCTATGCCGTGCTCGAGCTGGCCGAACGCCTGTCGCGGGGCCCGCTGGGCGAGCAGACCGCCACAGTGCAGACTTCCCAGTCGCGGCTGGAGATCTTCGACGCCGCCTACCAGGTCCTGGACAGCGTCTTCGCCCTCGCGCCGGCCGCGCTGGCGCTGTTCCTGCTGCACCTGCACCGTGCCGGCGGCTCGCCGCACCCGTTCCGGCGGCTCGGTCTGGATCTGCGCCGGCCCGGGCGCGACATCGCCGTCGGGCTGGGCCTCTTCGGCCTCATCGGCGCCGGCACGCTGCTGGTCTATCTGGCCGGCCGCAGCCTGGGCATCACCGCCGAGCTCGTCCCGGCCGACGTCGCCGCCCACTGGTGGACCCCGGCGGTGCTGCTGCTGGCCGCGCTGCGCCACGGGCTGGTCGAGGAGATCATCATGGTCGGCTGGTTCCTCGACCGCTGCCGGCGGCTGGCCCCGCGCACCTCGCCCTGGGTGCTCGTGGTGCTCTCCGCCGTGATCCGCGGGGCCTATCACCTCTATCAGGGGATCGGGCCGGGGATCGGCAATCTGCTGATGGGACTGATCTTCGGCGCGCTGTATCTGCGCACCGGCCGGGTCATGCCGCTGGTGATCGCCCACGTGCTGCTCGACGCCGTGGCCTTCCTGGCCTTCCCGCTGGTGCTGCAGGCCACCGGACTCGGCGCCCTGCTGGGCGGCTGAGCTCCGCCGCCCGGCTCAGCCGCGGACGAGCTCGACCAGCCCCTCCGTGGGGTCGCTGATCTGGGCGAAGGACTCGTCGTAGACCGACTCGGGCAGCAGGTACGGGTCGACGACGTCGTCGTCGCGGCCGGCCTGCCCCGCCGATGAGCGCGCGGCGTCGAGCAGCGGCACGACGGCGGCGAAGCGGTCGGCGATCGAGGCGTCCGCGCCCACGGCGTCGTCCAGCTGGGCGGCGTCGACGTGCTCGAGCAGCCGCCCGAGCTCGCGGATGGTGAAGGTCCGCTCCGCGGCCTGGGGCACCTCGTCGAGCAGGTCGGCGACGTGGACCCGGGTGGCGGTGAGGATCAGATCCGCCTCCTCGATCATCGCCGCGGTGACCTGCTCGGCGACGAAGTCGTCCACGGCGGCCCCGGCGGCGGCCACCCGCCGCTTCATCGGCGGCTGCATGTCCTCGCCGTCGTGGGCGAAGGTCCCGCCCGAATGCACTCGGACCTCCGGCGCGTCGGCGACGGCGCGGGCGAGCAGCCGCTCCATCGCCGGCGAGCGGCAGATGTTGCCGGTGCACACGGTCAGCACGGTGAAGGTCATGCGGTCCTCTCTGATGAGCAGAATGGTCGGAACAGACGGCACGGGCGGCTCCGGCGGGTCCGGAGCGACGGATCGTCCCCGTCAGAGCCGCAGGGCGGACTCGGCCGCCCGCAGCGTGGGCGCGGCGTAGCCGGGCCCGAAGAGCACCCAGTGGGCGAGCAGCGGGAAGAGCTGGTGCAGCGGCACGCGGTCCTCGACGCCGTCGCGCAGCGGGGCGGTGCGCTGATACCCCTGCATCACCCGGTCCAGATGCGGCAGCCCGAACAGCCGCAGCATCCCCAGGTCGGCCTCGCGATGACCGGCGTGGGCGGCCGGATCGATGAGCACCGCCTCGACGGCGCCGCTCCCCCGGCCGCGCTCGGCCGGGGCGGCGCGCCAGAGCACGTTGCCGGCCCACAGATCGCCGTGGATCCGCGCCGGCGGCTCGTCGTCGTCCAGCGCGCCGGAGGCGATCCGGTCGCGGACACGCTGCAGCAGTCGGCGGGAGTCGCCGTCGGCGGCCCAGGGCCCGGCGTCCAGCTCGGCGAGCAGCGGGTCGAGCCGCTCGCCGGCGTGGAAGGCGCCCCAGGAGTCATGGGTGCCGGCGCCGACGTCGCGCAGGTCCTCGGCCGGACCGAAGAACGGGGCGACGCCGGCAGGGTGCTCCTCCGGCAGCGCACCGAAGGGCGGGGGCTGACCCTGCGCGGCGAGCGAGCGGTGCGTGATCGCCAGCGCGGCTCCGAAGGCCTCGGCCGCCTGCGGATCCGGGCGGGCCTCGACGATCTCCTCCAGCTCCAGGAGCCCGTCGGCGGCGGCCTCGACGCCGACGACGGCCGCGCCGCCGGACGACGCCGGCTCGGCGAGCCAGCGCAGTCCGGCGGCCTCGACCAGCGCGGCCTCGGGGCGGTCGGCGGGGACGGACTTGCGATGCGTCATGGGCGGCTCAGGAGACTCCCAGCTTCTCCATGACGATCTCGCGGACCTTGCCCGCGTCGGCCTGGCCCTGGGTCTCCTTCATGACCGGACCGATGAGCGCGCCGATGGCCTTGAGCTTGCCGGCGGCGACCTTCTCCACCACGTCGGGGTTCTCGTCCATGGCCTTCTCCACCGCGGCGGTCAGCGCCCCGTCGTCGGAGACGACCTCCAGGCCGCGGGCGGAGACGATCTCGGCCGGCGAGCCCTCGCCGTCGAGGTGGAACTCCAGCACCTGCCGGGCGATCTTGTCGTTGATCCTCCCCTCGTCGATGAGGCCGGCGAGCTCGATGATCGTCGCCGGCTGCACGCCCAGCGCCGTCGGCTCGACGTCGCGGGCGTTGGCCAGCCGGGAGATCTCGCCCATCCACCACTTGCGGGCGGTGGCCGGCGAGGCTCCGGAGCCCACCGTCTCCTCGATCTCGTCGAGCAGCCCGGCGGCGACGACGTCGCGGAACTCCGCGTCGGAGTAGCCCCACGACTCGCGCAGCCGACGGCGGCGCTCGGCCGGCGGCTCGGGCAGCGTGGTGCGCAGCTGCTCGATCCACGCGGGCGAGGAGACGATCGGCACCAGGTCCGGCTCCGGGAAGTACCGGTAGTCGTCGGCGTCGGACTTGGGACGGCCCGAGCTGGTGGTCCGGGTCTCCTCCTTCCAGTGCCGGGTCTCCTGCACGATCGACCCGCCGGCGGCGAGCACCCCGGCGTGGCGGCGGATCTCGAAGGTGACGGCGTGCTCGACGGCACGCATGGAGTTGACGTTCTTGGTCTCCGACCGGGTGCCGAAGGCGTCGCCGTCCTTGGGCATCAGCGAGACGTTGGCGTCGCAGCGGACGTTGCCGCGCTCCATCCTCGCGTCGGAGATGTCCAGAGCCTTGACCACGTCGCGGATGGCGCTGACGTAGGCCCGCGCGATCTCCGGGGCGCGGGAGCCGGCGCCGACGATCGGCTTGGTGACGATCTCGATCAGCGGCACGCCGGCGCGGTTGTAGTCCACCAGCGAGGAGTCCGCGCCCTGGATCCGGCCGGAGCCGCCCTGGTGGGTCAGCTTGCCGGCGTCCTCCTCCATGTGGGCGCGCTCGATCTCCACGCGGAAGATCTCGCCGTCGTCGAGTTCGACGTCCAGCCAGCCGTCGTGGGCGATGGGCTCGTCGTACTGCGAGGTCTGCCAGTTCTTCGGAGTGTCCGGGTAGAAGTACTGCTTGCGCGCGAAGCGGCAGGACTCGGCGATGTCGCAGTTCAGCGCCAGGCCGAGCCGGATCGCCGACTCCACGGCCTGCTCGTTGACCACCGGCAGCGCGCCCGGCAGGCCCAGGCAGACCGGGCTGACGTTGGTGTTCGGCTCGTCGCCGAAGGCGTTCGGCGCCGCGGAGAACATCTTGGTGGCGGTGTTCAGCTCGACGTGGACCTCGAAGCCGAGGACCGGGTCGAACTGCTCCAGCGCGTCCTCGAAGGACAGCGGAGCGGCGTCGGGGAGCGTCTCAGTCATGGAAGTCCTCACTCTCCCGCGGTCTGGGCCGCGGCGGTCGGCAGCTCGGGGGCACGGGCCCAGAGGGGCTCGGCGTCGGCGGACAGCAGAGCCTCCAGGGCGCCGGCGGCGCGGTAGACCCGGGCGTCCTCGCGGGCCGGGGCCAGGAACTGGATGCCCACCGGCAGCGCGGCGCCGTCCCCGTCGGAGGCCAGCCCGCCCGGCACCGAGATGCCGGGGATGCCGGCGAGGTTCGCCGGGATGGTGGCGACGTCGTTGAGGTACATCGCCAGCGGGTCGTCCAGCTTCTCGCCCAGCGGGAAGGCCACAGTCGGCGCCGTCGGCGAGATCAGCACGTCGGCCTGCTCGAAGGCGGCGGCGAAGTCGCGCTGGATCAGCGTGCGCACCTTCTGCGCCGAGCCGTAGTAGGCGTCGTAGTAGCCGGCCGAGAGCGCGTAGGTGCCCAGGATGATGCGCCGCTTGACCTCGTCGCCGAAGCCGGCCGCCCGGGTCGCGCCCATCACGCGCTCGATGGTCAGCGGCCCGTCCTCGGGCTCGACGCGCGCGCCGTAGCGCACGCCGTCGAAACGGGCCAGGTTCGAGGACGCCTCCGAGGGCATGATCAGGTAGTAGGCGCTCAGCGCGTGCTCGAAGCTCGGGCAGTCGACCTCGACGATCTCCGCACCCGCGGCGCGCAGCGCCTCCAGCGACTCCTGGAAGCGCGCGAGCACGCCCTCCTGGTAGCCCTCGCCCTGCAGCTGCTTGATGACGCCGATCCGCAGGCCGGAGACGTCGGTGGTCCGCGCCGCCGCCCCGAAGGCCGGGACCTCGTCGGGCAGCGAGGTGGAGTCCTTCGGGTCGTGGCCGGCGATCAGCTCGTGCAGCAGGGCCGCGTCCTCGGTGGTGCGGGCCACCGGGCCGATCTGGTCCAGCGAGGAGGCCATCGCGATGGCCCCGTAGCGCGAGACCGAGCCGTAGGTGGGCTTGGTGCCCACGGTGCCGGTGACCGCGCCGGGCTGGCGGATGGAGCCGCCGGTGTCGGTGCCCAGCGCCAGCGGGGCCTCGAAGGCCGCGACGGCGGCGGCCGAGCCGCCGCCCGAGCCGCCGGGGATGCGGTCGGTGTCCCAGGGGTTGCGGGTCACTCCGTAGGCGGAGTGCTCGGTGGAGGAGCCCATGGCGAACTCGTCGAGGTTGGTCTTGCCCAGGATCGGCAGCTTCGCCGCGCGGATCCGCTCGACGACGGTGGCGTCGTAGGGGCTCATCCAGTCCTCGAGCATCCTCGAGCCGGCGGTGGTCGGCTGGCCGACGGTGACGATCAGGTCCTTGACCGCGATCGGCACCCCGGCCAGCGGGTGCAGCGCCTCGGCCTCGGCGCCGCCGGCCGCGCGAACGGCGTCGACCTCCTCAGCGGTGGCCAGCGCCTCGTCGCGGGAGACGTGGAGGAAGGCGTTCAGGCCGGCCTCGCCGCCGTCGACGGCATCGATGCGGTCCAGGTGGGCGCGCACCAGCTCCACGGAGGTGATCTCGCCGGCGGCCAGCTTCGCCGCCATCTGCGCGGCGGTCAGTCGGGTGATCTCTGCAGTCATCGCTCGCCTCACTCCTCGTCCAGGATCGCGGGGACCTTGAAGCGCCCGTCCTCGGCGTCCGGCGCGTTGCTCAGCGCCTGCTCGGCGGTCAGCATCTCGCCGACCTCGTCGCGGCGGAAGACGTTGGTCAGCGGCAGCGGGTGGCTGGTCGCCGGCACGTCGGCGTCGACGGCCTCCGAGACCTTCTTGACCGAGTCGACGATGACGTCGAGCTCGCCGGCCATCGTGGTGAGCTCCTCGTCGGTCATGCTGATATGGGCGAGTTTCGCAAGATGCTCGACGTCGGCGCGCGAGATCTCAGACATGCAGCTCCCTCGAGACATGTAGGGGAAAGATCGGAATGGGTCGACGCCAGTCTACTGGGCACGTCGCGACGACGCCTGCTCGCCGCCGGCGCCCGGCACCGCGGCGGCCGTCGACGCCCGCCGCGCGGGATGCCGCGCTCAGTTCGCCCAGCGGTATCGGTGCTCCGGGCGGCCGGCCGAGCCGTACTGCAGCCGCAGCTCGGCCCGCTTCTCGGTGCACAGGTGCTCCAGATAGCGGCGGGCCGTCACGCGGGCGATCCCCGTCGCCTCGGAGACCTCGGCGGCGGAGAGGTCGCCGGCGGCGCCGCGCAGCGTCTCGGCGACCAGCGTAGCCGTCGTCGCCGTCAGGCCCTTGGGCAGCGCGGCCGAGGACGTCGGCCGCAGCAGCGAGATCAGCTGGTCGACGTCGCCCTGGGTGACGGTGCTCAGCCGATCGGCGGTCCGCCGCATCGCCGCGTAGCGCTCCAGCACCTCGCGCAGCGTGGCCAGCGGGAAGGGCTTGAGCAGGTAGTGCAGCGCCCCGGACTGCAGGGCGGTGCGCACATGGGCGAGCTCGCGCAGCGCGGTGATGACGACGACGTCGACCAGTCCGGCGCCGGTGGCCTGGCCGGGGCCGCGCATCTCGCGCAGCACGTCCAGGCCGGGGCGGTCGGGCAGGAAGAGGTCGAGCAGCACCAGGTCCGGGGCGTGGCGCTGGACGGCCGCCACGGCCGAGGCGGCGGTGTGTTCGACGTCGACGACCTCGAAGCCGGCCGTCGAGTCCACCAGCTCCCGGTGGTTCTGCGCGACGCGGGCGTCGTCGTCGACGATCAGCACGCGGATCATCGGTCCTCCTCCTGGTCCTCCGGGACGGGCGCGCCGCCCGGCGTCGACGGCTCCGGCGGTTCCGCCGGCTCCGACGGTTCCGTCGGCTCCGGGGTCTCCTGCCGCTCGCGCGGCACGTACGCGCTGAACGTGGTCTCCTCCTCGACGTCGACGACGACGTCGCCGCCGCGTCGCCGGCAGGCCTGCCGGACCAGCGCCAGGCCCAGTCCGCGGTCGGACTCGCCGGCTCCGGACTTGGTGCTGAACCCGGCGGCGAAGACCTGCTCCTGCCCGGCGGCCAGCCCCGGCCCGGAGTCGGTCACCCGGATCTCGACGACCCGCCGGCCCTCGAGCGCGTGCTGCCGGACGAGCAGCTCCACGCGTCCGCGGGCGCCGGCGGCGTCCAGGGCGTTGTCCACCAGGTTGCCGATGATCAGCAGCAGATCGTCGCGCAGCCCGGGCTCGAGATCGTCGGGCAGGCTGCTCAGCTCGGCCAGAGTGAACTCGACCTGCCGCTCGGCTGCCTGGGCGGCCTTCGCCAGCGTCAGTGCGGCGACGGCGGGGTCGGCCAGCCGCTCGGCGATCTCGGCGCCGTCGCGCGTGGTCTCGGCCGACAGCTCCGCGACGAAGGCCCGGGCCCGGTCCACCGCGCCGAGCTCGAGCATCCCGGCGATGGTGTGGATCCGGTTGGCGAACTCGTGGCGCTGGGCGCGCAGCCCGCGGGTGACGGTCTGGGCGCCGTCGAGCTGCTCGGCCAGCCGGCGCAGGTCGGTCTGGTCGCGCAGCGTGATCACTGTGCCGCCGCCGGGCTCCTCGGGGCGCACCCGACGGCGTCGGCAGATCAGGATCCGGTCACCGGCGGCGAGCAGCTCGCCCGCGTCCTCGGATCCCGGCTCCGCGGAGTGCCCGGCCTGTCCACCCGGCCCGTCGACCAGCGCCGTCGCGAGATCCTCGTCGAGCCCCAGCTGGTGCGGCGAGCGCCCCAGCACCTCCGCATCCTCGGCGGGCAGTCCGAGCAGCCGGCGCGCCGGCGGATTGGCCAGCACGATGCGCCCGTCCTGGTCGAGGGCCAGCACGCCGTCGCCGATGGCGTGCAGCAGGGCTTCACGGCTGTCGAGCAGCTCGGCGATCTGCTCCGGCTCCAATCCGCGGGTCTGGGCCCGGATGCTGCGGGCCAGCAGATGCGCCCCTCCCCCGCCGAGCAGCAGGACCAGCCCGGAGACGCCGAGGATGTACGGGATGTCCTCGCGCGAGGCGACGCGCACGTCGCCGGCGAGGATCCCGGCGGAGACGTAGCCGGTGACCGTCTCGCCGTCGTCTGCGCGGACCGGCACGCGGGCGCGCAGCGTCAGCCCCGCGGGGCCGCGCTCGGTGCCCGTCCAGGTCTCGCCCTCCAGCACCGGCGTCGGGTCGGTGTGCGGGGGCTTGCCGATGGCCTCCTCGACCGGGTGGGACTGGCGGATGCCGTGGCGGTCGACGATGACGATGTAGCGGAATCCCGAGGCCTGTCGCAGCGTCTCGGCCAGCGGCGCCAGCGTCTCGGAGGGGTCTTCGGCGGTGAGGTCCTCGCGCACCCGCGGCATGGCCGCGACCGTCTCGGCCATGGTCATCGCGCGATGTTCGTACTCGATCTGGACCTCGCGGCGCTCGTGGACGAACCACAGTGAGCCGACAGCCAGCACGATGCCGACGAGCAGCAGCACGTTGACCAGGAAGAGCCGGCGACTCAGCGGGATGCGCCGACGGCGGGAGGCGGCCATAGGTCCTCCCCTCGTCGGCGGCCGGGGCGGACGGCCGATCCGCCCGCGATGTACGTGACCACTATGACCATTATCGCGGCTGTGTGCACAACGACGTGACCCGCCTCACGCCTCCCCCAGGATGTGTCGGAGACCTCACCGGGGATCCGCACCCCAGTCCCGCACCGGGACCGGATCCCCGCCGCACCGTTTGCATCGGAGGAGACATGCTGAGCATCGTCGGCCTGGCCGTCATCGTCTGCATGACCACACTGCTGATCCTGGGGCGCATCGCCCCGGTGGTCGGCCTGACCGTCATCCCCATCACCGGAGCGCTGGTCGCCGGGTTCGGCCCCGGAGAGATCAGCGAGTTCTTCGACACCGGACTCGCCGACGTCGCCGATGTCGCGGTGATGCTGATCTTCGCGATCCTGTTCTTCGGGGTGATGAACGACGTCGGCCTGTTCAACCCGCTGATCCGGGCGACGGTGAAGCTCACCGGCGGCAATGTGATCGCCGTCTGCGTGGGCACCGTCCTGCTCGGGGCGGTGTGCCACCTGGACGGCGCCGGCGCCTCGACCTACCTGATCACGCTGCCGGCGCTGCTGCCCCTCTACCGGCACCTGGGCATGAGCCCCTATCTGCTCTTCCTGCTGGTCTCGACCAGCATGGGCATCCTGAACATGCTGCCCTGGGGCGGCCCGACCGGGCGTGCCGCCAGCGTCACCGGCATGGACCCGGTGGACCTGTGGATCTCGCTGATCCCCGTGCAGGGCGTCGCCCTGGTGCTGCTGATCGCCATGGCCGTGCTGCTGGGCATCCGGGAGAAGAAGCGGCTGGAGACGCGGGCCCTGGTGGCCGCCGACGACCCCGAGCTGGTCGGCGCGACCGTCGGCGCGGCGGGATCCTCGCACGCCGAGGCTGACGAGGGCGCCGCCGGCCGCGATCGCTTCACCTCCTCGAACTCGGCGATCACCCGGGGCGTGGCCGACGAGTCGGCCACCGGGCCCGCGGACGACGACTCGTCGCACCCCGACTCCTCGGATGTCGGCAACCCGATCGACGAGACCGCCGCCCGACGCCCGCTGTGGATGAACGCCGCGCTGGTGGTGCTGGTCATCGCCGCGCTGATCTCCCAGGTGGTGCCGCCGTCGCTGGCCTTCATGGTCGCGCTCTCCGGCGCGCTGGTGCTGAACTACCCGCGGGTCTCCGACCAGATGGCCCGCATCCGCGCCCACGGCGGCAGCGCCCTGGGCACCGGCTCGATCATCTTCGCCGCCGGCTGCTTCCTCGGCATCATGTCCGAGTCCGGCATGCTCGAGGCGCTGGCCTCCGCCGCGATCGGCGTGCTGCCCGAGGCGCTGCTGCCGCAGCTGCACCTGATCGTCGGCGCCGTCGGCCTGCCGCTGGAGCTGCTGTTCTCCACCGACGCGCACTACTTCGCGCTGCTGCCGCTGGTCGAGGGCATCGGCTCCGAGGCCGGAGTGAGCACGCTGGCCATCACCCAGACGGTGATCGTCGGCAACGTGATCGGCACCTACCTCAGCCCGTTCAACGCCTCGATGTGGCTGGGGCTGGGGCTGGCCAACCTCGACATGGGCAAGCACTTCCGGTACTCGTTCTTCCCCATGTGGATCTTCAGCCTCCTGGTGCTGGGCGTCAGCCTGATCCTCGGCCTGATCAGCTGGTCCTGATCAGCCGGCCCTGACCAGCCGGCCCTGACCAGCTGGTCCTGACCGCGGGCCTGTCCGGCGTCCGACACCGGGCGTCAGGCAGGCCCGCTCCATCGCGCGATGTCCTCGGCCCCGGGCAGGGAGCCGACGGCCATATGCCAGAAGACCCAGGCCGGGGCGGACTCGAGCAGGTGCTTCTCGCCGAGGAAGCGGCGTTCGACGGAGTGGAGGAGCATGCCGTCCGGAGTGTCGAAGCCCATCAGACGGGCCTGCGCCCCGCCGACGCCGTCGTCCCACTCGGCGGCCAGCACGACGACGTCGGCCCGGCCGGCCACCAGGCTGTCGGCGATCTGCGCGGCCTGTCCGCGCACGGCCGCCGCGGCCTCGCGCCGGGCGGCGGCCGGGCCGTCGGGACCCTGGGAGAAGTCCACGGCCCGCACCATCAGATTCTTCGAGACCTCGGCGGGCACGACGCCGCGAGCAGGGGCCGGTCGCGGACCGAGCCCCAGCCCGTCGATGAGCACCGGGTAGAGCGTCCCGCCGGCCGCGCCGCGCAGCAGCACGGCGCCGTCGTCCTGCGGCTCATGCCAGAGCATGCCGTGCGGGCTGAGCCTGATGGTGGTGTTCTGCTCATGCCCCTGCGCGTCGACGCGCTGGACCAGGATCACCGCACGCTGCTCGGAGAAGGAGCGCATCAGGCGGTCGTACTCGGGAGCGGGGCGGCCGTCGCTCACGAGGAGCTGTCCGTCGAGGTCACGGAGCTCGGGGACGGTGACCGGCTCCAGCCAGCCCAGGGCGGCGGCGACCTGGTCCACCTGCTCGACGCTCAGTCGTGCCGTGCTGCGCTGTTCCATCGCGCTGTGCTGCTCCATCAGGAGACCCCCGTCCATTCGAGCGTGTTGGCCAGCGACCAGCCGCCCTCGGACCAGGTCGGCAGATCGACGGTCGGATAGGTGACGGTCATGGAGAGCTCGACGCCGACGCAGCGGGCCACCCATTGGTGCATCATCACCGGCACGGCCTCGGCAGCGGTGTACGACGCGACGCGCATGACGCCGTGGACCTGCTGCTCACCGTGGAAGCCGAAGGTGTCGACGTCGAGATGCAGCGGACGGTGATCGCGCAGCTGCTCGGCGATCGTGGTCTCGACGAGCCGCTGGGATTCCAGCACGGCGGCCGGATCGGTGCTGTGCTCTTCGCCCAGCGGCGCCTGGGTGAAGACCACCGTCGGCACGAAGCCCATGCTCCACGGCCGGTCGTCGCCGACGATGACCAGTCCGTCGTCGAGGCCGCTGAGATCGACCTCCCAGCGCTGCGGGATCTCCAGGGCCGCGGCGAAGCGCGGGTGCTCGAGCCGCTGTGTCACGTCCATGCTGCTCCGTTCGTCCAGGGTGCCGGCTGATGATGCCCGGCGCTCTTCAGCTGGTCTGTTCGTTCCGCCGCGCGGCGGCCTTCTTCTCCCTGCGATGCCGACGACGCTCCTCCCGGTCCTGCGAGCGACGTTCACGCACCCACTTGGGGGTCAGGAAGGGCGGCACCGGGAGACCCAGAACAGCGAACCCGCCGTAGATCATGAGAAAACCCATTGGTCCAATGGTCCACATCTCCAGCCACTCCGGCCATGGGATCCCCCAAGCTTCGAAGACTTTCGACGCACTGACGACCGAGGCCAGGCCGAAGAAGGGCGGAAAGGCATACAAGTACAAGCGTTCGGAAATCCAGCCGTACCACAGTGCATCCCTGATCAAGCGCGGGTAGACGACGAACCACACCGTGACCACCGGACACACCAGCATGGCGACGAACCACAGCGCGAAGCTCACCCTCGGCTGCCCGCTTTCACGTCGTGCGTGCGATCAACCATCGCTCGCTCCAGCCTTCTTCGCCTCACGACGCCGACGGCGCTCCTCCCGGTCCTGTTTACGCCGCTCCCGCACCCACTTCGGGGTGAGAATAGGTGGGACGGGCATGCCCAGCGCAGCCAAAAGACCCAGAATCATCAGGAGGCCCGTCACGCCGATCGTCGCCTGAGCAAACCAGTCGGCCCACAGAAGGCCGAACGCCCGCGATGCCTCCCGCATGCTGTAGAAGGCAGCCGCGGCGAAGAACGGCGGGAAAGCATACAGATACATCCGCTCGGAGAAGAACCCATACCACGTTGCATCGTTGATGATCCGTGGGTAGACCACGAACCAAATAGCCAGGACTGAACTGGCCAACGTCGCCAGCAGCCACCAGACGATCTCCATTTCCACTCCCTCAGCCGTCCAAACTGGAACGTCGGACCATCAGACATGGCATCAGAACCACGATGTCACAGAGTCCCATGTCTCCTCCGCCTTGCCCGCCACGGCACCGGCCACCTCTTCGCCGGTGTCCTGCAACCCGCTGACAACGTCTCCGGTGGCATTCTTGAGGCCTTCTCCGAGCTCCTTGCCGAGAGCGCTGCCGGCGATGCCTCCGATGACGCCACCAGCCACTGCGCCGATCGCGGTCCCAGGACCCGGGAGCAGAGAGCCGATGGCGGCGCCCGCAGCGGCACCGGCTTTCGCACCTGCCCAACCGCCGATGGCCGCGCTGCCGCCGACAGTGGCGGCCCGAGTGAATTGCTCCGCCCCCTCCATATCGGGGTGGCTGGCGCTGTCCTCATTCCATTGTCCGACGAACCCGGTCGCCAGTGTCAGCACGGATCCCGCGCTTCCCGCCACCTTGCTCACCTTGCTCGCCGTGCTGAACGCCCCGGACTTCCCCGCCTTGGGCCTCAGGTTGTTCGTGTTGAAGTTCGCGAAGAAGCGGCTCCGCACAGCCTTGACCCCGTCGCGGAAGCCCTCCGGCCGCCGGTAGGGGTTCTGCGCGGAGTTCTTCGCCAGCCATTGCCCGCTGTTCGTCACCTGATTGGCGTCCCAGCCGGTCACCTTCTTCACCAGCTCGGTGCTCCGTTCGCCGCGAGCGGCGATGTTCTTCGCCCACTCGGGCGCCCAGCCCTGGCGCGGCCGCACCTCGGACCAGGAGTGCTTCAGCGAGTCGGCGACCGCGCCCGTCGTCGTGAGCCCCTTCGACGCGGCGAAGGAGAGCGCATCCGCCCAGCTGCCGTCGAAGTTCTCGCCCGGAGTGACGCCGAGGGACGTCACCAGCCGATCCTCCGGCGACTGCGGCGGAGTCTCGACCTGGCCGGCGGCGTCGGCCGTCGACACCTCAGTACGACTCCCTCGGGGCAGCGAGGCGCTGGTGGTGATACCCCCGAGCGCCGCCGCGCAGGCGTTCTGCGCCTCGTCCTTCGATTCGGCCAGTTCTCGGCACTGTCGCTGCAGCTCGGCGATGCGCTCCTCCCGCGCCGCCCAGTCGTCCTCGGCGGCGTCCTCGGCTCCCTCGACCTGGAAGGCTTCGATGTCCTCGACCAGCCCTCGCCGTGTCGCCTGCATCTCCCGGAGCGCCGACGCGTAGGTGTGCACGGCGGTTTCGGCCTCCGCCCCGGCTCGGGCCAGCTCCGCCGCCCGGCTCGTCGCCGGCTGCAGCGCGGTCAGCAGCTCTCCGGTCTCCGGAGCCCGGTACGACTGCTCGAGTCCGCCCCAGGTGCGGGAGGCCCGACCGATGGACTCGTCGACGTCGGCCGTGGCAGTCTTCAGCGCCGTCGCGGAGGCCTCGACGGTGTCCGGGTCGTCGAGGTCCACCACGGTGAACAGCTCGGCATAGGTCGTGGCCATCTCAGCCCGTTCCCGGCATATCGGGTCGATGGACGTCTCCGGCGCTCTTCCGGGCGGTCGCCGCCATCTGGTCGTCACCGGAGGAGTAGTGCCCCAGTGCTGTCGAGGTGCCGCCCGTCGCCGCCTCCGTCTGCGCGACGGCGCCGGACCCGGTGGGCTGCAGGACCTCGGCCTCCAGTCCCTGCACGGCCTCGACCACCACGGAGCTGTTCGCCAGGTCCTGGGCCAGCGTCGTCGCGGCCGCCGTGACGCCGCCCGTCCGGCCACGTGCTTCCTCCGCCGTGGCCTCGACCGAGGAGACCGTCGACGACGCCTCGACAGGCAGGATCTCGAATCGCATCGGCGTGCTCGCTCCCCCTTCTCCGTGCTCGGGTCCGTGTCCTGCCGCGGCCTCCGGGCGCCGCGACGTCCCGACGAGGATAGGCAGATTCCCGCCGTCGCCGCAGGCGTTCTCCACAGGCTCCCCGGGATCGCGCTCATGCCGCGGATCGACGGGCCTCGGTCATGACCGTCTATCCTGTCCGGGTGAGACACTCGACCACCGTCCCCATCCTGCTGGTGCTGGTGAGCATCCTGGGCCAGCAGCTGGGAGCCTCGCTGGCGGCCACGCTCTTCGGCAGCGTCGGCCCGCAGGGCATGGTGATGATGCGCCTGCTGTTCTCCGCGCTGATCATGGTGGCCATCCTGCGGCCGGCGCTGCGCGCGATCACCGGATCGGGCTGGCTCACCGTGCTGGCCCTGGGCGCGACGATGACCGGCATGAACCTGATGATCTACGAGGCCTTCGACCGGATCCCGCAGGGCATCGCGGTGACCATCGAGGCGCTGGGCCCGCTGACGCTGTCGGTGCTGACCGGACGCCGCCTGCTCGGCCTGCTCTGGGCGTTCCTCGCCCTGGCCGGCGTCGGCACGCTCGGCCGCGACGGCTTCGACGCCGTCGACGGCCTGGATCCGGTGGGCGTCGCCTTCGCCCTCGGCGCGGCCGCCTGCTGGGCGGGGTTCATCATGATGAATCGTCGCGCCGGCCGCGTGTTGCCCGGCGCCCAGGGCCTCGCCCTGGCGATGTGCGTCGGATCCCTGGTGGTCGTCCCGCTCGGGACCGCCTCGGCCGGCGCCGCCCTGCTGGATCCCTGGGTGCTCGCCGTCGGCGTGGGCATCGCGCTGCTCTCCTCGGCGATCCCCTACGGCATCGAGACGCGCGTGCTGCAGCGCCTGCACGCCTCGACCTTCTCCATCCTCACCTGCCTGTCGCCGGTGATGGCGGCGCTGACGGCCTTCGTCGTCCTCGGCCAGCGCCTCGAGCTGCTGGATCTGGTCGCCATGCTGCTGGTGATCGTCGCCTGCGCCGGCGCGGTGCGCACGCGTCCGGCGACGCCGGCCTGAGTCGCGCGCCCCTGGCGACAGTGCCCCGTGCCCCTGGCGATGACTCCGCGGGAGGTGTGGGAATGACGCGACATTCCCACACGAGCCACGGAGCCATCACCTGGTGGGCGAGGATGTCAGGCGTCTTCGCGGAACTCCTCGAGCGCCGGAATCTCATAACCGACCATCCCGTCGCGTCCGCGGACCACGACGACGCCGCTCTCCTCCTCGTAGCCGATGCGGCGCAGCTCGGCGACCGTCGGCATCTCGTCGACGGCGGTCCGCTCGTCCCGGTCGCAGGGGAACCTCGATCCGTAGCGCTCGACGTCGGCCAGATCGTCACCCGTGCTCCACGTGCCTTCCGCGCGCTCGGTGTATCGACGCACCTCCGACGAGTCCCGGTCCTTCCAGCAGAACGCCGTGGGCTCGTAGGCCTCCCGGGATGTGACCGACTCTCCCGTCACGAGGTCGATCGTGACGGTCTCACCATCACGTGACGGCATCTCCTCGTAGCGCGCATCGTTCACGATGCCCGTGTCGGACTCCTCGACTTCGGCGTCGCCATCGATGTCGACGCGCCACACCTGCTCGCCGGTGTCGATGTCCAGTCCGACGACATACTGGTCCACGTCCTGGTCCTCCCAGGTCGTCTCCCCGTCGTCGTCCTGGCTGAAGGTCCGGGTGCCGGCGTCGTAGCCGCAGGCGACGGCCACCGTCGGGTCGCCATCGATCAGTTCATCGCTGGAGAGAGCCGCGTAGTCGCAGCTCAGGTGGGCGTTCTCGGCCTTCCAGAGCGTCTCGCCGGTCGAGACGTCGAGCCGCAGCGTGCTGGTCAGCGAGCCGAGCTCCTTCTTCTCCCCGTCTCCTCCATACGGCCATGCCGAGAGGATCAGGGGGTCATCCTCGCCGCCGTCGGTGTACCGGACCGAACGGTCCTCAGTGTTCTCGTGCCCGAGCACCTCGGTGTATGGGCGCTCCCATCGGATCTCCCCGTCGGCGCCATAGCCGATCAGGCTCTCCTCCGACTCGTCCGGCTTCGAGATCGAAAGATGCGGGCCGAGACGATCAGCGTCCTCGGTCACCGGCGGAGCATCCTCGTCCTCCGTCCCGTCGACCTGCTCACGAGCCGTCCACCGTTCCGATCCCCAGTCGAAGGCGATCTCCTGAGACTCGGCGAAGTACCCGGAGTCCCCGTCCTGATACCACCATTCTCCCTCGGCGCAGAACGTCTCCCCGCAGGTGTACGGCCGGTCCGCGAAGGTCTCCTGGGTCAGCCTCGACCTCAGCCGTTCTCCGGTCTCGACATCGACGACCTCGTGGTGCCCCGGCCCGTCCTCCGACGGCGCGTAGTAACTCGTGTACTGAGTCCCGTCATGCTCCACCAGAGGCAGACCTGCTCCGGCTCTCTCATTCTCGTTGCCGAAGAGCGCCGGCTTGCGCCACAGTTCCTCCCCGCTCTCGATGTCCCGAGCCAGCAGCTCCATCATGCCGTCGCCTGCGACGTAGGCGAGCGCGACGTCCTCGGTCTCTTCGACGTAGCTGATCAGCTCGTCGTCGGACTCCCAGGCCACCTCCAGCGGCGCGGCCAGCTGGTCCTCCTCGGCTTGGGCGGCCAGCTCCTCCTCGCTGGGGCCGCAGCCGCTCAGCGCCAGCAGGGCCGCCGCCCCGGCCGCCGTCGTCGTCATCGCTCGCCGCACCCACCGGCGCCTGCGTCCGGCGGCCTCGACACGCTCCTCCACGTCGTCTCCCCTCATCCTGGTTCTCGGCCGGAGGAGAGGCTACCAACGTGTCAGCTGTCTCGCTGACGACGGCCCTCAGCCTGTGGAAAACTTCCCGACGGCAGCTCGGCGGAAGATGTGGGAACGAGCGCGTATTCCCACGCGTTCCACGGAGTCATCGCAGGTGAGGCGGGATCACCGCACGTGAGGCGGAGTCACCCCAGGCGGCGGCGGAAGAACGGGAAGCGGCCGACGCCCTCGACCACCAGGTCGCGCGACGGGTCCGCGACGAAGCCTTCGGACCGATAGAGCGCATGCGCGGCGGTCATCGAGCGCAGGCTGCACAGCACCACCGCCTCGGTCCCCGGGGCCTGCTCGGCGCGGGCCATCAGATGCCGCACCAGCGTGCGGGCGACGCCGCGCCCCTGATGCCGCGGATCCACGGCAAGCATGCGGAACTCCATCTCGCCCTCGCGCGCCAGCTCGGAGAGCACTTCTCCGGGCCAGGTGATCACCGCCGAGGCGACGACGTCGCCGTCGAGCTCGACGACGACCACCTCACCGTGCTCCGCGCGGTGGGCGACGTCGGCCAGCTGTCGCATGTACGGATCCTCGCGGCGCATGTGTCCCCCGGCCGCGTAGGCGGCCATCGTCAGCTCCGCGATCGCGGGATGGTCGGCCGGCGCGGCGTCCCGCACCCGCGGCGCGGCCGTGCCCCGGCCCGCCGTCGCGGCCTCGCGCGCGTCGACGGCGACGTCGGCCTCGCCGGTCATGCCGCCGTCTCCCGCGGCGTCGGCCGCAGCTGCTCATGCGGCACGCCCAGGTCTCCGGCGATGCACCAGTCCGGGTGAGCGGCCCCGTCGGCGGCCAGCGGACGGCGCATCGGCACCCCGGCCTCCTCGGCGATCAGCGCGCCGGCGGCCCAGTCATGCTCCTGGATGCCGTACTCGGCGTAGGCCTCGACCGTGCCGTCGGCGACCATGCAGATGTCCAGCGCCGCCGCGCCCAGCCGGCGCAGGTTCCCGAAGCCGCCCAACAGCTCGACGACGGCCGAGACCTGCTGCTCCCGGCGGGCGGCGTCGTAGCCGAAGCCGGTGGAGAGCAGCCCCGCCGCGCGCGTGCCCTGCGGTCCGCTCAGCCGGTCCACGCCGGGCTGGCCGGCGTCGTCGACCCCGCCCGCGCCGTCGCCGGCGCCGGGCCGCGCGGTCGACACTCGGCCGGTGAACGCGCCGGCGCCGCGGGAGGCCCACCACAGCCTGTCCAGCGCCGGCGCATGCACCACTCCGGCCAGCCAGTCGCCGTCGGGGCCCTGCACCGCGACCGAGGTGCCGTAGTAGACGATGCCGCGGACGAAGTTCGTCGTGCCGTCCAGCGGGTCGATGGACCAGCGGATCCCGGAGGCCTGCTCCGGAGCACTGGTGCCGTACTCCTCGCCGGTGATCGCGTCCTGCGGCCGACGTCGGCCGATCACCGCGCGCACCGCCTGCTCGGAGCGGCGGTCGAAGTCGGTGACCAGGTCGGCCTCGGAGGACTTGGTCTCCAGGCCCGACTCGTCGCCGCGCAGCACCCGGCCCGACGGCGCGACGGCGTCGCGCTCGGCGAGCACGGCGGCTCCGGCGGCCGCGGCCTCGGCGGCCACGGCCAGCAGTTCACGTGCCTCGGTCATGCTCAGTCCTCCAACCCGTCGGGTCCCTCGGCCAGCAGCGTCCGGAACTGGTCCTCGTCCAGCACCGGCACGCCGAGGGATTCGGCCTTCTCGGCCTTGGAGCCGGCGTTCTCGCCGGCCACCAGATAATGCGTCTTCTTGGACACCGAGCCGGCCGCGCGACCGCCCCGGGCGATGATCGCCTCCTTGGACTCGTCGCGCGAGAAGCTCTCCAGGCTGCCGGTGACCACCACGGTCATCCCCTCCAGCGTCCGCGGGGTCGACTCGTCGACGTCGTCGACCATCCGCACTCCGGCCGCGGCCCAGCGGTCGATGAGGCGCTGATGCCAGTCGACGGCGAACCACTCGCGCACCGCCGCGGCGATGGTCGGGCCGACGCCGTCGATGCCGGCGAGCTCCTCCTCGTCGGCGGCGCGGATCCGCTCGATCGACCCGTAGGCCGAGGCCAGCGCGCGCGAGGCGGTGGGCCCGACGTGGCGGATGGACAGCGCGACCAGCACGCGCCAGAGCGGCTGCTCTTTGGCCTTCTCCAGCTCGGTGAACAGCGTGCGACAGCGATCATTCGGCGAGCCGTCCTGTTTGGCGAAGTACCGCTCCACCGTCCACAGCCCGGTCTTCGACCAGGAGCGTGTGGCAGCGTCGTAGTGGCGCTCCTCGCGCCAGACGTAGACGCCCTTCAGGTCCTCCGGGGACAGGTGAAAGAGGTCCGCCTCGTTGCGCAGCACCGGAGTCTGCGACACGGGCATGCTGTCCTCCGCGAAAGGCACCTCAACACCGGAACCGGCGACAGCCTCTCGGCTGATGAGCTCAGCCTGGCCCGGTCGGCGGAAGTCGGGGTCGGTGAGCGCGCGGCCGCCTTCCTCGCCCAACCCTTCCACGTCCAGCGCTCCACGGGAGCCGACGTGGATGAGCCGCTCGGCCAGCTGGGCCGGGCAGGACTCGGCGTTCGGGCAGCGGCGATCGACGTCGCCCTCCTTGGCTGCTGCCAGGGTGGTCCCGCAGGACGGGCATGCGGCCGGGAAGACGTACTCGTGCAGCTCCTCCTCGCGGCCCTCGCGGGCCGGCAGCACCGGGCCGAGCACCTCGGGGATGACGTCGCCGGCCTTGCGGATGAAGACGTCGTCGCCGATCAGCACGTTCTTCGCCCGGACCACGTCCTGGTTGTGCAGCGTCGCCCGGGAGACCTCCGAGCCGGCGACCTGCACCGGCTCCAGCACCGCGTAGGGCGTCACGCGGCCGGTGCGGCCCACCTGCTCGCGGATGTCGACGAGCCGGGTGGTGACCTCCTCCGGCGGATACTTGTATGCCGCCGCCCAGCGCGGCACCCGGGAGGTGTGCCCCAGGGCCCGCTGCTGGTCGAAGTCGTCGACCTTGACCACCACGCCGTCGATCTCATGGACCAGCTCATGACGCTTCGCCAGATGCGCGTCGAGATACTCCTCGATCTCCTCGAGGCAGGTCAGGATCCGGGTGTAGGGGCTCACCGGCAGCCCCCAGGCGGCCAGCTGGTCGTAGGCGTCGTGCTGGCTGGTGAGTTCGACGCCGGAGCGGGCGCCGACGCCGTGGACGAACATGCTCAGCGGCCGCTCGGCGGTCTTCGCCGGATCCTTCTGGCGCAGCGAGCCGGCCGCGGCGTTGCGCGGATTCGCCAGCGGGGCCTTCCCCTGGGCGGCGAGCTGCTCGTTGAAGGCGTGGAATTCGGCGGTGGGCATGAAGATCTCGCCTCGGACCTCCAGCTCCTCGGGATGGTCGGAGCCGGCCAGCCGGCGCGGGACGTCGTCGATGGTGAGGACATTGTGGGTGACGTCCTCGCCGGTGTGCCCGTCGCCGCGGGTCGCGGCCCGGACCAGCCGCCCGTCGCGGTAGAGCAGGCTGATGGCCAGCCCGTCGATCTTGACCTCGGTGAGCCAGCGCGGCGTCGCGTCGGGGCGCAGCTCGGCCAGCGAGGCGACGGCGCGCTCATGCCAGGCGCGTAGCTCCTCGCGGGAGAAGACGTCCTCCAGCGAGTACATCTGACGCAGGTGCTCCACCGGGGCGAAGGCCTCCGAGACGCCCTCGCCGACCTGCTGGGTGGGCGAATCGGCGGTGCGCAGCTCCGGATGCTCGGCCTCGATCCGCTCGAGCCGGCGGAAGAGTTCGTCGAACTCGGCGTCGGAGATGAGCGGGTCGGCCTCCTGATAGTAGCGAGTGCGGTGGCCGCGGATCTCCTCGGCCAGACGCGCATGCTCCTCGCGCAGCTCGCCGGCGGGCACGGCGGGGTCCTCGGAGCTCTGACTGGGGCTCGGACTGGGGCTCTGACTCACGCACCCCAGTCTAGGACGTGTCCTGTCAGCCCGGTGAGCGGAGCCCGAGCGGGCACGACGGCGCACCGGACGACGCGTCCGCTCCCGGGGCGCCTACGAGGCCTGGGCGATGAGGTCCCGCCGCCACGCCTCCGTGGCGGCCAGATCGTTGAAGGTGAAGACGTGGAAGCCGGTGAGCGCAGTGTCCGCCTCTCCCTCGGCCAGCTTCCGGACCAGGCCGCGGATGAGCTTGGTGGGCTTGTAGCCGGAGGGCGAGAAGAACTTCCAGAACATGTTCTGCTGCTTCGCCAGGAAGCTGGCCGACTGCCCGAGCCCCAGTCCGGCGGAGACGCGGGCGAGCTTCTGCCGGCTGACCGGCCCGGGCATCCCCGCGTAGACGGGCAGGTCCACGCCGTCGGCCTTGATGCCCGCCGCCCAGTCGACGACGGCGTCGGCGCTGAAGCAGATCTGCGTCAAGATCCTGTCCGCATACGGCGCCTTCCTCCGCAGGGCGCTGTCGATGTCGGCCTGCGGGAAGCTGGCGTGTCCCTCGGGATAGCCGCCGACGCCGATGGTCGCGAAACTGTGCCCCCGGTCTTCGAGAGCCGTCAGCAGATCCATGGCGTCGTGGAACTCGCCGGCGGGCTCTTCGGCATCGCCGGCGACGATGAAGATCCGGTCGACGTCGGCGGCCTCGATCCGCGAGATCAGCCGGTCCAGCTCCTCGGGTCCGCCCACCAGTCGCGCCGGGATATGCGGGGCGACGGTGTAGCCCTGCTCGCGCAGGAAGAAGGCCGCATCGAGGGTCGGTTCCAGCCCTTTGCCGCCTGTGGCGGTGATGGTCAGCGGCACCTCCGTGGGCACCTCGGCCACGACCTTGTCCTTGGCCGACTTGAACGGCATGACCTCATAGCCCATGTTCTCGATCAGGCCGGCCAGCACCTCCTTCTCCCGGGCGGTGACTGCTACGGGCTTGGCCATATGTGGTGCCTCCTCAGTACGGTGCGGACTTCTTCCTGCGCCCCGGCGCTCGTCCCGGGACGGACGCGGCCCCTGCCGGACGCCACTCTATGGAGCGATCGATCCCGCTCCCCGACGACGTCGTCGGATGTGACCTCCGCGGCGGCCCTCACCATTGCATCCCCAGGAGGGCCTGCACCCGCTCTGCCGCCTCCTGCAGCGGGCCCACGAAGGTCTCCTCCAGCTCGGCGCAGCTGCCTGCCGCGCCGTCGGACGTCCCCAGCGCGACGTTCAACGCCGCGACCACCTCGCCGCCCGGAGAGACGACCGGCACGGCCACGGAACGGAGTCCGGCCTCCAGCTCATGCTCCACCAGGCTCCAGCCGCGCCGCCGCCCCAGTCTCAGCTGGGCGAACAGCTCGTCCACATCGGTGACCGTGTCCGGAGTCAGCGCCGCCAGCGGCAGCTCCAGTCTCTCCCGGACCTGCTCCGCGGGCAGCTGGGCGAGCTGCGCCCGGCCCATGGACGTGGCGTAGGCCGGCAGTCGGGTTCCCACCGAGATCTCGAGTCGCACGACGCCCCGGACGGGGGCGCGGGCGATGTAGACGATGTCCCCGCCGTCCAGCACGGCGGCAGAGACCGACTCGCCGAGGCGCGCGGAGAGGTCCTCGACGACCGGTTGGATCAGCTGCGACAGATCGGCCGAGGCGAAGCAGGCGTATCCCAGCTCCAGCACCTTGGGAGTGAGCTCGAACCGGCCTCTCCGCCGCACGACATATCCCAGGTCCGCCAAAGTGACCAGGAAGCGGCGTGCCGTCGCCCGTGACAGTGCCGTCCGCTCGGTGATCTCCGCCAGGGACAGCCCAGCGGACGAGGTGCTCGACGCCCCCGCCGGCCCGCCGGTGAAGGACCGGATGACGTCGACGCCCCGCGCCAGCGACTGGACGTAGTCAGCTCCGGCCATCAGCGCGCCCCTGAGCTCTCATCGCGTCCTTCTCCTCGGTGTTCGCATGTCGAACTTGACGCCACTATATGAACTACGCCACACTCGCACCAGTGTTCGTCCCACTCAATAAGGACGCGGAGGAAGAGCAGGCAGCTTCCTCGAGCGCAGGGACAAGGAGGCCCCTCATGGCGAACTCACCCTCAGGAGATTCGGTCCTGGACCGAGTCATGCGCATGCTGACCGCCCTGGAAGCCGAACCCGAGCTGTCGCCGAACGGCCTGGCGCGCGAGACAGGCCTGCCCAAGTCCACCGCCTACCGACTCATCGACGACCTCACCCGCAGGGGCATGCTGGAGCGCGGCCCCGAGGGGCAGATCTCCCTCGGACAGCGACTCTGGGAGATGGCCCAGCGGACCCCGCTGGCGACCACGCTGCGCCGGACGGCGCTGCCGCATATGGAGGACCTCAACGGCGTCGTGCAGCACACGACGCAGCTGACCGTGCTGGACGGCCCCTCCGTCATGGTCGTCGAGCAGCTCTCCCGCACGGGAGCGGCGGAGAACACCGCCGAGGTGGCCGGCCGCATGCCTGTGCACCTGACCTCGATGGGCCATGCGATCCTCGCCTTCTCCGCGCCGACGGTGGTCGACGAGCTGCTCAGTCGGCGGGGCGGACGGATCGCCGCCGAGCGGCCGACGTTCCGCGCCGAGCTGGCCGAGGCGCGCCGCCGGGGATACGCCCAGCTCTCCCCCGTGGTCGACCGGCGCACCACGGACATCTCAGCGCCGGTGCTGGACGAGCAGGGGCGCGCCCTGGCCGCCCTCACTGTGGTCGCCCCCGCCGGTGCGATGAACCCGCGACACCACCTGGCGGCGCTGACGATGGCCGCCCGAGCCCTCTCCGCCGACCTGAATCGTCAGAAGCGGCCCGCAGACCGCGGACCACAGGGTGCCGCGGAGCCGGTCGCGGCCTAGTCACACCGCCTCGGACCGTGGGGCATCGGCCATCGGCGGGACCGAGGCGGCCCCGGCCGGATCCCGGCGACGCCGCCCGACGCCGCCGAACTCCCCCGCACCGCCCCAGGACGAGCTACCAGCCAATGGGACTCGACACCACGAGGACTGCCGCCCGGGCCTAGTGTGATACCAGACACACCGGAGCTCCGCAGGCGGGGAGCACCGGCAGCCGCCGACGCCGCGGGCTCGCCCGGAGTCGTCAGCACGACCCGACGGCGCGGAGTCGGAGCAGCTCCCGGAGGCACGGCGAGCACCGACCTGCTCCACCTCCGACTCCGCCCACGCGCCACTCGCCCACCGCCGAAGGAGAGTTCCCCGATGACACGCTCCACTCTGCCATCACTGACAGCCTTGTCTATCTTCGGAAGCCTGACACTTGTGCTCAGCTCGTGCGGCTCCGGAGGGGACGGCCAGGACGACGGAGGCTCTGCGCCGGGAGACGGCGGCGAGCTCACGCCGATCGAAGTCGGCGTCCTGCCGATCGTGGACAACGCCGCGATCTACCTCGGCCAGGAGGAGGGCTTCTTCGAGGACGAGGGCCTCGACCTCACCCTCACCCAGGCCCAGGGCGGCGCGGCGCTGCTGCCGGCCGTGGTCGGCGGCGAGATGAACTTCGGCTTCAGCAATGTCACCTCGCTGGTCATCGCCGAATCCCGAGGCCTCGACGTCGAGATCCTCGCCGGAGGCAGCGGCACCACCGGAGACGCGGACGAGGACTTCGCCGCCGTCGTCGCCCCGGACGGCTCCGACATCACCGAGATCACAGACCTGGAAGGGGCCAGCATCGCGGTGAACACGCTGAGCAACATCTCGGACTCCACCATCAGCGAGGCGGTGGAACAGTCCGGCGGCGATCCCTCCACGCTGGACTACGTGGAGATGCCGTTCCCGGATATGGCCGGCGCGCTGAGCAGCGGAGACGTCGACGCCGCCGCGGCCGTGGAGCCGTTCCAGACGCTGATCCTCGACGACGGCGGCCGGGCGATCTTCTCGAACTATGCCTACCCGGTGGAGGACCTCACCGTGGCCACCTATTTCACCTCCGCGGACTACCTCGACGCCAACCCCGAGGTCGTGGACGCCTTCAGCCGGGCGATGGCCGAGTCCCAGCGCCACGCCGACGAGAACCCGGACGCCGTGCGAGAGATCCTGCCGACCTACACCGACCTGGACGAGGGCGTCATCGACCAGCTGACCCTCTCGCGCTACCCGGCGGCGGTGAACCGGGACTCCCTGCAGGAGATCAACGAGATCTCCGCGAAGACCGGAGTCATCGACGAGGAGATCGACCTGGACGAGCTGTTCAGCGAGCACACCATCACCGAGTAGCACTGCGCTCGACTGTCGATGCATCGCACCTGACACAGGAGAGGGGCCTTCACCATGGCACGAGCACCACATGGAATCGCACTGACATGCGCCGCGGCGCTGCTGCTCAGCGGCTGCTCCGGCTCGGCGGAGGACGACGGCGACGCCGGATCCGGCGAGGACGACGACCTGGTCGAGGTCACGCTGGGCGTGCTGTCCATCGCGCCGTCGGCGGCCGTGCAGTACGGCCTCGACGAGGGGATCTTCGCCGAGCACGGCCTGGACGTGACGCTGACGCCCGGACAGGGCGCCGCGGCCATGCTGCCGACGGTCCAGGCCGGAGACATGGACTTCGCCGTGGGCAATGCGCTCTCCGTGCTGGTCGCCGTCGACCAGGGGCTGGACATGCGCATTCTGTCCGGCTATTCGCATTCGTACGCGGAGGGCGACGACATCAACGGCGTCGTCGTCCGGGCGGAGGACGATCTGGACTCCTGGAGCGACCTGGAGGAGCAGAGCGTGGCCGTCAACGTGCTCAACGGCCAGGGCGACCTGACCATCATGGAAGCAGTCTCCCAGGACGGCGGCGACCCCCGGGCGATCGACCTCACCGAGGTGAACTTCCCGGACATGGAGGCCCAGCTGGAGCGGGGCAACATCGACGCCGCCTGGCTCCCCGAGCCGTTCCTGAGCCAGTCGCTGGCGCAGGACGAGTTCGAGCTGCTGGGCGAGCCCAACCAGGAGGTCATCCCCGGCCTGCCGACGATGATCTCGTTCACCTCGGGACGCTACGCCACGGAGAACCCGGAGGCGGTGGACCAGTTCCAGGCCGCGATGGACGAGACGCTCTCCGCCGCAGAGGAGGACCCGCAGGGCACCGCCTCCGCGCTGGCGAGCTTCCTGGACATGCCCGAGGAGGCCGCCGCCGAGATCCGCATGGAGGAGTACGACAGCGACCCGCGCGTCGAGCAGCTGTCCACGATGGTGGACCTCATGGTCGAGTACGACTTCATCGACGAGCCCGTCGACCTGGACGAGGTGGTCGTGGAGTGACGAGGAGGCTTATCGGCGCCCGGACCCGCAGTGCGGCGGCGAACCCTCGTCCGGCCGGCTCTCGACGGATCTCGCGCCGCGGACGGCGAGGCGATTCACCATCCGCACGACTGTTCGCATTTTCCTATCCAATGGGCCATGATGCGCATCACTCCTCGGACTGTTCCATCATGGCACCAGACCGAGGAGCGACGAGTCCCCATGGCCACCATGTGCGGACCGAGGAGGAGACGTGACGCGTGGAGCCCGGGGAAGGCCGCGCAGCGGGGACCCTGCGTGGCGAGCGCCGCTGCTGGGGCTCGCCGGCATCGCCGGCTCTCTGCTCATCTGGGAGCTGCTGCCCCGCGCGGGCGTGATCGACGGCAGGTACCTGCCCCCGGCCAGCGAGGTGATCGCCGCGGCGATCGGCAATCTCGGCTCGAGCACCTTCTGGTCCGACGTGTACGACACGATGCTCGCCTGGGCCGTCGGGCTGAGCCTGGCCGCGCTGGCGGCGACGGCGACCGGCCTGCTGGTCGGGATGAGCCCGTTCCTGCGCCGCTATACGCACTCGACCATCGAGTTCCTGCGCCCCATCCCCTCGGTGGCGCTGATCCCGCTGGCCGTGCTGCTGTTCGGCATCGGCATCGAGTCCGCCCTCATGCTGATCATCTACGCCTGCTTCTGGCAGGTCCTCATCCAGGTGCTCTACGGGGTCGCCGATGTGGACACGGTGGCGATGAACACCGCCCGCTCCTACGGGTTCAGCCCCCTGCAGCGCGTGCGGGACGTGGTCCTTCCGACAGTGCTGCCGTACTTCATGACCGGGATCCGGCTCGCGGCGGCGGTGGCGCTGATCCTGGCGATCACCGCCGGACTCGTCATCGGCTCGCCGGGGCTCGGCAGCGCCATCAGCCGAGCTCAGCAGGGCGGGGCCATTACCGGGATGTACGCGCTGATCCTGGCCACCGGCATCCTGGGCGTGCTCATCAACCTGGCCGCCAGATGGGTGGAGCGCCGGGCGCTGTCCTGGCACACCTCGGTCCGGGCGGAGCTGGCCGCATGAGCATCGCCCGACGCCTCCTCTCCACCGCCCTGGCGCTCTTCGCGCTGCCCGTCCTGCTGCTGGCCGTCTGGTGGGGCTACACCCTGGGCGGCAGCAGCTTCTTCGTCCCGGAACCGGTGCAGCTGGCCGACACCTTCGTCGACACCTGGATCACCGGCGAGCGGCTGACCGAGGACGTGCTGCCCAGCCTGCAGCGTCTGGTGCTGGGGCTCTTCCTGGCCATCGTGCTCGGCGTGCTGCTGGGACTGCTCGTCGGACTGAACAAGACCGCCCGCTCGCTGACCGAACCGGTCTTCGAGTTCTTCCGCGCGCTGCCGCCGCCGGTCCTCATCCCCGTACTGATGCTGACCATCGGCGTGGGCACCGAGATGCAGGTCGCCGTCATCGTCTCCGGCTGCCTCTGGCCGGTGCTGCTGAACACCATCGAAGGCGTGCGCGGCGTCGACCCGGTGCAGAGCGAGACGTCGCGGGCCTACGGCATCACCGGCTTCAGCCGGATCCGCCACCAGCTCCTCCCCGGAGCCGCCCCGCCGATCATGGCCGGGGTCCGACAGACCCTCTCCATCGGCCTGATCCTGATGGTCATCTCGGAGATGTTCGCCACCTCGTCCGGGCTGGGCTTCACGATCGTCCAATTCCAGCGGTCCTTCGCGATCCCCGAGATGTGGTCCGGCATCGTCGTCCTCGGCATCATCGGCGTCGCCCTGTCCTTCATCTTCCAGTTCGTCGAACGCCGAGTCCTCCGCTGGTACCACGGTTTGAAAGAGGTGGAGAATGCAGCCTGATCCGGAAGACGCCTCCCCCGCCGCCACGAGCGGCCCGGCCGGCGCCACCCTGCCCGACGAGGAGGCGCTGCTGCGCGTCCGCGGCCTGCAGAAGATCTATCCCGCCGATGCGGGACCCGTCGAGGCCATCCGCGACCTGACCTTCGACCTCGGGCGCGGCGAGCTGACCTGCCTGGTCGGCCCCTCAGGATCCGGGAAGACGACGCTGTTGAAATGCATCGCCGGACTGATGAGCACCAGCGACGGCGACGTGGCCCTCGGCGGGAAGACCATCACCGGACCGCCGAAGAACATGGCCGTGGTGTTCCAGGAGTACGGCCGGTCGCTGTTCCCCTGGCTGCGCGTGGGCGCCAATGTGGAGCTGCCGCTGAAGAACGCCGGGACCCCCAGGGCACGGCGCAAGGAGCTCGTCGACGAGGCGCTCGAGGCCGTGGGGCTGGAGCACGTGCACAAGTCCTACCCCTGGCAGCTCTCGGGCGGCATGCAGCAGCGTGTGGCCATCGCCCGGGCGATCGCCTACCAGCCCGAAGTGCTGCTGATGGACGAGCCCTTCGCCGCCGTCGATGCGCAGACGCGCGCCGACCTCGAGGACCTCATCCGCTCAGTGTGGAAGAAGCTCGGCGTGACGATCCTGTTCGTCACCCATGACATCGACGAGTCGGTCTACCTGGGGCAGCGGGTGATCATGCTGTCCTCCTCCCCGACGGTCATCCAGGACGACATCGCGATCGACCTGCCGGCGGAGCGCACCCAGCTGGAGACGCGCTCCGATCCGCGCTTCACCGAGCTGCGACACCACGTCTACGAACAGATCCAGCAGGCGAAGCAGGGATTCCGTCCCCGCGGAGCCTGACCCTATGGAAGGAGCATCCATGTCAGCTCAGCACCTTCAGGACGTCCTCGACCAGGCCGACGACACGGTCACCCTCCTGCGGAACTCGCAGATCGGCGCCTACATCTACCCGGTGGTGCCTGCGGAGTTCTCCAACTGGCGCCACGAGCAGCAGGCCTGGCGCACCACCGCCGTGCTGTTCGACCAGACTCATCACATGGACAACCTGTTCATCACCGGCCCGGACGCGCTGCAGCTGATCTCGGACACCGCGGTGAACTCCGTCGCCAATTTCGAGGTCGACAAGGCCAAGCAGTACGTGCCGACCACCCCTGCCGGCCATGTGATCGGCGACGGCATCGTCTTCCGCGAAGCCGAGCAGCGGATCGTCTACGTCGGTCGGTCGCCGGCCGCGAACTGGCTGCAGTACCACGCCGAGACCGGCGGCTATGACGTCGAGGTCGAGGTGGACCGACGGTCGCCGTCGCACCCCATGGGCCGGCCGGTCTCGCGCACGTACTGGAGGTTCCAGATCCAGGGGCCGAACGCCTGGCAGGTCATCGAGAAGCTGCACGGCGCGCCACTGGAGAAGCTGAAGTTCTTCACCATGTCCACGATGACCATCGGCGGCAAGCAGGTCCGCACGCTGCGCCATGGCATGGCCGGAGCCCCGGGCCTGGAGATCTGGGGCCCCTATGAGGACTACTTCGAGATCCGCGACACCATCCTGGAGGCCGGCGAGGAGTTCGGCATGGTGCCGGTGGGCTCGCGGACCTATTCGTCCAACACCATCGAGTCCGGCTGGATCCCCTCGCCGCTGCCGGCCATCTACACCGGCGAGGAGCTGCGCGGGTACCGGGAGTGGCTGGGCGCCGACAGCTACGAGGCGGTCAACGCGCTGGCCGGCAGCTTCGTCGGCGAGTCCATCGAGGACTACTACCTGACCCCCTGGGACCTGGGCTACGGCGGCTTCATCAAATTCGACCATGACTTCATCGGTCGCGCGGCGCTGGAGAAGATGGACCCCGGCGCCCAGCGGCGGAAGGTGACCCTGGCCTGGAACGCCGAGGACGTGAAGAAGATCTGGGGCTCGCTGGTGGACCGCGAGGGCCCGCAGTACAAATACTTCGACCTGCCGATGGCGCAGTACGGCTCGTCGAACTACGACGCCGTGCTGGACGCCGACGGCACCACGATCGGCTTCTCCATGTTCACCGGCTACACCTCCAACGACCGCACGGTGATCTCGCTGGCCACAGTGGACGCCGATGTGCCCGAGGGCGCCGAGGTCACCGTGGTCTGGGGCGAGCCCGACGGCGGCACCTCCAAGCCGACGGTCGAGCCGCATGAACAGACCACCGTCCGGGCCGTGGTCAGTCCGGTGCCCTACTCCGAGGTGGCTCGCACGGAGTACGCGGGCGGATGGCGCACGGCCCGGACCTGAGACGCTCCCGCCGCACCGCCTGCCGTGCCCCGGTCTGCTGACGTCCGGGGCACGGTCGTGCGGGACCCGGTCCTGCGGCGCCCGGCCGTGCAGCCGCCGACCGGTCCCGATCGCTGGGACGGCCGGTCGGCGGCGCCGCCGCGCCGACTACTCTGGCCCCATGGAGCAGCCGGGGCCCCGTGGACCGTCGCAGCTGATGCTGCTCGCCACGATCCTGGTGGTCGCCGCCAACCTGCGCCCGGCCATCACTGTGGTGGGCCCGCTGATCGAGCGCATCGGGGACGACACCGGGATGGACCCGGCGATGCTCGGCGTGCTCGGTGCCGCTCCGGTCTTCACGTTCGCCGCCGTCTCCCCCTTCGTCCACCATCTCGGCCGCCGCGTGGGGAGGGACCGGGCGATATTCCTGGCCCTGCTGACGCTCACCGTCGGCACGCTGCTGCGCGCCGTGGAGGTGATCCCCTCCGCGCTGTTCCTGGGCACTGTGCTGCTGGCCGGCTCCATCGGAGTCATCAATGTGCTGGTGCCGATCCTCGTGAAGCAGGACTTCCCCGACCGGGTCCCGATGATGACGGCGGCGTACACTGCGGCGCTGACCGCCGCGGCCGCAGCCGCCTCCGGCACGGCGGTGCCGCTGGCCGATGCTCTCGGCTGGCAGGCGGCCCTGGCCGGCACCGGGCTGCTGGCGCTGCTCGGCGCCGGACTGTGGAGCATCCGGCTGTCGCGCCGTCGTGGGTCGAGCGCGCCCCGCGCCTCCGAACGTGTCCCTGCGGCCGCGGGCGAGGAGCGCAGCGTGTGGACCTCCGCGCTGGCCTGGCAGGTCACGCTCTTCTTCGGCCTGCAGTCGTCGATCTTCTACTTCTTCCTGACCTGGATGGCGTCCATCCACACCGCCCAGGGCTTCAGCGAGCGGGCCGGCGGATACGGGGTGGCGGCCTTCCAGGCCGTCGGCATCGTCGCGACGCTCGTCGTCGGCAGGATCATGCAGCGCCGGGACGACCATCGGCTGGTGGCCGTGGGCCTGGGCCTCGCCATGGCGACCGGCGTGGCGGGGATGATCGTCCTGCCTCCGCTGATGCCGGTCTGGGCCGTGGTCTGCGGACTGGCCTCCACCGCCACGCTGATGCTCTCGCTGACCATGGTCTCGCTGCGCGCCGGCAGCGCGGCCCAGGCCACCCGGCTCTCCGGCATGGCCCAAGGGGTGGGCTACCTCATCGGCGGCGTGCTCCCGGTGCTCGCCGGCCAGCTGTTCGAGAGCACCGGATCCTGGGAGCCGCCGCTGTACGCGGCCCTGGTCGTCATCGGGATCTACACCGGCCTGGGGTATGTCTGCGGGCGCGACGTCCGGATCCCGCCGGCGCGGCCGACCTCAGCTCACCGGTAGAAGCGGGTGAGGAACGTCGCCACCACGGCGGGCCGCTCCTGCCCCTCGATCTCGATGGACGCCTCGGCGACGAGATGCAGCCCGTCGCCGGCGACCTCCTTCGCCTCGCTGACGGCGACCGTCATCCGGACCCGCGAGCCGACGACCACCGGATTGGTGAAGCGCACCTTGTCCAACCCGTAGTTGACCTTGGTGCTCACCCCGGTGACGTCGAGCAGCTCCGTCCACATCGGGATCAGCAGCGACAGCGTCAGGAAGCCGTGGGCGATCGGGGCGCCGAACGGTCCGTCCTGGGCGCGCTCGGAATCGACATGGATCCACTGATGATCGTCGGTCGCCGCGGCGAAGGTGTTCACCTGCTCCTGGGTGATCTCCCGCCAGGGGGTCGGCCCCAGCGTGGAGCCCACCAGCGACGGCACCTCCTCGAAGCTGACGACGGTCGGAGCGGCGCCGGCCTCGGAACTGTGGTTCTGGGATTCGTCCATGGTTTCTCTCCTCGTCTCGTGCCTCGGTGTCAGGCGAACGCGCCGACCCCCGTCGCCGCCCGCCCCACGACCAGGGCGTTGATCTCGTGGGTGCCCTCGTAGGTGTAGACCGCTTCGGCGTCGGCGTGGAACCGCGCGACATCGTGATCCAGCACGATGCCGTTGCCGCCGACGACCTCCCGGGCCAGCGCCACGGTCTCGCGCATGGTGCGACATACGGTCATCTTCGCCAGCGCGGAGTCCTCGTCCCGGTACTGCCCGTCCTCCTGCCGGTCGGCCAGCGCCGTGGTCATCGTCAGCGAGGAGGTCAGATTCCCGAGCATGCGCGCGAGCTTCTCCTGGACGAGCTGGAATCCGCCCAGCGTCCGTCCGAACTGCTCGCGCGAGCGCACGTAGCGGCGAGCCGCCTCGTAGGCGCCGGCCTGGACTCCGGCGGCGATCCAGGCGACGTCGGCACGCAGGCGGCCCAGCATGACGGCCACGTCGCCGAAGGACTCGACGGCCCCCAGCCGTCGGGACTCGGGCACGCGGACCCCGTCGAGGACGACGTCGGCGTTCTGCATCATGCGCAGCGACGTCTTGCCGCCGATCGTCGTGACCTGCAGCCCCGCCGCGCCGCGGTCGACGAGGAACCCCTTGACCTCGCCGTCGGAGACGTCGCGGGCGAAGACCGCCAGCACCTCGGCAGTGTCCGCGCCGCCGATCCACCGTTTGGCCCCCTCGAGCACCCAGGTGTCGCCCTCGCGGCGCGCCGTCGTCGCCAGCCCTTTCGCGATGTCCGAGCCGTGGTCCGGCTCGGTCAGGCAGAAGACGCCCCGCGTCCGCCAGCTGGTGATCTCCGGATCCCAGGCGGCGGCCTGCTCCGTCGTGCCGCCCAGCCGACAGGCCGTGCGGAACAGCCCGGCCTGCGCATTGAAGAACGTCGCCAGCGAGGCGTCGGTGCGGGCGAGCTCGAAGGTGCGGAACCCCTCATAGAGGCGCCGCGCCGGCGCACCGTCGAATTCCGGCGGGGCGATGAGGTCGGCGTCGATCAGCCGCGGCACCAGCTCATGCGGGAAGGTCCCGGCCTCCCAGTGCCGGGCGAGCAGCGGCTGAGCATGCTCGTCGAGCACGCCGCGCAGTCGATGCAGCGGGCCGCGCTCCTGGTCGGTGAGTCGGTTCTCCAGGGCGAGCGGATCGCAGAACGGATACAGCCGGTCCTCGGTGCTCTCCTCCATCAGCTCAACCCGTCCCCTCGGCGAGCCCGAGCAGCCGCGCGGCGTTGTGCTTGACGATCTTGGACCGGGCCTCCGCGTCGATCTCCAGCTGGTCGAAGGCCCCGAACCACTTCTCCGGACTGATCAGCGGATAGTCGGTGCCGAAGAGCACCCGATCCTGCAGCCTCCGGCCGGCGGCGCGCACCAGCTGCGGCGGAAAGTACTTCGGCGACCATCCGGAGAGGTCGATCCACACGTTCGTCTTATGCGCGGCGATCGACAGCGCCTCGTCCTGCCACGGCACGGAGGGGTGCGCCATGATGATCTGCAGCTCCGGGAACTCCGCGGCCACAGAGTCCAGCAGCATGGGGTTGGACCATCCGAGCTTGATGCCGAACCCGCCGGGGAGCCCGGCCCCGATGCCGTTCTGCCCGGTGTGGAACAGCGCCGGCACCCCCATCTCCTGCAGGGCGGCGTAGAGCGGCCGATGCGCGGGGTCCGACGGGTCGAAGGCCTGGACCGAGGGGTGGAATTTGAAGCCGCGGACACCGTGCTCCTCGACGAGCCGTCGGGCTCGGGCCACCGCCTCCGCGCCCTGGTGGGGGTCCACCGAGCCGAACGGGATGAGCACGTCCCGGTGCCGCGCCGCGCCTGCGGCGATCTCCTCGATGGAGTTGGGCGGGTGCCCCAGCGCCGTCGTCGCGTCGACGGTGAACACGACGGCGGCCATGCGCCGTTCACGGTACCGTTCGGCGATCGTGTCCAGCGTCGGCGAGCGCTCCTCGGCGGCGAAGTAGGCCCCGGAGGCTTCGGTCAGCGCCGCGGGCAGGGACGGATGCCCGTCGTCGGAGCACTCGATGTGCACGTGCATGTCGATCGCCTCGAGGGCGTCGACGTCGACAGCGGGTTCATAGCGCACGGCGGCCTCCTCTGCCTCGTCCAGCGTCGTCTGCCTCGTCTGCCGCGTCCGGCCGACGTCCGTCAGGACGCATCCTGCGACTGGAGCTCCTCGGGAAGCGGCGGCAGCGTCTCGCCCACCGGCTGCCGATGCTCGGCGATCAGCGCGGGGAGCCGCCGCGCGACGGCCTCGCGCGTCCAGCCGCCGTCCTCGTATTCGGTCGCCACCGGCTGGGGATGGCTGAAGATCTGCAGCCGGTCGCCGCCGACGCCGATCACCTGGCCGCTGATGTCGGAGGCCTCGTCGGAGGCCAGGTGGGCGACGACGCCGGAGACGTCGGCGGCGCTGCCGAAGCCCAGATCCCGGCGGAAGAAGGCCGGGACCGGCTCGCCGGCACGCTCGGCCTCGACGGCGGCGCGGAAGTAGGGGACGGTCTCGGTCATCGCCGTCGCGGCCACCGGCACCACGGTGTTGACGGTGACTCCGGCCCGCGCCATCTCCTGGGCCCAGGTGCGGACCATGCCGACGATGCCGGCCTTGGCCGCGGCGTAGTTGGTCTGTCCGAAGGTGCCGTACTGGCCGGTCGGGGATCCGATGGTGATGATCCGTCCGGCGACGCCGTTCTCCTTGAAGTGGCGGAAGGCCTCGCGCACGCAGACGAAGGTGCCGCGCAGGTGCACGCCGATCACGGCGTCGAAATCCTCGTCGGTCATCTTCAGCAGCGACCGGTCGCGCAGGATGCCGGCGTTGGTCACCAGGATGTCCAGACGGCCGAAGGCCTCGACGGCCCCCTCGACCAGGGCGGTCGCCGTCTCCGTGGAGCCCACCGGCGCGACGACGGCGCTGGCCCGGCCGCCGTCCTCGACGATCGAGTCGACGGCGGCGTCGGCGGCCTGCTGGTCGACGTCGTTGATGACCACCGCCGCTCCCTGCCGAGCCAGCTCGCGGGCATAGGAGAGGCCGAGCCCCTGACCGGATCCGGTGACGACGGCGACTCTGCCCTCCAGGGGCGTCCGGGCTGCGGAAGTCATGGTGCTCCACCTCTCGTCGACGACAGCTGAGGCACGACGGCGCCCCTCAGCGAGCTATCTCATTCCATTAGAACGACATCCGTTGAATACGTCAATCGTTAAGTTCTGTCATAATATGGGGCGGCGCAGGATGACCGGACGATCGCCCGAGGAAGGACCCGCATGACCTCTCCGAGCACCCCGGACGGCGAGCCGTCGACAGCAGGGAGCCCGCTGACCGACGAGCCGCTGTTCCTCATGGCTCGCGCGTCCTCGCTGGGCTCGGCGGCCGCGAACAAGAAGCTCGCCCGCCTGGAGCTGAAAGTGCGCCAGTACTCGGTGCTGGCTCTGGCCTGCAGCGACCCGGCACCGACCCAGACCGAGGTGAGCAGCTTCCTCGTCCTGGACCCCAGCCAGGTGGTGGGCATCGTCGACGGCCTCGAACAGCGCGGCGCCGTCGAGCGCCGCCCCGGTGCGCACGACCGGCGCTCGAAGACCATCCGCGCGACCGACGACGGACGGCGCCTCTTCGCCGAGGCCCGGAATCTGCTGAGCGAGTCGACGGCAGATTCTCTCGCCGCACTGACGGCGGAGGAGCAGGACCAGCTCAACGAGCTGCTGCGTCGCATCACGCTCTGACCACGCCCCGCGAGGCGCCGGGCACCGGTCACTCCGAGGGGCGCCGACCGACGAGCTGGCTCTTGCGCAGCTTGCCGGAGGCTGTGCGGGGGAGATCCTCGACGAGCGTCACGTGCCGCGGGATCTTGTATCGGGCCAGCCGCCCGTCGAGGAAGCTCATCACCTCCTGCTCCGAGATGGACCGCCCCTCGGCGGCGACGATGTAGGCATGCGGCACGTCGCCCCACCGGTCGTCCGGCACGCCGACCACGGCGACCGAGGACACCGCCGGATGCTCGATGAGCGTCGACTCCACCTCGGCCGGGTAGACGTTCTCCCCGCCCGAGACGAACATGTCCTTCAGCCGGTCCGTGACGTAGAGGAACCCGTCCTCGTCACGATGTCCCACATCGCCGGTGTGGAACCATCCGTCGCGGAAGGCCGATCCGCCGTCGGGGCGATTCCAGTAGTCGCTGATCACCTGCGGGCCGGAGACCAGGATCTCCCCCGTCTCCCCCGGCCCCAGATCCTCACCGAGCGGGTCGACGATGCGCACCTCGGTGAAGAAATGCGGCAGCCCGGAGGAGCCGGCCTTCTCCCGGGTCCGCTCCGGCGGACTCATCGTCACGCCCGGAGAGGCTTCGGTCATCCCATAGTTCATCGTGAAGGCCAGGCCGCGGGACTCATAGGCGTCGAGCACAGTGTGCGGGATGGCCGAGCCGCCGCAGCTCATCCGACGCAGCGAGCTCAGGTCCCGGCGCTCCCAGTCATCATGCTCCATGAGCATCTGGAACGTCGTGGGGACTCCCGCGAGGCTGGTGACGCGCTCCCGCTCGATGAGCTCCAGCGCACGACCAGGGTCGAACCGGGCCTCCACCACCAGCGCCGCCCCCTTCAGCACCGCCGGGAGCACGCCCATGCCCAGCGAGGCGACGTGGAACATCGGCGAGATCATGAGACAGACGTCGTCGCCGCGCACATCGGAGTCGACGAGCGCGTTGATGCAGTTCCACGTCAGGTTCCGATGCGTCAGCCGGGCCCCTTTGGGCCGGCCGGTGGTCCCCGAGGTGTAGAGGATCATGGCCGTCTCGTCCTCGGCGACGGCGACGTCCTCGTGCCAGGGCTCGAGGCCCTCGAGGCGCTCGGCGAGCCCCGGCGCCGCATCCGTCGCCCTAGACTTCCCGGGCTGCCCGACGGCCCGGCGGGACACCGCCCCGGTCGGGCAGGACTCCGCGGCCAGTGCCTCCAGGGTCTGATCATGGATGAGCAGCCGCGCCCCGGAATCGTCGAGCTGGAAGGCGACCTCCGGCGCGGCGAGCCGAGTGTTGAGCGGCACGAGGACGCCGCCGACCAGCCAGACGGCGAAGATGGTGCGGAGGAACTCGACGCTGTTCTCCCCCAGGAAGGCGACGCGATCTCCGGGGCCGACCCCTTCCTCGTGCAGCGCGGTCGCCTCACGAGCCGTCTGCTCGGCCAGTTCGCGCCAGGTCAGACGGCGCTCCCCGTCGATCACCGCGAGGTGCTGCCCCGATCGCTCCGCCCGGCGGAGCATCCAGGGGCCCAGTCCCTGGTTGCGCATGCGACGCCCCTATGTGTCATCCATCGTCAATCATTGCGTTTCTCCATGATTGCTTGCGACACAGACAGTACGTGACGCGCCTCACACAGTCCAGGGGTCGTCTCGGGATGCGCGAAAGGGCGAGGGGCTCAGGCGGCCTGCACGTCGACGACGACGACGGTGACGTTGTCCCGCCCGCCGCCGCGCAGCGCCTGGTGGATCAGCCAGTCCACCGTGTCCTGGGCCGAGCGCCCGGCGGCGAGGATCCGGGCGATCTCCGCGTCGGAGACCTCGCCGGTGAGTCCGTCGGAACAGACCAGCAGCCGCTGGCCGGCCTCCACCGGCATGGCGGTGAACTCCCCGCTGAAGGCCTCGCCGGCGCCCAGCGCCCGGGTGATCACGTTGCGATTGGGGTGGTTGGGCATCTCCGCGGCGGTGATCATGCCCGACTCGTACATCTCCTGGACCTGCGAGTGGTCCCGGGTGAGCTGACGCAGCCGCCCGTCGGCCAGCAGGTAGGTCCGCGAGTCACCGATGTTGAAGACCAGCCACTCCCGCCGCCCCTCGAATTCGGCGACCACCGCTCCGGTCAGCGTCGTGCCGGCCTTCGAGTCCGTCTCCCGCCGGATGCGGGCGTCGGCTTCGTGCAGCGCCTCGCGCATCGCGGCGTCGTCGATCCGCCCGCGAGCACGCTCCCAACCCTCGGCCAGCACCTGGACGGCGAGCGAGGAGGCGACCTCGCCGGCCTCGTGGCCGCCCATGCCGTCGGCGACGGCGAAGAGCTCGTCGGTGACCACGGAGGAATCCTCGTTCAGCTCCCGTCGCAGCCCGACGTGCGAGCCGTACCCATAGTCGAGCGTCAGCTCGGCTCGGGGACGGGACTGCTGCTCATCGCTCATGCTCGCCCCTTCTTGCTGGCGTGGAGGTGGGAGTTCGCGCGGTGTGCGCTGAAGCACTCCCCCATCATGTCACGGTCGAGTCACGCCCGGCAGAGGTCGACTGTTCGTCCTTGCTCGTCCTCGCTCGTCATCGCCCGACCGGAGGCCGATCAGCCGCCGTCGAGCACGATGCCGGTGCCGCCGGAGCGCAGCAGCATATGCGGGGTGACCTCCCCGAAGCCGCGGACCATCCGCGGCGGCTGCGGGACCATCAGGTAGTCGTCGTCGGGCTCCAGCGCCCGGGCCGTCACCGAGTCGACCAGCACCGTGCCAGGATCCGCCAGCGCGGTCAGCCGGGCCGCCAGGTTCACCGTCGGCCCGTAGATGTCGCCCATCCGGGAGAGCACCCGCCCCCAGACCACCGAGACCCGCGCCTGGGGCAGCACGTCGTCGGCGGCGATCGTCTCGGCCAGCGCCAGGGCGATCTCCGCGCCGGCCTCCGGGGTCTCGGCGTTGTAGAGCACCTCGTCGCCGACGGTCTTGACCAGTCGGCCGCCGCCGATGGAGATGATCTCGGCGCATTTGGACTCGAAACGCTGCACGGTCTGCGCCAGCGTCCGCTCGCTCATCGTCCGCGACAACGAGGTGTAGGAGACCAGGTCGGCGAAGCCGACCGCCCGGGCCAGCGGCAGCGGCGAGTCGTCCTCAGAGCCGTCGCGGCCGCGGGCGGTCGCCGCGAGCCCGGACTCCACGCGCACTGTCAGCCGCTGCAGCGCCGCCGAGAGCTGGCGTCGCCAGGCATAGCCCATCAGCCGCTGGATCGGCTCGATCAGCTCCGGCAGCGTCTCGACCACCTGACTGCGCGCCGTGGCGTCGGAGAGCTGCTCGTTGGCGATCTTGTCCTCGACCAGCGCCTCGATCTGCCAGACCACCATCCGGTCGGTCATCTGGCCGATCGAGCGGGTCAGCGAGATCGCCGTCTCCTCGTTGAGGTGTCCCTCGCGGACCAGGTCGATCATCGTCGCCAGCGCCTCGACGTCCGTATGCGTGAAGGCTTTGACGTCGTCGTCGAGGTTCGGGAAGCCCAGCGCGCGCCAGAGCTTCCGCGCCGAATGGGTGGACACGCCCATCTCACGGGCCATCTGCCGATAGGTCAGCGTCCGTTCGGCGCCGAGCAGCCGGCGTTCGAGGTCGCGGATCCGCGCATGCCAGGAGCGCTGCTCCAGCGTCGGGATCGGGATCGCGGCGGTCTCCGGGGCCCGGTCGGCGTCGTCGTCAGAGGCGTCCCCGTCGGAGCCGCCGGCCGCCGATTCCTCGCCGGCGGGCTGCGCGGCACTCTCCTCCGCGCCTTCCTCGGCGGGCTCCTCGACGGGCTCCTCCGCCGCCTCCTCAGGCGTGTCGGCGTCGACCGGGTCGAGCAGGCTGTGCGCGCCCGGGTCCTCCGGAGTGGCCGCGGCCGGGGCGGCGTCGCGACGGCGCGGCGGCCGCGGCAGCGCGATCTCGCCGGTGCCCAGGCTCGGTCCGCCGGGCGACCCGGCGGGCCGGCTGCGCGGCGAGGGGAAGTCCGACCAGTCCTCGCGGGCGGCGGCCAGCTGCTCGGGGGCATAGCCTCCGGACCCCTCCCAGGGGCCCGGGACCTCGCCGGTCTCGCCGGCCAGGTACTCGGGCGCCCGGTCGCCGGCGCCCGAGGGCATGCGCGCCGGGTCGTCCGCCGAGGCGTCGACGGAATCGGAGCTGGTTCCCGGGCTGGAGTCAGACATTCAGGCTCCCTCGATCGGTGGTCACCGCGGCCTCTCGGGCGCGGCGGGCGTGCTGCGCGGCGGCCGCCCGGCGATAGGCGCCCAGCTCCTCGGCCAGCACAGTGTGGAGATGCTCGGCGTCGGGCATGTCGGCCAGCACAGTGCGCTGCTGCTGCCCGTAGGCCCCGTGGTGGAGCACCAGGTCGCCGGCGCCGCTCATCGCCTGCAGGCGGGTCTGCTTCAGCTGCGCCTCGGCGAGCAGCCCCAGCGGCACGATCACCGGCTGCGGGGCGCCGAGCAGGTTCTTCCGCACCACCCGCAGATCGGTCAGCCAGGTGACGCGGTTGGCCCAGGCCAGCACCGGGCGCAGCGTGCCGAAGACCAGCGTCAGCGCCCCGGCGCCGACGACCAGCGTCGAGAGCACATGGCTGTAGTGGCGGATCACCTCCGGCTGCGAGCCGCGGGAGACGTACCCCAGCAGGAAGCTCATCAGCGCCACCGTGACCAGCAGGGTCAGCAGAGCAGGCAGCAGCGTGCGCCGGTGGGCGCGCGTGCGCACGACGACCTGCTCGCCGTCGACCAGTCTGAGCCTCATCGCGGTCTCCGACCTCCCGATCGCCGTCCTCCCCTGAGTACCGGTCCAGTCTACCCGGCGGCCCCCGGAGGCTCCTCGGCCGGCCGCAGATGGACCACGTCGCCGGCGTTGAAGCTCGTCGGCCGCGCCGCGTGCTCGCGCCAGGGCTCCTCGGCGGAGGAGCGCTCGGCGTCGACGACGACCTCCAGCGCGCCGTCGTCGGCCACTCCGACCGCCTCGCCGCGGCGGGCGGAGCCGTCGGGCAGCTCGATGCGCACGCGGCGGCCGACGGTCTCCATCGCCTCGACGACGGCGCGGCCGACCGGCGAGTCGCGCACTTCGCCGCGGCGGCAGGACTCCAGCGTGGTCAGGTGCCCGACGAACCGGGCCAGGAACTGGATCAGCAGATCGGCGCGCAGGTCGGCGCGGGCGGGGTCGTCGCCGGGCAGCAGGCCGACGTCGGCGGCGGCGCCGGCCCGCCGGCGCTCGAGCACCAGCGAGGTCGACCCCTCGACCGGCAGCTGGTCCTCCTCCTGGAGCACGTTGATCCCCGTGCCGAGGATCACCGTCGGCACCGTCGGCCCGGAGGAGCCCGAGGAGCCGGAGGCGGCGCCCGCGGCGGCGCTCCCCGGGGCGAGCGCGGCGAGGATGCCGCAGATCTTGCGGCCGCCGACGAGGACGTCGTTCGGCCACTTCAGCCGGGCCGGCACGCCGTGCTCCTCGACGAGCGCCTCGACCAGGGCCAGACCGGCGACCAGCGAGATCCACGGCATGGCGTCGGCGTCCAGCCGGGGGCGCAGCACCAGCGAGGCCGACAGCGAGGTGTGCGGCGGCGAGGACCAGCCGCGCGCCATCCGGCCGCGGCCGCCGGTCTGCTCCTCGGCGACGAGCAGGCTCAGATGCGGGCGGCGGCGGGCGAAGTCCGGCTCGCCGGCCTCGCGCTGCAGCGCGGCGTTGGTGGAGTCGATGCTCTCGACATGGTCGAGGTCGGCCAGGATGCCGGGGGCGACCAGCGAGCGGCGGAGCAGCTCCACGTCGAGCGGGCGCCGGAGCGGATCGTTCGGTCTGTCGGCCATGAGGTCCTCCTGGTGACTCCGGGACAGCGGCGGGGCGCGCGACCCGCGGCCGCCGGCCCTCCCGCCTCAGGCGTCGAGCGCCGCGGGGAGGAAGGCGTCGCCGATGAGCTCGCGCCCCTCCTCCACAGCGTATCCCCGCAGGTCGGCGACGCCGGAAGACTCCAGGACCTGCTCGTCGACCAGGAACTCCCCGCGGGGCTCGCCGACGGCGCCGGTGAGCACCGCCCGGGCGGCGTCGGCGACGATCTGCGGCCGCCGCGCCGAGCGGATCAGCTCCTCGCCGCCGGGCATGGCCCGCACGGCGGCGGTGTCGATCAGCGTCGCCGGCCAGAGCGAGTTGACCAGCACGCCGTCGTCGGCCAGCTCGCGGGACAGGCCGAGCGTCGTCATCGACATCCCGTACTTGGCCATCGTGTAGCCCAGATGGCGGCCGAACCACTCCGGCTCCAGGCGCCCCTCCGCATCGGTCAGCGGCGGCGAGAGGGTGAGGATCTGCGGCCGCCACGAGGAGTCCGTCTCCGCCCCGTCCGCGGCGGCCGCTCGCGCGGAGGCGCGCAGATGCGGCATCGCCGCCTGCGAGAGCCGGAAGGTGCCCCGGACGTTGATGTCGTGCATCAGGTCCCAGCGCTTCATGCTCAGCGACTCCGTCGGCGAGAGGTCGATGGCCGAGGCGTTGTTGACCACGACGTCGACGCCGCCGAAGGCCTCCACGGCGGCGGCGACGGCGCGGTCGACGTCCTCGTCGGAGCGCAGGTCGCCGACGACGGCCAGCCCCCGGCCGCCGGCGGCCTCGACGTCGTCGACGGCGCTGTGCACAGTGCCCGGCAGCGTGGCATGCGGCGCGTCGGTCTTGGCCAGCAGCACCAGATTCGCGCCCTGTGCGGCGAGCGCGACGGCGATGGCATGGCCGATGCCGCGACTGCCGCCGGACATCAGCACCGTGCGTCCGGAGAGCTCGCGCGGGCCCACCGGCGGGGCGTGGCGGGGGCGGGTGCTCGGCTGTTCACTCATGCCTGCAGTCTACTCACCGGTAACCGCAGAATATAACCCGCATCACACCGGCACGTCGACACACCGGGCGGCGTTGTAGATTTCCTACAGCCGGACGCCGCTGACAGCGGGCTAGACTGACGTGCGGATTGTAGAGTTCCTCCGAGACGAGAAAAGGTCAGCTCCCCACCGATGACTTCTTCGCCCCGCTCCGACTCCGGCGCCGGCCCCGGCGCGCGCTCCGCGACCGGCGGCGCGGAGGAGCTCGACCTGGACACCACCGCCGGCAAGCTCGCCGCCTTCCGCCGCCGCCGCGACCAGACGCTGGCCCCGACCGGCGAGGCCGCGATCGAGAAGCAGCATGAGCGCGGCAAGCACACCGCCCGCGAGCGCCTCGAGATGCTGCTCGATCCCGACTCCTTCGTCGAGCTCGACGCGCTGGCGGTGCACCGCTCCACCTCCTTCGGCATGGAGAAGCGCAAGCCCCTCGGCGACGGGCTGGTCTCCGGCTACGGCACCGTCGACGGCCGGCTCGTCGCGGTCTACGCCCAGGACTTCACCGTCTTCGGCGGCTCGCTCTCCCAGGTCAACGGCGAGAAGATCGTCAAGGTCCAGGAGTTCGCCGCGCGCAACGGCTGCCCGGTGATCGGCATCAACGACGGCGGCGGCGCCCGCATCCAGGAGGGCGTGGCCTCGCTGGCGATGTTCGCCGACATCTTCCGGAACAACGTCCACTCCTCCGGGGTGGTCCCGCAGATCTCGCTGATCATGGGTCCGGCCGCCGGCGGCGCGGCCTACTCCCCGGCGCTGAACGACTTCGTGATCATGGTCGACCAGACCAGCCACATGTTCATCACCGGCCCCGACGTCATCAAGTCGGTCACCGGCGAGGACGTGGACATGGAGACCCTCGGCGGCGCCCGCTCGCACAACGAGACCACCGGCACCGCCTCCTACCTCGCCGCCGACGAGGAGGACGCCCTCGAGTTCACCAAGGAGCTGCTGGAGTTCCTGCCGCTGAACAACCTCGCCGAGCCGCCGGTGGAGCCCCACGAGGAGCGGGTGAAGATCGAGACCGAGGACGAGGCGCTGAACACGCTGATCCCCGACTCGGCGAACCAGCCCTACGACATGCGCGCAGTGATCGAGCAGACGCTCGACGACGGCCACTTCCTCGAGCTGCAGGCGCTCTACGCGCCCAACGTGCTCATCGGCCTGGGCCGGGTCGAGGGCCGCACCGTCGGCGTCGTCGCCAACCAGCCCTCGCAGCTGGCCGGCACGCTCGACATCGCCGCGTCCGAGAAGGCCGCGCGCTTCGTCCGGTTCTGCGACGCCTTCAACATCCCGATCCTGACCTTCGTCGACGTGCCGGGCTTCCTGCCGGGCACCGAGCAGGAGTTCGGCGGCATCATCCGGCGCGGGGCCAAGCTGCTCTACGCCTACGCCGAGGCCACCGTCCCGAAGATCACCGTGATCACCCGCAAGGCCTTCGGCGGCGCCTACATCGTGATGGGCTCGAAAACCCTCGGCGCGGACGTGAACCTGGCCTGGCCCACTGCGCAGATCGGCGTGATGGGCGCCGACGGCGCGGTGAACATCCTGCACCGCCGCGAGCTGGCCTCCGTCGGCAAGGAGGGCGGCGACGTCGAGGCGCGCCGGGCGGAGCTGGTCGACGAGTACGAGAAGGAGCTGCTCACCCCGTACCAGGCCGCCGAGCTGGGCTACATCGACGCGGTGATCGAACCCGCCGAGACCCGCTGGCAGATCACCCAGGCCCTGCGGGCGACGTTCCACAAGCGCGAGGCGCTGCCGGCGAAGAAGCACGGCAACATCCCGCTGTGAGCCGGCCCCGGCAGGAAGGACGACGTTCATGACTTCGACGAGCGCCCCCGGCTCCGGGGACTCGACGGACGCCGGCGCCGCAGCGGCCGAGACTGAGACTGAGACTGAGGAGGCTCCGCTGCTGCGGATCGACGGCACGCCGCTGACCGAGGAGGAGCAGGCCGCCGTCGCCGCCGTCGTCGGCCGGCTGGCCGGCGCCGAGCCGGCGGTCGGGACCGACCACGGCCGCGCCGGCCCCCGCGACCGCACGCTGGAGCGCCGCCGCCGGCTGGGCCTGTGGCCGCGGCCCGGCACCGACTCCTGGCTGCAGGCGGGAGGGCTGCGATGAACCCGCGACTGATCCTGGGCTCGGCCTCCCCCGGCCGCGCCGAAGTGCTGACCCGCGCCGGCCTCGACTTCGCGGTGCGCGTGTCCTCCGTGGACGAGGACGCCGCCGTCGAGGCCGCCCGAGCCGCCGGCGAGGAGGTCACCCCGGCGCGCATGGCCGCGCTGCTGGCGCAGGCCAAGGCCGAGGCGGTGGCCCGTGCCGTCGCCGAGGAGGACCGGGGCTCGGACGAGGACCTGCTGGTGCTGGGCTGCGACTCGGTCTTCGAGCTCGACGGCATCGCCTACGGCAAACCGCACGAGCCCGAGGTCGCGATCAGCCGCTGGCGGGAGATGCGCGGCCGCACCGGCACGCTGCACTCCGGCCACCGCCTGGTGCGGCTGCGCGACGGCGCGACGGCGGAGCGGACGGTCTCCACGCAGGTGCGCTTCGGCGCGCCGAGCGAGGAGCTGATCCGCGCCTACGCGCACTCCGGCGAGCCGCTGGGCTGCGCGGGGGCCTTCACCATCGACGGTCGCGGCGCGGCCTTCATCGACGGGGTCGACGGCGACCCCCAGTCGGTGATCGGCGTCTCGCCGCGGGCGCTGGGCGGGCTGCTCGCCGAGCTGGACATCGACATCACGACTCTGTGGACCCACGACCGCTGATCAGGAGCATCCCACGACCATGACTGACTTCTCCAAGGTGCTGATCGCCAACCGCGGCGAGATCGCCGTGCGGGTGATCCGCGCGGCCCGCGACGAGGGGCTGGCCACTGTGGCCGTCTACGCGGACCCGGACCGCGAGGCGATGCACGTGACCATGGCCGACGAGGCCTACGCGCTCGGCGGGGCGACGGCGGCCGACAGCTACCTGGTCATCGACAAGATCCTCGAGGCCGCCCGCGCCACCGGCGCCGATGCGGTCCACCCCGGCTACGGCTTCCTCTCCGAGAACGCCGACTTCGCCCGGGCGGTCGCCGAGGCGGGTCTGACCTGGATCGGACCGTCGCCGGCGGCCATCGAGACGCTCGGCGACAAGGTCTCGGCGCGACAGCTGGCCGAGAAGGTCGGCGCCCCGCTGGCGCCGGGCACCAAGGAGCCGGTCTCCTCGGCCAAGGAGGTCGTGAAGTTCGCGGACAAGCAGGGACTGCCGATCGCCATCAAGGCCGCCTACGGCGGCGGCGGGCGCGGCATCAAGGTCGCCCGCTCCCGCGACGAGATCGTCGAGCTCTACGAGTCCGCCGTGCGTGAGGCGGTCACCGCCTTCGGCCGCGGCGAGTGCTTCATCGAGCGGTTCCTCGACGCGCCCCGGCACGTGGAGACCCAGTGCCTGGCCGACGCCCACGGCGACGTCGTCGTCGTCTCCACCCGCGACTGCTCGCTGCAGCGGCGGAACCAGAAGCTCGTCGAGGAGGCCCCGGCGCCGTTCCTGAGCCGGCAGCAGACCCGGCAGCTCTACCGGGCCTCGAAGGCGCTGCTGAAGGAGGCCGGCTACGTCGGCGCCGGCACCTGCGAGTTCCTCGTCGGCCAGGACGGGACCATCAGCTTCCTGGAGGTCAACACCCGACTGCAGGTCGAGCACCCGGTCTCCGAGGAGGTCACCGGCCTGGACCTGGTCCGCGAGCAGTTCCGCATCGCCCGCGGCGAGCGGCTGGGCTACGACGACCCCGAGGTCCGCGGCCACTCCTTCGAGTTCCGCATCAACGGCGAGGACGCCGGCCGCGGCTTCATGCCCGCTCCCGGCAAGCTCGAGCACTTCGGGCTGCCCACCGGCCCCGGCGTGCGCGTGGACTCCGGCGTCCGCTCCGGCGAGTCGATCTCCGGAGCCTTCGACTCGATGATCGCCAAGCTGATCGTCACCGGCGCGACCCGCGAGCAGGCGCTGCAGCGCTCGAAGCGCGCGCTGGCGGAGATGCAGGTCGAGGGCATGCCCTCCGTGCTGCCCTTCCACCGGGTCGTCGTCGAGGACCCGGCCTTCGCCCCCGAACTGCGCGCCGCCGCCGGGGCGAAGAAGAAGCCCGAGGCCTTCTCGGTGCACACCCGCTGGATCGAGACCGAGTTCGACAACACCATCGCCCCGCACCACGCCCCGGCGGCCCAGGCCGCCCCGGAGCCGGAGCGGCAGTCGGTGGTCATGGAGGTCAACGGCAAGCGCGTCGACGTCTCGCTGCCGGCCTCGCTGGCCGCCGGCAAGCTCGCCGCTGCCCCGGCGAAGAAGCGCCGGCGCCGGTCCCGCCGCTCCTCGGCGGCCGCCCCCTCGGGCGACTCGCTGACCTCGCCGATGCAGGGCACAGTGGTCAAGGTCCAGACCAAGGACGGCGCGACAGTCGCCGAAGGCGACCAGATCCTGGTGCTCGAGGCGATGAAGATGGAGCAGCCGCTGACCGCCCATAAGTCCGGCACGCTGAAGGGTCTGTCGGCGGAACCGGGCGCGACCCTCTCGGCCGGCGAGGTCGTGGCCACCATCGAGGGCTGAGGCGTCCCGCCCGGCGCTGCCGGTGCGATGACCCCGTGGAAAGTGTGGGAAAGCTCGATCGTTCCCACCCGTCCCACGGGGTCATCGTGCACCGGGCCCCGGTGAGGTGGAGGGATCGACCATTCCGCCGACGGAGTCCGCGCATTAGGGTGGCCTCAGGAGGCACGATCATGACTGGGAGCGCCCGCCGGCGGGAGCCGGAGCTGCTGATGGACGTCATCACCTCGCTGGACGGCTACGCCTCCGCGGAGGGATGGCCCGGCTGGTGGGGCCGCGAGGGCCCGGAGTACCTGCGCTGGCTGGACCACCAGCCGGAGAACTCCCACCGCCTGCTGATGGGGACGACCACCTATGAGGTGATGTCGGGGATGTCCCAGGCGGCCCGCGACGGCGACGCCGGCATGTCCGAGGAGGAGGCCGAGACGCTGGTCGCCCTCGACGACGCCGACAAGGTCGTCTGCTCGTCCTCGCTCGCCGAGCCGCTGAGCTGGCCGCACACCGAGCTGGTCCGCGACGACGCCGCCGCGGCGGTGGCACGGATGAAGGCCGAGGGGCAGTCGCTGCGCACCCTGGGCAGCCTGAGTCTCTGCCGCTCGCTGATGGCCGCCGGCGTCGTCGACCGGCTGCGGCTGGTGATCTTCCCGGTGATCACCGGCGCCTCCGGCCGCGAACGGATCTTCGAGGGCTTCGGCGACGTCGCGCTGACGATGCTCTCCAGCCGCCTCTTCGACGGCCGGCTGCAGATGGTGGAGTACGCCCCGACGCCGCTCCCCCAGTGATGACTCCGCGGAAGATGTGGGAATGCGGTCGTATTCCCACTCGTCCCGCCGAGTCATCGCCCGGTGGGCGGACCTGCGGACGCTCGATCTCAGCATGCGGAACCGGCTTGCTGATCCGCCCCGAGCAGGCCGACCCGGCCCTAGAGTGACGAGGTCATCCTGTCATCGCTGACCTGATCGAGGAGTCCTGTCCATGTCCAGCAGTCCGTCGCAGGGGTCGACGAGCGTCTCGACGGGCGCCGCCGAGGCCGCCCACGCCGAGATCCCCCGGCACCGCATCATCCTGGCGTCGCTCATCGGCACCACGATCGAGTTCTACGACTTCTACATCTACGCCACCGCGGCGGTGTCGATCTTCCCGCTGCTGTTCTTCCACGGCGACGACCCGGGGATGAACCTGCTGCTGTCCATGGCGACCTTCGGCGTCGCCTTCCTCGCCCGGCCGCTGGGCTCGGTGGTCTTCGGCCACTTCGGCGACATCGTCGGCCGCAAGGCCACTCTGGTCGGCGCGCTGCTGATCATGGGGCTGGCCACCTTCCTCATCGGCACGCTGCCCACCTATCACCAGATCGGGCTCTGGGCGCCGACGATGCTGACGATCCTGCGCTTCTGCCAGGGGCTGGGCCTGGGCGGCGAGTGGTCCGGCGCGGCGCTGCTGGCCAGCGAGACCGCCAAGCCCGGCAAGCGCGCCTCGGCGGCGATGTGGCCGCAGCTGGGCGCACCCTTCGGCTTCATCCTGGCCAACGGCCTCTTCCTGGTGCTCACCAGCTTCTTCGCCTACGACTCGACCTCGCCGTCGCTCGACGACCCGTTCGTCGTCTGGGGCTGGCGACTGCCGTTCCTGCTGTCGATCATCATGATCGGCGTCGGGCTCTACGTGCGGCTGCGCATCGAGGAGACTCCGGTCTTCGCCCGCGCGATGCAGAACGACGAGCGCGTCAAGGCGCCCATCGGCGAGGTCTTCGCCAAGGACTGGCGCCGGATCATCCTGGGCACCTTCATCATGCTGGCCACCTACGGGCTCTTCTACCTGATGACCACCTGGATCCTGTCCTACGCCATCGGCTCGGAGGAGGCCGGCGGGCTGCAGTACGGGTACCACTCGTTCCTGATCCTGCAGCTGATCTCGATCCTGTTCTTCGCCGCCTTCATCCCGGTCTCCGGCGCGCTGGCCGACAAGTTCGGCCGCCGGCCGATGCTGCTGGTGGTCACCGCGGCGATCATCGCCTTCGGCTTCACCTTCGGCTTCTGGCTGGCGCCGGCGTCGATGGGCACCGGCGAGGGCATGAACGTCGGGCTCATGCTGGTCTTCCTCTGCGTGGGCATGGCGCTGATGGGCCTGACCTTCGGGCCGATGTCGGCGGTGCTGCCGGAGCTCTTCCCGACCAACACCCGCTACACCGGATCCGGCGTGGCCTACAACGCCGCCTCCATCCTGGGCGCGGCGCTGACGCCCTTCGCCGCCTCCTGGCTGGTGCAGGTCCAGGGTGTGGACGCCGTCGGCTACTATCTGGCCCTGCTCGGCGCGCTGACCTTCGTCGCCCTCTGGCTGGCCCCGGAGACGAAGACCCGCTCGCTGTACACCTCCGCCGCGGAGTGACGTGAACCGAGTGATGTGAACGGAGACGACGACGGCGACGGCCCCGGCGCATCTGCCGGGACCGTCGCCGTCGTCGTTCCGCCCCGCGATGGCTCCGTGGG
>NZ_BAAAYG010000005.1:80682-109597 GCF_039536005.1 Nesterenkonia halobia | reverse complement strand
CCGGAGGTGTGGGAACACGCGCGCTTTCCCACACCTCCCACGGAGTCATCCCCGCCGGGCCGGTCTCTCCCGGCCGGTCCGGTCGAACCGAGGCTCAGTAGTACACCGCCAGCGGGCCGTGCGGGCCCTCGACGACCTGCACCTCGGTGTGGAAGACGCGGGTGAGCACCTCGTCGGTCATGATCTCGCGCGGGGCGCCGTGCTCGACGACCTGACCGTCCTGCATCGCCAGGATCCGGTCGGCGTAGTGGGCGGCGAAGTTCACGTCGTGCAGCACCACGACCACAGTGCGGCCGAGCTCGTCGGCGGCGCGGCGCAGCTGGCGCATCATCTGCACCGCATGCTGCATGTCCAGGTTGTTCAGCGGCTCGTCGAGCAGCACGTACTCGGTGTCCTGGGCCAGCACCATCGCCACATAGGCCCGCTGCCGCTGGCCGCCGGAGAGCTGGTCCAGATACCGGTCCTGCAGGTCGGCCAGGTCCAGGAAGTCGATCGCGGCGTCGATGTGCCGCTCGTCCTCCGCGGTGAGCCGGCCCCGCGAATGCGGGAAGCGGCCGAAGCCCACCAGCTGGCGGACGGTCAGCCGGGTGACGAAATGGTTCTCCTGGCGCAGGATCGACAGCACCGTCGCCAGCGTCCGCGAGCGCGTCGTCGCGATGTCGTGGCCGCCGACCTCGATGGTGCCCTCGTCGGCGCCGAGCAGCCGGCCGATCATCGTCAGCACAGTGGACTTGCCGGCCCCGTTGGGGCCGACCAGCGCGGTGATGCCGCCGCGGGCGATCTCCGCCGAGACCGGCCCGATGGACACCTCCGCGGAGTAGGTCTTGGTGACTGCGTCGAGGGTGATCACAGGCGCCCCTTTCTCATCAGCACGATCAGGAACACGCCGCCGCCGATCAGCTCGACGATGATCGTGACCGCGCCCTGGGCGTAGAAGACATGGCGCAGCAGGAAGTAGGCGACGGTCAGGATGGTGTAGGCCACCAGCCCCGCCGCCGGCAGCAGCAGCCGGTGCGAGGGCGTGTCGAACAGCTGGTAGGTCAGCGTCGCGGCCAGGAACCCGAGGAAGGTCATCGGCCCGACCAGCGAGGTCGACATGGCCATCAGGACCGAGACCATCAGCAGGATGAGCATGACCTCGCGCCGGTGGTTCAGCCCCAGGCTGGTCGCCGCGTCGGCGCCGAGGGCGACGACGTCGAGCCGGCGGCCGCGCAGCCACAGCACGGCGGCGACCACCAGCACCGCCGGCAGCGCATAGGGCAGGTACGCCGACTCCGCGTTGGCGATGCTGCCGAACATCCGGGCGGTGAGCACGTCGAACTCCGAGGGCGTGAGCAGCCGCTGCATGAACGTCGACAGCGACCCCAGCCCTCCGCCGATGACCACCCCGACCAGCAGCATCAGGTGCAAATTGGAGAACCGTCCGGAGAGCAGCCAGCCGTAGAGCGCGGAGGCGAAGGCCACCATCAGCACCGCCTGCAGCATGAACTGCGGCAGGCCGACGACCATCGTGGCACCGGCGATGCCGAAGAGGAACACCGCCCCGGTCTGCACGGCGGTGTAGAGCGACTCGAAGCCCATGATCGACGGGGTGAGGATGCGGTTGTGCGTCGCCGTCTGGAAGGCCACCGTCGCCGCGCCCTGGGCGACAGCGACCACTGCGACGGACACCAGCGTCTCGACGCGCATCTGCGCGATGAGCCAGAACCCCTCGGAGCCGACCTCCATCGGGTTGTCCCAGGTCAGCACCCCCACGGAGGCGGCGACGGCGAGCACGGCCAGCCCGACCAGCAGTACCAGCCGACGCCGACGGCCGCGGCGGCCGTCCGGTCGCGTCGCGCGCGCCCGCGAGCGCGGGGCGCCCTCGACGGGCCGCGGCGCGGAGGCGGCGGACGCGGTCGCGGCGGGCGAGGCCGCGCCGTCGGGGGCAGCGGAGTCGAGGGCCGCGCCGTCGTTCGTCGCGTCGGCGGCGTCGTCTTCCGTCTCCGGGCCGGGGCGCCGCGTCGCGGGAACCGTCGCAGGCGAGGCCGGCGAGGACTGCGGGCTCATGTGCTGATCGCTCCTCTCCGCCGCTGCACCAGCAGCAGCGCCACGAACACGACCGAGCCGACCAGGCCGAGCACCAGGCCGACGGGGATCTCGAAGGGCGCACGGATCGTGCGCCCCAGCAGGTCGCAGGCGGTGACCACGCTGATGCCGGCCAGGCAGACCCAGGGCAGATTCGAGCGCAGGTCGTCGCCGCGGATCATCGAGACCAGGTTCGGCACCACCAGCCCCAGGAAGGGCAGCGTGCCGACCACGGTGGCGGTCACTCCGGTGGCGACGGCGACCATCGCCGTGCCGAGCAGCACCACTGCGCCGTGGTTCAGCCCGACGGAGGTCGCGGTCTCCTTGCCGAGCCCGGCGACGGTGAACTGATCGGCGACGAAGAAGATGAGCACCGCGACGATCAGCACGATCCACAGCACCTCGTACTGGCCGCGGATCACCGAGGTGAAGGACCCGGCGAACCAGATCCCCAGCGTCTGGAGCATGTCGGTCATCAGCGCCAGGTAGGTGGAGATGGACCCGACGACGGCGCCGAGCATGATGCCGATGATCGGCACCACCAGCGAGGAGCGCAGCGAGACCCGGCGCAGGAAGAGGAAGAAGACCATCGTGCCGAGGAAGGCCATCGTCGTCGCGCCGAGCATCTTCACCGTCAGGCTGGCCTGCGGGGCGACGATCATCACCAGCAGCAGGCCGAGTCCGGCCCACTCGGTGGTGCCGGTGGTGGTGGGCTCGACGAAGCGGTTCTGCGTCAGCAGCTGCATGATCAGCCCGCACATCGCCATCGAGGCCCCGGCGAGGATCAGGCCGATCGTCCGCGGGATGCGGGTGATGCCGACCATCCAGAAGCCGTCGGCGCTGAAGGCGTCGTACTGGCCGACGGCGACGGAGCAGCCCAGCAGCACCAGTGTGACGGCGACGCCGAGCAGGAACCATCGGCCGCCGAGCCGCCGCCCGGTCGGCCGGGGCCCGGTCGGGCGACGATCGATCGGGCGACGCGCGGCGGCCCGCCCGTCGTCGTCGGCGTCGCGGACGGCCGCGACGTCGGGCGACGACGGACGGGCCGTCTCGGCGGAGGGCCGACTCACTGGTCGGACTCCTCCGACTCGTCGGAGGTCTCGCCCGAGGTCTCGCCGGCGGACTCCAGCGCGTCGGCGAAGTCCGCGAAGAACTCGGTGTAGGCCTGGATGTCCTCAGTGGTGTAGAAGTTCGCCGGCAGGTGGACGATCTGGTCCTCCTCCACCGCGGGGACGTCCTGCAGCGCCTCGGACTCCTCGATGAGCTCGGCGGCCGGGGTGTAGTCGTCCTCGCCGGCGGCGATCTGCGCGTCGCGATCGAGCACCAGCAGCCACTCCGGCTCGGCGGCGGCGATGGCCTCCACCGAGATGTCGTCGCCGTGGGACTCGTCCTCGCCGGTCTGCTCCAGCGCCGGCTCCAGTCCCAGGATGTCGAAGACCGGGCCGATGGCGCGGCCGGTGGTCGGAGCGACGTAGGAGATGTCGCCGCCGGAGGTCAGCAGCCCCATCGTCGAGGACTCGCCGTCGTAGGCCTCTCTCGCCCGGTCGATCTGTGCCTCGAAGTCCTCGACGAGCCCGGCGGCGGCCTCCTCCTCGCCGAAGACGGTGCCCAGCGCCTCGACCTGACGGATCAGCTCCTGGTCGAAGGGCTCGCCGTCGCGCGGGTCGAACTCCAGCAGCGTCGCCTCCGGGGCCAGCTCGGCGATGTCCTCGCGGTGCTGGGCGAAGCGCTGGCCGTTGATGATCAGATCCGGCTCGGCGGCGACGACCTGCTCCAGGTCGGGCTCGCGGTGCAGCCCCATGTCGAGGATCGACTCGTCGTCCTTGTACGAGACCTCGTCGGCCATCAGCTGGCGCGGGGCCGCCGAGAGCTCGACGCCGAGCTCCTCCAGGATCCGGAAGGAGCGGTTGTCGGTGGCAATGACCGAGTCGTAGTCCTGGTCGACCTCGTGGGTGCCGTGGTTGTCGGTGACCTCGACGGCGGCCGCCTCGGAGGACCCCGAGGAGTCGGACGAGCCGGCCCCGGGGTCATCGGCCGAAGCCTGTCCGGAGCAGGCGGTCAGCGCCAGCAGGGCGACGGCGGCGGGGGCGGCGCTGCGGGATGCGCGAGTGACGAGCACAGTTCCTCCTGAAGGACGAGTGATGATCGGATGCGTCGGGCGGGGACCTGCCGGAGGAGGTCCGGCGCCGTCGACGTCGCCCCTGGGTGCACCGACGCCTTCGACGAACTTAGCCTCACCTAACGCCTTAAGAGCATACGCATATGCACCCCTGGACGTCTCGCATATGACGCGACGTTCCGCCCTGCCCCGGGGACCCGCCCCGCGCTAGGGTGGAGCGCGATGACCGAGACCTCCCCGCTGGCGCCGGTGCTCACTCCTGACGGGTGGGAGCTGCTGAACTCCCTGCCGGTCTATGACGACGCCGCCTCCATGACGCTGAACCAGCGGCTGCGCGACGCCGGCCACGACGCCGAGCTGGTCGCCGCCGCCCTGACCCAGTCCCGGCTGCGCCGCGACGCGCGGGCCAAGTTCGGCGACTTCGCCGAACGGATGCTCTTCACCCACGACGGCCTGCAGCAATCCACGCGCCTGCCGGTCGCCGCCCGCCACGCCCGCCGCTTCCGCGACGCCGGAGTCACCTCGGTGGCGGATCTGGGCTGCGGTCTCGGCGCCGACGCCATGGCCGCCGCGGCCCTGGGACTGGACGTCGTGGCCGTCGAGTCCGACGAGACCACCGCGGCGGCGGCGACGATGAACCTCGCCGCCTTCCCCGAGGCCCGAGTGGAGCACACCGTCGCCGAGGACTTCGTCGCCGCCCGCCGGCTCCTCGATCCCGGCCGGGCGGGCTCCCTCGGCTGGGGACTGTGGCTGGACCCGGCACGCCGCGACGTCGACGCCGGCCGCTCCGCCGGCGGACGCACCCGGCGCCTCTGGGATCCCGAGACCTTCTCTCCGCCGCTGAGCCTGGTCACCGAGCTGGCTGCGACCGGCGCGCCGCTGGGCGTGAAGCTGGGCCCGGGGCTGCCCCACGAGCTCATCCCGGCCGACTGCGAGGCCGAGTGGGTCAGCCTCGACGGCCAGGTGGTCGAGGTGGTGCTGTGGTTCAACGCCCTGGCCCGTCCCGGGGTCCGGCGTGCGGCGACGGTGCTGCGCACCGCAGGTCACCAGAGCACGGACGACGCGGGCCTCGCCGTGGAGGAGCTGACCAGCGGCGAGGACTTCACCGCGGCGCCGGAGGGCGAGGCCGTCGGCGTCGCCGGGCTGACCGGGCTGCTCTGCGAGCCCGACGGCGCGGTGATCCGCGCCGGCCTGGTCGCCGACCTCGCCGAGCGGCTGGGCGGGCGGATGCTGGACGAGCACATCGCCTATTTCTGCCTCGACGCCGAGGAGACGGAGGCCGCCGCCTCCACCGCCACAGTGCGGGCCTACCGGGTGGTCGAGGTGCTGGACTTCTCGGTCAAGCGGCTCAAGCGCTGGGTCGCCGAGCACGGCGTCGGGCGGCTGGAGATCAAGAAGCGCGGCGTCGACGTCGTGCCCGAGCAGCTGCGCACCCAGCTGCTCGGCGGGAGGAAGAAGCGCGACGGCGCGGCGGCCACCCTGGTGATCACCCGGCTCGGCGAGGACCGCGTGGCCGCCGTCGTCGAGCCCCTCCCCCGCCGCTGACGACGCCGCCCCTGGAGATGACTCCGTGGGACGTGTGGGAAAGCGGCGACTTTCCCACACGTCCCACGGAGTCATCGCTGAAGGGATCGACGGCCGCCTGCTCCTGCATTGCAGACCTCCCCGGCCGGCTCTAGACTCGCCTCGCTCGACGAGAGATCGCACTGATGAGGGAACACCATGCGACGCACCGCCACCCTGACCATGTCCACGGCCGCGGCCCTGCTGCTGATGCTCACCGCCTGCGGCGGATCCGCCGAGGAGGAGCAGAGCACCGACGTCGGAGACGCGCCCCAGGAGCAGGAGACCCGGGACCGGCCGAGCGACCGGGGATCGGACGAGGAGCCGTCCGGCGAGGCGTCCGGCGACGCCGCGGACGATGAGCACGACGTCGCCGTCGCCTCGGTCGATGCCTCGCAGGTGCTCGCCGAGCAGGACTACGAGCCCACCCGCGTCGACGGCACCGTCAGCTTCGGGATGCACTCGCTGACCGTCGACGACGACACGATGACGCTGCGCGTGGTGATCACCCCGGAGCTGGAGGGCGACGACGACTCCATCACCCTCAGCGACATCTTCGGGGTCCACCGCTTCGCCCCCACGCTGGTCGACCGGGAGAACCTCAAAGAGTACTCCATCATCACCGAGGGCGCCGCCACGTGGTGGCATGCCGAGGGCCTCGAGACCGGAAACGGCGAGCCGATGGTGTGGTGGGGCGTCTACGCCGCTCCCCAGGATGAGATCGACAGCGTGGACGTCCGCCTCCGTTCCGACATGCCGGAGTTCACCGACGTGCCGATCGAGGAGTCCGCATGATCGGCGCGACGGGCCTCCGCCTCGGTGCGACGGCGCTCGCGGGAGTGGTCGCCGGCGCTGTCGGGACCGTCGCGGGCCAGACTTCGCCGGATGATCTCCCCGCCCCGAGCTCCTCGGCGATCGACGACTCGGTCCACGCATGGACACAGAGCGGGATCGACGCGTCAGTCCACCGGTGGACGACGGGAAGCCTCGAGGACTCCGTCCAGCCGCTGGAACAGACCCGCGAGGAGGAGGGGTCGACGGTCATCGACCTGGCGACCGACATCCTCTTCGAGGTCAACGCCTGGGAGTTGCCGAGCTCCGCGGAGGAGAGCATCGCCGAGCTGATCGCCGACGTCCCCGACGGCGCCGCCGTGACGATCACCGGCCACACCGACTCCACGCCCACCGGCGAGGCCTTCGACAACGCGGAGCTCTCGGAGCATCGGGCCCGGGCCGTCGCCGACGCGGTCTCCGCCGCCCGCCCCGATCTGGAGCTCGAGGTCTCCGGCGCCGGATCCTCGGACCCCGCCGTCTCCGAGGATCCGGAGGATCCCAGCACGCTGGCGGCCAACCGCCGCGTGGAGATCCGCTACTCCGGCGGCTGACCCGCCGTGGCGAGGGTCGAGAGGCCGCCGTCGTCGGGCCCTGCCCCGCCGCTGACACCGCCGCTGACACCGCCGCCCGCCCTGAGGATGACTCCGTGGCACGGGTGGGAATGAGCGAGCATTCCCACACTTTCCACGGACTCATCGCGGGGGCGGCGGGGGCGACGACGGCGGCGGAGCCGGGGCGGGTGGGCTCAGCAGCCGCCGTCGCCGACGCCCAGCTCGCCGACCGACGCCGGCAGACGCCCGGGGGCCTCGGCGCCGGAGAGCACCTCGACCAGTGCGGCGAAGGACTCCTGCGTCCGTCCGTAGAGTGCGATCCGCGTCGCGGCGTCGGCGCCCTCCAGCGACGACGGCCGGTCCAGCGCGACGGCGACGTCGCCGCCGGGCGCGCCCTGGCCGCCGCCGATCAGCCGGACGGTGATCCCCCGTCCGGTGGGGATCCCGGCCTCCTCCGCGGCGGCGGACAGCCGCGCGCGATCCTGGGCGTCCCCGCCGAGGATCCGGATCCCCTCGCTCGCCAGGTCTTGACCGCAGGTGCCGGAGACCAGCGTCACCGACTCCCCGGCCAGCTCGCCCGCGACCTCTGCGGAACCGTCGGAGCCGGCGGAGCCGTCAGAATCGGCGGAGCCGTCGGAGCCGTCGGAGCCGCCCTCGTCCTCCTCGGCGAGCACCTCCGGGGCCTCCACGCCCGGCCCGGCGGCGAGCTCGCCGTCGGCCAGCTCCTCCCGCCAGAGCTGCAGCGCGACCACCCGCTCGGCGGCCTGCCGCAGCCGATCCTCCGACACCTCGCCCGAGTCCACGGCCTCGACGATCGCCGCATGGGCGGTGGTCACGTCCGAGGGCATCAGCAGCAGGTCCGCTCCGGCCTGCAGCGCCAGCACCGGGGCGCGCGCCGGCCCGTAGCCGTCGACGATCGCCCCCATGTTCAGCGCATCGGTGACGATCACCCCGTCGTGGCCCATGTCCCGGACCTCTCCATACGCCGCCGCGGACAGCGACGTCGGCACGTCCTCCTCCAGGGCCGGCACCTCGAGGTGGCCCATCATCACCATCGGCACCCCGGCCTCGATCCCCGCGGCGAAGGGCTTCCAGTCCCGCTCGCGCAGCTGCTCCCGCGAGCCGTCCTGCCGCGGCAGCGCCACATGCGAGTCCTCCTCCACCGAGCCGTGCCCGGGGAAGTGCTTCAGCGAACCGGCCAGCCCGCCCGCGGCCAGGCCGCGGGTCGCCGCCAGCGACAGCTCCCCGACCAGCTGCGGATCCGTGCTGAACGACCGCGCCCCGATCGTCGGATCCGCCGGCCCGACGGTGACGTCGGCGGTCGGGGCGAAGTCCATGGTGAAGCCCAGCTCGGCCAGATCCGCGGCCATCGCCCGGTGTCCGGCGACGGCGAGTCCGGAGCCGTCGGGCCCGTCGCCTTCGGACGTCTCACCCTCGGACCCGTCACCCTCGGACCCGTCGCCGGCGGCCGCGGCCCCGTAGGCCATCGGCGTCGGCCACTCGGTCAGCGGCTCCCCGACCCGGGTGACCAGCCCGCCCTCCTGGTCGACGGCGACGATGCCGGGGATCTCGTCGTCGGTCGCGGCCTGCAGCCGCTCCAGCTCTCCGCTCAGCGTCTCGACGTCGACGCCGCCGTCGGCTCCGGTCGGCACGTTCGGCGGCATCACGATCGCCCCGGCCAGGTGCAGCCGCTCGATCTGCTCGGCCATCGCCGCGGCGTCGACGCCGTCGTACTGGCCGACGAGCACCTGCCCGGCCCGCTCGGCCGCGCTCATCTCGGAGACCAGCTCCTCGGCCTGCTCGCGGTGCTCCTCCGCCGGGCCGGCCAGCGCCTGCTCGCGCTGCTGCTGCGCCTCACGACGGCGCTGCTCACGACGCTGCTCGGCGCTGAGCCCCTGGTCGGTTCCTCCGTCGCCGGCCGTCGTCTCCGACGGGCCCGACGCTCCCGAGCCGTCGTCGCCGCCGGCCGCGCAGCCGGTGAGCAGCAGGGACAGGGCCAGGCCGACGGCGGCCGCGCGCCGGCGCGGGAGGGTGTGCGTCATGCCGACCACTGTAACGAGTCGAGCCTGGTCGCGGCGCCGTCGCCGGGCACTGCGGCGGGGCCGGTATCGTGAGAGCCTGCACATCCGCCGGCGCCGTCGCCGCACCGCTGCCGAATCCGCCGCGCCGTCCGGTCCCCGATCGCTCCGGTCCGCGGCCCGACCCGCCGAGGAGCTGCCCGTGGACCTGCCCTTCGCCCCGTCCGAGCGCTCGACCCTGGGCCTGGAGTGGGAGCTGGCCCTCGTCGACCGCGAGACCGGCGATCTGCGCTCGGTGGCCGACCACATCCTCACCGCCTGCCACGACGAGATGCCGAGCCTCGGGCCGGAGGACGACCACCCGTATGTGAAGCGCGAGCTGCTGACCAACACGGTCGAGGTCATCACCGACGTCTGCGACACCGTCGACGAGGGCATCTCCTCGCTGCGCGAGACGGCCCGGTGCGTGCAGCGGCACTGCGACCCGCTCGGCGTCGAGCTCTACTCGCAGGGCTCGCACCCCTTCGCCCCGCCGCGCGAGCAGCCGGTGACCGACAAGGAGCGCTACGCCGAGCTGATCCGCCGCACCCAGTGGTGGGGCCGGCAGATGGTCATCTACGGCGTCCACGTCCACGTCGGGCTGACCGACCGGCGCCAGGCGATGCCCGCCGTCGACGGGCTGCTGAACTACTATCCGCATTTCCAGGCGCTCTCGGCCTCCTCGCCCTACTGGTCCGGCGAGGACACCGGCTATGCCTCGCAGCGGGCGCTGATGTTCCAGCAGCTGCCCACCGCCGGGCTGCCCTTCCAGTTCGACGACTGGTCGGGCTTCGAAGGCTGCGTCGAGGACATGACCCACACCGGGGTCATCGACGACGTCTCCGAGGTCCGCTGGGACATCCGAGCGGTGCCGCGGCTGGGGACGGTGGAGATGCGCGTCTGCGACGGGCTGGCCACGCTGGAGCACATCGCCGGCATCGCCGCGCTGACCCAGTGCCTGGTCCACTCCATCGTCCGCGACGTCGAACAGGGCCGGAGGATCCCGACGATGCCGCCCTGGCACACCCAGGAGAACAAGTGGCGGGCGGCCCGCTACGGCCTCGACGCGATCATCATCCTCGACGCCGCCGGGACCGAGGAGCTGGTCACCGACCACCTGATGCGCGAACTGAACCGGCTGGAGCCGGTGGCCGCGGAGCTGGGCTGCGTCGACGAGCTCGGGCTGGTCGAGCAGATGATGCGCGACGGCGCCGGATACCAGCGCCAGCGCGAGGTCGCCGCGGCCCACGCCGGCGATCTGCACCCGGTGGTGGTGGACTCGGCGGCGCTGACCCGAGCCTCGATCGAGGGGACGCTGCGCCGCGGCCCCGACGGCACGCTGGGGCGCTGAGCCCGGCCGGCGCCGCTCAGCCGACCAGCAGCACTCCGCCCAGGGCGACGGCGGCGACGAGCAGCGTCGACAGCCCGGCCAGGATCAGCGGTCGCGGCCCCACGGCGACCAGTGCGCGCAGCCGCACCCCGCAGCCCAGGGCGAACATCGCCGCGGCGAGCAGCAGCGTGCGCGCCGCCGCGGCGACGTCGAGGACGACCTCCGGAGTCGGCACGGCGGAGCGCAGCGCGACCATCGCCAGGAAGCCGAGGACGAAGAGCGGCACGATCGGCGGGCGCCGCCCGCCGGCCGAGACGGCCCCGCGGCGGCGCAGGTGCAGGCCCAGCACGGCGACGACCGGCGCGAGCATCAGCACCCGGCCGAGCTTGGCCACCACGGCCGTCTCCGGCGCGTCGCCGCCGAGCACCGCCCCGACGGCGACGACGTGCGCGACCTCGTGGACCGCGGCGCCGGCCCACAGCCCGGCGTCGGCGGCGTCGAGTCCCAGCGACGCGGCCGCCAGCGGCAGCAGCGGGATCATCAGGGTCCCGCACAGCACCACCAGGGCCACAGCGGTGACCACGTCCTGGTCGCGCTCCCTCCGCGGATCCGCGACGCCGGCGGCGGCTCCCACCGCCGCCGCGCCGCAGATCGAGAACCCGCAGGCGACCAGCAGCGTCAGCGACGACGGCAGGCGCAGCGCCCGACCGATCAGCAGCGTCCCGAGCATCCCGCAGACGACGACGGCGACCAGCACCGCCGAGGCCCCCGCCCCCAGCGCGAGGATGTCGCCGAGGACGATCTGCAGGCCCAGCAGCACGATGCCAGCGCGCAGCAGCGTCTGCGAGCAGAACGTCAGCCCCGGACCGGCCGCGGCCGGCGGGCCGACGGTGTTGGCCAGGACCACGCCGGCGACCATGGCCAGGATCAGCGGACTCGCCCCGGGCAGCAGCGGGCCGCACGCGGCCGCGAGCCCCGCGACGGCGCCGCCCAGGAGGATGCCCGGGATCCGGCCGCTCCCCGCGCTCCGGACGCTTCCGGAATCGGCGGTCCGGGGCGACGGCGCGGCTGTGGTCATGCTGAGCACTCTGCCAGCCGGCCGGCGTCTCCGGTAGACGGCCGATCGGCACCGGGGCATATGATCCTGATATGACCGACGACCTCCCTGACCTCCCCGCGCTCGCGCTGTTCGTCGCCGTCGTCGAGGAGGGCGGCCTGGGTGCCGGGGCGCGTCGCCGCGGACTGCACCAGCCCAACGCCAGCCGGCTCATCGCGCGGCTGGAGGCCCAGGTCGGCGCGCGGCTGATCGACCGGCACCCGCACGGGGCGCGCCCCACCGAGACCGGTCTGCGCTGTCTCGCGCAGGCACGCCGGCTGCTCGACGCCGCCGAGACCTTCATGGACTGGCGGCGCACCATCGAGCAGCAGGGCGATGTGGCGGCGCTGCGCGTCGGGGCGAGCCTGACCATCGCCGAGCATCTGATGCCGGCCTGGCTCGCCGCGCTGCGCCGTCGCGCCCCGGCGATCTCCGTGGACCCGAGCGTGCAGAATTCCGCGGCCGTGCTCGCCGGCGTGCGCGAGGGGCGGCTTCCGCTGGGATTCGTCGAGACCCCGCATCTGCCCGGGGATCTGCAGGCGCGCACCGTCCGCGACGACGAGCTGGTCCTGGTCATCGCCCCGGACCACCCGTGGGCCGAGCGCTCGGCCCCGGTGACGCTGGACGAGCTGGTCGCCACCCCGCTGGTCGTCCGCGAGGACGGCTCGGGCACCCGGGAGGCCCTGGAGACGGTGGTCGGCGCCCGCGGCATGACCGCTCCCGCCCAGATCCTGCGGAGCAATGCGGCCGTGCGCATCGCCGTGCGCTCGGGCGCCGGACCGGCGGTGCTCAGCGCCCTGGCGGTGCAGGACCAGCTGCGCTCCGGCGAGCTGCTCCGCGTGCCGCTGGCGGGCGCGCCGGTGCGGCGGCCGCTGACCGCAGTGTGGAACGGGCCGCGGCACCCGCCCGGAGCCGCGGCGCGGCTGCTGGAGGTCGCCGAGGCCGGATGAGCCGCGGCGCCTCAGACGCTGATGCGCTCCACCGCCTGGGAGGAGTCGGCGCCGATGTCCAGCGCCGAGGGCGCGACGCCGGCGGCGACCAGCTGGGCGCCGAGCGCGGCGACCATCGCCCCGTTGTCGGTGCACAGGCTCACCGGCGGGATGCGCAGCTCGAGGCCGGCCGCCGCGCAGCGCTGCGCCAGCAGCTCGCGCAGCCGGCGGTTGGCGGCCACTCCCCCGCCGAGCAGCAGCGTGGTCAGCCCGTGCTCGGTCGCGGCGCGGACGGCCTTGGCGGTGAGCACGTCGACCACCGCCTCCTGGAAGCTCGCGGCGATGTCGGCGGTCGGCACCTCGCGGCCGGCGGCCTCGAACTGCTCCACCGCCCGGGCCACGGCGGTCTTCAGCCCGGAGAAGGACCAGTCGTGCCGATGCTTCCCGGGGTCCTCCGCCGTGCCGACGAACTTCGGCATGGTCAGCGCCCGGGGGAAGCGGAAGGCCGCCGGGTCGCCGTCGGCGGCCGCCCGATCGATGGCCGGCCCGCCCGGGTAGCCCAGGCCGAGCAGCCGGGCGACCTTGTCGTAGGCCTCGCCGGCGGCGTCGTCGATGGTCGCGCCGAGCAGCTCGACGTCGTCGGTCAGCGAGCCGACGCGCAGGATCTCGGTGTGCCCGCCGGAGACCAGCAGCGCGCCGGTGCGCGGAGGCAGCGTCGGCGCGGCCCCGTCGCCGTCGGCGCCGCCGGCGCTGCCTTGGCCCTCCAGCAGCCCGACACCGACGTGGGCGACGAGATGGTTGACCCCGTAGAGCGGCTTGTCGGCGGCCAGCGCCAGCCCCTTCGCCGCCGAGACCCCGACCATCAGCGCCCCGGCGAGTCCGGGCCCGGCGGTGACGGCGACGGCGTCGACGTCGTCGAGCTCCACTCCGGCGGTCGTCAGCGCCCGGCGCAGCGTGGGCAGGAAGGCCTCCAGGTGGGCGCGGGCGGCGATCTCCGGGATGACCCCGCCGAAGCGGACATGCTCCTCCATCGAGGAGGAGACCGCGTTGGCCAGCAGCTCGGTGCCGCGGACGATGCCCACCCCGGTCTCGTCGCAGGAGGTCTCGATGCCGAGCACCAGCGGGGCTTCCGGCGCGCCGGCGGCGCCGGACGTCTCATCGGTGGCAGCGGGGGTCATCTCAGCTCCTCAGCGTCGAGGCCGACGTCGGCGCGTCGAGATCGCGCAGCGGCTTCTGCATGATCAGCGCGTCCGCCCCGTCGGGGTAGTAGCGCGGGCGGGTGTGGATGGCCGCGAAGCCCTCGCGGGCGTAGAGGGCCTGGGCCCCGGGGTTGTCGGCCCGGACTTCGAGCAGCACCTGGTCGGCGCGGCGCGCGGCGGCGGTGTCCACCAGCAGCCGCAGCAGCCGCGTGCCCAGCCCGCGGCCCTGGGCCTCGGGGGCCACCGCCAGCGTCTGCACGTCGGCCAGCGGCAGCACGCACATCAGTCCGGCGTAGCCGAGCACCGCCCCGTCGGCGTCGACGGCGACCCAGTACTGCCGGGTGCCGGAGGCGACTTCGGCGAGCTCCTCGCGGAAGAAGGACTCCGGCCAGGCGTCGTGCGGGAAGAGCCGCTGCTCCAGCGCCGTCACGGCGGCGACGTCGTCCGCAGTCATCGCGCGGACGGTCGGGGCGGCGGGATCCTCGTGCGTTCCGGTGCTCATGAGACCGCCTTCCGCGCCGTCGGCGCCACCGCGTCGGATTCGCGCAGGTACAGCGGCAGCGGATCGCGCAGCACCGCGCCGGCGGCGGCCAGCTGGCCCAGCTCGGCGGCGTCGGCGGTCCAGCGGGCGGCCTCCTCGGGCAGGCCGGGCGCCGGGGTCAGGTCCTCGGGGTAGAGCGAGACGCCGCGGCCGACGGCCGGCAGGTCGCCGAGGCCGCGGGCGGCCGGGTCGGAGGCCGGGCCGACGTGCGGGCCGTCGAGCAGCTCGGCGGCGCCGTCGGCGGCGCGGCAGCGCGCCCAGTGGACCTCGCGGCGTCGGGCGTCGGCGGTGACGAGGAACTCGCCGGTCAGCCCGTGGCGGGCCGCGCGGCGGGCGAGGGACTCCAGGCTGCCGATGCCGTGGAGCGGCAGGTCCCAGGCCTCGGCCAGGCTGTGGGCCAGCACCAGCCCGACGCGCAGGCCGGTGAAGGGTCCGGGCCCGACGCCGACGACGACGCCGTCGAGCTCCGCGCCGCGGATCCCGGCCTCGGTCAGCACCTCGCGCACGGCCGGGGCGAGGACTTCGGCGTGGGTGGTGGTGGCGTCGGTGCGCCGATGGGCCAGCACGGCCTCGCCGTCGGTGACGGCGGCCGAGGCCCCGGCGGAGGAGTCGATCGCGAGCAGCACCCCTCCATGCTATCGGCTCGCCGACACCGTCCCGCACCCGGGGATGACTCCGTGGAAAGCGTGGGAATGCCGCCGCATTCCCACCCGTCCCGCCGAGTCATCGCCTCCGAGAGGGGTGCTCAGAGCACCATCGCCGCGACGACCCCGCCGAGGAACAGCGGGATGTTGTAGTGCAGGAAGGTGGGCACGCAGGTGTCCCAGATGTGGTTGTGCTGACCGTCGGCGTTCAGCCCCGACGTCGGGCCCAGCGTGCTGTCCGAGGCCGGGGAGCCGGCGTCGCCGATGCCGCCGGCCGCCCCGATGAGCGCGGCGGTCGCCAGCGGGCTGAAGCCCAGACTCGACGCCAGCGGCACGAAGATCGCCGCGAGCACCGGCACAGTGCCGAAGGAGGTGCCGATGCCCATGGTCACCAGCATGCCCACCAGCATCAGCGTCACCGCGGCGAGCAACTGGCTGCCCCCGATCCAGTCGCCGGCCGCCGAGACCAGCGACTCCACCGCTCCGGTCTCGGTGAGCACCCCGGCGTAGCCGGAGGCGATGAGCATGATGAAGGCGATCGTGCCCATCATGGCCACGCCGCGGTCGATGATCGGGTCGCCGTCGCGCCAGGATTCTCCGCGCAGCAGGAAGATCACCAGGATGCCGGCCAGAGCGGCGATCACCAGCGAGCTGTAGACCAGCTGCAGCACCAGCGTCACCGCCAGCCCCAGCAGCACCACGACGTCGCCGCGCCCCCAGCGCGTCGTCGGGGCCTCGCCTGCCTCGCCGGCCGCGGTGGACTCGGGATCGGGCAGCGCCACGCCGCCGGGGCCGGCGGCGACCGTCGAGTACACGCGCGGCTTCCGGTAGGTGATCAATACGGCCACCGCGAGGCCGACGACCATCCCGCCCACCGGGATGGCCATGGCCAGCGGGATCCGTCCGACCGAGATCTCCATGCCGTGCTTGGTCATCTCGTCGGCGACGATGCCCTGGAAGATGAGCCCGAAGCCCAGCGGGACGAGCAGGTAGGGCGCCTTCAGTCCGAAGGTCAGCGCCGTGGCGATGGCTCGCCGGTCGACCTGCAGACGGTCGAAGACCGCCAGCAGCGGCGGGATCAGGATGGGGATGAAGGCGATGTGCACCGGCACGAGGTTCTGCGAGAGGCTCGCCAGCCCTGCGATGGCGAAGAGCACCACCGCCCGCGGGCCCTTGAGCAGCGGCAGGACCCTGCGGATGAGCTTCTCGGTCAGTCCCGAGCGGGAGACCATCACCGCCAGCGTGCCCAGCAGGATGTAACTCAGGGCGGTCTCGCCCTGGCCTCCCAGGCCCTCGATCAGCGTGTTGAAGGTCCCTTCGATGGACAGCCCTCCGGTCAGACCGGCCACCAGGGCGGCGATCAGCAGGGCGACGACGACGTTGACCCGCGCCAGGCTCAGCACGGCCAGGACCAGCACGGAGAGCACGACCGGATTGAGGAGTTCGGACACTCTCGGCTCACCTCGTTCTCGACGGTGTATGGAAAGGGCTGGCGTGATCGACCGCCCGGGGGCGCGGAGGCCACGTCAGGACGTGACCCACATCAATTTCATCCAGTGGTACTCACGTCCTGCCTATTGAAACTGTGATCCGGAGCATACGCAACCTCGGCGTCTCGATGCGGCACCGCGTGACGCCTCGAGGCTCGAGGGGGCGCGGCGTGGCCGGGCGCCATGCAGGACTGCGAGGGAGCGTCAGAGACCATGCCGGACGCCAGCCCTGACGCGACGGACCGGTGCTCCGGACCGGCACTCCGGACCTCGCCGATGCCGTGGGCCGCGTCCGGGCCGGCGTCCATCAGTGGACGCCCCTCAGTGGACGTCCCTCAGTGGACGCCCTTCAGCGGGCGACTCTCAGCCGGGCAGACCGGCCGGCGGGGCGGACCAGCGAGGGCCGTGGCCGCGCAGCACCGCCCGGCGGCTGCGGCCGAGCACATCGGCCTCCGACTCGGAGAAGTCGGTGATGATCTCCGGGGCGTCGTCGCCGTCGGAGGGCGCGGAGCCGTTCCCGGAGCCGGCGGTCTGCGGCGTCGTCGGGCCGGGGGCGGCGGGAAGGGCGGGATCCACCAGCTCCAGGTCCAGCCAGGAGCCGTCGACGCCGACCAGCGCCTCCTCGGCCACGCCGCGGCCCCACTCGACCACTGTCACCGATCGCTCGCGCGTGGAGACCAGGTCCAGGCCCTCCACACCGGCGGCGTCGGTGCGATAGGCGTCGACGTGGACCAGGTCGGGCCCGTCGTGCTCCGCGCGGTGGATCCGGCTGAGCACGAAGGTCGGCGAGCTCACCCGCCCGGAGACTCCCAGCGCCGCGGCCAGCGCCTGGGTGAAGGTCGTCTTGCCCGCGCCGAGACCGCCGGTGAGGATCAGCACGTCGCCGGCGCGCAGCTCCGCGGCCAGCGTCTGCGCGAACGTTTCGGTGGCCTGCAGATCGTCGAGCCGCCGCTCGAGCCGCCACTGCGGATCCGCCGGCGTCGCGGCCCCGCTCACCACGCGCCCCCGGCCGTGCCGCCCGGCGTCGTGCCCGCTGCGGTGCCCGGTGCCGTGCCCGTCGGCACGTCGTCGGGCCGGCCGCGCTCGGAATCGATCACCTGCCGGGGCACGCGGGAGCCGATGCGGGTGATGATCTCGTAGTTGATCGTCTGCGCGGCCGTGCCCCAGTCGGCGGCCGAGATGCCGGAGTCGCCGCCGAAGAGCACGACGTCGTCGCCCACTGAGACCTCGGTGTCGACGTCCTCGAGGTCGACGACGAACTGGTCCATCGCCACGCGGCCGGCCGACTGGTACGTCCGCTCCCCGATCCGAACCGGGGCATGGACGGCGATCCGCGGCACGCCGTCGCCGTAGCCCATCGGGATCAGCGCCAGCGACGTCGGCCGGTCCACCCGGTGGGTCAGCCCGTAGCTGATGCCCTGCCCGGCCGGGACCTGCTTGACGTTGGCCACTGTCGTCCGCAGCTCCATCGCCGGCTCCAGCCCGAGGTCCTCGGCCGAGCGGTCGGCGAAGGGGCTCTGCCCGTAGACGCCGACGCCGACGCGGACCATGTCGAAGTGCGCATCCGGCCGGGACAGCGCGGCCGGAGTGTTGGCCACATGCCGCAGCGAGACGCTCAGCCCTGCCTCTTCGGCGGTCTCCACCGCCCAGCGATAGACCTCGAGCTGCTCGTCGGTCTCCCGCCGATCGGGCTCGTCGGCGACGGCCAGATGGGTGAACAGCCCCACCACGCTCATCAGCCCGCGGTCCTGGAACTCGACGGCGCGGGCCACCAGCTCCGGCCAGCGCTCCGGCGTGCAGCCGTTGCGTCCCAGACCGGTGTCGACCTTCAGATGCACATGCGCCGGCGTCTGCAGCTGCTCGGCCGCGGCGGCGACCTCGTCGATCTCCCAGCCGGAGATCCCCAGGTCCACGTCCTGGGAGATCGCCTCGACGAAGTCGGTGCGGGCGGTGTGCAGCCAGGCCAGCATCGGCGCCTCGATCCCGGCGGCGCGCAGCTGCAGCGCCTCGGTCACATGGGCGACGCCGATCCAGTCGGCGCCGCCGTCGACGGCGGCGTGCGCGGCGGTCACCGCCCCGTGGCCGTAGCCGTCGGCCTTGACGGCGACCATGACCTTCGCGGGCCGGACGTAGGCGGCGATCGTGGCCACGTTGTGCCGGATGGCGGCGGGATCGATGATCGCCGCGCGCTCCGGGGCGTGGACCTCGGGCACAGCTGTGCCGCTGATGGTGCTCATGCCCTCTACTCTACGAGGAGCGGCCGTCATGACTGCGGCCGCCCCCGCCGGTCGGCGTGCCAGCTGGCCCACCCGGCGGCGACGCCGATCACGACGATCCACAGCACCTGGAGCACGGCGATCAGCGGTGACCAGAGCAGCGCGAAGGTGGCCAGCAGCGGCACCGCGGCCGCAGTGATCCCGGAGACCATCGCCGCGGCCCGGGGCGTGGAGGCCGAGAGCCACTGCGAGGCCGTGCCCGTTGCCGCGCCGAGGAGACCGGAGACGGCCGCGACCGGAGTCAGCAGCCAGAGATAGCCGCCGAACCCGGACAGCAGAGTCTCCGGGGCCAGGTAGCCGGTCATCAGGTCCACCGGCAGCGCGATCACCACCACGGCCAGAGTGGCGACCAGCACTGCGACCAGTGCGGTGATCAGGCGGCGCAGCAGGTGGCGAGGTCCGGGGCGAGCGGCGGCAGATGTCATGGTCATCACATTCTTCCAGATCGGGGCGGCCGCGCCGTTCAGGCCCGGTGGTCGACGCCGACGGCGACAGTGCCCGACGTCGGGCTGACCGCCTCGATCAGGCGTCCGGCGCCGAAGGCCCCGCAGCCGAAGGGGTCGATCCGACCGGCCGCCTGGGCATGGATGCGCACGCCCAGCGCGGCGGTGCGCCACATCGGCTCCTCGGGCCGCACGGCGGCCAGCGCGCCGATGATGCCGGTGAGCACGTCCCCGCTGCCGGCGGTCGCCAGTCCCGGGGCGTCGACGCGGTGGACCACTGTCGGCGCGTCCGGGGCCGCGATGACGGTGCTGGGGCCCTTCAGCAGCACGGTGACCTCCAGCTGCTCGGCCAGCTGCTCGACGGCGGCGGCCGGATCGGACTCCAGCAGCTCGATCAGGTCGTCGCGGTCGAGGTCGGCCATCACCCCGCGGATCTCGCCGAGGTGCGGAGTGAGCAGCACATGCGGACCGAGCTCGACGTCGGTGAAGGAGGAGTCGTTGAGATGCGACAGCGCCGAGGCGTCGATGACGCAGGGTCGTCCCGGCCCCGCCCACTCCAGGGCGCGGCCCAGGGCCGCCAGCTGGAAGACGTCGCGGCCGATGCCCGGGCCGACGGCCGCCGCCGTCGCCCGCTGCAGCACCGAGCTGCCCCGGCCGGAGGTGGTGACCACCTCCGGCATCATCGTCACCAGCCGGTCGCGGACCTCCTCCGGCGCCTGCAGCACGACCATGCCCACTCCGGTGGACACCGCCGCGGCCGAGGTCAGCTGCGCGGCACCGGGGAACTCCCGGGAGCCGGCGATCACGTGGACCGCCCCGCGCGAATACTTGTGGTCGCCGTCCGCCGGACGCGGCCGCACCAGCGGAGCCGGCCGCTCGTCGCCGCCCGGGGCGCACTGGCCGCGCCGACGACGCTGACCGGCCTCCGAGCCCACCGACTGGTCCTCGCCGACCAGCCAGCGGACCGGCAGCTCGAGGTTCGCCTCGATGCCGATGGGCACGGTGCGCACCACGCCGGCGGCCTGCGACCCGGCGCCGATCACCAGTCCGGTCTTGCAGCCGCCGAAGGTCACCGTGCAGTCGGCCTCGATGACGTCGCCGGCGACGGTGCCGGTGTCGACGTCGACGCCGGAGGGCACGTCGCAGGCGACGACCTGGGGACGGCGCTCGTCGACGATGGACTCCCGGCGGCACTCCAGCAGCTCGGCGAGGCCCTCGACGTCCGGAAGGGTGAAGCCGCTGCGCGATCCGGTGCCGATGATCGCGTCGAGCAGCACCTCGGTGCTCGCCGGGATCACCTCGACGGTGCGTCCGCCGACGGCGCGGAAGGCCGCCAGCCCGTCGGGATGCACATCCTCGCGCAGCAGCACCGCGCGGGCGTCGACGCCGCGACGGCGCAGCTTCGCCAGCGCGTGCAGCCCGTCCCCGCCGTTGCTGCCGGACCCGATCAGTCCGACGACGACGGCGCCGTAGACCCGCCCGCAGCCGGTCTCCAGGCGATCCAGGACCTCCTGGGCCAGGGCGTGGGCGGCTCGGCGCATCAGCGTCTCGCCGTGGCCGGCCTCGACCAGCGGGGCCTCGGCCGCACGGACCTGTGCGGCGGTGTGCAGCGGGATCAGCGGGACCTCGGCGCGCCGGGGTCCTCCCCCGTCTCCGCCGGGCCCTCCGACTCCCCCGGCTCCGCCGGGGGCCGCGGACGCTCCGGACCGGCCCGCGCCGCCGGGCGCGATCGGCGCGGGAGCCGGCGTCGGCCGCGGCCTCGACGCCGTCGTGCGCGTCGCAGGCCTGCGCCTCATCGGCATGCTCATGATCAGCTCCTCCCCTCGGCGACCACCATCGCGGTCGCGACGTCGCCGTCGTGCGACAGCGACAGATGCCAGTATGCGACGCCGCGCCGCTCGGCGACGGCCTCCACTGTGCCGGTGACGGCCACGCGCGGCGCGCCGGAAGCGTCGACGACGATCTCGCAGTGCTGCCAGGACATCCCCGCCGGGGCGCCCAGCGCCTTGGCCACGGCCTCCTTGGCCGCGAAGCGTGCGGCCAGCGAGCGCAGCGGCAGCCCGCGCTCGGCGTCGGTGAACAGTCGCTCGCGCAGCCCCGGCGCACGGCCCAGCTGGTCGCCGAAGCGACTGACCTCGACGACGTCGACGCCGATCCCGATGATCACGTGTGGTCCTCCCTCGACATGGTCGTCGGGCGCACTCGCCCGACCTCCGCTCCCGCACGGCGACGCCGGGCCCCGCGCCGCCGACGGCCGTCGAGGGTCTAGACGACGGCGGGCGGTGCGGGGCCCGGCGGTCCGGCGCGTCAGCGCCCGGTCACCTGCTCGCGATCACTCGACGGTGACGGACTTGGCCAGGTTGCGCGGCTGGTCGACGTCGTAGCCCTTCTCCGCGGCCAGCGCGCAGGCGAAGATCTGCAGCGGCACCGTGGTCAGCAGCGGCATCAGCAGCGGCTGGGTCTCCGGCACCCGGAAGACGGACTCGGAGAAGTCCTCGACCGTCGCGTCGCCCTCCTCGGCGACGGTGATGGTCTTCGCCCCGCGGGCGCGGACCTCCTGGATGTTGGAGACCACCTTGGAGTGCAGCGAGTGGCGGCCCCGCGGCGAGGGGACGACGACGAAGACCGGCTGGCCCTCGTCGATCAGCGCGATGGGGCCGTGCTTGAGCTCGCCGGCGGCGAAGCCCTCGGCGTGGATGTAGGCCAGCTCCTTGAGCTTCAGCGCGCCCTCCATCGCGACCGGGTAGCCGACGTGGCGGCCCAGGAACAGCACCGACGGCGTCTCGGCCATGTCCCGGGCGAGCTGCTTGATCTGCCCCGAGTCGTCGAGGATCTGCTCGATCTTGGCGGGGATGCTGTGCAGGTCGGCGAGGATGTCGGTGATCTGGCCCTGGAAGAGCTGGCCGCGCAGCTGGGCGAGGTACAGGCCCAGCAGGTAGGAGGCGGCGATCATCGCCAGGAAGGCCTTGGTGGAGGCCACGGCGATCTCCGGGCCGGCATGCAGGTAGAGCACCGCGTCGGACTCGCGCGGGATGGTCGAGCCGTTGGTGTTGCAGATGGCCAGCGTCTTCGCGCCCTGCTCCTTGGCGTAGCGCACCGCCATGAGGGTGTCCATGGTCTCGCCGGACTGCGAGATGGACACGACCAGCGTCGTCTCGTCGATGATCGGGTCGCGGTAGCGGAACTCGTGGGCGAGCTCGACCTCCACCGGCACGCGGGTCCAGTGCTCGATGGCGTACTTGGCCACGGTGCCGGCGTAGGCGGCGGTGCCGCAGGCCAGCACGATGATCTTCTGCACGGCCTTCAGGTCCTCGGCGTCGATGCGCAGCTCGTCGAGGACCAGGCGGCCGTCGGCGTCGGTGCGGCCCAGCAGAGTGTCCTCCACCGCCTTGGGCTGCTCGTTGATCTCCTTCTCCATGAAGGTGTCGTAGCCGCCCTTCTCGGCGGCCGCGGCGTCCCAGTCGACGGTGAAGCGCCGGCCCTCGGCGGGCCGGCCGTCGAAGCCGATGATGTCCAGCTGCTCGCTGGTGATCGTCACGATCTGGTCCTGCGCGAGCTCCACGGCCTCACGGGTGAAGTCGATGAATCCCGAGACGTCGGAGCCGAGGAAGTTCTCGCCCTCGCCCAGGCCGACCACCAGCGGCGAGTTGCGGCGGGCGGCGACGACGCGGTCGGGCTGGTCGGCATGGACGGCGAGCAGGGTGAAGGCGCCCTCGAGCTGCCCGCAGGCCAGACGCATCGCCTCGGTCAGGTCCCCGGCGGCGTCGCCGGCGAAGTGGTGACCGATCAGCTGGGCGGCGACCTCGGTGTCGGTCTGCGAGGCGAAGGTGATGCCCTCGGCGGTCAGGCCGGCCTTCAGCTCGGCGAAGTTCTCGATGATGCCGTTGTGGATGACGGCGAGCTTGCCGTCGTCGCCCAGGTGGGGATGGGCGTTCAGGTCGTTCGGCCCGCCGTGCGTGGCCCAGCGGGTGTGACCGATGCCGACCGGCGATTCCGCGACCGGGCTGGAGGCGATCTCGTCCTCCAGGTTGACGAGCTTGCCGGCCTTCTTGCGGGTCTCCACGCTGCCGGCCGAGACGGTCGCGACGCCTGCAGAGTCGTAACCTCGGTACTCGAGACGGCGCAGTCCTTCGAGCAGGACGTCGAGCGCCGCGTGGTCAGATGTCTTCTCGGGGCGGCCGATGTAGCCGACGATTCCACACATGTCTCATAGCGTATCGTGTTCCCGTGTCTTCGCACTCGAACGATGATCCGCGCCCCGCGGCGCCGATCCCCAGCGAGCCGCACCCCACGGGGCCGCTCCCCGCGGAGGTCGCCGGCACCGCCCCCTGGGCCGGCTCTCCGGCCCGCGGCGGCTCCGAGCATTACAGCCCGTTCGTCGAGCTGGCCCGCCGCGACTGGGCCCGGCTGGCCCACCGGCTGGAGCAGCCGCTGAACCAGGACGACGTCGACCGGCTCCGCGGCATCGGCGAGCACCTCTCGCTGGATGAGGTCGCCCAGGTCTATCTGCCGCTGAGCCGGCTGCTGTCCATCTACGTCGAGTCGGCGGCCCATCTGCGCGCGGCCACCAACGACTTCCTGGGCGGGACCACCCGGCGGACGCCCTTCGTCATCGGCGTGGCCGGCTCGGTCGCCGTCGGCAAGTCCACCAGCGCCCGCGTGCTGCAGGAGCTGCTGCGCCGCTGGCCGTCGACTCCGCGGGTGGAGCTGGTCACCACCGACGGCTTCCTGCACCCCAATGCCGAGCTGCGCCGACGCGGACTGATGGAGCGCAAGGGCTTCCCGGAGGCCTATGACCGGCGGAAGCTGCTGCGCATGGTCTCGGAGGTCAAGTCCGGCAAGCCCGAGGTCCGCGCCCCCTGGTACTCGCATCTGCACTACGACATCGTCCCGGACCGCGAAGTCGTCATCCGCAGCCCCGATGTGCTGATCGTCGAGGGGCTCAACGTCCTGCAGCCGGCCCGGGTCCGCGCCGACGGGACCACCGGACTGGCGCTCAGCGACTTCTTCGACTTCTCGATCTACGTGGACGCCAATCCGGCGCACATCGAGCAGTGGTACGTGGACCGCTTCATGCGGTGGCGCCACGGCGCCTTCGCGAATCCGGAGAGCTACTTCCACCAGTACTCCTACCTCTCCGACGAGGAGGCCGTGCAGCGGGCCACCGACATCTGGAACCGGATCAACGGGCCCAACCTGCGCGAGAACATCCAGCCGACCCGGTCGAGGGCCCGGCTGGTGATGAGCAAGAGCCGCGACCATTCGGTCTCGCGGGTGCTGCTGCGCAAGGTCTGAGGCACCGCCTGCGGCGCACGGCGCCCCGAGGCGCGGGCCCGACGTCGACCCCATGGTCTAGCGTGGGGCCTGTCGCACTCTGTTCGTCGACCTGGAGGCCGCTGTGGCCGCATCCCCCTCGCCCGCCGTCCGTGCCCGCCGTCGCCGCCTGGCGGCGACTCTGCTGGCCCTCGTGCTGGCGGTCGCGCTGGGCCTCGGCGCCTGGCGGCTGATCGCCGGCGGCACCGACGCCGCCCCGGATCCGGCGGCCGACTCGGGGACGGCCTCCCCCACGTCCTCCGCCGGATCCTCCGCCGGATCCTCCGCCGAGCCGTCCGGGGACTCCTCGGCGGCGGCGTCCGAATCCGCGACCGGCGGATCCGCCGGAGACGCGGTGAGCTCGGCCTCCCGGGATCCGGAGTCGAAGCATGTGCTGGTCAACCGGCGCAATCCGCTCCAGCCGCAGGACTACGTGCCCGAGGTCCGCGCCCTGGACGTCGAGATGGTCTACCCCGGCCAGGAGATGCGGCCGCAGGCCGCCGACGCGCTGGAGGAGCTCGTCGCCGCGGCGGAGCAGCAGAACCATGTGTTGAAGGTGACCACCGCATACCGCACGTACAAGCACCAGAAGGCGCTCTACGATCAGCGGCTGGAGGCCTCGGGCCGCGAGGTCGCCGACGAGTACACCGCACGGCCGGGTTACTCGGAGCACCAGACCGGCCTGGCGGTCGACGTCACCGCGAACCATGACTGCCAGCTGAAGGACTGCTTCGGCGACACCCCGGAGGGCGAGTGGGTGGCCGAGCATGCCGCCGAGCACGGCTTCGTCCTCCGCTACCCGGAGGGCGCCGCCGACATCACCGGCTATTCCTACGAGCCCTGGCATCTGCGCTACGTCGGCGTCGAGACCGCCCGGGCGGTGCATCAGGCCGGCGTGACGCTGGAGGAGTACTGGGGCGAGCCGGCCGCGGCCGAGTACCCCGACGCCGAGGGCTGACCGGCTCGGACCGCGCCCGCCGGCGCCGTCGTCCGGCCCGCTTCGCGGCCCCGCGGGTCAGGGGCGCGGCTCGACCGCGGGCTCCGGCCCGGTCGGCTCGGGCGGGGCGGTGCGGTGGCGCTGCTCGCCCATGACCTCGACGATCCCCTCCAGCCGGGCGCGCACCCGCTCCTCGCCGAGCTGCAGCTGCTCCGGGACGCCGTCGGCGACGAGCTCGTCCAGCGGCCAGATGCCGCGGTGGGAGCCTTCGTCATGGGGGCCGCGGTCCGCTGTCACCGGAGTCCAGTCCATGGCGGTGACCTGCGGATCGCCGTCCTCGGGCACAGTGATGGTCGTCAGCACCGCCGCGCCGGTGGCGGTGGCCTGCACGCAGCATTCCTCGTCCTGGTTGGTCAGGAAGTTCCCCATCGACCAGACGGTCTGCATGCCCTCGCCGTCGGGGCCGCCGTCGAGCACCTCGATCGGCTGCGGCGTGTGCGAATGGCTGCCCAGCACGACGTCGATCTCGCCGCCGGCGGCCAGCTCCTCGCCGTAGGAGCGCTGCGCCGCCGTCGGGCCGTCAGTGTACTCCTCGCCCCAGTGCACCGAGGCGAGGACGACGTCGGCCCCGGCCTCGCGGGCGGCGCGGGCGCGGGCGGTCAGCTCCTCGGGCGAGGACTCGTCGAGCGCCCAGTCCCGCCCCTGGGGCAGCTCGTGGGCCCCGTTGCGGATGCGCGTGGCGGACAGATGGGCCACTGTGACCTCCTGTCCGCCGCGTTCGAGCGTGTAGGTCTGCGGGGCCGCGGCCTCCTCGGCGCTGCGGGCGGTGCCCACGTGTCCCAGCCCCTGCTCGTCGAAGACGTCCAGCGTGCGCTCGAGTCCGGCGATCCCCTGGTCCATGGAGTGGTTGGTCGCCGTGCTGCAGCCGTCGAAGCCGAGATCGGCGAGGTCGGAGACCAGGGAGGCCGGGGCGCCGAAGACCGGGTAGCCGATCGGCTCCTGGCCCTGCGGGGCCACCGGGACCTCCATGCCGCAGAGCGCCAGATCCGCCCCGGAGACCCAGTCCTGCATCTCCGCCATCATCGGGCTGAAGTCATAGGCGCCGCCGTCGGTCTGCGCCGTGGCCAGGACATTGCCGTGGGGCAGCACGTCCCCGGCGGCGAAGACGGTGAACTGCTCCGCTGCCTGCGCCGACGACGTGTCCGAGGAAGAACCCGACGACGCGCCCGAGGACGGCGCCGCGGTCGAGGGTTCCTCCTCCGTGCCGCCGTCGGGAGCCGCCGCGCAGGAGCTCAGCAGAAGGAGCCCGGTGAGCAGACCGGCGCACGCCGTCGGCACCGATGCGGACCGGGGCGAGGAGACGGGAGCGGGGCGAGCGACGCGGGCGGCCATGGCTCGAGCGTAGGCCATGACGCCGGGCGGCCGCATCGGGTCCGCCGACGAGCCGCCGCCGGGCCGCCGCCGGGCCGGCCCGGGGGCGACGGGACGGCCCGGACGAGGTCCGGGGATCCCGTCGACGCCGGTCGACGGCTAGCATCGGAGGATGCTCACCGGATTCAGAGATTTCATCATGAAGGGGAACGTCGTCGACCTCGCGGTCGCCGTCGTCATCGGGGCCGCCTTCGGCACAGTGATCACCGCCCTCGTCGAGCACGTGCTGATGCCGCTGATCTCGGCGCTGGTGGGCTCGCCGAGCTTCGACGACTTCGCCGTCGTCGAGATCAACGGCAACCTGCTGCAGTTCGGGATGCTGCTGACGGCGCTGGTGAACTTCCTGCTGGTCGCCGCGGCCGTCTACTTCACCGTGGTGCTCCCGATGACCCGATATCGCGAAGCGCTCGAACGCCGCCGGGGCGATGCGGCCGTCGAGGACGTCGACCCGAACCTCCAGGTGCTCCACGAGATCCGCGATCTGCTCGCCGAGCAGCGCGAGACCGGCTCCTCCGGTTCCTCCGGGTCCTCCCGAGACCGGTCCTGAGGCCTCAGAGAGCGAGCTCGGCGCGGACCACCTCGGCCAGCGACTCGGACTCGGACCGCGCGATCTCCGCCGTGGTGGCCTCGACCATCACGCGGACCACCGGTTCGGTCCCCGAGGGACGCAGCAGCACCCGGCCGGCCTCGCCGAGCCGGCCTTCGACCTCGGCGACGGCGCTGCGGACCGCCTCGTGGGACTTCACCCGCGCCTTGTCCACATCCTTGACGTTGACCAGCACCTGCGGCAGGCGAGTCATCGCCGCGTCGGCGAGCTCGCGCAGCGACGACCCGGTGGAGGCGACGCGGGCGGCCAGCTGCAGACCGGTGAGCACGCCGTCGCCGGTGGTGGCGTGCTCGGAGAGGATCAGGTGGCCCGACTGCTCGCCGCCGAGCGAGTATCCCCCGGAGCGCATGGCCTCCAGCACGTAGCGGTCGCCGACGCCGGTCTCGACGATCTGCACGCCGGCGGCCCGCATGCCGAGCTTCAGGCCCAGGTTGCTCATCACCGTGACGACGAGCGTGTCGTCGGCCAGCCGGCCCTCCGCCTGCAGCTTGGCGGCCAGGATGCCCATGATCTCGTCGCCGTCGACCATGGCGCCGGCGTGGTCGACGGCCAGACAGCGGTCGGCGTCGCCGTCGTGGGCGATGCCCAGGTCCGCGCCGTGGCTGACCACCGCCTCCTGGAGATTCTCCAGGTGGGTCGAGCCGAAGCCGTCGTTGATGTTGAGGCCGTCGGGGTCGGCGCCGATCACCACGACCTCGGCGCCCGCATCGGTGAAGACCTGCGGCGAACAGCCGCTGGCGGCGCCGTGGGCGCAGTCCAGCACGACCTTCAGCCCGTCGAGCCGCGTGCCGTCCAGCGTGCCGAGCAGGTGGACCAGGTAGCGGTCCTCGGCGTCGGCGAAGCGCCGCACGCGCCCGACGTCGCCGCCGGTGGGTCGCGGCGGGTCCTGGCCCATGCGGTCTTCGATGGCGTCCTCGGCGGCGTCGTCGAGCTTCTGTCCGCCGCGGGCGAGGAACTTGATGCCGTTGTCCTCGGCCGGATTGTGCGAGGCCGAGATCATCACGCCGAAGTCGGCGTCGATGTCGGCGACCAGGAAGGCGGCCGCCGGAGTCGGCAGCACGCCGGCGTCGTGGACGTCCACCCCGGAGCTGGCCAGTCCGGCCTCGACGGCGGCGGCGAGATAGTCGCCGCTGATGCGCGGGTCACGGGCGACGACGGCCAGCGGGCGCCGCCCCTCGGGGACGTCGGCGCCGAGGACCGCGGCGGCCGCCTGGGAGAGTCTGAGCGTGAGTTCGGCGGTGAGCAGCTCATTGGCCACCCCGCGCACTCCGTCGGTTCCGAAGAGTCGTGCCATGGAGATCAAGTCTAGCGCCGACCGAGGGCCGGAGCCGCGCACGCCGCGGGGGCGCCGGAGCCCCGGGGACCGGCCGCCCCGGGATCGCCGCCCCACCCGCCCCTCCGGCGGACGCACGAAGGCCCCGAGGACCGGAGTCCTCGGGGCCTTCGTCGATCCGCGAGCGCAGTTCAGCGCCGGTGGATCCGAGCGAT
>NZ_BAAAYG010000005.1:0-80658 GCF_039536005.1 Nesterenkonia halobia | reverse complement strand
GTACTGCGGGGCCTTGCGGGCCTTCTTGAGACCGGCCTTCTTGCGCTCGACGGCGCGGTCGTCGCGGGACAGGAAGCCGGCCTTCTTCAGCGCCGGACGGTTGTGGTCCCGGTCGATCTCGTTGAGCGCGCGGGCCACGCCCAGGCGCATCGCGCCGGACTGGCCGGAGGGGCCGCCGCCGTCGATGCGAGCGATGACGTCATAGGCGCCCTCGAGGCCCAGCAGGGTGAAGGGGTCGTTGACCTCCTGCTGGTGCAGCTTGTTCGGGAAGTAGTCCTCCAGGCTGCGGCCGTTGATGGTCCACTGGCCGGTGCCGGGCACCAGGCGGACGCGGGCGCGAGCACGCTTGCGACGACCGACGGCGGCGCCGCCGATGGTCAGCGGGGCGCGCTCGGTCTCGCCGGCGGTCTCCTCGGCGGCGGGGCCGGTGGACTCCGAGGTGTACTGCGACAGGCCCTCGGCTTCGTTCAGCTCTTCAGTGTTCTGAGCCACGGTTCTCCTTGAAAATGTTTCGTGATCGGGTGGCCAGGACTACTGAGCGACCTGGGAGATCTCGTACGGCTTCGGCTTCTGGGCCGTGTGCGGGTGCTCCGAGCCGGCGTAGACGTGCAGCTTCTTCAGCTGAACCGCACCGAGCTTGTTGTGGGGCACCATGCCCTTGACGGCCTGCTCGACCGCGCTGGTGGGATGACGCTCCATCAGCTGCTCGAAGTTCGCCGAACGGATGCCGCCCGGGAAGCCGGAGTGCCGCCAGTAGGTCTTCTTGGAGGCCTTGTCACCGGTGACGGTGACCTTGTCGGCGTTGATGATGATGACGTGATCGCCCATGTCCTGGTGGGGGACGAAGGTCGGCTTGTGCTTGCCGCGCAGCAGGGCGGCGGTCTGGCTGGCGAGACGACCCAGCACGACGTCAGTGGCGTCGATGATGTGCCACTGAGCGTCGGCGTCGCCAGGCTTGGGGGTGTACGTACGCACGGTGATGATGCCTTCGGTCGGTGTTCTACGGTTCAGCTCGCCGGACGCCCGATGGTGTGAGAGACACCGCGCGTCGGCGACTGTTTCTTCGCGAGTGCGCCGTCCGGCTTCTCGGGTGAGGACCGAGAAGATGCCGGGCCCGTGGTTTCCCCTGCCGCTCGTGGAGGCATCCGGCCATGCAACTGAGCCGCCTCGACACGAGTCCCCGCGGGGGTGGACACGCACAACAGGAATAGAGTATAGCCGTTCGGGCCGGGCGGGGCAAAGACTGCCCTCCACTCCGCTCCGCCCACTCTCCTCCCGCCTCGGGATGACTCGGCGGAAAGTGCGGGAAAGCGAATATATTCCCACACTTTCCGCCGAGTCATCCGGAGGCGGTCATCCCGAGTGGGTCATCCGAAGAGGACGGGGTCAGCTCTGGTGGCGGGCCATCAGTTCCTGCACCCGCGGCGCCAGCGGATGCTCGGCCTCCAGTCCGGTGATCCGCGCGACCAGCTCCCCCGGCGGCAGCTCGGCGAGCAGCCGGGCCAGCTCGACGGCCTGCTCGTCGCCGGCGTCGCGGAAGGCCAGCGCGGCGTCGACGACGGCGAGGAGCCCGTCGATCGAGAGCCCCCGCTCCGCGGCCGCGGCGGCCGGGCCGACGAGCCGCTCGTGCCGGGAGAGCTTGCGCAGCGGCTGGCGCCCGACCCGGCCGACGGTGTCCGGCAGGGCCGGGTTGGCGAAGCGCCGCAGGATCGTGGCCCGGTAGTCTGCCATCTCCGCCTCGCCGAAGCCGTGCTCGGCGATCAGGACCGCCGAGGTCTCCTGCAGCGCGGCGGCGACGCCGGCGACGACCCGCTCGTCGGCCAGCGCCTCGGCGATGGTGCCGTGTCCGGCCCGTGCGCCCAGGTAGGCCGCGGCGGCGTGGCCGGTGTTGACGGTGAACAGCTTGCGCTCGATATAGGGACCCAGCGCGTCGACGAAGTGCGCCCCGGGCACCTGCGGCGGCCGGTCGCCGAAGGGGCCGCGCTCGATGGCCCATTCGTAGAAGGGCTCGACCGTCACGTCCAGTCCGGCGTCCTCCGGCTGGCCGGGGACGATGCGGTCGACCGCCGTGTTGGCGAAGACTGCCTTCCCTGCGAGCTCCGCCCAGTCCGCGCCGACGTCGGCGGCCGCGGCGACCATGTGCTCGCGCAGCGTGTCCGTCGCGCCGATGGCGTTCTCGCAGGCCATGATCTGAAGCGGCTCGGCCGAGGCGTCGCGCCGGCGCAGCCCCTCGACCAGATGCGGGGCGATGAAGCGCAGCACCGTCGGGCCGACGGCGGTGGTGGCCGCGGCGGCGCCGGCGAGCTCGGCGGCGACGGCCTCCGGGTCCTGCGCGGAGTTGACCGCGCGGAACCCGGTGACCTCGCGGTCGACGCCGCCCGCGCCCACCTCGTGGACGGTGTAGGAGTCGGCCGCGGCCAGCGCGTCGACCAGCGGCGCGGCGACGTCGGAGAAGACGACCTCGTAGCCGCCCTCGTGCAGCAGCATCCCGACGAAGCCGCGGCCGATGTTGCCGGCGCCGAAGTGGACCGCCGTGGGCCGGGCGGCGCTGTTCGTGCTGTCAGCCATGATCGTGCTCCTCAGCTCTGCTCGATCGACGAGAGCAGCTCGTGCAGCTCCCGCTCGGTGGTCGCGGCCTTCAGCTGCTCGACGGTCTCGGCCTTCGAGAAGAGCTTCGCGATCCGCGAGAGGATCTGCAGGTGCTCGTCCCCGACGCCGGCGATGCCGATGACGAAGGTGGCCTGCTGGCCGTTCCAGTCGACGCCGCCGTCGTAGCGGGCGACCGAGAGCGCGGAGGCTTTGACCGCGTCCTTGGCCTCGCCGGTGCCGTGCGGGATGGCCAGCTCGTTGCCCATGAAGGTCGAGACGGTCTCCTCGCGGGCCTGCATCGCCTCCAGATAGTCCTCGGTGACCGCATCGGCGGCGACCAGGACCTCGGCGGCCTCGGCCATGGCCTCCTGCTGAGTGGCCGAGCCGGAGTGGATGCGCACCCGGTCCAGGGTGAGGATCTCGCCGGGGCCGTCCTGGGCGGCGGGCTCGTCCGCCGCCCCCTGAGCGGCGGCCTCGGTCGGCTCGGCGCCGTCGTCCTCGGCGGACTGCCGGACCATCTCGACGACCTCGTCGTACTCGGGGGCGTCCATGAAGCTGTCCACCGAGACGTGGACGGCATCGGGCTCCTGGCCCTTCGCCCGATCGGTGAGCTGCTGCTGGGTGATGACCAGGTCGGTGTCGCCCGGCAGGGCGGCCACGGCCTTGTTGGTCACCGAGACGCCCCCGATGCCGGCGTCCTTGATCTTGTTCCGGAGCACCGAGGCGCCCATGGCCGAGGAGCCCATGCCGGCGTCGCAGGCGAAGATGATCCGCTCGATCTTCTTCTGCGCGACGGCGGCTCCCCCGGAGGCCTGCGCGGCGAGACCGGAGAGCGCGGCCGAGGACTTGCCCTTGGTGGCCTCGGTCTTCGCCACGGCCTCGGCGAAGTCGTCCGCACTCTCCAGATCCTTCTTCCGTCCGGCCAGCAGGATCAACGAGGCCACGACGAAGGTCACCGCCGCGGCGAGCACCACGGAGAGGATGACACCCAGGTAGCTGCCGGAGGCTGTCTGCCCGACCACGGCGAAGATCGATCCCGGAGCCGCCGGGCCGCGCAGGCCGGTGTCGAAGAGCACGTTGGTGCCCACACCGGTGGCGCCGCCGGCGATCACCGCGATCAGCAGCGTCGGCTTCATCAGCACGTAGGGGAAGTAGACCTCGTGGATGCCTCCGAAGAACTGGATGATCGCCGCGCCCGGGGCGGAGCCTCGCGCCGCACCGACGCCGAAGACCGAGAACGCCAGCAGCAGGCCCAGCCCCGGACCGGGGTTCGCCTCGAGGAGGAACAGGATCGACTGGCCGGCCGAGTCGACCTCCGAGACGCCCAGCGGCGTGAGCACGCCGTGGTTGATGGCGTTGTTGAGGAAGAAGACCTTGGCCGGCTCGATGAGGATGCTGGTCAGCGGCAGCAGATTCGTGGAGATGAGCCACTCCACGCCGCGGCCGAGCACATCCATGATCGCGTTGACCAGCGGAGCGACGCCGAAGAAGCCCAGCAGGCTCATGCCGAAGGCGACGAACCCGCCGGAGAACATCGAGACCAGCATCTCGAAGCCGGCCCTGATCCTCCCCTCCAGGACGCCGTCGACCTTCTTCATCACCCAGGCGCTCAGCGGGCCCAGGATCATCGCCCCGATGAACATGTGCACCTCGCCGAGCGCGTCCTCGCCTTCGGGCAGCGAGGCGTTGAACTGCGCGATGAGGTGATCCGACCCGGCGATCGCGCCGAAGGTGGCCACGGCGCCGACCACGGCGCCGCGGACGTCGTGCACCATCTTGCCGCCCTGCATGGCGATCAGCACCGGCAGCAGGTAGTGGATCATCGGCCCGACCACCGTCGCCAGGGCGGCGTGCGGGGTCCACCCGACCTCGATGAAGAACGCGGTGAAGAGTCCCCAGGCGATCAGCGCGGGGATGTTGGGCATGATCATGCCCGAGAGGAAGGAGCCGAACTTCTGGACGCCGACACGCAGGCTGCCCGGCGAGGAGCTGCGCTCGGGGGATGGGGTGGTCATCGTCGACCTTTCATATCAGAGGGTGTCGGGAGTGATCGGAGGGCGGACGCCCTGACCGGTGCGGGACAGGGCCCCGGCGGGGCGGGGAGGAACGGTCTCCCCGCCCCGAGGAGGGAGCTGAGCAGGTTCCCAGCGGGCTCAGCCCTGCGCGGCCTCGCGCACGACCTGCTGCGCCGCGCCGCGCGCACCCGCGGCGTCCCCCGCCGCGCGCGCTGCCTGCGCGGCGGCCCGAGCGGTCTCGGCAGTGTGCCGGCCCAGCTCGAGGCGGACGTCGGCGAGCGCGGCCGGGGCCATCGACAGGCTGGTCGCCCCGAGGCCGACGAGCACCAGGGCCAGCAGCGGGTCGGCGGCGGCCTCGCCGCAGACGCCCACCGGCGAGTCGGTGGCCGCTCCGGCGGAGCCGACTTCGCCGACCAGCCGCAGCACCGCCGGGTGCCACGGGTCCTGCAGATCGGCCACCGAGCCGAGCAGCCGGTCGGCGGCCATCGTGTACTGGGTCAGGTCGTTGGTGCCGATCGAGGCGAAGTCCGCATGCCGCAGGATGGGCTCGGCTACCAGCGCCGACGACGGCACCTCGACCATCACCCCGGCGGTGCGCAGCCCGTGCTCGCGGGCGAGGGCGACGAACTGCTCGGTCTCGGCGACGGTGGAGACCATCGGGGCCATCACCCAGACGTCGGCCTCGGTCTCCGCCTCGGCCTCGGCCAGTGCGGTCAGCTGGTCGCGCAGAATCTGCTCGTGCGCCAGCAGCGCACGCAGCCCCCGACGGCCCAGCGCCGGGTTCTCCTCCTCCTCGGTGAGGAAGGGCAGCGGCTTGTCCGCCCCGGCGTCGAGCGCGCGGACGACGACCTTCTTCCCGGGGAAGGCCTCCAGCATCCGCCGATAGGCCTCCCGCTGGGTCGCGACGTCGGGCGCCGCGTCGGCGGAGAGGAAGAGGAACTCGGTGCGGAACAGGCCCACGCCCTCGGCGCCGAGCTCCACAGCCTCGGCCGCGCCGTCGGGCGAGCCGAGGTTGGCCAGCAGCGGGACCTCGGTGCCGTCGGCGAGCGCGCCGGGGGTCACCGGTGCGGCCACGGCGGCGGCGCGCTCGTCGATGCGCCGCTGGGCGTCGTCGAGCTGCCCCTGGGTGACCTCGGTGAGCACCGCCGAGTCGGCGGCGTCGACGATCACCGTCTGCCCGTCGTGCAGCTGGTCGGCCTCGACGGCGCCGACGACGGCGGTGATCGCCTTCTCCCGGGCGAGGATCGCAGTGTGCGAGGTCGGCCCGCCCTGGATGGTCACCACGGCGAGCACCTGATCCAGGTCCAGCAGCGCAGTGTCGGCCGGGGCGAGGTCCTCGGCGACCAGCACGAACGGGTGGCCCGGCGTCGGCACGCCCGGAGCCGGCAGCCCGCGCAGCCGGGCGATGACCCGCTGCGAGACGTCGGCGAGGTCGGCGGCGCGCTCGGCCATGTAGCCGCCCATGCCCTCCAGCGTGGCGCGGAACTCGGCGAAGGCGTCGTGGACGGCGAACTCGCCGGTCAGTCCCTTCCCCAACCGCGCGGCCGCGGCCTTCTTCAGCGTGGGGTCCTTGGCCATCATGGCCTGGGCCTGCAGCACGTCGCGGGCGGAGCCGCCGGCGGCCTCGCCGCGGGCCTTCAGGTCCTCGGCGACGGCCGCCACGGCCTCCTCCACCCGGGCCGTCTCCTGCTCGGCGGTGAGCGCGGACTGTTCCTCCGCCGGAGCCTCGGGGGCCGGAGCCATGCGGGCCACCGGTCCGTGCGCGACGCCCTGGCCGACGCCGATGCCCTCCAGGCGCGCCATCAGCGGCTCACCTCCGCGGGCGTCGCGGCCGACGCGGCCGTCGGGCGGTCGTGGGTGCGGATGATCATGGGGAATCCTCCTGAGCAGAGTGATCGGCGTGAGCAGTGTCGGCGGTGTCGGAAGTGTCGGCAGCGTCGGCGCCCGCCCGGACGGCGGCGAGCTCGCGGCGGGCCAGATCGAGCGCGGCCGTCCCGTCGGGATCGCGGAAGACGTGCTCCGGCAGCACCGCCGCGGCGGCGCCGACGAGCGCGGCGCGGCGGCGGATCTCCGGGGCGCGGGCCGCCAGCTGCGGCCCCAGGAGGACGACGTCGACGGCGTCGACGGCCCCGGGCAGCATCGCCTCGGTGCCGGCGGACGCGCGGAGATCCAGGCCCTCGGCCTCCGCGCCGCGGCGGATGCGCTGGGCGACGAACGTGCTGGACGCGCCGGCGCCGCATACCACCAGGATCTCCATCGATCGCTCACTCCTCCTCTTCCTCTCAGATTCTCTGCCCCGGCGATCTGGGTCACAACCATGGCTGTTTCCCCGGGGGCGGAAATCTGCGGGTCGCCTGCGCGCGGCTCCTCGGCCATCCGCCGCTCACCGCACGGTCACCTCCGACACGAGCCGACCCCGGAGCAGTCCCGGAGCGACCCGGAGCGACCCCGGAGCGACCCCGGAGCGACCCCGGAGCGACCCCGGAGCGACCCCGGAGCGACCCCGGAGCGACCCCGGAGCGACCCCGGCGCGGGCGGTAGGGTGGAGGCCGTGGAGTGGAGCGCATGACCGGCCAGCGCCGGGAGAAGCTGATCAGCATCCTGCTGCACGGCGACGGCTGGATCACCGCCGCCGCACTGGCCGACCGGCTCGGGGTGACCCCGCGCAGCGTGCGCTCCTACATCGCCCAGATCAACGCCCGCGCCGCCCGCGCCGACCAGGGCGAGGCCGTGGAGTCCGGCCCGGCCGGCTACCGCGCCGACCGGGCCGTGCTGGCCACGCTGCGCGGCGAGCAGCGCGCCAGCCCGCGCGACCGGCTGCACCGTCTGGTGCGCGAGCTGCTCGACGCCGATCAGGGCCTCGACGTCTTCGTCGCCGCCGAGCGGCACCACGTCAGCGACGCCACCGTCGAGGCCGACCTCGCCCGCATCCGCGGTCTGCTCGAGGACACCACGCTGAGTCTGCGCCGCGGCGGCTCGGTCGTGACGCTCGACGGCGACGAGATCTCGCGGCGTCGACTGGTCTCCCGGCTGGCCCACGACGAGATGGAGGAGGGCACCTTCGACGTCGGCGTACTGCGCCGGGCCGCCGGGCTGGAGACGGTCGACGACCGGGCCTTCGGCCCCTTCACCCAGCAGCTGGGCGCCGAGCTGGCCGCCCTGGGCTACTACGTCAACGAGTTCGCCGCCGCCGACGTCGCGCTGCACATCGCCATCGCCGCCGACCGCGTCTCGCGCGGCCGGGCGCTGGAGACCACCCGCGGCGAGGCCGACGAGGACCAACGGCGCCTCGCCGAGGTGCTGGACACGCTGTGCGTCCGCCACTTCGACGTCGCCATGGGCTCCGGCGACCTGCAGCACCTGACCTCGCTGGTGCTCACCCGCGTCGTCGCCCCCGGCGGCGCGGCCGAGGAGCGGGTGCGCCTGGACCCGACGGTCGAGGAGGCGGTGCGCACGGCGGTGACCCGGGCCGCCCACGGCTATCTGGTCGACATCGCCCATGAGGACTTCATCCGCCGGCTGACCCTGCATGTGCAGAACCTGGTGCTGCGCGCCCGCGAGCACGCGCCGTCGCGGAACCCGCTGACCCGCTCGCTGAAGTCCGACTTCCCGATGATCTTCCAGGTCGCGGTCTCCATCGCCAGCGACGTCGGCGAACAGCTGGAGGTGACCATCCACGACGACGAGATCGCCTATATCGCCATGCACGTCGGCGGGCGCCTGGAGCGCAGCCGGCAGGCCGAGACGGTGCTGACCGCCACGATCGTCTGCCCCGGCTACTACGAGCTGCACGAGCTGCTGCATTCGCGCATCGCCCGCTCGCTGGGTCCCTCCATCGAGGTCACCGAGGTGCTCACCGGCGTCGACCCGGACTGGGAGGCGGTGGACACCGACCTGGTGCTGACCACCATCGAGCCGCCGCAGCCCGACGAGCGGACCGTGCGGCTGCCGCCGTTCCTCTCCGAGGGGGACCTGGGGCGGATCTCCGCGGCGGCCGCCCGACGGCGGCGGAGCCTGCGGCTGGCCCGGCTGCGCGCGGAACTGTCGCGGTACCTGAGCGAGGACGCCTTCATCCGTCCGTTGGTGGCCGCCGACGAGGAGGAGGCGATCCGCGCGCTGGCCGAGCCGCTCGTCGCCCGCGGGGTCATCGATCAGCAGTACGTGGAGAACACCGTCGAGCGCGAGCAGCTCTCCTCCACCGCCTTCACCGAGACGCTGGCGGTGCCGCACGCGCTGCGGATGACCGCCTCGCGGACGGCGATCTCCATCGGGATCGCCGACGGCTCGCTGCCCTGGGGCGACTCCCGGGTCCAGGTGGTGGCGCTGACGGCCTTCAGCGAGGAGGAGCGCGAGGCCTTCCAGACCGTCTTCGAGCAGCTCGTCGAAGTCTTCAGCGAACGCGACAGCGTCACCCGGATCATCCGCCGCGGCGAGGGCTTCGCCGGCTTCCTGGACGAGCTCGCCGCCGTCATCGACGGCTGAGCACGGCACTGCCCGACGCCGCCCCGGCGTCGGCCGCACACACGACGATGGCTCTGGAGTTCGGGCCGGAACCCCCGGCCGGAACCGGGGAGTTCGGGCCCGAACTCCAGAGCCATCGGTGGTGGGGACGGCGCGGGTCAGTGCGACCGCTCGTAGGCCCCCTCGGACATGTCCTCGAGCTCGCGGCCCTTGGTCTCCGGGACCCACTTGAGCACGAAGACCAGCGAGAGCAGCGCCGAGACGGCGTAGAAGCCGTAGGCGAAGACCAGCGAGAGGTCCGCCATGGACGGGAAGACCGTCGAGATGACGAAGTTCGCCAGCCAGTTGGCCGCCGCCGAGACGCCGAGGGCGATGGCGCGGATGCGGTTGGGGAACATCTCGCCCAGCAGCACCCACATGAACGGCCCCCAGGTCGCGCCGAAGAACAGCACGAAGACGTTGGCCGAGATCAGCGCGATCATGCCCCAGGCGCCGGGCAGCTCGAGCTCGCCGCCGACGGTGACCGCCTGGCTGAAGGCCACCGCCATCATGCCCAGGCCCACGGCCATGCCGGCCGATCCCACGGCCAGCGGCATCCGCCGGCCGACCTTGTCGACGATCAGGATGCCGATCACGGTGGCGAGGATGTTCACCGAGGTGGTGATCACCTGGATCAGGAAGGACTGGTCCTCGGTGAGGCCGACCGCCTGCCACAGCGTGTTGGAGTAGTAGAAGATCACGTTGATGCCGACGAACTGCTGGAAGACCGCCAGGCCGAGGCCCACCCAGAGGATCGGCATGATGGTGCCGCCGGCGACGAGGTCGCGGACCTTCTGCCGGGACTCGAGGTTGATCGTCCGGGAGATCTCGGCGATCTTCTCGCGGACCTCGGACTCCTCGGAGAGGCCGACGACTTCGCGCAGCACCTGGGCGGCGCGGCGGTCGTCGCCGCGCGAGACCAGGTAGCGCGGGGACTCCGGGATGGAGGTGGCCAGCAGGCCGTAGATCAGCGCCGGGGCGGCCTCGATGACGAACATCCACCGCCAGGCGTCCATGCCCAGCCACAGCTCGGCGTCGGAGCCGCCGGCGAGGTTGGACACGAAGGCGTTGGACACCGCCGCGGCGAAGATCCCGACCACGATGGCCAGCTGCCACAGCGAGCCGAGCCGGCCGCGGAGGTTCGTCGGGGCGACTTCGGCGATATAGGCCGGGGCGATGACCGAGGCCATGCCCACGCCGACGCCGCCGAGCAGGCGCCAGGCGATGAGGTCCACCGGGCCGACGGAGAGACCGGAGCCGATCGCGGAGACGAAGAAGGCCGAGGCGGCGATCAGCATCGCCCCGACGCGGCCGAGCCGGTCGGAGAGCGAGCCGCCGACCCAGGCGCCGACCATGCAGCCGAGCAGGGCGGAGGAGACGGCGAAGCCGATCAGCCAGTCGGAGAGGCCGAAGGTGGATTGGATGGCCGAGACGGCACCGTTGATGACGGCGGTGTCGAAGCCGAAGAGGAAGCCGCCGAACGCGGCCACCAGCACGACCCAGGCCACCGAGGTGGCCGCGAGGTCCTGTGAGCGGGAGTTGATGCTCATTCTGGTCGTCGTTCCTTCAGGTTGCGAGATGTCACGTGGGGAGGGCCTCGCCGCCGGGAGGTGAACCCGCGCAGAGGCCGTCGGTCGTCGCTCATGGTGAGAGCGCCCGCACGAGTATGCGCCTCAGACGTGCGTCGTGCCACGCGGCATCCGACGACATGATCGGCGTCTCGTGGGCTGGCTCACCGGCGGATCCCCGACATGAGGCGGAACGCGCCGGGCGGACGGCCCGACAGCCGACCGCAGGGCCGTGAGGAATCTCACATCTGCCCCGGGGCTCCGCCGGCCGAGGGCGCGTCGCGCAGCGCCCGCGTCCGTGCGGCGCGGGCGGCCAGCTGGTCGTCGGGCGGGTAGCTCACCGCCTCCAGCACCAGGCCGTGCGGCGGGGCCAGGCGGACTTCGGCGTCCCAGCTGCGCCGTCCCAGCCGTTCGGCGAGCCATCCGGGCGCGCGGCGCCCCTCGCCCACCTCCAGGCAGGCGCCGACCAGCGCGCGGACCATGTGGTGGCAGAACGCGTCGGCGGTCAGCTCGGCGATGATCGCGCCGTCGGCGTCGCGGCGGATCCGGAAGTCCTGCAGCTCGCGGACGGTGGTGCCCATCTCCCGCGGCCGGCAGAAGCTGGCGAAGTCGTGCAGCCCGGTGACGAGGGCGGCTTCGGCGTCCATCAGCGTCTCGTCCAGCCCCCGCCGATGCCAGACGGTGTGCCCGCGGCTCAGCGGGTCACGCTGCGCGTCGTCGTCGACGATCCGGTAGCTGTAGCTGCGACTCAGCGCCGAGAAGCGCGCGTCGAACGCCGGCGGGACGCGACGGGCGGCACGGACGACGACGGCGCCCTCCTGACGCGCCAGCACGCCGGCGATGCGGCGCAGCAGCGCATCCTGCGGGGCGATGTCCCGCCCGCGGGAGAGCCCGGCCCATTCCTCCGCGCTGAGGTCGAAGTGCACCACCTGGCCGCGGGCGTGGACGCCGCTGTCGGTGCGCCCGGCGACGACGACCGGCACCTCCCGCCGGATGAGCGTGGCCAGCCCTTCGCGCAGCGCCCCCTCGACAGTGCGCAGTCCCGGCTGGGCGGCCCAGCCGTGATACGCCGCGCCGTCGTAGGCGAGGTCCAGGCGGACGCGGACCGGCGTCGCGATCTCCTGCGGGGCACTGGCGTCTGCGGCGGAGGACATGGTCTCCAGCCTATCGAGCACTCCCCCGCCTCGGGCTCACCGCTCCCGCCCCGAGACTTCCCCCTCCAGGTCCCGGCCCCGGACGCACTGAGGCCCCCGACCCGTGACGGGTCGGGGGCCTCAGTGCGGCGACGTCGCCGGCGGACCGGCGACGGTCGAGGATCAGGCGAGGATCACTTCTCCTCGGAGGTCTCCTCGGCCTCGACGGCCTCGGTCTCCTCGGCCGGCTGCTCGGTCTCCTCGACCGGGGTCTCCTCGGCGGGAGCGGTGGCGGCGGCCTGCTCGGCCTCCTGGACCACGGCCTGCTTCGGGGACACCGGCTCCATGATGAGCTCGATGACGGCCATCGGGGCGTTGTCGCCCTTGCGGTTGCCGATCTTGGTGATGCGGGTGTAGCCGCCGTGGCGGTTCTCCATCGCCGGGGCGATCACGGTGAACAGCTCGTGCACCACCGCCTGGTTGGTGGAGTTGCGCGCGCTGATCTTGCTGACCACCTGACGACGAGCGTGCAGGTCGCCCTTCTTGGCGATGGTGATCAGCCGCTCGGCGTAGGGGCGCAGCCGCTTGGCCTTGGTCAGCGTCGTGGTGATCGAGCGGTGCTCGATCAGGTTCGCGGACAGGTTCGCCAGCATCTGCTTCTCGTGCGTCGGGCTCCCGCCCAGGCGCGGTCCCTTGGTGGGGGTAGGCATGGTCTCGTTCTCCTTGGATGGGGCTCCGGACGCCCCGAGAGCTCAGCTCGGCGCGGCCGGCGCGCAGAATGATGTGGTCGTCGCCGAACTTACAGCTGCTCGTCGACGGAGGGCTCCTCGTCGCCCGCCTCCTGGAAGCGGGCCGCCGTCGGGTCGAACCCGGCCGGGGAGTCCTTCAGCGACAGGCCGAGCTCGGTCAGCTTGTCCTTGACCTCGTCGATGGACTTCGCACCGAAGTTGCGGATGTCCATCAGGTCGGCCTCGGACCGGGCCACCAGCTCGCCGACGGTGTGGATGCCCTCGCGCTTGAGGCAGTTGTAGGAGCGCACGGTGAGCTCCAGGTCCTCGATCGGCAGGGCCATGTCCTGCGCCAGGGCGGCGTCGGTCGGCGACGGGCCGATCTCGATGCCCTCGGCGGCGACGTTGAGCTCGCGGGCCAGCGAGAACAGCTCCACCAGCGTGGTGCCGGCCGAGGCCAGCGCGTCCCGCGGGGCGACCGACGGCTTGGTCTCGACGTCGACGATCAGCTTGTCGAAGTCGGTGCGCTGCTCGACGCGCGTCGCCTCGACCTTGAAGCTGACCTTCAGCACCGGCGAGTAGATGGAGTCCACCGAGATCCGGCCGATCTCGGCGTCGGCCGTCTTGTTCTGCTCCGCGGAGACATAGCCGCGGCCGCGCTCGACGGTGAACTCGACGTCCATCCGGCCTTCCTCGTTCAGCGTGGCGAGGTGCAGGTCCGGGTTGTGGACCTCGACGCCGGCCGGCGGGGTGATGTCCGCGGCGGTCACCTGGCCGGGCCCCTCCTTGCGGAGGTAGGCCACGACCGGCTCGTCGTGCTCCGAGGAGACCGAGAGCTGCTTGATGTTCAGCACCAGCTCGGTGACGTCCTCCTTGACACCGGCGACCGTGCTGAACTCGTGCAGCACGCCGTCGATGCGGACGCTGGTCACCGCCGCCCCCGGGATGGAGGAGAGCAGCGTGCGACGCAGCGAATTGCCCAGGGTGTAGCCGAAGCCCGGCTCCAGGGGCTCGATGACGAAGCGCGAACGGTCATCTGCGACAACTTCTTCGGTCAGCGTGGGGCGCTGTGCAATGAGCACTGATGATTCCTTTCAGAGTGCATCCGCTATATGACGCATTCTCACTGATGATGATGCTCTCACCCCGCCGCGGCCCGCAGGCCGCGGCGGAGGCGCTGTCTGTAGAAGGTCGCTCAGACGCGACGACGCTTCGGCGGGCGGCAGCCGTTGTGCGCGCTCGGCGTGACGTCCTGGATGGAGCCGACCTCGAGGCCGGCGGCCTGCAGCGAGCGGATCGCGGTCTCGCGCCCGGAGCCCGGGCCCTTGACGAACACGTCGACCTTCTTCAGGCCGTGCTCCTGCGACCGCTTGGCGGCCTGCTCGGCGGCCATCTGCGCGGCGTAGGGGGTGGACTTGCGGGAGCCCTTGAACCCGACCTCGCCGGAGGTCGCCCAGGAGATCACCGCACCGGTGGAGTCGGTGATCGAGACGATGGTGTTGTTGAAGGTCGACTTGATGTGGGCCTGACCCTGCGTGATGTTCTTGCTTGCCTTGCGGCGCGGCTTGCGGGCCGCTGCGCGGTTCTTGGGGGGCATATCTTCTCCGTGACTCGAGTTGGTCGGATCAGCGGGGGATCCTCAGGGATCCTCGGCGCGCCGAACTACTTCTTCTTGCCTGCGACGGTCTTCTTCGGACCCTTGCGGGTGCGGGCGTTGGTCTGCGTGTGCTGACCGCGGACCGGCAGGCCGCGGCGGTGCCGCAGACCCTGGTACGACCCGATCTCGACCTTGCGGCGGATGTCTGCGGCCACCTCGCGGCGGAGGTCGCCCTCCACCTGGAAGTTGCCCTCGATGTAGTCACGCAGTGCGACCAGCTGGTCGTCCGTGAGGTCCTTCACGCGGGTCTCCGGCGAGATGCCCGTGGCCTCGACGGTCTCTGCTGCACGGGTCTTGCCGACGCCGTAGATGTAAGTGAGTGCGATCTCCGTGCGCTTCTCGCGCGGGATGTCCACACCTGCCAGACGTGCCATCGTGGCAGTCCTCCTTGCTGTCGTCCGAAGGTCTTCGACAGTGCGCTCCCATCTGGACCGCTCGCGGCCGACGTCGGAGGTGACGCCTTCAGCGGGTCCCCGGCCTTCGGCAACCGGGGGTCTGTCCGTCCAGCTCATCGACGGACTGCACTGCCGTGCTGGTATTGAGCTGTCGAGGCGCTCGGCGCGCCCTCACGCGTTCTACGTCGAGAAGGTGAGGGTCAGCCCTGGCGCTGCTTGTGACGCGGGTTCTTCTTGCAGATCACTCGGATCACACCGCGGCGGCGGATGATCTTGCACTCAGAGCAGACCTGCTTCACGCTCGGGTGAACCTTCATGGCTTTCCTCTTTACTTGTAGCGGTAGACGATTCGTCCACGGTTGAGGTCATACGGGCTCATCTCCACCACGACCCGGTCCTCGGGGAGGATCCGGATGTAGTGCTGACGCATCTTGCCCGAGATCGTGGCGAGCACCACGTGCTCATTCTCCAGACGCACGCGGAACATCGCATTGGGGAGAGCCTCGGTCACCCGGCCCTCCACCTCGATCACACCTTCTTTTTTACCCATATGCTCCACACCGTTCGCGATCCCTCCGATCCCGTCGACGCCGCCGCTCGGAGCGGGGTCGGCTCGGACGGCGGCCGCGGCGCGCGCACGAGGGCGCGTCGCCGCACGGCCGACGCAGAGCGCCGTCATCGTCGGGGCAGACCGGGGAGAATCTGGTTCAGTTTCTGGTCAGACGTCTCTGCATGCTCGGCGGGAGAGGACCCGCCGGCGCGCATGAGGGCACAGTCGACCCACAGAGACAACCAGCAGTCAATAGTACCCGAATCCGACGGGCTCGGGCAATTCCCCTCCCGCGCCCTCCTCACCGGCGCGGGCAGGGTCGCCGCGAGCCTCGCCCCGGCCGCCCGGAGGCTCCGGCGCGGCCGACGGCGCCGCTCAGCCCTGCGGGATCGGCGTCGGCGTCACGCCCAGCGGCTCGAGCTCGGCGGCCCCGCCGTCATGGGCGGTGAGCACCCAGATGCCGTCGTCATGGCGGGCCACCGAGTGCTCCCACTGGCTGGCCCGGGCGCCGTCCTCGGTGACCACGGTCCAGTCGTCGTCGAGCACGCGGGTGGCGATCCCCCCGCGGGTGAGCATCGGCTCGATCGCCACGGCCATGCCCGGACGGATCCGCGCGCCGCGGAATCCGGCCGCGTAGTTGAACACGTCCGGCGCCATATGCATGGCCGAGCCGATGCCGTGGCCGACGTACTCCTCGAGGATGCCCAGCCGGTCCCCCTCCTGGGAGGTCACGAACGCCTCGATCGCCTCGCCCACCTCGCCGATGTGCTTCGCCTCGGCGAAGGCGGCGACGCCGGCCCACATCGCCCCGCGAGTGATCGCCGAGAGCCGCTCGTCGCCGGCGTCGGCGGTGCCCTGCGCGGAGGAGCCCAGCACCACGGTGCGGGCCGAGTCGGAGTGCCATCCGGAGATGATGCAGCCGGCGTCGACGGTCAGCACGTCTCCGGAGGCGAGCACCCGCTCCCCCGGGATGCCGTGGACGACCTCGTCGTTGACCGAGGCGCAGATGCTGCCCGGGAAGCCGTAGTAGCCCAGGAAGTTCGGCGTCGCGCCGCGCTCGGCGATGAAGGCGGCGAACACGCGATCCAGCTGTCCGGTGGTCACTCCGGGGACCGCGGCCGCGACGACGGCGTCCAGCGCGCCGGCCAGCACGGAGCCGGCGGCGTCCATGTGTCGCAGCTGCTCCGGGGTCTTCAGCTCGATGCGCCGGCGCGAGAGCATCCCCATCAGCCCTTCAGCACGTCCATGATGCGGGCGGTGACCTCGTCGATGTCGCCGAGGCCGTCCACGCGACGCAGCAGGCCGCGGGACTCGTACTCGGCGATCATCGGCGCCGTCTCGGTGTCGAAGAGCTCGAGCCGGCGACGGATGGCGTCCTCGTCGGCGTCGTCCTCGCGGCCCTCGATCTCGGCGCGCTTCGTCAGCCGCTGGATCAGCTCCTCGCGGTCGGCGGTGAGCTCCAGGACCACGTCGAGCGAGACGTCGAGGCGCTCGAGCATCTCGTCCAGCGCGCTCACCTGGCTCAGGTTGCGCGGGTAGCCGTCGAGCAGGAAGCCGGAGGCGGCGTCGTCCCAGGACAGCCGGTCCTCCACCATCCGGTTGGTGACCGAGTCCGGCACCAGCTCGCCGGCGTCGACGTACTGCTGGGCCTCCCGGCCCAGCTCGGTGCCGCCCTTGATGTTGGCGCGGAAGATGTCCCCGGTGGAGATCGCCACGATCCCCAGGGCCTGGCAGATGCGCGTCGACTGGGTGCCCTTGCCCGAGCCGGCCGGTCCGACGATCAGCATACGTGTCATCGCAGAAGTCCTTCGTAGTTTCGCTGTTCCATCTGTGCGTTGATCTGCTTCACCGTGGTCAGCCCCACGCCCACCATGATGAGGATCGAGGTGCCGCCGAACGGGAAGCTCTGGCTCACCCCGAGGAGCACCATCGCGATCATCGGGATCAGCGCGATGAAGCCCAGGTACAGGGAGCCGGGGAAGGTGATCCGGGAGATCACGTAGCTCAGGTAGCGCTCCGTGGGGCGGCCGGCCCGGACGCTCGGGATGAAGCCGCCGAACTTGCGCATGTTCTCGGCGACCTCGTTCGGGTTGAAGGTGATCGTCACGTAGAAGTACGTGAAGAAGATGGTCATCAGGAAGAAGCAGATCATGTACACCGGGTGCGTCCCGCCGGAGAAGTACTGCTGGATGAACTGCATCACCGGGCCGACGTCCTCGCCGGGAGCCGGCTGGTTGAACTGCGCGATGACCGAGGGCAGCGTCAGCACCGAGGAGGCGAAGATGACCGGGATCACGCCGGCCATGTTCACCTTGATCGGGATGTAGGTCGAGGACCCGCCCAGCGTGCGGCGGCCGACCTGCCGCTTGGCGTACTGCACCGGCACGCGGCGCTGCGACTGCTCGACGAAGACGACTGCGGCGATGGCCACCAGACCGATCAGCAGCACCAGTGCGAAGATCCGCCAGCCCTGGGTCGACCAGATCTCGCCCATCGCGCCGGGGAAGCCGGCGCCGATGGAGACGAAGATGAGGATGGACATGCCGTTGCCGACGCCGCGCTCGGTGATCTGCTCGCCGAGCCACATGATCAGCGCGACGCCGGTCACCAGCGTCAGGATCATCAGCAGGATGACGCCCAGGCTGTCGTCCGGCACGATCGGCAGGTCGCAGCTGAGCAGGGCCCCGGAGCGGGCCATGGTGACGATGGTGGTCGCGTTCAGCGTGCCCAGCGCGATGGTCAGATAGCGGGTGTACTGGGTGAGCTTCGCCTGCCCCTGCGGGCCCTCCCGCTGCAGATTCTCGAAGCGCGGGATGACCACGCGCAGCAGCTGCACGATGATCGCCGCGGTGATGTAGGGCATGATGCCCAGCGCGAAGATCGACACCTGCAGCATCGCCCCGCCGGAGAACATGTTGACGAAGGAGTAGGCTCCGCCCTCGGTGTTGCCCAGGGCCAGGCACTGCTGCACGGTCCCGTAGTCCACTCCTGGCGCGGGGATGAAGGCACCGATGCGGTAGATCGCGATGATCCCGATCGTGAACCAGATCTTCCGGCGCAGATCAGGTGTCCGGAACACCCGGGCGATTGCGCTGAACAAGCGTCCTCCTGTGGGGCTGAAGCAGTCCGTGCGGCGACCGTCGGGCACGCTGGGCGCCGCGGTCCGGCTCCGTCGTGGACGGATTCCGAGCCTGCGGCGCGCCCCGGTGTCTGCCGAGGTGTGCGGTCACACAGACAGCCATACTAACGCCCGTGACGCGGGCGGGATGAATCGTGGCACGGACACGCGGGCCCGCAGATGCACGACGGCCCCCGCCGGACCCTCCGCAGCCCCGCGTCAGCGGGATCTGCGGAGGTCGACGGGGGCCGTCATGTCAGATCGGCGAGAGGACTTCTCAGCCCTGCTCGATCGTGGTGACCGAGCCGCCGGCGGCCTGGATCTTCTCCACGGCCGAGGACGAGAAGGCGTGCGCCGTCACGTTCACGGCCACGGAGATCTCCCCGGAGCCGAGGACCTTCACCGGCCGGCCCTTCTTCGCCACGCCCTGGCCGACGAGGTCGTCGACGGTCACGTCGCCGCCGGACGGGTACAGCTCGCCCAGCTTGGAGAGGTTGACCGGCGAGTACTCGACGCGGAACGGGCTCTTGAAGCCGCGCAGCTTCGGCAGACGCATGTGCAGCGGAAGCTGCCCGCCCTCGAAGCCTGCCGGCACCTGGTAGCGAGCCTTGGTCCCCTTCATGCCACGGCCTGCGGTCTTGCCCTTCGACGCCTCACCACGACCCACACGCTGGCGGGACTTCTTGGAGCCGGGGGCCGGACGCAGGTCGTGGACCTTGAGGACGTCGGACTCTGCAGCGTTGTTGTCTGCCATCGTCACTTCGCCTCCTCGACGGTCACGAGATGCTTCACGGAGTTCAGCATGCCCACGGTCACGGCGTCGGCGTCGCGGACGACAGTGTGCCCCACGCGCTTCAGGCCCAGCGACCGCACCGTCTCACGGTGGGTCGGCGTGGCGCCGATGGTGGACTTGGACTGGGTGATCTCCAGCTTCGCGTCGCTGGCGACCACGTTCTTCGCGGTGGTCTGGATGTCGTTCATCCTCATGCACCTGCCTTATCTGCCCGGGCGGCACGGTCCGCCTCCATAGTGCGGAGCATCGGCGCCGGAGCGACCTCGTCGAGCGGCTTGCCGCGGCGGGCGGCCACGGCCTCGGGCTCCTCGAGCTGCTTCAGCGCGTCGATCGTGCCGTGCACGATGTTGATCGAGTTGACCGAGCCCATGGACTTGGTCAGCACGTCGTGGACGCCCGCGCAGTCGAGGACCGCACGCACCGGTCCGCCGGCGATCACACCGGTACCCGGCGAAGCCGGACGCAGGAGCACGACGCCGGCGGCGTCCTCTCCCTTGACCAGGTGCGGGATGGTGGAGCCGACGCGCGGGACGCGGAAGAAGTTCTTCTTCGCCTCCTCGACGCCCTTCTGGATGGCCGCGGGGACCTCCTTGGCCTTGCCGTAGCCGACGCCCACCATGCCGTCGCCGTCGCCGACGACGACCAGCGCGGTGAAGCTGAAGCGACGGCCGCCCTTGACCACCTTGGAGACGCGGTTGATGGTGACGACGCGCTCGAGGAACTTGTCCCGATCGTCGTCCCGGCCGCCGCCGCGGCCGCCGCCGCGACCGCCGCCCTCGCCGCGACCGCGACCGCCGCGGCCACCACGGCCGCCGCGGTCCTCACGGCCGCCCTGGGACGAGCTGTTCTGGTCGGCCTGCTGGGTGTCGCCGCCGCCCTGAGCCTTCTCGGCGGCCTCGACGGAGTTGTCGTTGGTCTCAGTCACAGATGAAACCTTCTCAGTGTTGTCGGTGTTCTCACTCACAGCTGCAGACCACCCTCCCGGGCGCCGTCGGCGACGGCGGCCACACGACCGTGGTACTTGTTGCCGCCGCGGTCGAAGACCACGGCGTCGATGCCGGCCGCCTGAGCGCGCTCGGCGATGAGCTCGCCGACCTTCTTCGCCTTGGCGGTCTTGTCGCCGTCGAAGCTGCGCAGGTCGGCCTCCATCGTGGTGGCCGAGGCCAGCGTGTGGGACTGCTGGTCGTCGACGACCTGGGCGACCATGTGCCGGGAGGACCGGGTGACCACCAGGCGCGGACGCTCGGCGGTGCCGTCGATCTTCTTGCGCAGGCGGATGTGGCGGCGGCCGCGGGCAGCGGACTTGGACTTGCCCTGGATACCAATAGCCATGGTTTACTTACCTGCCTTTCCGGCCTTGCGGCGAATCTGCTCGCCCTCGTAGCGGACGCCCTTGCCCTGGTACGGGTCGGGACGGCGCAGCTTGCGGATGTTCGCGGCGACCTGTCCGACCTGCTGCTTGTCGATGCCGGAGATCGAGAGCTTGTTCGCGCCCTCCACCTGGAAGGAGATCCCCTCGGGGGCCGCCATCTGGATGGAGTGCGAGTAGCCCAGCGCGAACTCGAGGTCCGAGCCCTTGGCCTGGACGCGGTAGCCGGTCCCGACGATCTCGAGCTTCTTGGTGAAGCCCTCCGTGACGCCGTGGACCATGTTGGCGACCAGCGTCCGGGTCAGGCCGTGCAGCGAGCGGGACTCCCGCTCGTCGTCGGGACGGGTCACCGTGATGGTGTCCTCTTCGACGGACACCTCGATGCCCTCGGCCAGAGTGCGGGCGAGCTCGCCCTTCGGTCCCTTGACGGTGAGGTCGCGACCCTTGAGGTCGACCTCGACGCCGGCAGGAATGGTGATCGGAAGCTTACCGATGCGTGACATAGTGCTTCGACTCCCTTCGCGTCACCAGACGTAGGCGAGGACTTCCCCGCCGACGCCCTTCTTGGCTGCCTGCCGGTCGGTCAGCAGACCGGAGGAGGTGGACAGGATCGCGATGCCCAGGCCGCCCAGCACGTGCGGGAGGTTCGTGGACTTCGCGTACACCCGGAGACCGGGCTTGGAGATGCGACGCAGGCCGGCGATGGACCGCTCGCGGTCGGGACCGAACTTGAGGTCGATGGCCAGGGTCTTGCCGACCTCGGCCTCGTCCTCGCGCCAGTCGGTGATGTATCCCTCGGCCTTCAGGATGTCGGCCACACGCACCTTCAGCTTGGAGCTGGGCATGGAGACCTCGTCGTGGAAAGCCGAGTTGGCGTTGCGCAGACGCGTGAGCATGTCTGCGACTGGATCAGTCATTGTCATGAGGGGCGTTCGCCCTTCCCCGCCACGGTTTCCGATCTCCGAAGGAACTCTGGGCCCGCCGCCCGGAGGGGCGGCGACCCGACAGAACCTCTGGTGAAAGGACCTGCGGCGTAGTGCTTACTGGTCGGTCTTGAACGGGAAGCCGAGCGCCTTCAGCAGCGCGCGGCCCTCGTCGTCGGTCTTCGCGGAGGTCACGACGGTGATGTCCATGCCGCGCGGGCGGTCGATCTTGTCCTGATCGATCTCGTGGAACACCGACTGCTCGCTCAGTCCGAAGGTGTAGTTGCCGTTGCCGTCGAACTGCCGGTCGCTCAGCCCGCGGAAGTCGCGGATGCGCGGCAGCGCGAAGGTCACCAGACGGTCGAGGAACTCCCACATCCGGTCGCCGCGCAGCGTGGTGTGCGCGCCGATCGGCTGGCCCTCGCGCAGCTTGAACTGCGCGATCGACTTCCGGGCCCGGGTGATCTTCGGCTTCTGGCCGGTGATGTTGGTCAGGTCCGCCACGGCGGCGTCGATGATCTTGGAGTCGCGGGCCGCCTCGCCGACGCCCATGTTCACCACGACCTTCACCAGGCCGGGCACCTCCATGACGTTGCCGTAGGAGAACTGCTCCTGCATCGTGCCGCGGATCTCGTCGCGGTACTTGGTCTTCAGTCGGGGGGTGATCTTCTGCGTCACGCTCTGCACCTCGGTCATCACAGGTCCTTTCCGGAGGCCTTGGCGTAGCGGACCCGCACGGTCTTGGTGCGGCCGTCACGCTCGACGGTCTCCTCCCGGTGGCCGACGCGGGTGGGCTTGCCCGTCTCCGGGTCCACCACGGCCACGTTGGAGATGTGCAGCGGGGCCTCGGACTCCACGATGCCGCCCTCGGTGCTGCCGGCCTGGCCGGCGCGCAGGTGGCGCTTCATCCGGTTGACGCCCTCGACGACGACGCGCTCCTCGCGCGGCCGCACCTCGAGGACCTTGCCCTGCATGCCCTTGTCCTTGCCGGACAGGATCTGGACGAGGTCGTCCTTCTTGATGTTTGCCATGAGTCAGAGCACCTCCGGCGCGAGCGAGACGATCTTCATGAACTTCTTGTCGCGCAGCTCGCGGCCCACGGGGCCGAAGATGCGGGTACCACGCGGGTCCTGGGTCTCACCCTTGAGGATGACGGCAGCGTTCTCGTCGAAGCTGATGTAGGACCCGTCGTGGCGACGGGACTTCTTCCGCGACCGCACGACCACGCCCTTGACGACATCGCCCTTCTTGACGTTGCCGCCGGGGATGGCGTCCTTCACGGTGGCGACGAAGATGTCGCCGATGCCTGCATAGCGGCGTCCGGATCCGCCGAGCACACGGATGACCAAGAGTTCCTTGGCCCCGGTGTTGTCAGCGATCTTCAGCCGCGATTCCTGCTGAATCACTTGTCTACTCCTGTCGTCTCGCCGGTTCTCCCCGCTGGTGCGGCGAGCCTGGCGGAACTTCCGAATGAACCTCCCCCGGCCGCTTACCCACGTGGACTGCGTCGTGCCGGCCGGAACGAGTCCGGCCGCACCGACGCGGCGCCTGATTCACGAGGCCGAGGCGGCATGGATGGGGGACGTGCGCTGTCCTCCGACCCTCCCGGCGATGATCACCGCGGGAGGCCTGCGGGGTGGAGGCCCCGCATACAAGGGCGCACAGCCTCAATAGCATACCTGAAAACAGCTCGGGGCCCAACTCAGCAGGTGAGTCGGGCCCCGAGCCGTCATGCTAGGCCGCAGCGTCGAGCGGGGACGCGGTGATGCCGGAGAGTCCGGAGATCACTTCGCCTTCTCGATGATGCGCACCAGGCGCCAGCGCTTGGTCGCCGAGAGCGGACGAGTCTCGGCGAGCTGGACGGTGTCCCCCACGCCGGCCTCCTCGTTCTCATCGTGCGCGGTGAACTTCGAGTGCCGCTTCATCACCTTGCCGTACAGGGAGTGCTTGTTGCGGTCCTCGACGGCGACCACGATGGTCTTGTGCATCTTGTCGGACACCACGACGCCGCGCAGGTTCTTGCGGTAGGCGCGCTCGGTGCCCTGTGCCTCGGTGTTGGTTTCGCTCATGATCAGTCCTCAGCCTTCTCTTCAGTGGACTCTGCCTCAGCACCGACCGACTCGCGAATGCCCAGCTCCCGCTCGCGCAGGACCGTGTAGATCCGGGCGATGTCGCGCTTGACGGCCTTCAGACGGCTGGAGTTCTCCAGCTGACCGGTGGCGGACTGGAAGCGAAGGTTGAACAGCTCCTCCTTGGCGCTGCGCAGCTGCTCGGCGAGGGACGAGTCGTCCATCGCGGAGAGCGTCTCAACCGTCAGATCCTTCGACCCAACTGCCATGGTCACTCACCACTCTCTCGGCTGATCACGCGTGCCTTCATCGGCAGCTTGTGGATTGCCAGACGAAGGGCCTCCTTGGCCACCTCGTCGCTGGCACCGGTCACGGTCAGCTCGAACATCACGCGTCCGGGCTTCACGTTGGCCACCCACCACTCGGGCGAGCCCTTGCCGGAGCCCATGCGGACCTCGGCCGGCTTCTTGGTCAGCGGGTGGTCCGGGAAGATGTTGATCCACACCTTTCCGCCGCGCTTGATGTGGCGGGTCATGGCGATACGCGCAGACTCGATCTGGCGGTTCGTGACCCAGCCGTGGCCGAGGGCCTGGATGCCGTACTCGCCGAAGGCGAGCTCAGTGCCGCCCTTGGCGTGGCCGCGGCGCTTCGGCTTGTGCGGCTTGCGGTACTTGACTCGACGGGGCATCAGCATCAGCTCTGACCTCCTTCTGCTGCAGACTCGGAAGCAGCCGGCTGGGTTGCGGTCTCAGCGGGGGCCTGCTGGTCACGGCTGCGACCGCCGCGCCGACGACGCTCGCCGCCGCGGCCACCGCCGCCGCCGCGGCCGCCACCGCCGCCGCGGCCCGAAGGCTGCGCGGCCTGCTGGGCGGCCAGCTCCTTGTCGGTCAGGTCGCCCTTGTAGACCCAGACCTTCACGCCGATGCGGCCGAAGGTGGTCTTGGCCTCGTGCTTGCCGAAGTCGATGTTGGCCCGGAGGGTGTGCAGCGGCACGCGGCCCTCGCGGTAGAACTCGTTGCGCGACATCTCCGCACCGCCCAGACGGCCGGAGCACTGGATCCGGATGCCCTTCGCGCCCGACCGCATGGCCGAGGAGATGGACTTCTTCATCGCGCGGCGGAAGGCCACGCGGGCGGCCAGCTGCTCGGCGACGCCCTGGGCGATCAGCTGCGCATCGGTCTCGGGGTTCTTGACCTCGAGGATGTTCAGCTGGATCTGCTTGGCGGTCAGCTTCTCCAGCTGCCCGCGGATCCGGTCCGCCTCGGCGCCGCGGCGGCCGATGACGATGCCCGGACGGGCGGTGTGGATGTCGACCCGGACGCGGTCGCGGGTGCGCTCGATCTCGACCTTGGAGATGCCGGCGCGCTCCACGCTCTTCGCCAGCAGCTCGCGGATCTGGACGTCTTCCTTCACGAAGTCCTTGTAGCGCTGACCCGCGGCGTTGGAGTCGGCGTACCAGTGGGAGACGTGGTCCGTCGTGACGCCCAGACGGAAACCATTGGGGTTGATCTTGTTACCCACTACTGATCCCCACCTTTCTCGTCCGCACCGACCACGACGGTCACGTGGCTGGTGCGCTTGTTGATGCGGTAGGCCCGACCCTGGGCGCGCGGACGGAACCGCTTCATGGTCGGACCCTCGTCGACCCGGGCCTCGGTCACGACGTAGTCGTCCTCGTTGAACGCGACGCCGGCCTGGTCGGCGTGCTGGCGAGCGTTCGCCATCGCCGAGGCCAGAACCTTGTAGACCGGCTCGGAGGCTCCCTGCGGGGCGAACTGCAGGATCGCCAGCGCCTCGTTGGCCTGCTTGCCGCGGACAAGGTCGACGACGCGCCGGGCCTTCATAGGCGACACACGCAGATAGCGCGCAATTGCCTTGGCTTCCATTGCTTTCCTTCTCTCGTCTCTGGATCGAAGAGGCAGCGTGCTCATCCCCTCGGGGATCAGCGGCGCTTGCCCTTCTTGTCGTCCTTCACATGGCCGCGGAACGTGCGCGTCGTAGCGAACTCGCCGAGCTTGTGCCCGACCATCGACTCGGTGATGAACACCGGGATGTGCTTCCGGCCGTCGTGCACGGCGATGGTGTGGCCGAGCATGTCCGGGACGATCATCGAACGGCGGGACCAGGTCTTGATGACATTCTTGGTGCCCTTTTCGTTCTCAGCCTGCACCTTCAGGTACAGGTGCTGATCAACGAAGGGGCCCTTCTTCAAGCTGCGTGGCATGGCTCCAGGCTCCTATCGCTTGTTCTTCTTGGTACGACGGCGACGCACGATGAGCTTGTCGCTCTCCTTCTTCGGGCGCCGCGTGCGACCCTCGGGCATGCCGTTCGGGTTGACCGGGTGGCGGCCGCCGGAGGACTTGCCCTCGCCACCGCCGTGCGGGTGGTCGATCGGGTTCATCACGACGCCGCGGACGGTCGGACGGACGCCCTTCCAGCGACTGCGGCCGGCCTTGCCCCAGCTGATGTTGGACTGCTCGGCGTTGCCCACCTGGCCGACGGTGGCGCGGCAGCGCACGTCGACGTTGCGGACCTCGCCGGAGGGCAGCTTCAGCTGGGCGTGCTTGCCCTCGCGGGCCACCAGCTGGATGGAGGCGCCGGCCGAGCGGCCGAGCTTGGCCCCGCCGCCCGGACGCAGCTCCACGCCGTGCACGACGGTGCCCAGCGGGATGTTGCGCAGCGGCAGGTTGTTGCCCGGCTTGATGTCGGCGTTCGGGCCCGACTCGACGGCCGCGCCCTGGGCCAGCCGGCCCGGAGCCAGGATGTAGCGCTTCTCGCCGTCGGCGAAGTGCAGCAGCGCGATGCGGGCGGTGCGGTTCGGGTCGTACTCGATGTGAGCGACCTTCGCCGGCACGCCGTCCTTGTCCGACCGACGGAAGTCGATCAGCCGGTACTGGCGCTTGTGCCCGCCGCCCTTGTGGCGAGTGGTGATCTTGCCCGAGCTGTTGCGTCCGCCGGTCTTGCTCAGCGGGCGCAGCAGGGACTTCTCCGGGGTGTCCCGGGTGATCTCTGCGAAGTCGGCCACCGACGAGCCACGCTGGCCCGGGGTGGACGGCTTGAGGTTACGGATAGCCATGTTCTTCTTCCTCGATTAAGTGGTCTCCGCCTGCCCTGGTCAGGACAGCGGACCTCCGAAGATGTCAATGTTGCCCTCGCGGAGGCTCACCACGGCACGCTTGGTGTCGTTGCGCGAGCCCCAGCCGAAGCGAGTGCGCTTCCGCTTGCCCGGGCGGTTGTTGGTGTTCACCTTGTCGACGGTGACGCCGAAGATCTTCTCCACGGCGTACTTGATCTCCGACTTGGTGGCCTTCACCTCGACGAGGAAGGTGTACTTGCCCTCGTCGATCAGGCCGTAGGACTTCTCCGAGACGACCGGCGCGATGATGACGTCGCGCGGATCCTTGACGGTCGGGACGCTCACTTGGCCTCCTCCTTGTTCGCACCCTGGGCGTGGGCCAGGAACGCGTCGTAGCCGGCCTGGGTGAACACCAGGTCGTCGGAGACGACGACGTCGTAGGTGTTCAGCTGGTCGGCGTACAGCGTGTGGACGGACGGCAGGTTGCGGGTCGACAGCGCGGCGGCGTCGTCGCCGCGGTCGATCACGACCAGCCAGTTGCGGTTCCGGCCGCCCAGACCCTCCAGGGCCTGCTTCGCAGCCTTGGTGGAGGTGGACTCCACCAGGGCGTCGACCACGTGGACGCGGCCGGCGCGAGCACGGTCGGAGAGGACCCCGCGCAGCGCGGCGGCCTTCATCTTCTTCGGGACCTTCTTGCTGTAGTCCCGGGGGGTCGGGCCGTGCACGACGCCGCCGCCGATCATGTGCGGGGCGATCATCGAACCCTGGCGCGCCCGACCGGTGCCCTTCTGCCGGAACGGCTTGGTGCCGGTGCCGGAGACCTCGGAGCGGGTCTTCACCTTGTGGGTGCCCTGGCGAGCTGCGGCCTGCTGCGCGACGACGACCTGATGGATCAGTGCGACGTTGGTCTTGGCGTCGAAGACCTCGGCGGGGAGATCGACGGAAACCTTGTTGGCCATGAGGATCATGCTCCCTTCACTGCAGTGCGGACCAGGACGACCTGGCCGCGAGCACCGGGGACGGCGCCCTTGATGAGCAGCAGGTTCTTCTCGGCGTCCACGGCGTGGACGGTGAGGTTGTGCGTGGTGTGGCGGTTGTTGCCCATCCGGCCGGCCATGCGCACGCCCTTGAACACGCGGCCCGGAGTCGCGGCGCCGCCGATGGCGCCGGGCTTCCGGTGGTTCTTGTGCTGACCGTGGGAGGCGCCGACGCCGCCGAAGCCGTGACGCTTCATGACGCCTGCGAAGCCCTTGCCCTTGGTGCGGCCGACGACGTCGACCTTCTGGCCGGTCTCGAAGGACTCGACGGAGAGATCCTGGCCGGCCTCGTACTCGGAGGCGTCGCCGGTGCGGATCTCGACGAGGTGACGGCGCGGCGTCACGCCGGCCTTCTCGAAGTGACCGGCCAGCGGCTTGGTCACCTTGCGCGGATCGATCTGGCCGTAGCCGATCTGGACGGCCGAGTAGCCGTCGTTCTCCGCAGTGCGGATCTGGGTGATGACATTGGAGTCGGCCTGGACGACAGTGACCGGCACGAGGTTGTTGGCCTCGTCCCAGACCTGGGTCATGCCGAGCTTCGTGCCCAGCAGTCCCTTGACGTTCAGTTCGACGCGGGAAATGTTGGTCATAGTTCTCTCAGCACCTCCCTGCTTCAGAGCTTGATCTCGATATTGACGTCTGCAGGCAGGTCGAGACGCATCAACGAGTCGACCGCCTTGGGGGTCGGGTCGACGATGTCGATGAGGCGCTTATGAGTGCGCATCTCGAAGTGCTCGCGGCTGTCCTTGTACTTGTGCGGCGACCGGATCACGGCGTACACGTTCTTCTCGGTCGGCAGCGGCACCGGGCCGACGACCGTCGCGCCGGCGCGCGTCACGGTGTCGACGATCTTCCGAGCCGAGCTGTCGATGACCTCGTGGTCGTACGACTTCAGCCGGATGCGGATTTTCTGTCCCGCCATGGCATCTGCCTCTTTCTGGTCACTGCTTCGTCATGTGGTCTCTCACAGCCCGCAGCGGCCCGACGCGCGCGTCGGTGAGAAGGCCTGGCCACGCGCCGGACAGGGACGTCCCGCGGCACTCCCCTTCTGCAGTTGCGGACTGCGCGCCGCCTCCCCTCGAGGAGGTGGCGCACATCCCGATCAGGCCGAACCGCATCGGCCGCGCTCTCCGCGCGCCGCCACGGCTGCTCGCCCTGTCGGATATCCGACCCCCGCGGTCGGGCGTGTCGCTTTGATGAGCAGAACATCTGCGCACAGCGAGACACACCACGAGGGTCGGTCTCGATCTCGAATGGCCTTTCGCCCACTGCAGCGCACCCGAGAATGGGCACGCCGGGACGGGATCGTCCGTGAGCAACTTGTCTATCCTGACAGATGCCCCCACGGATTGCAAACCGCTCGGCGGGCGGCCGGCGCCGGCCCGGACAGCACGAGAGCCCCCGACGTCGCAGGGACGTCGGGGGCTCTCGTCGACTCCGGGGAGTTATCCGACCTCGCCCGTCAGGGGCGGGCCGGGGCCTTCCCCGAGATCAGCAGATCCGAAGGCTCACTTCAGGACCTTGGTCACACGGCCGGAGCCCACGGTGCGGCCACCCTCGCGGATGGCGAAGCCGAGGCCCTCCTCCATGGCGATCTCCTGGATGAGCTCGACGGTCATCTCGGTGTTGTCGCCCGGCATGACCATCTCGGTGCCCTCCGGCAGCTCGATGACGCCGGTGACGTCGGTGGTCCGGAAGTAGAACTGCGGACGGTAGTTGGTGTAGAAGGGGTTGTGACGGCCGCCCTCGTCCTTGGACAGGATGTAGACGTTCGCCTCGAAGTTGGTGTGCGGGGTGATCGAGCCCGGGGCGGCCACGACCTGGCCGCGCTCGACGTCGTCACGCTTCACACCGCGCAGCAGCAGGCCGCAGTTCTCGCCGGCCCAGGCCTCGTCGAGCTGCTTGTGGAACATCTCGATGCCCGTGACCGTGGTCTTCTGCTTCGGGCGGATGCCGAGGATCTCGACGTCGGAGCTGATCTTCAGCGTGCCGCGCTCGGCGCGGCCGGTCACGACGGTGCCGCGGCCGGTGATCGTGAAGACGTCCTCGATCGGCATCAGGAACGGCTTGTCCTTGTCGCGCTCCGGCTCCGGGATGTACTCGTCGACCTGCTCCATGAGGTCCTCGACGGTCTTGACCCACTCGGCGTCGCCCTCGAGGGCCTTCAGCGCCGAGGTGCGGATGATCGGGGTCTCGTCGCCGTCGAAGTCCTGCTCGGACAGCAGCTCGCGGACCTCCATCTCGACCAGGTCCAGCAGCTCGGCGTCCTCGACCATGTCGGCCTTGTTGAGGGCGACGATCAGCGCCGGGACGCCGACCTGGCGGGCCAGGAGGACGTGCTCGCGGGTCTGGGCCATCGGGCCGTCGGTGGCGGCGACCACCAGGATGGAGCCGTCCATCTGGGCGGCACCGGTGATCATGTTCTTCACGTAGTCAGCGTGGCCCGGAGCGTCGACGTGCGCGTAGTGGCGCTTCTCCGTCTGGTACTCCACGTGGGACACGTTGATGGTGATGCCGCGCTCGCGCTCCTCGGGAGCGTTGTCGATGCCGGCGAAGTCCTTCGCGTCGTTCAGCTCCGGGTACTTGTCGGCGAGCACCTTGGAGATGGCGGCGGTCAGGGTCGTCTTACCATGGTCGACGTGACCGATGGTGCCGATGTTCAGGTGCGGCTTGCTCCGCTCGAACTTTGCCTTGGCCACAGGTTCCTCCTAAGAACGTGTTCAGTCAGAAGACGTGCTATCAGCCGCACTGGTGCAAGGCTGAAACTCTCGCAAGTCTACTGGGGCGCATGGTATTCAGTGAAATTTCCGGAGACCTCACGGGCCGGTCGCGCCTGCCCCGTCAGGCGGCTGATCGGCGGGGACCGCTCCGGATCCGGCCCCGCCGGGAGCCCGCTCCCCCGCCCGCCGGACGGCCGACGGGGGAACGGGGCCTCGAGCTGCGCCGAGGACGATCGGTCAGACCGTCACTCGCCGCGGTTCTTCTCGATGATCTCCTCGGCCACGGCCTTCGGGACCTCGGCGTAGGCCTCGAAGGTCATGGTGAAGACGGCCCGGCCCTGAGTGCGCGAGCGGAGCTCGCCGATGTAGCCGAACATCTCCGACAGCGGGACGGTGGCCTGGATGACCTTCACGCCCGCGGCGTCGTCCATCTGGCCGATCTGGCCGCGCCGGGAGTTCAGGTCGCCGATGACGTCGCCCATGTACTCCTCGGGAGTGCGGACCTCGACGGCCATCGTCGGCTCGAGCAGCACCGGCTTCGCGCGGGTGACGCCCTCCTTGAAGGCCTGGGAGCCGGCGATCTTGAACGCCATCTCCGAGGAGTCGACGTCGTGGTACTGGCCGTCGTTCAGCGTGGCCTTCACGCCGACCATCGGGTAGCCCGCGAGCACGCCCAGGCCCATCGCGTCCTGGATGCCGGCGTCGACCGACGGGATGTACTCGCGCGGGATGCGACCGCCGGTCACGGCGTTGGCGAACTCGTACATCTCGCCGTCGGAGGTGTCCAGCGGCTCGAAGTCGAGGATGACCTTGGCGAACTGGCCGGAGCCGCCGGTCTGCTTCTTGTGGGTGTACTCCACACCCTCGGCCTTCTTGCGGATGGTCTCGCGGTAGGCCACCTGCGGCTTGCCGACGTTGGCCTCGACCTTGAACTCGCGCTTCATGCGGTCGACCAGCACGTCGAGCTGCAGCTCGCCCATGCCGCCGATCTCGGTCTGGCCGGTGTCCTCGTTGCGGTTCACCGTGAAGGTCGGGTCCTCGGCCGCCAGCTTCTGGATGGCCGTGGAGAGCTTCTCCTGGTCATTCTTCGACTTCGGCTCGATGGCCAGCGTGATGACCGGCTCCGGGAAGGACATCGACTCGAGCACGATCGGCTCGCCCGGGTCCGCCAGCGTGTCGCCGGTGGTGGTGTCCTTCAGGCCGACCACGGCGTAGATGTTGCCCGCGGTGACCTCCTCGACCGGGTTCTCCTTGTTGGAGTGCATCTGGAACAGCTTGCCGATGCGCTCCTTCTTGCCGCGGGTGGTGTTGATCACCTGCGCGCCGTTGGTCAGCCGGCCGGAGTACACGCGGATGTAGGTCAGCTGGCCGAAGAACGGGTGCGCGGCGACCTTGAAGGCCAGCGCGGAGAACGGCTCGTCCTTGCTGGGCTTGCGGGTCAGGACCTTGTCCTCGTCGTTCGGCGCGTGGCCCTCCATCGCCGAGATGTCCAGCGGGCTCGGCAGGTAGTCGACGACGGCGTCCAGCATCGGCTGCACGCCGCGGTTCTTGAAGGCCGAGCCGCAGAAGACCGGGTAGGCCTCGCCGCTGACGGTGAGCTTGCGGATGCCCTTGGTGAGCTCCTCGAGGGTGAGCTCCTCGCCGGCGAAGTACTTCTCCATGAGGTCCTCGTCGGCCTCGGCGACCGACTCGACGAGCTCGTCGCGGTACTGCTGGGCCCGCTCCTTGAGCTCCTCCGGGATCTCCCGGGTCTCGTACTCGGCGCCCAGGGTCACGTCACCCTTGGCGTCGCCGGGCCACACCAGCGCTTTCATGTGGACCAGGTCCACCACGCCGACGAAGTCGGACTCGGAGCCGATCGGCAGCTGCATCACCAGCGGCTTGGCGCCCAGGCGGGACTTGATGGTGTCGACGGTGAAGTAGAAGTCGGCGCCGAGCTTGTCCATCTTGTTGACGAAGCAGATGCGCGGCACGTTGTACTTGTCGGCCTGGCGCCACACCGTCTCCGACTGCGGCTCCACACCCTCCTTGGCGTCGAACACCGCCACCGCGCCGTCGAGCACGCGCAGCGCACGCTCCACCTCGACGGTGAAGTCGACGTGGCCCGGGGTGTCGATGATGTTGATCTGGTTGTTCTCCCAGAAGCAGGTCACCGCGGCGGACGTGATCGTGATGCCGCGCTCCTTCTCCTGAGACATCCAGTCCGTCGTGGACGCACCGTCGTGGGTCTCCCCCAGCTTGTGGTTGAGGCCCGTGTAGAACAGCACACGTTCGGTCGTGGTGGTCTTACCGGCATCGATGTGCGCCATGATGCCGATGTTGCGGACCTTCTTCAGGTCACTGAGCACGTCTTGTGCCACGGTTGATCCCCTTGTCCTCTCAGGTCTCTCGATGGATGCTGCCGGTGAAGCGGTGACCCGCCGCCGACAAGCCTACGCGGCGCGGATGCGGGCGAGAAGCCTCCCGACGGAGGCCGCCGCGGCGCCGCGCGGGCCGTCGATCACCAGCGGTAGTGGGCGAAGGCCTTGTTGGACTCGGCCATCTTGTGGGTGTCCTCACGGCGCTTGACCGCGGCACCCAGGCCGTTGGAGGCGTCCAGGATCTCGTTCATCAGCCGGTCGGTCATCGTCTTCTCACGACGGTCCTTGGAGTAGCCGACCAGCCAGCGCAGCGCCAGAGCGGTCGCACGGCCGGCCTTGACCTCGACGGGCACCTGGTAGGTGGCGCCGCCGACGCGGCGGGAGCGGACCTCGAGGGCCGGACGGATGTTGTCCATGGCCTTCTTCAGCACGGTGACGGCGTCCTCGCCGGTCTTGGTCGCGACGCCGGAGAGGGCGCCGTAGACGATCCGCTCGGCGGTGGACTTCTTGCCGTCGGTCAGCACCTTGTTGATCAGCTGCGTGACCAGCGGGGAGCCGTGGACGGGGTCCTGAGTGATGGGGCGCTTCGGCGCCGGTCCCTTGCGCGGCATTACTTCTTCTCCTTCTTCGCACCGTAGCGGCTGCGGGCCTGGCCGCGGCCCTTGACGCCCTGGGTGTCGAGGGCGCCGCGGACGATCTTGTACCGGACGCCGGGGAGGTCCTTCACCCGGCCGCCGCGCACGAGCACGATCGAGTGCTCCTGCAGGTTGTGCCCCTCGCCGGGGATGTAGGCGGAGACCTCCACGCCGCCGTTCAGCCGCACACGGGCGACCTTGCGGAGGGCGGAGTTCGGCTTCTTGGGCGTCGTGGTGTACACGCGGGTGCAGACACCGCGACGCATCGGGCTGCCCTGCAGCGCAGGGGTGGTGTTCTTGGTCGGCTTGGGGGCGCGCCCCTTGCGGACCAGCTGCTGAATAGTAGGCACTATGCGCTCTCCATACGTGGTTTCGGGCGTGACGGACCACGGCGGGCCGCCGTCCGGTCAGGCTGAGGGATGCTCACCATCCCGCGGGCGATCAGTTCTTCGCACAGTCCGCGGGAGGGGCCCCTGGGCGTGCAAAAATGTGGCATTCGTCGCGCAACGACCCCGCGACCCGGACCGAGTCCCTCTGCCACACAGAAACAATCGAGTCAACGATAGCAGGAGCCGCAGCGTTCCGCCCAATCCCCGGCATCCGGCACCTCGCCTGCTCGCCGTCGGCGGGTCCGCGGACACGGCCGGGGCCCGGAGCGAGCAGGACGCTCGCCCCGGGCCCCGGCCGGGTCACGGGGTCTCCCCCGCGGTGCGACGACCGGTCAGCGGAAGTCGACCTCGGTGTTGTAGTCGTCCAGCGGGATGGCGTGGAACTCGCCCTCGCCCTCCGCGCCGGCGTAGTCGAAGCTCGTGCCGTAGAGGCTCGGGCCGCTGAACAGGCTGGCCTTGGCCTCCTCGGTGGGCTCGACCGTCGACTGGGTGTAGCGGTCCAGACCGGTGCCGGCCGGGATCAGCTTGCCGATGATCACGTTCTCCTTCAGGCCCAGCAGCGGGTCGGACTTGCCCTCCATCGCCGCCTGGGTCAGCACCCGGGTGGTCTCCTGGAAGGAGGCCGCCGAGAGCCAGGAGTCGGTGGCCAGCGAGGCCTTGGTGATGCCCATCAGCTCGTCACGGCCCGACGCCGGCTGGCTGCCGACGGCCACGGCCTTCCGGTTCTCCGCGATGAAGCGGAACCGGTCGGTGAGCTCGCCGGGCAGCAGGGCCGTCCCGCCGGAGTCGATGACGGTGATCCGGCGCAGCATCTGCCGGACGATGACCTCCACGTGCTTGTCGTGGATGCCCACGCCCTGGGACTGGTAGACGTCCTGGACCTCGGAGACCAGGAACTTCTGCGCCGCCCGGGGGCCGAGCACACGGAGCACCTGCTTCGGATCCACCGCACCGCCGACCAGCTGGGTGCCGACCTCGACGTGCTCGCCGTCGGAGACCAGCAGACGCGACCGGCGCAGCACCGGGTAGGCCTGCTCCTCCGAGCCGTCGTCGGGGGTCAGCACCAGGCGCAGCTGCTTGTCCGAGTCCTCCAGCCGCACGCGGCCCGAGGATTCGGCGATCGGGGCCACACCCTTCGGGGTGCGGGCCTCGAAGAGCTCCTGGATTCGCGGCAGACCCTGCGTGATGTCGTCCGCCGAGGCGATGCCGCCGGTGTGGAACGTCCGCATGGTCAGCTGCGTGCCGGGCTCGCCGATGGACTGGGCGGCGATGATGCCGACGGCCTCGCCGATGTCCACCGTCTTGCCGGTGGCCAGCGAGCGGCCGTAGCACTGCGAGCAGGTGCCCACCGCCGACTCGCAGGTCAGCACCGAGCGGATCTTGACCTCGGTGATGCCGGCCTCGAAGAGCCGCTGGATGAGCACGTCGCCGACGTCGGAGCTGGCCGCGGCCAGCACGGTGCCCTCGGCGTCGACGACGTCGACGGCCAGCGTGCGGGCGTAGGCGGAGTTCTCCACGGCCTCGTGCATCCGCAGTTCGCCGTTCTCGTCGGCGACCGCGATCGGCACCGTCAGCCCGCGCGAGGTGCCGCAGTCGGCCTCGCGGACGATGACGTCCTGCGAGACGTCGACCAGACGACGCGTCAGGTAGCCGGAGTTCGCGGTCTTCAGCGCGGTGTCGGCCAGACCCTTGCGGGCGCCGTGGGTCGCGATGAAGTACTCCAGGACCGACAGGCCCTCCCGGTAGGAGGACTTGATCGGACGCGGGATGATCTCACCCTTCGGGTTGGTCACCAGACCGCGGATGCCGGCGATCTGCCGGACCTGCAGCCAGTTGCCTCGCGCCCCGGAGGTCACCATGCGGTTGATGGTGTTCAGCCGGTCCATGCCGTCCTTCATCGCCCCGGCGACCTCCTCGGTCGCCTTGGACCAGATCTCGGCGAGCTCGGCGTGACGTTCGTCGTCGCCGATCAGACCCATGTCGAACTGCGACTGGACCTTCGTGGCCTGATCCTCGTAGGCGTCCATCAGGCCCTGCTTGTCCATGTCGGAGGTGATGTCCGAGATGGCCACGGTGACGCCCGAACGCGTCGACCAGTAGAAGCCGGCGTCCTTCAGGTTGTCCAGGGTCTGGGCGGTGGCCACCGTGGGGTACCGCTCGGCGAGGTCGTTGATCAGCGAGGACAGCTGGCCCTTGTCGGCCACCGAGTCCTGCCACGGGTAGTCCGCCGGCAGCAGCTCGTTGAACTTGACCTTGCCCAGCGTGGTCTCGATCGTGGCCGGCTCGCCCTCGGTCCAGCCCTCCGGCGCGGAGACCGCCTCGGAGGGCACGAAGCCCTCGACGCGGATCTTGGCCGGAGCGTTGAGGTGCAGCTCGTTCAGGTCGAAGGCCATCTGGGCCTCGCCGACGGAGGCGAAGGCGCGGCCGGCGCCGACCTCGTCCTCGCGGACGGTGGTCAGGTGGTGCAGACCGATGATCATGTCCTGCGAGGGCAGGGCCACCGGACGGCCGTCCGAGGGCTTCAGGATGTTGTTCGAGGACAGCATCAGGACCCGCGCCTCAGCCTGAGCCTCGGGGCTCAGCGGCAGGTGCACCGCCATCTGGTCGCCGTCGAAGTCGGCGTTGAAGGCGGAGCAGACCAGCGGGTGCAACTGCAGCGCCTTGCCCTCCACCAGCTTCGGCTCGAAGCCCTGGATGCCCAGGCGGTGGAGCGTGGGCGCACGGTTCAGCAGGACCGGGTGCTCGACGATGATCTCCTCGAGCACGTCCCAGACCTGGGAACGCTGGCGCTCCACCATCCGCTTGGCCGACTTGATGTTCTGCGCGTGGTTGAGGTCCACCAGCCGCTTCATGACGAAGGGCTTGAAGAGCTCCAGCGCCATCTGCTTCGGCAGACCGCACTCGTGCAGCTGCAGCTGCGGGCCGACGACGATGACCGAACGGCCCGAGTAGTCGACGCGCTTGCCCAGCAGGTTCTGCCGGAAGCGGCCCTGCTTGCCCTTGAGCATGTCGGACAGCGACTTCAGCGGACGGTTGCCCGGCCCGGTGACCGGACGACCGCGGCGGCCGTTGTCGAACAGCGAGTCGACGGCCTCCTGCAGCATCCGCTTCTCGTTGTTGACGATGATCTCCGGGGCGCCCAGGTCCAGCAGACGCTTCAGCCGGTTGTTGCGGTTGATCACGCGCCGGTACAGGTCGTTCAGGTCGGAGGTCGCGAAGCGGCCGCCGTCCAGCTGGACCATCGGACGGATCTCCGGCGGGATCACCGGGACGGCGTCGATGACCATGCCCTGCGGCGAGGTGCCGGTGGCCAGGAAGGCGTTGAGCACCTTCAGGCGCTTCAGCGCACGGGTCTTCCGCTGGCCCTTGCCGGTGGCGATGATCTCGCGCAGCCGCTCGGCCTCGGCGTCCATGTCGAAGGTCTCCAGGCGCTTCTGGATGGACTCGGCGCCCATGTAGCCCTCGAAGTACTGGCCGTAGCGGGCGCGCAGCTCGCGGAAGAGCGCCTCGTCGCCCTCGAGGTCGGAGACCTTGAGGTTCTTGAACCGCTCCCAGACCTGCTCGAGCTGCTCGATCTCGCCGTCGGCGCGCTTGCGGATCTGCGCCATCTGCTTGTCGGCGGTCTCGCGGGCTTTCTTCTTCTCCGCGGCCTTCGCCCCCTCGGACTCCAGACGCTCCAGGTCGTCCTCGAGGTCCTTGGCGACGGCGGCGATGTCGGAGTCCCGCTGGTCGGCCAGGTGCTTGATCTCCTGGTCGTACTCGGCCTGCAGGTTCTGCAGGTCGTCGTGGCGGCGGTCCTCGTCGACCCAGGTGATCATGTAGGCGGCGAAGTAGATGACCTTCTCGAGGTCCTTCGGGGCGAGGTCCAGCAGGTAGCCCAGCCGGGAGGGCACGCCCTTGAAGTACCAGATGTGGGTCACCGGGGCGGCGAGCTGGATGTGCCCCATCCGCTCGCGGCGGACCTTGGCACGGGTCACCTCGACGCCGCAGCGCTCGCAGATGATGCCCTTGAAGCGCACGCGCTTGTACTTGCCGCAGTAGCACTCCCAGTCCCGGGAGGGGCCGAAGATCTTCTCGCAGAAGAGCCCGTCCTTCTCCGGCTTCAGAGTGCGGTAGTTGATGGTCTCAGGCTTCTTGACCTCGCCGTGCGACCAGCTGCGGATGTCGTCTCCGGTGGCCAGCCCGATGCGCATGGTGCCGAATGAGGATTCAGTGGACATAGTCCGGTGTCTCTCTTTTCTCTCTCAAGATTCGTGACGTCTGGCGATGCATGCGTAGTCCGTCGACCTCCCCGCGTCGGCTCGCCGAGCCGACGCGGGGCGGCGAGGGACTCAGACCTCTTCGACCGAGTTCGGCTCCGCGCGGGACAGGTCGATGCCCAGCTCCTCTGCGGCGCTGAACCCGGACTCCTCCGCGTCACGCATCTCGATCGCGCTGCCGTCCGAGGAGAGGACCTCCACGTTCAGGCAGAGCGACTGCATCTCCTTGATGAGGACCTTGAACGACTCCGGAACGCCGGGCTCCGGGATGTTCTCGCCCTTCACGATGGCCTCGTACACCTGCACTCGACCGTGGATGTCGTCCGACTTGATGGTCAGCAGCTCCTGCAGCGTGTAGGCCGAGCCGTACGCCTCCAGGGCCCAGACCTCCATCTCGCCGAAGCGCTGACCGCCGAACTGCGCCTTACCACCGAGCGGCTGCTGGGTGATCATCGAGTACGGCCCGGTGGAGCGGGCGTGGATCTTGTCGTCCACCAGGTGGTGCAGCTTCAGGATGTACATGTAGCCGACCGAGACGCCGTCCGGGAACGGCTCGCCGGAGCGGCCGTCGTACAGCTTGGCCTTGCCGTCGCCGCCGACCAGACGCTCGCCGTCGCGGGTCGGGTTGGTGGACTCCAGCACACCGGTGAGCTCGTCGGGCTCGGCGCCGTCGAACACCGGGGTCGCGACCTTGGTCGGGCCGGTCTCGCGCGGCAGGTTCGGCAGCTTCTGGACCCACTCGGGCTCGCCCTCGATCTTCCAGCCCTGCTTGGCCGCCCAGCCCAGGTGCAGCTCCATGACCTGGCCGATGTTCATGCGCCCGGGGACGCCCATCGGGTTGAGCACGACGTCGACCGGGGTGCCGTCGGCCATGAAGGGCATGTCCTCGACCGGCAGGACCCTCGAGATCACACCCTTGTTGCCGTGGCGGCCGGCGAGCTTGTCGCCGTCGGTGATCTTGCGCTTCTGGGCCACGTAGACGCGGACCAGCTGGTTCACGCCCGGGGGCAGCTCGTCGCCGTTCTCGGCGTCGAAGATGCGCACGCCGATCACCGTGCCGGACTCGCCGTGCGGCACCTTCAGCGAGGTGTCGCGGACCTCGCGGGACTTCTCGCCGAAGATCGCGCGCAGCAGGCGCTCCTCCGGAGTCAGCTCGGTCTCGCCCTTCGGCGTGACGCGGCCGACCAGGATGTCGCCGGCCTCGACCTCGGCGCCGATGTGGATGATGCCCCGCTCGTCGAGCTGGGAGAGCATCTCGTCGGAGACGTTCGGGATGTCCCGGGTGACCTCCTCGGCGCCCAGCTTGGTGTCGCGGGCGTCGACCTCGTGCTCCTCGACGTGGATCGAGGTCATCACGTCGTCCTGCACCAGACGCTGCGAGAGGATGATCGCGTCCTCGAAGTTGTGGCCCTCCCAGGACATGAACGCCACCAGGAGGTTCTTGCCGATCGCCAGCTCGCCGGCCTCGGTGGAGGGGCCGTCGGCGATGATCGACTGACGCTCCACCCGCTCGCCCTCGGCGACCCGGACCCGCTGGTTGTACGCGTTGCCCTGGTTCGAGCGCTCGAACTTCATGATCGGGTAGTTGGTCGTGGTCCCGTCGTCGTTCATCACGGTGACCAGGTCGGCGGCGACCTTGGTGACCACGCCCGGCTGCTCGGCGGTGACCGAGTCGCCGGCGTCGACTGCGGCGTACTTCTCCATGCCGGTGCCGACCAGCGGGGACTCCGACTCGAGCATCGGCACGGCCTGGCGCTGCATGTTCGCGCCCATCAGCGCGCGGTTGGCGTCGTCGTGCTCGAGGAACGGGATCATCGCGGTCGCGACGGAGACCATCTGCCGCGGCGAGACGTCCATGTAGTCGATGTCGTCGGCCGTGACCACCACCGGCTCGCCCTCGCCGCCGCGCTGACGGCAGAGCACGTGCTCCTCCGTGAACGAGCCGTCCTCGTTCAGCGGCGCGTTGGCCTGGGCGATCTGCGCGGCCAGCTCGTCGTCGGCGGTCAGGTAGTCGACCTGGTCGGTGACCTTGCCGTCGACGACCTTGCGGTACGGCGTCTCGATGAAGCCGAAGCTGTTGATCCGGCCGTAGGTCGCCAGCGAGCCGATCAGACCGATGTTCGGACCCTCGGGGGTCTCGATCGGGCACATGCGGCCGTAGTGCGAGGGGTGGACGTCGCGGACCTCCATGCCGGCGCGGTCGCGGGACAGACCGCCCGGACCCAGCGCGGAGAGACGCCGCTTATGCGTCAGTCCGGCCAGCGGGTTGTTCTGGTCCATGAACTGCGACAGCTGCGAGGTGCCGAAGAACTCCTTGATGGAGGCCACGACCGGCCGGATGTTGATCAGCGTCTGCGGCGTGATCGCCTCGACGTCCTGGGTGGTCATCCGCTCGCGGACGACGCGCTCCATGCGGGAGAGACCGGTGCGGATCTGGTTCTCGATCAGCTCGCCGACCGCCCGGATGCGCCGGTTGCCGAAGTGGTCGATGTCGTCGACGGACACCGGGACCTCGATCTCCTCGCCGTCCGCGACGCCCTTGAGCGTCTCGCGGCCGGCGTGCAGCGCGCAGAGGTAGTGGATCATCGCGACGATGTCCTCCTCGGTGAGCACCGAGGAGTCCGCGTCGGTGAAGTCCTTGTCCACGCCCAGCTTGCGGTTGAGCTTGTAACGGCCCACCTTCGCCAGGTCGTAGCGCTTCGGGGTGAAGTACAGCCCCTTGAGCAGGCCCTCGGCGGCCTCGACCGTCGGCGGCTCGCCCGGACGCAGCTTCCGGTAGATGTCCAGCAGCGCCTCGTCCTGGGTCTCGAAGGTGTCCTTCTCCAGGGTCGCGCGCACCGAGTCGTACTCGCCGAACTCCTCGACGATCCGCGACTCGGTCCAGCCCAGGGCCTTCAGCAGCGCCGTCACCGGCTGCTTGCGCTTGCGGTCGAGCCGCACGCCGACCTGGTCGCGCTTGTCGATCTCCAGCTCGAACCAGGCGCCGCGGGACGGGATGACCTTGGCGGTGTAGATGTCCTTGTCGCTGGTCTTGTCCGGGCTGCGCTCGAAGTAGGCGCCCGGCGAGCGGACCAGCTGCGAGACGACGACGCGCTCGGTGCCGTTGATGATGAACGTGCCGTGGCCGGTCATCAGCGGGAAGTCGCCCATGAAGACCGTCTGCTGCTTGATCTCGCCGGTGCTGTGGTTCATGAACTCCGCCTTGACGTACAGCGGGGCGGAGTAGGTGGTGTCGCGCTCCTTGCACTCGGCGACCGGCATCTTCGGATCGGAGAACTCCGGGTCCGAGAAGCTCAGGGACATGGTGCCCTGGAAGTCCTCGATCGGCGACATCTCCTCGAAGATGTCGGACAGCCCGGAGGTGTCGGAGACGCCCTTGATGCCCTTCTGGCGGGCCTCCTCCACCCGGGCGGCCCAGGCGTCGTTGCCGACGAGGCGGTCGAAGGACTCGACCTGCAGAGCCAGCAGCTCGGGGACGTCGAGGGGCTCGGAGATCTTGGCGAATGAGAGTCGGCCGGCGTATTCAGCGGTGCGGGCCGAGGCAGCGGTTTGAGAGTTTGAGGTGCTCGAGGCGACCAAGAGGGATCCTTCCACAGACCTTCGTAGCTTCCTTGGCACGCTTCCCCCGCTCCCGCCGGGAGCGCCCGCGGTCGGCGCCGGCGGCTGTGCCGACGTCGTCAGGCCGCGACGACCCGGTCATGGATGAGGAGCAAGAGACGGTGCCCACCGCTATTTGAAGGCACGCGCGTAGAGGGGAGGCGCAAAAGTACAGCATAAACGACGGCGACGCATGGGCGCAACAGCCGCCCGCGGAGATCCCGCGGGTCGCCGGTCATGGAGGATGTGCGTCCGCCCGGCCTCGACCGGGCGTCGTCGTCCGGCCCGGAGCGATCCGGCGGACGCCGGGGCCCCGACGCCGCCGCCGGCCCTCGGCCGGGGTGTCCGCGGCGGAACCCGCGCAAGAGTGTAGCACCGGAGATCGGGGTCACGCACCGCCGGCGACGGCGCGCCGAGGTCGGCGACGTCCGGCGTCGTCGGTCCGACCCGCCGGACCGTCCCGTCGGGCCGCCCCGCCGGGCCGCTCAGACGATCCGGCGCTGCTCGGCCCAGCGGGTCAGCTCATGGCGGGAGGAGAGCTGGAGCTTGCGCAGCACGTTGGACACGTGGGTCTCCACCGTCTTGATCGACAGGAACAGGTCCGAGGCGATCTCCCGGTAGGTGTGCCCGCGGGCGATCAGCCGCATGACCTCGACTTCGCGGGCGGAGAGCAGATCCAGCTCCTCGTCCCGGACGCCGGCGGCCGCCGCGGTGCCGAAGGCGTCCAGCACGAAGCCGGCCAGCCGCGGGGAGAACACCGCGTCCCCGGCAGAGACTGTGGCCACCGCCGCGATCAGGTCGTCGGCGCTGATCGTCTTGGTCACGTATCCCCGGGCGCCGGCGCGGATGACCGAGACGACGTCCTCGGCCTGGTCGGAGACGCTGATCGCCAGGACGCGCACCTCCTCGAGCAGATCCCGGCAGGCGAGGGCGACCTCGGCCCCGCCGCCTCCGGAGCCGCCGGGCAGGTGGACGTCGAGCAGCACCACCTCGGGCCGCTGCTCGCGCACGACGGCGATCGCCGACTCGACGTCGTGGGCCTCGCCGAGCACCTCCACGCGTCCCTCCAGCTCGGCGCGCAGGCCGGCCCGGAAGATGGCGTGGTCGTCGACGATCACCACGCGCCGCGGCCGGTCCGCGGACGCGGTCTCGGCCGCCCTCGTCGTCTCCTCGCTCATGACGGATCTCCTCCCCGCATGTGCTCCCGGGAGTCCCCGGGATGCTCCTCGCCGCCGCCGGCATCCTGCTCGGCGGGGCCTTCCTCCCGCTCCTCGACGCCGCGCTCGACGGGCATGGTCAGCTCGACCTCGGTGCCCCGCTCCCCCGAGCGGATCCTCGCCTCGCCGCCGCCGCGGCGCATCCGGCCGATGATCGACTCCCGCAGGCCCATCCGGTCGGCGCCGACGGCGTCGACGTCGAAGCCCGGCCCCCGGTCGCGGATGAACACCGCGTCGGCCGCGGCGTCGGACTCGACATAGACCGACGCCGGCCCGGCGTGCGTGAGCGCGTTGGCCATCGCCTCGCGCGCCGCGGCGACCAGCACCCGGTGGTCGCGGGCCTGCGACTCCCCCACGGCGACGACGTCGACGGCCGCTCCGTGCAGCTCCTCCAGCTCCGCGCCGACGGCGAGGAGCTGATCCTTCAGCGTGCCGGGATCGGCGGCGTCGCGCCGATAGAGCCATCCGCGCAGCTGCCGCTCCTGGCGCCGGGCGAGATGTTCGACCGCCGCCGGGTCGCCGCGCTGCTTCTGGATCACCGCCAGCGTCTGCAGCACCGAGTCGTGCAGATGGGCGGCGATGTCGGCGCGCTCGGCCTCGGCGGCGGCCCGGGCGCGTTCGGCGGTCATCGTCCGGTACATCCGCAGCAGCCAGGGCGCGGCGACCAGCACGACGCCGGCCAGCAGCATCAGGGCCACCACCAGGCCCACGAGCAGATCGCCGGCGGGCACGAAGCCGCCGGCGAGGACCAGCAGCGCGACGACGACCAGGCCGGCGCCGGCGGCGACCTGCCAGAGCGCGCCGCGCCGTCCGCCGTCGCGTCCGGTGCGGTCCACCTGCGACCAGGCCAGCAGCACGCCGACGACGATGACCGCCGGCGGGCCGACGAGCCGCCAGTTCAGCGGCACCCCGACCAGTGTCAGCGCCAGCAGACCGGCGGCGCCGAGCAGCAGTCCGCCGGCCAGCACCTCCGGCGAGCTGGTCAGGCTGTCCAGCGCCGCGCGCACCCGATCGGCGGGGCTCTCCGGACCGCGGGAGGCCGAGTCTCCGCGATCCTCGTCGGGCTCGTCCGAGTCGGCCGTCCCCGCCGCGGCGGCGTCCGGTGCGGCGTCCGGTGCGGCGGCGTCGACGGCCGGACCGCTGAGGCCGCGCACGCCGGCCGTGCCGGCCGGCTCGTCCTCGGCCGGGACGAAGATCCACAGCCAGCAGTAGAGGAGCACGCCCAGTCCGCCGGCGATGGCCAGCCCGATCATCACCGCGCGGACCACCGGAGCCGAGACCTGCAGGTGCCGCGCGACGCCGAGGCAGACCCCGGCCACGGGAGTGCCGGCCGCCCGGCGCAGCGGCGGGCGGGGTGCAGGGTCGGTCATGGTTCCATCCTGTCACGCAGGCCCGTCCCCGACTCCGCCGATCCCCGGAATTCCGGGAGTCCCGGAGGCGATTCAGGGTCGGCTCAGGGCGATCCCCGATAGCGCGCGGCGCGGCGCCGGAGGATGCTGGAGCCATGGATTCGACCACTCGACCTGATGACGACGCCCGGCGGGAGCCGGGCCGGACGTCCGAGCCCGAAGCAGGACGGCGGCTCTTCGACCGGCTCCGCGCCACCGGCCTGCAGCGCCCCGAGGAGGGCTGGATCGGCGGCGTGATGGCTCTGGTCGCCCGCCGGCTGCGCTGGGATCCGACGCTGGTGCGCGGCCTCGGCGTCCTCGCCGCGCTGCTCTTCTTCTCGCCGATGCTCCTGCTCTACGGCCTCGCCTGGATCCTGCTGCCGGACCACCGGGAGCGGATCCCGGCCCAGCGGGCGATCCGCGGCGACGTCACCGGCGGATTCGTCGTCGGCGCGCTGCTGGCGGTGCTCGGCGCGCTGAACGTCATCACCCCGCTGAATCTGGCCGGACCCTTCGCCGTGCTGGCCAACGTGGTGATCATCGCCGTGGTCGTCGCTCTCGTGGTCGCGACGACGCGCGGACGTCGCGGACACCGCGGACGCCGGAGCCGCCGGAGCGACGACGCCGGGGACGCGGCGGATCCCCAGGGCGGCGACGCCGCGGGAAAAGCCCGGGCCGGGCGCTCGTCCCCCGCCCGTGAGGACGGCCGCCCGGCGTGGTTCCCGAAGGACTCCGCACCCTCGGCCGACGCGGCCGGTCCGGGCGACCCGGCGCAGACGGCGTCGACCGGAGCGGCTGCGCCCGCCCCGGCGACCGACGACGCGCGCCGGCCCGGAGGCTGTCACGAGGCGGCGGCGCCCTCGGCGCGCGCCCTGCGTGAGCGCGAGGCCGAGCGGCGCCGTCTCCGGGTGACCCTCGGTCTGGTGCTGCTGGTGGTGCCCGGGCTGATCCTGCTGGGCCTGGCCGGGGACGCCCTGGGCTTCCCCGGATCCGCCCTGGTGCTCGCCGGCCTGATCGGCATCGTGGCGCTGCTGGCCGTCGGCCACCTGGTCGCCGCGCTGCGCGGCCGCCGCGGCCGCGGGGGCCTGCTGGTCCTCGCGACGGCGGCGATGCTGCTGGTCTTCGCCGTCCACCAGGGCGCGGCGGACGCCCCGCGCTCCGACGGCGCCTACCGGGCCTTCAGCAACAGCATCACCGAGGAGGACGCGCTCAACGCGGCCTTCTCGAACTCCACGATGGATCTGCGGCATCTGCAGGGCGAGGAGGGCACTGTGGAGGCCTCGCTGAACACCGCCTTCGCCAGCAACGACGTCGTCGTCCCGGACGGAGCCGCCGTCGTCCTGGAGTCCCGGCAGGCTCTGGGCTCGCTGGCCGTGGAGATGGAGGACGACGAGCGCCGCATCGCGGGGCTCGACGCCGGCGAGCATCGCTTCGGCCCGGCCGACGCGTCGCTGGAGATCCGGCTGACGGTGCAGTCGGCCTTCGGCTCGACCACGCTCTATGACGCCTCCAGCTATGCCGCCGCGGACCCCGAGGCGGCCGCGGCGCCCCGCCCCGATGGAGAGGTGACCCTCTGATGACGACGAATCCGCAGCACGAGACGACGGGCTCCGGCGGCTCGAGCGGCTCCGGCGGCGCTGGCAGCTCGAGCCGCTCCGGCGACCCGCGGACCACGACGCCGCCGCCCCGCGAGCCCGAGGACGTCGACTCGCTGCTCGCCGAGACGCTGCGCGCCGAGAGCGAGGAGCACTTCACCTGGAAGGAGCCGGAGCGGAAGCCGCGGTGGTTCGAGCGCGTGGAGCAGCAGAGCCCCGCGGCGGCGTCGGCGAGCCGGACCGTCTCGCCGACGAGCTCCGCGGCGCCGGCTCCGATCGGCTCGTCGGCCGCGTCCTCGAGCGGCGGGCCGCGCATCGGCCAGCTCCTCCTGGGCGCGGTCTGCCTGATGCTGGCGCTGTGGTGCCTCGCCGCCCTGGTGTTCGGCGTCGTGTTCGACCCGCTGCTGATGGCGCTCGGGCTGTGCACGCTCGGCGGGCTGGCGCTGGTGGTCACCGGGCTGCGACCGCGCCGACGTCGGCGGCTCTGACCGCGCTCCGCACAGCCGCGCTCCTGAGAATCCCGCTCCGCACCGTCCCGCTCCTCCGCCGCGCTCCTCCGCCGGGCCTCATGTCCGGCGCTCGCCGCGGACCCTTGACTCCGGCGCGCCGCCGAGGCCTACTCTGCAGATCCGCCGGCGCACCCGTGCCGGGCGACCCGAGGGAGTGAGACCGATGAGTCCGTCCGTGCCTCGTGCGGTGGACGAGAAGACCTGGCGCCGGGAGCTCGAGACGCTCCGCGCCCGGGAGAAGGCGGCCACCCGCGAGCTCGACGCGATCGCCGCGCAGCGCCGCCGGCTGCCCATGGTGGAGATGCCGCCGTACACGCTGACCGGGCCCGACGGACCGGTTCCGCTGGCCGAGATCTTCGACGGCGCCGCGCAGCTGATCACCTACCACCACATGTGGTTCCCCGACGAGGAATGGCAGTGTCCCGGGTGCACCTGGTTCAGCTCCCAGTTCACCCGGCTGGAGTTCCGCGCCGCCTACGACGCGCGCTTCGTGGTGGTGACCCAGGGAGAGATCGACGCCGCGCTGGCCTACCGGGAGAAGGTCGGCAACAGGATGCCCTGGTACTCCACCGCCGGCAGCAGCTTCGGCGCCGACGTCGGCGCCCCGCCCGGCGGCCAGTTCGCGATCAACGTGTTCCTGCGCGACGGCGACACCGTGTACCGCACCTGGCACACCACCGACCGCGGTCTGGAGCAGCTGTCGCACACCTTCGGGCTGATCGACACTCTGCCCTACGGCCGCCAGGAGGAGTGGCAGGACTCCCCCGCCGGCTGGCCGCAGTCGCCCGCCTACAGCCGGTGGCCCGATGCGCAGACCCTCGCCGCGACCTACGGAGGACAGTCCCGATGACCACCGGTTCCCCGCACGCTTCGGCCGCCGAGGCCGCTCGGATGCGTCGCAGCAGGACCCTCAAGGCGCCGCCCGCGGCGGTCTTCGCCGTGCTGGCCGATCCGGCCGAGCACCAGCACACCGAACCGACCGACTGGGTGCGCGAGGCGCATGACGCCGCGCCGCTCACCGGCGTCGGCCAGATCTTCGGCATGCATATGTTCCATGTGAACGCCGGCGGCGACTACCGGATGGACAATCGGGTGATCGCCTTCGACCAGGACCGGGTCCTCGCCTGGGAGCCCGGTCAGTACGACGACGCCGGGCGGCTGGACACCGGCGGCTGGACCTGGCGCTATGATCTGGCCCCCGTCGACGACGACGGCGCCGGGGCCGGCACCGCGGTGACGCTGACCTACGACTGGTCGGCGGTCCCGGAGCCGCTGCGCGAGACGCTCGGGCTGCCGCCCTTCGGCCCCGAGTTCCTCGACGACTCGCTGGCCGCCCTGGCGTCCCGGGTGGCCGATCGCGGCCGCTGAACGCCCCGAGACGCAGACGGGCCCCCGCCGGAGCATCTGCTCCAGCGGGGGCCCGTCCATCAGCCGTGTCCGGCCGACGCGCGGGACGACGCGGACGCCGTCCCGGGATCACGCGGCGGTGATCACTTGAGGGAGATCGAGGCGCCTGCGCCCTCCAGGGTCTCCTTCGCCTTCTCGGCGGCCTCCTTGTCGACGCCCTCGAGCACCGGCTTCGGCGCGCCGTCGACCAGCTCCTTGGCCTCCTTCAGGCCGAGCGAAGTCAGGCCGCGGACCTCCTTGATGACGCCGATCTTCTTGTCGCCGGCGTCGTCCAGGATGACGTCGAACGCGGTCTGCTCCTCTTCCTCCTCGGCGGCCTCGCCGCCGGCCGGGGCAGCACCGACGGCGGCGACCGGGGCGGCGGCCGACACGTCGAAGGTCTCCTCGAACTCCTTCACGAACTCGGAGAGCTCGATCAGGGTCATCTCCTTGAACTGCGCGATCAGCTCTTCGTTGCTCAGCTTCGCCATGGTGGCGCTCCTTCTCGTCTTCATTCGCGTCGAGCCTCGACGGCTCCGACGCCTGCGGATCTCGGTGGTCTCAGCCGTGGGTCACGGCCGCGGTCGCTTCCCGGTACGCCGCCGGGGTCCTGCGACCAGTCGTACTCAGCTCACTCGCCGGCCTGGTCGGCCCGCAGCGCCTCGACCGTGCGTGCGGCCTTCGACAGCGGAGCCTCGAACAGCGAGGCGGCCTTGGACTGGACGCCCACGAGGGCGCCTGCCAGCTTGCTGAGCAGAACCTCACGGGATTCAAGATCCGCGAGCTTCTGGACGTCCTCAGCGTCGAGGGTGGCGCCATCCATGTAGCCGCCCTTGACGATCAGCTGAGGGTTCTTCTTGGCAAAGTCACGCAGCGACTTCGCGACGTCCACGGGGTCGCCGTGGACGAAGGCGATCGCGGACGGACCGGCCATCTGCCCCTTGAAGGAGTCGATGCCGGTCTCTTCGGCCGCGATCTCGGTCAGCGTGTTCTTCACCACGGCGTAGTGCGCGTTCTCCCGCACGGACCGGCGCAGCGTCTGCAGCTGGTCCACGGAGAGGCCGCGGTATTCCGTGAGCACTGCGGCGTTCGAGGAGGAGAAGAGATCCTTCAGCTCCTCGACGGCGGCAGCCTTCTCAGGGGTCGCCATGGCACTCCTTCCGATCACTGGAGCCGGCCAAGGTCGTCCGAGGAACCTGAGGGCATGAAAAAAGCCCCGGCGCGCAAGCGCACGGGGCTCACTCCTCCGCCCGGGGCGCGGCACGTCCTGGAGACGCACGACCCCCACGGGTCAGGAATGGCTGGAATGCACCTGCGCAGGTCGCCCGAACGGGTCTTTACAGTTGCGCCATGCTCCGGGATCACTCCCAGCGACCTCGGGGATCCAGTGCCACTGGCTCCCCTGGCGACAACGACCGGCGGTCTTTGGTCAGTGGATACTCTACAGGACCGCCCCCGGACCCTCAAATCACCCTCAAGTCACCCTCGAAGCGTCCCGGGAGCGGGACGTCGGCGAGCCTGCTGAGCGGGAGCGACGCCGGCCCCGCAGACGACTGAGGCCCGGCCCCCTGTCGGGGAATCGGGCCTCAGCGCGGACGTCGGCGGAGCCGGCGGGTCGGGCGAGGATCAGGCCTCGGCGACGACCTTGGTGACGTTCGGGTCGACCTGGATGCCCGGGCCGAAGGTCGTGGTCATCGCGGCGCGCTGGATGTAGCGGCCCTTCGACGACGACGGCTTCAGCCGCAGCACCTCGTCCAGCGCGGCGGCGTAGTTCTCCGCCAGCTGCTGGTCGTCGAAGCTGGTGCGCCCGATGATGAAGTGCAGGTTCGCCTGCTTGTCGACGCGGAAGTCGATCTTGCCGCCCTTGATGTCGCCCACGGCCTTGGCGACGTCGGGGGTCACCGTGCCGGTCTTCGGGTTCGGCATCAGGTTGCGCGGGCCGAGGACCTTGCCGAGCCGGCCGACCTTGCCCATCATGTCGGGCGAGGCCACGGCGGCGTCGAAGTCGGTCCAGCCGTCGGCGACCTGGGCGATGAGCTCGTCGCCGCCCACGAAGTCGGCGCCGGCCTCCTCGGCCTTGGCCGCGTTGTCACCCTGGGTGAAGACCACCACGCGGGCGGTCTTGCCGGTGCCGTGCGGCAGGTTCACCGTGCCGCGGACCATCTGGTCGGCCTTCCGCGGGTCGACGCTCAGCCGGAACGCGACCTCGACGGTGGCATCCTTGCTGGACGGGTTGGTCTCCTTGGCCAGCTTCACGGCCTCGACCGGGGTGTAGAGGGCGTCCTCGCTGACCTTCTCAGCGGCTGCCCGGTATGCTTTGCTGCGCTTTGCCATCTGCGGTGTTCTCCTTAGCAGGTGTGGTGTGACGGACCGCGCGCGATCCTTCCCACAGTTGTTCGCCGGTCGGAGGCTGGATCAGCTCTCGACCGTGATGCCCATGGAGCGGGCGGTGCCGGCCACGATCTTCGTGGCGGACTCGAGGTCGTTCGCGTTCAGGTCCTCCATCTTGGTCTGAGCGATCTCCTCGACCTGGGAGAGGTTGACGGAGCCGACCTTCTGCATGTGCGGCTCGCCGGATCCCTTCTTCACGCCCGCGGCCTTCTTGATCAGCTCGGCGGCCGGCGGAGTCTTGGTGATGAAGGTGAAGGAGCGGTCCTCGTAGACCGTGATCTCCACAGGGATCACATTGCCGCGCTGCGACTCAGTCGCGGCGTTGTAAGCCTTGCAGAACTCCATGATGTTGACACCGTGCTGACCCAGCGCGGGACCGATGGGCGGTGCCGGGTTGGCGGCACCCGCCTCGATCTGCAGCTTGATCAGGCCGGCGACTTTCTTCTTCGGGGCCATGTCTCAGCGTCCTTCGTTCGTTCGGTGTCCCTGCTGCCACAGGAGCGTGAGCAGAGGGGGTGGCCACCCTGGCGTGATGACCGCACGACGACGCCGACCAAAGCCATCGGCGTCGTCGAAGCTTGTATTCGGATGTGTCCGTCCGTCCCCGGCGTCGGCGACGGGGCGGGGGATCAGTAGACCTTGTCCACCTGGCTGAAGTTCAGCGTCACCGGAGTCTCGCGCTCGAAGATCGAGACCAGCACGACCAGCTGGCGGCTGTCCGGGTGGATCTCGGAGACCGTGGCCGGCAGCGTGGCGAACGGGCCGTCGTTGACGGTGACGGACTCGCCGATCTCGAAGTCCACGGTGACGCCCTCGGGGGCGGTCGGGGCGGCGCCGCCGGACTCGCCCGCGCCGGACTCCGCCGCCTTCGGGGCGTCCGGACGGCCCAGCCGGTGCTCGGCGAGCATGTCGAAGACCTCGTCGAGGGTCAGCGGGTGCGGGTCGTAGGCGTTGCCGACGAATCCGGTGACTCCTGGGGTGTGGCGCACCACGCCCCAGGAGGCGTCGGTGAGCTCCATGCGCACGACCACGTAGCCGGGGATCCGCACGCGATTGACGACCTTGCGCTGGGTGCCCTTGATCTCCACGGCCTCTTCTATGGGGACGTCGATCTCGAAGATCAGCTCCTCCATGTCCTGAGTCTGGATGCGCGTCTCCAGATTGGACTTCACGCGCTTCTCATAGCCGGAGTAGGTGTGCACGACGTACCAGTCGCCGAGCTGGCGGCGCAGCTTGCCGCGCAGCTCCTCGGCGCGCTGCTCCCAGGTCTTCTCCTCCTCGGCCGGCTCCTCCGCCGAGTCGTCGGCCTGGTCGCCCGCCTGCTCGCCGTCCTGCGCGGAGGCGGCGTCCTGCTGATCGGCGTCGGCCTCGTCGCCGGCGTCCTCCGCGGCAGGGGCCTCGACCTCGGCGGAGTCGGCCGCGTCCTCCGGGGCGAACTCGGTCGTCTCCTCGACGCCGGCCTCCGGGGCCTCGGCCTCGGCCTGCTGCGAACGTTCCTGATCAGACACTGCGTCTCCTGCTCTGCGTGGTGCGTGCCTCAGGCCCGCTGCGCTGCAGGGGATCCGTCGGCCGCTTCGTCATGTCACTGCGGTCATCCGTCGTCCGGCCGACGGGCGACCCGTGCGGATCACTCGCCGACTGCGCCCTCCCCGGCCGCCGCGGCGGAGGCGTCGCCGCCGCCGAACAGCCAGTCGGCGCCGGTGCCGAACAGCCAGTCCAGCCCCGTGACGATGAGGATCACCACGATCACGAACACCAGCACGACCAGCGTGTAGTTGGTCAGCTCGCGCCGGGTGGGGACGACCACCTTCTTGAGCTCGTCGACGACCTGGCGGAGGAACAGCCACATCCTGCCGAACGGACCCCGGGGGCCTCCTCCGTCCGGGGAGGACCCCTGGACTTCGGTGGACGGCGTCTGGGACACGGGGGCTCCATCTGGTCGAAGAACTCGGTGCGATGCTGATCGCCGTGACCGGGTCACGACGACGCTCAGCGCAGGGCAGACAGGACTCGAACCTGCAACCTACGGTTTTGGAGACCGTTGCGCTACCAATTGCGCCACTGCCCTAGGGATCCCACGGACCCGCACCGACCATTCTCGCATCGAACCTCACCGGCGCAAAGACGGCGCAGATCAGGTCTCGAACGCGGCACGGCCGTGCCAGCCCACGTGATACCGATGGGCAAGTCTACGCTCCGGCGATGAAACTCGGCAAACCAGCCCCGTCGACGGTCGAGTCCGCCGCGCTCCGACGCTAGGCTGACCATCGTCGGCGGCCGCGCCGCGACGCACGTCCCCGCTGCACGACGCCGCCGCATGACCCCGAAGAAGGCCCGGACAGCAGGCCGCACGAAGGCCAGGGAAGGAACCTCTCCATGACCGCACCGACCTCCCGCGTCTCCCGCCGGATCGGCTCCATCGCCGAGTCCGCGACGCTCGCCGTCGACGCCAAGGCCAAGGCCATGAAGGCCGCCGGAGAGGATGTGGTCGGGTTCGGCGCCGGAGAGCCCGACTTCCCGACGCCGGACTACATCGTCGAGGCCGCCGTCGACGCCGCCCGGACCCCGCGCTTCCACCGCTACTCGCCGGCCGCCGGCCTCCCCGAGCTGCGCGAGGCGGTGGCCGAGAAGACCACCCGCGACTCCGGCCTGTCCGTCGAGGCGCAGAACGTGCTGATCACCAACGGCGGCAAGCAGGCGGTGTACAACACCTTCGCGACGCTGCTCGACCCCGGCGACGAGGTCCTGGTGCCCGCCCCCTACTGGACGACCTACCCGGAGGCGATCAAGCTCGCCGACGGCGTGCCGGTGGAGGTCTTCGCCGGCCCGGAGCAGGGCTACCAGGTCACCGTCGAGCAGCTCGAGGCCGCCGTCACCGCACGCACCAAGGTGCTGGTCTTCGTCTCGCCGTCGAACCCTACCGGCGCGGTGCAGTCGCCTCAGGCCACTGCGGAGATCGGACGATGGGCCGCGGAGAAGGGCCTGTGGGTGGTCACCGACGAGATCTACGAGCACCTGACCTACGACGACGTCGACTTCGCCTCGATCGCCTCGGTGGACGAGCTCGCCGACCAGGTGGTGATCCTCAACGGCGTGGCCAAGACCTACGCGATGACCGGCTGGCGAGTCGGCTGGATGGTCGGCCCCGCCGACGTCATCAAGGCCGCCTCCAACCTGCAGTCGCACGCGACGTCGAACGTCGCCAACGTCTCGCAGATGGCCGCGCTGGCAGCGGTCACCGGCCCGCTGGACTCCGTGGAGGAGATGAAGGCCGCCTTCGACCGGCGACGTCGGACGATGGTCGACGGACTGAACGCGATCGCCGGATTCTCCTGCCCCACTCCGCAGGGCGCCTTCTACGTCTACGTGGACGTCCGCGGGGCGCTGGGCCGCGAGATCGGCGGCACCACGCCGCAGACCTCCGCGGAGCTGGCCGAGGTCATCCTCGAGCAGGCCAAGGTCGCCGTCGTCCCGGGCGAGGCCTTCGGGCCCGGCGGCTTCCTGCGGCTGTCCTACGCGCTCGGCGACGAGGACCTCGTCCGCGGGCTGGAGCGCATCCGCGAGCTGCTCGGCGCAGCCTGAGCCGCCGTCGGGCCGCCGGGCGCCCGGATACCTCGCCGGATGCGCGTCCGACGGCGGGAACGGTGAGAAGTGTGAGCAGCACCGCCTAGACTGGATCCGCACCTGCCGACGGCGTCAGGCTCCCCATCCCGCGACACACAGGAAGGATGAGCTGCATCATGCGCATCGGCCTGCTCACCTCCGGGGGCGACTGCCCCGGACTCAATGCCGTCATCCGGTCCGCCGTGCTGCACGGCATCAAGAGCTTCGGCGACGAGTTCGTCGGGTTCCGCGGCGGCTGGCGCGGACTCATCGAGGGCGACTACATGGCGCTGGAGCGCCAGGACGTCCGCGGCCTCTCCCGCGACGGCGGCACGATCCTCGGCACCTCCCGCACGCACCCGTACAAGCACCCGCAGGGCGGCGCGGAGAACATCGCCGCGACCATGCGCGAGCACGCCATCGACGCGGTCATCGCCATCGGCGGCGAGGGCACGCTCGCCGGGGCACGCCGGCTCGCCGCCGACGGCCTGCCGGTGGTCGGGGTGCCGAAGACCATCGACAACGATCTCAAGGCCACCGACTACACCTTCGGCTTCGACACCGCGATCTCCATCGCCACCGATGCGATGGACCGGCTGCGCACCACCGGCGAGTCCCACCATCGCTGCATGGTCGCCGAGGTCATGGGCCGCCACGTCGGCTGGATCGCCCTGCACTCGGGGATGGCCGCCGGCGCCCACGCCATCCTCATCCCGGAGCAGAGCGTCGGCATGGAACAGGTCACCGAGTGGGTCGAGCAGGTCCACTCCCGCGGCCGCTCGCCGCTCGTCGTCGTGGCCGAGGGCTTCATCCCGGAGGGCACCGAGGAGGCGGTCGCCGACAAGGGCCGCGAGGCCGACGGCCGGCCCCGGCTGGGCGGCATCGGCCAGTGGCTGGCCGGAGGCATCGAGGAGCGCACCGGCATCGAGACCCGCAGCACGACGCTGGGCCACATCCAGCGCGGCGGCAACCCCACCGGCTACGACCGGGTGCTGGCGACGCGCTTCGGCATGCGCGCGCTGGATCTGGTGCACGAGGAGGCCTGGGGCCACATGGCGTCGCTGCGCGGCACCGAGATCGTCAAGGTCGACCTCGCCGAGGCCCTGGACGGGCTCAAGGAGGTTCCGGCCGAGCGCTACGAGGAGGCTCAGATCCTCTTCGGCCGCTGAGGCCCGCTCCCCCGCCGTGATGACTCCGTGGGTCGTGTGGGAATGCGCGCGCGTTCCCGCACCTCCCACGGGGTCATTCTGCGTGCATCGGACGCGTAGGGTGGAGGTCATGCCGCTGACCGAGCACACCCGCCAGATCATCCGCCTGGCCTGGGCGCGCACCCTGCAGCTCGACGACTTCGACCTCGAGCGCGGCGACCCGGGGCTGCGCCTCGAAGTCGTCGACGACGACGCCGCGTCGCTCTCCTTCACGCGGCTCTTCGACCGGGCCGTGCTCTCCGGACCGGAACCGCTGCTCGACCGCGCCCGCTCCGTGCCCGACGAGCAGCTGGCCGACGAGACCCGCCTGCTGGCGCTGGCCGCCGCCGAGCACCCCGGCGCGCGCATCGCCGGCGAGACCTTCCTGCTGTGCAGCGAGGAGCCGCCCGAGGTGCCGCCCTCGCCGGTGGCCTCCGGCGCGATCTCCTTCGAGCCGGAGCCGGTGCACGCACTCCTGGAGGCCTCCCCGGCCGACGACGTCGCCGCCTCCGGGCTGCCCGCGGCCGAGTGGGCCGCGACGCTGGTCGACGAGTCCGACGGGACCCCGCTGACCGCTGCCGGACGCCGCGTGCAGCAGATGCTGCTCGGCGAGCTGGGGGTGCTCACCGCCCCGGCGCATCGCGGCCGGGGGCTGGCCGCCCACGTCGGCGCCGTCGCCGTGGAGGAGGCCTTCGTCGACGGACTGGTCCCGCAATGGCGGGCCGCAGTGGAGGCCCCGGCCTCCCGTCGGCTGGCCCACGCGCTGGGCTTCGTCGACATCGGCGCCCGCACCACGGTCACGCTGACCTGACAGCCGCGCCCACCGACAGGATGACTCCGTGGGAGGTGTGGGAATGCGCGCACATTCCCACACCTCCCACGGAGTCATCGCCGCCGGGTCATCGCCGCGGAGTCATCGCCGCAGGCGGCGGGGCGCTCGGGGCGGGGCCCGCTCAGCGGCGCGGCGGGCGCACGAAGTCGCCCTTCGGGCGGCCCACCACCTGGCCGGCGTCGGGCTTCACGATCATCTCCTGGGCGGCGGCGTAGAAGCTCGGCGCAGGAGCTTCCCCGGCCTCCGCGCCCTCGGCCGTCTCGGCACGCTCCGACGCCTCGTCGCCCTGCTCCGTCGCGGACGAGCGGTTCGGATCGCGGACGACCAGCTGCGCCTCGGGGTCGACCCGGCGCTTGACCAGCGCCAGCGCGATCGGCCCCATCTCGTGGTGCCGCGCCGTGGAGGTCACCCGGCCCACGGCCCGTTCGCCGGCCAGCGTCTCCGGATCCGTCGCCCCGCGCGGGGCGAGCACGTCCGAGCCGACCGCCGGCAGCGTGTGCTCGCTGCCGTCGAGCTGCAGGAAGACCAGCCGGCGCGGCGGATGGCCCAGGTTGTGCACGCGGGCGACGGTCTCCTGGCCGCGGTAGCAGCCCTTGGCCAGATGCACCGCCGTGCGGATGAGGTCCAGCTCGTGCGGGATGGCCTTCTCGTCGACCTCGCGGGCCAGCCGCGGACGCCAGGCGGCCACGCGCAGCGCCTCGGCGGCGTGGACGCCGGCCACACTCCAGGCGGCTCCGGTCTCCAGGGCCTCGACGGCGGCGGCGAGCTGCTCGCGGGCGACGACCGTCAGGTGCCAGGACCAGTCCGCCCCGGGGTGCTCGGCCTCCTCGACGGCGGCATAGCTGGCCGCTCCCGGCCCCAGCCGCGGCCACGGGTCCTGCCAGCGGACGACCTCGCCGGGCAGCTCCTCGGGCGGCGCGGCCACGGAGCCGAGCACCGCGCAGTCGCCGGTGCGGTCGACGATCTCGACCTGGAGCATGAACTTCATCGACTCCAGCCACGCGGCGAGCACGCCGCCGTGGGTGTTCTCGGTGATCAGCCAGGTCGTGGCGCCGTCGTCGACGACGGCGGCGTCGTGCTCGATGCGTCCGGAGAGGTCGAGCAGCAGCAGCTCGGTGGACTCGCCGGGGGCCAGCGAGGAGACCTGCTGCGAGGAGAGCGTGGTCAGCCAGGACAGCCGGTCCGGGCCGGAGACGGTCACCACCGAGCGGTGGGAGAGGTCGACGACGGCCTGACCGGCCTCCAGCCGACGCTGCTCGCGCACCGGATCACCGTAGTGGGCCGCGACGGCGGCGTCCTCGGCCTCGGCGGCGACGGCGCCGCGGCGGTCCAGCAGCGGCGAGCGCTCCTGGCCGGGACGGTCGCCGGCGTGCTCCTCGGCATGCTCTCCGGCGGGGTCGGTCGGCGGGGTCTCGGTGTCGGTCACCAGCGCTCCTGACATCGTGGGCTCGTCGCCAGCGGATCCGGCGCCGGGCATCCTTACGGGACGCCGACGCGCGGCGTCGGGATCAGACGCCGTCGACCTCGGAGGCGGAGGCGATGCGGTCCAGCACCGCCGAGGCGTGCGGGACGGCCTCGCCGTCGACGGTCTGCAGATCCCAGCGCCAGAAGAGCTGGCCGTTCACCAGCCCGAACATGCGGGTGGCCCCGCTGTATTCCGCCGCGTGCTCGCCGCGCATCACGCCGTCGGTGGCCAGCTGCAGCTGCGGGCCCTTGATGCGCCCGGTGTAGAGCTCGGTGAGGCTTCCCGGATGCGCGATCGTCGCCGTGATCGGGTAGGTGCTGTCGTCGACGGCCAGCTCCTCGACCTCGGAGGCGGTCTTATAGGCCGGGACCACGTCGGCGGGATCCAGCCCGGGGCCGACGTCGGCGTCGGCGCGCGGGCGATGCAGCGACCAGAAGCCGGTCTCCACGCTCAGCGGGCGCAGCCGCGTGCCGTCCGCGTCGGAGAGCCAGCTCTGCGCGCGGTACTCGACGAACTCCAGCCCGGAGTCGCGGAAGGTGACCCGCTGGGTGAAGATCGGGTCCGACTCCTCGCCGGCGCCGAGGCGCCCCTGCCCCTCCCAGCGTCCGAGCAGCCAGTACAGCGGCGCCAGCTCAGGGGTGATGTCGGTGGGGAGCTCCATCGGTGCCACGGGTCAGCGCTGTCCCTTGTACAGGCGGGTGATCACGGTCAGCGAGATGCCGGCGATGACCAGAGCCACCAGCACGAGCAGGCCGATGAAGAAGATCTCCAGTCCCAGCAGCGAGACGTTCTGCAGTGCGATGTCCATGTCCGCGAGTCTACCGGGTCGGCTGCGCCGTCGTCAGACGTGCGTCAGACCAGCAGCAGGCGCTCGGCGAAGAAGACCAGCGCGCCCATCACCGCCACCGGGGCGGTGCCGACGGCGAGCGCGGCCATCCGCCCGGCGGGCGCGCCGCGGTGCAGCAGCAGCCGCCGCATCGCCGAGACCAGCAGTCCGGCCGCCAGTCCGAGCACCACGGAGAAGAGCGTGGTCAGTTCGCCCCAGGCCAGGCCGACTCCGAGAGCGGCGGCCGGCGTGCCCAGGATGATCAGCGGCACTGCGAGGAGATCGCGCAGCGGCAGGCAGGCCAGCAGCACCGCGACGCAGAGCGCCAGCGCGGCCAGGCCGACGACGGTCAGCTCGCCGGAGGCGCCGGTGACGCCGAGCACGCCCCAGTCCTCGTAGGGCAGCGGGCTGCGGATGAGCACCAGTCCGGTGCGGTCGCCGCCGACGCCGACCAGCTCGGCGGGATACCGCAGCCCGGCCACCCAGCCGGCCGCCGTCGTCGTCACCACCACGCCGGAGGAGGCGCCGATCGTCGACTCGATCCGGTGGGGCCGTCCGGTGCCGCGGACGACCTGGATGACGAAGATGGCCATCACCCCGAAGGCCAGCGCCACCGAGGACCAGAAGAACAGCGACTCGACCGCCGAGACGACGGCCGCGCCGAGCGCGGCGACGACGCCGGCGCCCAGGATGACCGCCGCGAGCGAGCGGCGCGCGGCCACGCCCATCAGCTGCGGCCAGCCCAGCGAGACGACCAGGCACATCAGGCAGACCACCGCCGCGAGCACCGGCGCGCCGGCGAAGGAGGAGGCCAGCAGCGCCGCCGCGGAGAGCAGGCCGGAGAGGGCCACGGGGAGGTGTTTCACAGCAGACCATCCTGCCAGAGCCGACGCGACGCGGCTCGGTCCGGCGACGGCGCGGCTATACTCGATCCGTGCGGCACGACGGCGCCAGGCCCGCCGGCCCGTGATGTCGCCGCCCTCCGGCCGAGGAGACGACGCGAGGACAGGGGAGACCACGGATGGCCCAGGTGCTGCTGCTCACCGACACCCCCGAGGACGCCCTGCCGTCGCTGGAGCTGCTCACCCACCGGGTCCGGGTCTTCCCCGCCGAGGCCTCGAGCATCGTGCGCGCTCCCCGCGCGGACATCACCCTGGTCGACGCGCGCACCCAGCTCGCCCACGCCCGCTCGCTCTGCCAGCTGGTGCGGCAGTCGACGGCCGCCCCGGTGGTCGCCGTCGTCACCGAAGCGGGGCTCCCCACGCTGAACGAGAGCTGGCAGGTCGACGACTTCGTGCTCGCCGAGGCCGGCCCCGGAGAGATCGACGCGCGCATCCGGATGGGCGCCGTCGAGGCCGCCGAGGAGGGCCACGCCGACGAGATCCGCGCCGGCGGGATCACCATCGACGAGACCACCTATATGGCCACCATCGACGGCCGACTGCTCAATCTCACCTACAAGGAGTTCGAGCTGCTCAAGCACCTGGCGCTGCACCCCGGCCACGTCTTCACCCGGGACCGGCTGCTGCACGAGGTCTGGGGCTACGACTACTTCGGCGGCACCCGCACCGTCGACGTCCACATCCGTCGGCTGCGCGCGAAGCTGGGGCCCGACCACGAGTCGCTGATCGGCACCGTCCGCAACGTCGGCTACCGCCTGGTGGTCTCCCGCGCCGACCAGGAGCCGGAGGACGGTGAGGTCGCCGCGAGCGAGGACGAGCCGCAGGCCTGACCTGACGCCTGGTCCGGCGCCTGCTCCGACGCCTGGTCCGACGCCGGCTCGTCCCCGGGGATGCTCCGGGCTCGGCCACGCCGGAGGCGGGCCCCACGGGCGGTTCCGCTCCGATACAGTGGAGCCATGAGCTCCGAGGACACGACGAGCACCCCCGCCCCGACGGGATCCCCCGCAGGGAGCGCCCCGGCCGAGATCACGGTGGAGCCCCGCTCCGCCGCCCCGGGCCCCGACCTGGTCCGCGCGCTGGAGGAGCTGGCGCGCACCGCCGAGGAGGCCGACGGCAATCCGCCCTTCTCGGAGCAGACGCTGATCGAGCTGGAGAAGGCCGGCGCGGCCGCCGCGGACGGCTCCCCGCTGCGCCTCGCCGTCGCCTGGGCCTGGCCGGCCGGCGCGGGCGGGCCCGAGACCGCAGAGCAGACGGCTGACGAGGCGACAGGTGAGGGGTCCGAGGACGCGAGCGCGGGGCCGCTGCTCGCCGGCGCCGGCGTCGTCGTCCGCGGCGACGCGGAGTCCCCCGATGTGCTGGAGATGGTGGTCCGGCCGAACTGCCGCCAGCACGGCGTCGGCGGCCGGCTGGCCGACACCCTCGCCGCCGACGCCCTCGCCCCGGCCGCGGGACGGACGCGCCGAGCCTGGGCGCACGGCGAGCACGAGGCCGCCGTGCGGCTGGCCTCCCGCTTCGCCTGGCGCCCGGTGCGCGAACTGTGGCGGATGCGGCTGACCGCCCCGCAGGAGATCACCGTGCCGGACGCTCCGGCGGGCGTGCAGATCCGTCCCTTCGAGCCCGGCCGCGACGAGGAGGCCTGGCTCCGCGCCAATGCGGCGGCCTTCGCCGACCACCCCGAGCAGGGGCGGCTGACCCGCGAGGACCTCGAGGCCCGGATGGCCGAGGACTGGTTCGATCCCGCCGGCTTCCTGCTCGCCGAGGAGGACGGGCGGCTGCTGGGCTTCCACTGGACCAAGGTCCACCCCGCCGATCCCTCCGAGGGCCGCCACGAGCCCGTCGGCGAGGTCTACGTCGTCGGCGTGGTCCCCGAGGCCCGCGGCCACGGGCTGGGCCGCGTGCTGACGCTGGCCGGCATCGAGCATCTGCGCTCGCGCGGGCTGGGGGCGATCATGCTCTACACCGACGCCGACAACACCCCGGCGGTGCAGCTCTACACCGCGCTGGGCTTCGCCCGCTGGGACGTCGACACCATGTACGCCCCCGCAGACGACGCCGACGGCGCCGTCTCCTCCTGACCCTCGCCGGGTCTCCCAGGGGCCCAGACCCCGCCTGAACGCCGCACCGCCGAGCAGCTCCCGAGGATCATCACCGACGTGAACACCACAGACCGCAGCCTCGACGACGCCGTTCCCGACACCGCCGACGAGGCGCGCGCGGGCGCCTCGGCGCGCTCCGTGCCGGACGCCGCCGTCGCCGCCCCCTCGGCGAACGGCACCGGGGCGACGCCGGCCGAGCCGACAGCGTCGACAGCTTCGACAGAGTCAGCGGAGCCGTCCCAGCCGGCAGAGCCGATGACCCGCGTGCCGCGCCGACGCACCACGACCTGCGCCGACGACGGCCACGACGCCGCGGTGCTCGCCGCCGGGGCCCTGTGCTGGCGGCTGAACCGCGACGCGCTGGAAGTGCTGCTGATCCACCGGCCGCGCTACGACGACTGGTCCTTCCCCAAGGGCAAGCTCGACCCCGGCGAGACGCTGCCGGAGTGCGCGGTGCGCGAGGTCCACGAGGAGATCGGGCTGAAGGTGCGCCTGGGCATGCCGCTGCCGATCACCCGCTACCAGGTCGGCAAGAGCGGCAGGATGAAGTCCAAGGAGGTCTGGTACTGGGCGGCCCAGGTCACCGAGGGCAAGCCCAAGCCCGACGCCGAGGAGACCGACGAGGTCCGCTGGGTCGCCGTCCCGCAGGCCCGCGAGATGCTGAGCAACGACACCGACCGCCAGCCGCTGGACGAGCTGGAGCGGCTCCACGAGGAGATGCGGCTGCGCACCTCCCCGTTCATCGTGCTGCGCCACGCCAAGGCCAAGCCGCGCGCCTCCTGGTCCAAGGCCGAGGGCAAGCGCCCGCTGGCGGCCACCGGCAAGCGCCAGGCCAAGGCCGTCGAGCGGCTGCTGACCGCCTGGCGGCCCCGGATGCTGGAGTCCAGCCCGTGGAAGCGCTGTGTGGAGACCGTCGCCCCCTACGTGAAGCGACACCGCCACCGGCTGAAGTACCGCGACTCGCTCACCGAGAAGCGGGCGCAGGAGAAGCCGCAGAAGCCGCGGAACCGCACCCGCAAGTCGCTGGAGGCGCTGCAGCCGCTGCTGATGTGCACCCACCGGCCCGTGCTGCCGACGGTGCTCGAGGAGCTGCGGGACTGGATCCGCGACCCCGAGCTGCTCGAGGCGCTTCCCGCCGAGGACCCGTATCTGCGCCCGGGCGCGCTGCTCGTCGCCCAGCAGGCGGTGGACCGCTCGGGCACGATCGTCGCGGTCGAGGTCCACGACCCGTTCGACGACTGAGCCGCGGCCTCCGCGACGCGCAGACCTGCGACGTCGACCGCTGACAGCCGCCGACTGTGACGGTAGTCTCCTGGTCATGGAGCAGAAGAAGAACGTCCACCCGACGGCGCGGATGCATCTCGACGCCGACCGCGGCCGGGCCGAGCTCTGGGACACGCTCGACGGCGTCGACACCTTCATCGGGTTCGTCGGCTTCGCCGAGGAGACGATCGGCGGCCAGCAGGTCACCCGGCTGCAGCACACGATCATCAGCCCCGCCCACGGCCGGAAGGGCTACGCGCGCAGCCTGGTCACGCTGCTGCTGGACCACCTGGCCGCGCAGGACGCCCGCTTCCTCTCCGAGTGCAGCTACATCGACGACTACCTGCATCGACATCCCGAGTACCGACGCTTCCAGGCGCCGGTGAGCTGAGCCGCGGGGCGCGAGCGTGCAGACGCGGCGCGGCCGGCGTCGCCGCCGTCCCCGCCGTCGCCCTCGTCGCCTGCGGCTCCCGGACCGGTACGCTGGTGGCGTGAGCGAGACGATCCCCACCCCGTACGAGGACCTGCTGGCCGAGGTGCTGGAGCACGGCACCGCCAAGTCCGACCGCACCGGCACCGGCACGCGCAGCGTCTTCGGCCGCCAGCTGCGCTTCGACCTGAGCGAGTCGTTCCCGCTGATCACCACCAAGCGGGTGCACTTCAAGTCCGTCGCGCACGAGCTGCTGTGGTTCCTCCGCGGCGACTCCAACGTGCGCTGGCTGCAGGAGCACGGCGTGCGCATCTGGAACGAGTGGGCCGACGCCGACGGCGAGCTCGGCCCGGTCTACGGCGTGCAGTGGCGCAGCTGGCCCACGCCCGACGGCGGCCAGATCGACCAGATCGCCCAGGTCGTCGAGTCGCTGCGCACGAACCCCGACTCGCGCCGCCACCTGGTCACCGCCTGGAACCCGGCCGACGTCGAGGACATGGCGCTGCCGCCCTGCCACGTGATGTTCCAGTTCCACGTCGCCGACGGGCGGCTCTCCTGCCAGCTCTACCAGCGCAGCGCCGATCTGTTCCTCGGCGTCCCGTTCAACATCGCCTCCTACGCGCTGCTCACCCGGATGGTCGCCCAGCAGGTCGGCCTGGAGCCCGGTGAGTTCATCTGGACCGGCGGCGACTGCCACATCTATGACAACCACCTCGAGCAGGTGACCGAGCAGCTCAGCCGCGACCCGCTGCCCTCCCCGCGGCTGGAGTTCGCCCGCACCCCGGAGTCGATCTTCGACTACGCCTACGAGGACTTCGAGGTGGTCGACTACCAGCACCATCCGGCCATCAAGGCCCCGGTGGCGGTATGAGCCCGAGGAGCGAGCAGCCGGAGGCCGTGCCGACGCACACTGAGCGCGAGCACCCGTGGGTCGGGATGATCTGGGCCCAGGCCCGGGACCGAGTCATCGGCGACGGCGGCGACATGCCCTGGCATCTGCCCGAGGACTTCGCCCATTTCCGGGCGATGACCCGCGGCTGCCCGGTGGTGATGGGCCGGCGCACCTGGGAGTCGCTGCCCGAGGCCGCCCGCCCGCTGCCCGGCCGGCGGAACATCGTCGTCACCGGCGATTCCTCCCGCGCCGCGGAGATCGAGGGAGCCGGCGCCGAGGCGGTCGACTCGCTGGCGACCGGGCTGCAGGTCGCCGCGGCGCCGTCGTCGGCGTCGGACGCCTCCTCGGCGGCCTCCGCCGTCCGCGACTCCTCCGGAGCCCCGGAGCGGATCTGGATCCTCGGCGGCGGGGCGATCTACGCCGAGGCGGTCGAGCGCGGCCTGGCCGACGCCGCCGTGGTCACCGTCATCGACCTCGACGTCGACGGCGACACCCGGGCCCCGCGGCTGTCGGAGGAGGACTGGCGGCTGGAGTCCTCGGATCCGGCCGACGGCGGCTGGCATGTCGCGGAGAACGGTCTGCGGCACCGCTTCGAGAGGCATGCGCGCCGCCGCTGAGCCCCGCTGAGTCCCCGCTCTGACGGCGGCCGAGCCCCGCGGGACGCCGCCCGACGCCCCGCGGCGACGGCGGCCTCCGTGACGTGCGGCATGTCCCGGCACACGGCAGTTCGTTATCCTGGGACATATGGCTTCTATGACATCGTCCGCAGTCTCCGCCCTCTCCACCGCCGAGACCCCGTCGATCGGTCTCGTCGGCTGGCGCGGCATGGTCGGCTCCGTGCTGGTCCGTCGCATGCTCGACGAGGGGGACTTCGAGCACCTCGATCCGGTGTTCTTCTCCACCTCCAACGCCGGCGGCGACGCCCCGTCCTTCGACGGCGTCTCCCCGTCCGAGCCCACGCTGCAGGACGCCCACGACATCGAGACGCTGAAGAAGCTGCCGATCATCGTCACCGCCCAGGGCGGCGACTACACCAAGGCGGTCTACCCGAAGCTCCGCGAGGCCGGCTGGGACGGCATCTGGATCGACGCGGCGTCGACGCTGCGCATGGCCGACAGCTCGATCATCGCGCTGGACCCGATCAACCGCGACGTCATCGACGCCGGCCTCGAGGCCGGGGTGAAGGAGTTCATCGGCGGCAACTGCACCGTCTCCTGCATGCTGATGGGCCTCGGCGGCCTCTTCACCGAGGGCCTGGTCGAGTGGGGCACTGCCATGACCTACCAGGCGGCCTCCGGCGGCGGCGCGAAGCATATGCGCGAGCTGGTGACCCAGTTCGGCGACATCCACGGCGCCGTCTCCACGGAGCTGGCCGACCCAGCCTCGGCCATCCTGGACATCGACCGCAAGGTCCTCGAGACCCAGCGCGAGGGTCTCGACGCCGCCCAGTTCGGCGTCCCGCTGGCCGGCTCGCTGATCCCCTGGATCGACGCCGACCTCGGGAACGGCGTCTCCAAGGAGGAGTGGAAGGCCGGCGCCGAGACCAACAAGGTCCTCGGCCGCGGCGACGACCTGGCCCCCGGCGTCGAGCGGCGCGGCGAGGCGATCCCCTTCGACTCGCTGTGCGTGCGCGTCGGCGCGCTGCGCTCGCACTCGCAGGCGCTGACGCTGAAGCTCCGCGAGGAGCTGCCGGTCTCCGAGATCGAGTCGATCATCGCCTCCGGCACCGACTGGGCGAAGGTCGTCCCGAACGAGAAGGACGCCACCATGCGGGAGCTGACCCCGGTGGCCGCCACCGGCGACCTCACGATCCCGGTGGGCCGCATCCGCCCGATGGCCATGGGAGGCGAGTACATCTCGGCCTTCACCGTCGGCGACCAGCTGCTCTGGGGCGCGGCCGAGCCGCTGCGCCGCATGCTGCTCATCGCCGTCGGCAAGCTCTGAGCCGACCGCCGCATCCCGGCCGGTCCGCCGGCTCTCCGACGAGGCCCCGACGTCGCAGGATCGACGTCGGGGCCTCGTCGTGCGCGGCAGGCCCGACGACGATCCGGTGATCCTCCTCACAGATCGGCGTGATCATCATCACTCCGTCCGGAGCTTCCCGATGCCGACTGACGGCCGGCTGGACGCCCTCTCCATACCGGCTCGGAAGCCCTCGCCGACGGCGCACGCCGCACGCCCGACCGCGCTCGTCAGGCCGAAGCAGCGTCCTGCGCGCGTCCGGTCGCCGACCGCCGCCGCCGCGCCCTGCGAGGCATCGATCCGGAGCCCGCGACGGCGGGGCCCCGCGGAATCGCCCCTCCGGAACCTCTGTAGCCTGATCCGGTATGCGCGCAGCCGCGCCGCACGCCGTCCTTCGTCCGCGAGGGAGGTCCGCGCGCTGTGCGCCGACCCTCTGCCGCCGACAGGAAGGACCCTATGGGGGAACCGGGATCGACATTCCTCAGCTCGACCACCGTGCTGGTGATCCTCGCCGCGTTCTACGGGGCCACGCTCTACATGGCCCTGAAGATCCGCCGGAAGAAGGAGAACGCCGACGCGTACATGACGGCCGGCAACAACGTCGGCTTCGGCATCGCGGCGGCCAGCATGACCTCCACCTGGATCTGGGCCTCCTCGCTCTACGCCTCCGCCACGTCCGGATACACCTACGGGATCTCCGGGCCGATCCATTACGGACTCTGGGGCGCCCTGATGATCCTGTTCATCTACCCGTTCGGACGGCGCATCCGCAGCATCGCCCCGAATGCCCACACGCTCGCCGAGATCATGCGGGCACGCCACGGCAGCTCCAGCCAGCTGCTGCTGGCGAGCTCCAATGTGATCGGCAGCATCATCAGCCTGACGACGAACTTCGTCGCCGGCGGGGCGATCATCTCGCTGTTCTCCCCCTTCACCTTCGCCCAGGGCGTGCTCTTCGTCGCAGGCGGCGTGCTGATCTACACCCTGTGGTCGGGATTCCGCGCCTCGTCGCTGACCGACTTCATGCAGCTGGTGGCGATGTTCGCCCTGATCGGCGTGATCATCCCGATCATCTTCTTCGCCGCCGACTTCCCCTCCAGCTTCCAGACGGGCGCGGAGAACCTGTCCGCCGAGCAGTCGAACTTCTTCTCCTCGGAGGCCTTCCTCAGCCAGGGCGCGCCCTACATCGCGGCCGTGCTCGCCTACGCCATCGGCAACCAGACCATCGCCCAGCGCCTCTTCGCCGTGCGCGAGGACCTCATCAAGCGCACCTTCGTGACCGCCACGATCGGCTACGGGGCCATGGTCATCGGCATCGGGATGCTCGGCGTGCTGGCGCTGTACCTCGGCCTCACGCCCTATGAGGGCGACGCCAACAACATCGTCCCGCAGATGGCCGCCGAGCACCTGCCCACCGTGGCGCTGGGGCTCTTCCTGGTGGTCATCGTCGGCGCGCTCTCCTCGACCGCCGACTCCGACCTCTCGGCGCTGTCCTCGATCATGATGGCCGACATCTACGGCCAGAACGTCGCGCGCCGCGGCACCGTCGACCCGAAGCGCATGCTCCTGGTCGGCCGGGTGACGATGGTCCTGGCGACGACCGCCGGCGTGCTCATCGCGAGCTTCCGACTGGACATCCTGGACATGCTCGTCTTCGTCGGCGCGCTCTGGGGCGCCCTCGTCTTCCCGGTGATCTCCAGCTTCTACTGGGGCCGGGTCACCAATCGGGCCTTCGTCACCGCCGTGCTCGCCGCCCTGGCGGTCTTCCTGCCGGTGCGCTTCGAGTGGCTGCCCGTCGACGGGGCCCTCGGGGCCCTGCTGGGCGTGGCCGTCGACGTGCTCGGCGTGCTGGGGATCGGTGTGATCATCGGGCTGATGGCCTTCGGATTCTTCGGCCTCCGCGTCGGCTGCGTCGCCGCCGTGCTGGCCGTCGTCGGCGCCTCCCCCTGGGCTCTGGGCACGCTCCACGACTACACGGTGCTCTCGGGGTCCCTGGTCGCCTACTCGGTCAGCACCCTGGTCTGCGTGCTGATGTCGATGCGCAGCGGACAGGAGTTCGACTTCAGCACCATCCATGCCCGCGTCGGCAACTTCGACAGCGCCGAGACCACGGACGACGCCGGCCGCGCGTCGGGCGGTCCGGACGCGCCGGCCGACTCGACCGACGCGGCCCGTCCCGACGACGCCGGCTCGCGCCCCGCCGAGACCGCCCCCACCGGACCGAAGGAGTGATCATGGACCTGCTGCTCAGCGTCTACGTCCTGATGTGGCCCGCCCTCGTGCTGGGCGTGCTGGTGGTCATCGCCGGCGGCTTCGCCCGCGACGCGCGCCGTGCCCGCGACGAGGGTCGTCCGATGATCTGACGCCCGGCCCCTGCGACGACGGACGAGCCCTGCCGATCCATCACCCGACGGATCCGCAGGGCTCGTCCTCTGCCGCAGGCGGCGTCGCCGGCCCGAGTCGCTCAGCGCGAGCCGGGAGCGGCCACCTCGGCGCCGATGATCACCGGTTCGGGATGCAGGTCGAGGCCGAAGCGCGCGTGGACCTTCTCGCGGACGGCGCCGGCGACGGCGAGCAGGTCGCCGGTGCCGGCCGGCCCGCGGTTGGTGATCGCCAGCGTGTGCTTCGTCGACAGCGAGGCTCGGCCGTCGGTCAGCTCGGCCCCGAAGCCGCGGCCGCAGCCGGCGTGGTCGATCAGCCAGGCCGCCGAGAGCTTGACCCGCCAGTCGTCCAGGGGGAAGCGCGGGGCCTCCTCCGGCAGGCCGGCGGCCATGTCCGCCGGCACGATCGGGTTGGTGAAGAAGGACCCGGTGGACCAGGTGTCGTGGTCGTCGGCGTCGAGCACCATGCCCTTGCCCGCGCGCAGCGCCAGCACCTGCTCGCGCACCTGGTCCAGCGGCGCGCGCCGCCGCTCCTCCTCCAGCGCGGGGTCCAGCCCCAGCGTGCGAGCCAGCTCGGCATAGCGGATCGGTGCGGAGAGGGTGTCCTCGCCGTCGTGGGCGAGCCGCAGACGCAGCGAGAGCACCACGTAGCGCGGCGATCCGTGCAGCGTGGTGCGCTTGAGCACCGACTCCCGGTAGCCGAAGGCCAGCGCCTCCGCGTCGAGGGTGACGAGCTCGCCGGCCTCCCGGTCCCAGGCGCGCAGGTCCACCAGCGTCTGGGCGATCTCCGCGCCGTAGGCCCCGACGTTCTGCACCGGCGTCGCCCCGGCCGCGCCGGGGATCCCGGAGAGCGCCTCCAGACCTGCCAGCCGGTGCCGGACGGTCCAGGCGACGACGTCGTCCCAGCGGTGGCCGGCGGCGATCCGGACGAGGCGCGAGCCGGCGTCGTCGCTGCTCGTCCCGTCGGTCTCCTCGGCGATGCCCTCGAAGGCGAGCTGCAGCACCGTGCCGCCGAAGCCGGCGTCGGCGACCAGCAGGTTCGATCCCCCGCCGAGCACCAGCAGGCTGTCCTCGCCCGCGGCGCGGGTCTCGTCGTCGGGCAGCGGATGCGCGGCGAGCACCTCCAGCGCCTGGCCCTCGGTCTCGGCGACGATCCAGTCCCCGGCCGGGCCGCCGACCCGGGCGGTGGTGTGCTCGGCCAGATGACGGGGCCCGTCGGAGACGGCGACGGACGGTGCGGAGGAGGTCTGCAGAGAGTTCACGCGGCTCACCCTACCCGGCGCGGCTCAGACGTCGAGGTCGACATGGGTCGGGTCGAGCACCCGGCGCAGGAAGTCCTGGGTGCGCGGCTGCTGCGGGTTCCCGATGACCTGCGCGGCCGGACCGGCCTCGACCACATGGCCCTGGTCCATGAAGACCACGCGGTCGGCGACTTCGCGGGCGAAGGTCATCTCATGGGTGACCACGATCATCGTCATCCCGGCCTCGGCCAGCTGACGCATGATCGCCAGCACGTCGCCGACGGTCTCCGGATCCAGCGCCGAGGTCGGCTCGTCGAAGAGCATCAGCCGCGGGCGCATGGTCAGCGCCCGGGCGATCGCCACGCGCTGCTGCTGGCCGCCGGAGAGCTGGTCGGGGCGGCGGTCGGCGAGCTCCTCGAGGCCGACGCGCCGCAGCTGGGCCATCGCCTCGCCGTCGGCGTCGGCCTTGGACTGCTTGAGCACCCGGCGCGGGGTGATCGTGCAGTTCTCCAGCACGCTCAGATGGGGGAAGAGGTTGAACTGCTGGAAGACCATGCCGATCTCGCGACGCATCGCGTCGAGGTCGACGTCGGGGTCCGAGGCGACGTGGTCGGCGACGGTGATCGTGCCGGCGTTGGGCTCCTCCAGGCGGTTCACGCAGCGCAGCAGCGTCGACTTGCCGGAGCCGGAGGCGCCGACCAGGCAGACCACCTCGCCGGGATCGACGGTCATCGAGATGCCCTTGAGCACCTCGTTGCTGCCGTAGGCCTTGTGCAGCGCGGAGATCGCGACGCCGGCCGGCGCCTGCTCGCCGACGACGGCGGCGTCGGGTGCGGCATCGGGTGCGGCGTCGGATGCGGGGGTGGACTCGGCCATGCCGGGCCTCCTACTTCTTCGTCGACGTCCGCCGCTCCATGCGGCGGGCGAGGATGGACAGCGGCACGGTGATCAGCAGATAGCAGACGCCGGCGGCGACCAGCGGGGTCAGTCCCGCCTGGTAGATGTTGATGCCGTCGCGGCCGAACTTGGTCAGCTCCGCCGCGCCGGCGGTCAGTCCGACCACGAAGATCAGCGAGGAGTCCTTGGTCAGCAGGATCGCCTCGTTGGTCAGCGGGGGCATCACGATGCGCACCGCCTGCGGGATCTGGATCGAGACCATCGCCCGCCAGGCCGGCATGCCCAGCGCGCGGGCGGCCTCGATCTGGCCCTTGGGCACCGCCTGCAGCCCGGCGCGCAGCGTCTCGGCGATGTAGGCCGCGCCGACGAGCCCCAGCGAGACGCCGGCGATCTGCAGCGAGTCGAGGTTCCAGCCGAAGGCGATGGAGACGCCGAAGCCCAGCGCCAGGAAGACCAGGATCGCCGGGATGCCGCGGAAGAACTCGATGTAGCCGGTGGCCAGCCAGCGGTAGACCGGGAAGCTGGAGAGCTTCATCAGCGCCAGCACCAGCCCGCCGAGCAGGCCGAGCAGGAAGCCCACGGCGGTATAGGCCAGGGTGTTCTTCAGCCCGACGAGGAGGATGTCCGGGAACATCGGGCCGATCCGCTCGACGTCGAAGAAGCTGGTGGCGATCGCCTGCCAGTCCATGACGACGACGAGCACGGCGGCGACGACGACGAACAGGCCGGCCTGGATCCCCAGGCTCAGCCGGGCGCGCTCACGAGTGGTCATCGCCATGCGGTTCAGCCGTCACCCTCGGTCGAGGAGTCCTCCGTCGACTCCTCCGACTCGTCCGCGGACCCCTCGGAGCCCTCCTCGGGCGTCTCGCCGCTCTCGAACCACTTGGTCTTCACCTCGTCCATGTAGCCGGAGGACTCCATCTCGGCCAGCACCTCGTCCACGGCGTCGATGAGCTGCTGGTCACCCTCCTGGGCGGCGATGCCCAGCTGCTCGCCGGTGTCGATCTCCTCGACGAAGGTCACGCTGGAGTCCTCGCCGGCCTGGTAGCCGAGGATGGAGATGTTGCCCATCGCCGCCTCGACCTGGCCGGACTCCAGCCCCTGGATGAGCAGCCCGGAGTCCGGGTAGTCGCGAGTGGAGTACCCCTGGTCGGTCGCGTAGGTCGCGCCGGTGGTGTCGGCCTGCACGCCCACGGTGATCGAGTCGTCGAGGTCGTCGACGGACTCGACGCCGCTCTCCTCGGAGGCCAGCAGGCCCAGGTTGTCGTTCAGGTAGGGCTCGGAGAAGAGCATGTTGCCGGCCCGCTCCTCAGTGATGCTCATCCCCGAGATCGCCAGGTCGCAGCTGTCGGCGTTGAGCGCGACGCCGGACTGGATGCCCTCGAAGCCGGTCTGCACGACCTCCAGCTCCGCGCCGAAGGCGTCGGCGAGGCCCTGGGCGATGTCCATGTCGAAGCCGACCACGTTCCCCGCGTCGTCGTGGTACTCGAAGGGCGGGTAGGGCACGTCGGAGCAGACCGAGAGCGTCCCCTCGGAGGCGAGCTCGACGTCGTCGATGCTGATGTCCAGCTCGGTCTGGATGTCGGTGCTCGCCGCGGTGTCCCCGCCGGAGCCGCCGGACTCCGAGGAGCCGTCGTCGCCGCAGGCCGACAGCGCCAGTGCGGCGACGGTCAGCGTGCCGAGGGCGGCGGCACGGCGCGGGATGCGGAAGCGGGGCTCCCGGAAGGTCTCGATCGTGGTGCTGGGCATGATGCTTCCTCTGACGATGGGCGGTGATCCGTGTGCAGGCGATTATACGGCGACGGCCGCCACACCCCGCCCGGCGAGCGGGGTGTGGCGGCGGCGTCGTCCGTGGATCCGGCCCCGGGATCGCACCCGCAGACAGTCCGCAGGCGGGCCGCCGGAGGCCGACGACGGCTCAGAGCTGGACGATGACCTGGGACTTCGCCAGGACCTTGGCCTCGTCGAGGGTGACGGCCAGGTCCACGCGGACGGTGGCCGCCTCGGCGTCGACCGTCCCGACGGTGCCGACGATGCGCAGTTCCGCCGTCGGCGCGTCCGGGGCGCCGGAGGCGACGTCGGGCACCGGCACCGGCTTGGTGAAGCGGGCCTGGTAGTCGACGACCCGGCCGGGGTCGCCGACCCACTCGGTGATCAGGTCCACCGCCGCACCCATGGTGAGCATGCCGTGGGCGATGACGCCGTCGAGTCCGACCTCGCGGGCGAAGCGCTCGTTCCAGTGGATCGGATTGTGGTCGCCGGAGGCGGCGGCATAGCGGATCAGATCAGCCCGGGAGAGCGCGACAGTGCGGCGGCCGATCTCCTGGCCCTTCTCCACGGTCGCGATGTCGGGGGTCTGTGCAGTACTCATGCGTCCTCCTCGGCGTCGTCGGCGCGGACCAGCAGCGAGGAGGCCACCGTGCTGCGCGCGGTCCCGTCCTCGGCGGCGACCTCGACGACAGTGGTGACCATCGCGCCGGCGCCCATCACGCGGATGCGCTCCAGCCGGACGGTCGCGTGCAGCGTGTCGCCGGCCAGGATGGGGCTGTGGTGGGTGAAGCGCTCGTCGGCGTGCACCACCCGGGAGAAGTCGATGCCGACCTCGTCGTCGGAGACGACGGCGGCCTCGGCGCGCTGGGCGACGATCACCGCGAAGGTCGGCGGGGCGACGAGGTCGCCGCGGCCCAGCGCACGGGCGGCGTCGACGTCGTGGTGGGCGGGGTGGGAGGCCTGCACGGCGGTCGCGAACTCGCGGACCGCCTCGCGGCTGACCTGGAAGGGCTCGGCGGGCGGGTACTCGCGACCCTCGAGGGCGGGGTTGATGCTCACGTGTCGGTGTCCTTCGCGTTCTGCGTCGACGATGGGGTGCGCTCGGCGGCGAGCGCGACGCGGACGTCGCGCATCCGCACGCCGATGCTGATCAGGTGCAGCAGGATGCCCAGCCCCAGCAGCACCGTCGCCGGGGCGACGGCGTCCGCCGCGCCGGAGGCCGTCAGGATCGCGGCGACCACGCCGGCGGCGAGCAGCAGCATCCCGGCCACCAGCGTCGCCCGGTAGGCGGTGGACCCGCCGGCCCAGGGATCCGGGGCGGAGCCCGGCGGGCGCGAGGGGCTGCTCATGGGCGCTCCTGGATGTCGTCGGTGCGGACGGGCGGGGCGCCGGCGGCGGCGCGACCGGAGTCCACGGTACCGCAGGCCGCGGCGCGCGTGCCGCTCGGACGCCGCTCAGACGCAGTCGTCGGCGCGGGCGGTGAGCGCCCGCTCCCCCGCGGCGAAGCGGTCGAGCATGACTTCGATCAGCTGCCGCGGCGAGTCCGGGGCTCCGCCCGGGCCCTCGGGCGCGGGAAGCAGCGGCGCGGCGGTGACATCGGCGCCGGCGGCGACGAGCAGGTCCTGGAAGTAGCCCGGCGCGAGCAGGTAGCTGGCGACGACGACGCGGCGCTGCGGCCGCTCCCGACGGGCGGCGGCGACGGCGTCGCGCACCCGCGGCTCGGCGGCCGAGAGGAAGCCGATCTCGACGTCGGCGTCCAGCCGCGCGGCGAGCCGGCGGCCCATGTCGCGGCAGTCGTCGACGGCGGCGGGGTCGGAGGAGCCGGCGGCGCCGAGGAGGATGGTGTCGGTCCGCGGATCGGCGCCGGCGGCCTCCAGCCGCTCGACCAGCAGCTCGACGAGCCGGTCGTCGGGCCCCAGGGCGCCGCTGATCGTGACCTCGCGGCCGACGTCGGCGGTCTCCCGGGCGAGGTCGACGTTGACGTGGTAGCCGGCGGAGAGCAGCACCGGCACGACGACGGCGGGGGTCCCCTCGGGCAGCGCGGCGAGCGTGGCGGCGACGTCGGGATCCTGCACATCGACGTGGCCGAGGCGGACCTCCTCGGGGTGGCCGCGGCGGGCGGCCTCGGCGGCGACGTCGGCGGCCAGGCGGGCGACGACGGCCTGGCCGGCCGGGTCCGAGGTGCCGTGGGAGATCGCGGCCAGCGCTGCTCGGCTCATCGGGTGGGTCCTCTCTCGCCGGATGCCGGGGACGGTGCTGCCCTCCAGCCTAGACCTGAGAGGTCACGGCGGTGTGAACGCCGGCGGCGCCCGGGCGGGCGCACCGGCCCCGCCCGCGGCGCGACGACGCTCGACTCCTCAGCCCTCGGTGCGGAAGTCCGCGTCCTGCAGCCAGGCGGGCAGGTCCCGGAGGTCGCCGACGATCGAGCGGACCTGGTCGATGTCGGCCCGGTAGGCCGGCGTCTCGGCGAACCAGCGGAACATCGCCTGCAGGTCGTCGCTGCCGTCCAGGACCTGCAGCGGCAGCGGCTCGTACCGCCCCGGCAGACCGGTGTGCGCCGCGAAGGCCGCGGCCATCTCACCGCCGGTCCGCTCGTCCCCGGCGATCTCCATCTCTGCGGGCACCGCGTCGGTCTCCAGCAGCGCCCGCGCGGCGACGACGCCGATGTCCCGGACGGCCACCATCTGCAGCGGCACGTCGTCGGGCAGCGGCAGGCGGACCACGAGCTCGCCTCCCTCGACGGTCGGGCGCATGCCGAGGAAGTTCTCCATGAAGAAGGCCGGGCGGATGATCGTCACCGGCCGCCCCGTGCCCTGCAGGTGTTCCTCGACGCGGCGCTTGGACTCGAAGTGCGGGACCCCGCTGCGCCGCTCGGCGCCGCCGACCGAGCTGAAGACCACCTGCGGCACCTCGGCGGCCGCCGCGGCGTCGCCGAGGGCGATGCCCTGGCGGGTCTCCCCCTCGACGTCGCCGGTCTGGACGCCGCCGGGCGGGGTGGTCATGAAGAACAGCCCGTCGACGCCGGACAGGGCCTCGACGAGAGTCCCGGGCGCGTCGACGTCGGACCGCGCCAGCTCGACGCCGCGGTCGGCGAGCGCGCGGGAGCGGTCGGACTCTGGGCTGCGGACCAGAGCTCGGACGCGGACGTCGCGGGCCAGGAGCGCGTCGACGACGGCACCGCCCTGGGTCCCGGTGGCGCCGAAGACGGCGATGGTGCGCTGAGTGCTGGTGCTCATGGTTGAATCCCCCGTGTCGATGTCGGTCACGTGCTGCGACCGCCACCAAGAACATTAGCCGGCTAACGATTATTCCGGGAGGTGCGGATGGACCCGCAGGAACACGGCGCCGCGGAGGCGCACCCCGCAGATCGCGGGCCAGTCAGCGCTCTCATCCCCGCCGTCGCGAGGATCCATCGGGCCGAGGCCGCCCGCCTGCTCCGCGACCTGGACCTCGCCCCGGGGCAGGAGCTCGTGCTGATGCAGCTGTGGCACCACGAACCACGCAGCCAGGCCGAGCTGACGCGGGAGCTCGCCGTCGAGCCGCCCACGATGGCCAAGACGCTGGCGCGGCTCGAGGCCGCCGGCATGGTGACGCGCGAACGCTCCGCCGAAGATCGTCGGCAGGTGCTGGTCGCCCTCACGGCGAAGGGGCGAGCACTCGAGGACCAGGTCGGCGCGGCCTGGGCCGAGCTGGAGCGACGGACTGTGGAGGCGCTGAGCGATGCCGAGCAGCAGGAGCTCGCCCGGCTGCTGAGTCGCGTCCGGGACGGCCTCGACGAGGACCGCCGGCCGTCCTGAGACGCCGGACCTCAGCGCTCCACGAGGACGCCGTCCTCGTCGGCGACGAGGCGCCGGCCGGGGCGGAAGGTCACGCCCCCGAAGTCGACGACGTCGTCGACGACGCCCTGGGCGGTCTTGGTGGACTTGCGCGGATTCGACCCCAGGGCCTTGATCCCCAGGTCCACCGTCCGGAGCACGGCGACGTCGCGGACTGCGCCGTGGACGACTACCCCGGACCAGTCGTTCTCAGCGGCCATCGCCGCGATCATGTCGCCCAGCACCGCGCGGTCGAGGGAACCGGCCGCGTCGACGACGAGGACCGCGCCCTCGCCCGGCTCGGAGAGCACCTGCTTGAGCAGAGCGTTGTCCTCATAGCACTTCACCGTGCGGATCGGCCCGGCGAACGCCGCCGCGCCGCCGTAGTCGCGCAGCGGCAGGGCCAGCGACTGCAGGGCCTCTCCGTGCTCGTCGTAGAGATCAGCAGTGGACGTCATCGTCCCTCCTCAGGGTCGGCCAGCGGACCAGGGCCCGCCATGAGCTCGGCGGGCCCCCGCGTCGCAGACTATCCGGGCTCTTCCCAGATGAGGGTGTAGGTCGGCCGGGAGCGTCGGTCCGCAGATAGACGTCGAGGTCTCCCGACGATGGAGGTTCCTACGCCATCCGTCCGAAAGACCTCGACGTGACCGACGCTACCCCGCCGGCCGGCTTCGGCCGCCCTGACCTGACCGCCTTCGCGTCTCATCCCAGTCGACCCTGATCGGGTCTGCTGACCCCCTCGACGAGAACGCAGCGACATCACAGCCACCCAACCCCGACCGTCCGGGAAGCCGGGACACGTCACATGACCTGTGTTGCGGGCGTGTCGAGTGGGTCGTCCAGGGGCGACGCAGGAGCGTCGACGCGACGTGCTGAGAGGTGGTTCCAACCGGGCGCTAGGACACCGGCTACAGGCATGGCGATAGGTCAGGAACGGCGTCGCTCCCTGCGCAGGAGGGAGCGCAGAGTCTCGGCGTTCGCGTAGCCGACCCGTAGCGCGATCTCGGCGGAGGTGAGGTCCGTGGTTGCTGAGAGGTGCCGAGCTTGTTCGATGCGAAGCCGTTGGACGAAGCCGAGCGGAGTGAGGTTGAGCGCCGCACGGACTCGTCGTTCGAGGGTGCGCCGGCTGGTGCCGAGCGACTGCGCGACGAAGGCGACGTTGAACGGTTCGTCCAGGCGGGCGCGCACGAAGCGTTCGAACTCGACGACGATCGGGTCCTCGTGCCGGAGATGTTCGTAGGCGACGAAGGCCGCCTGCGACGGACGCTCGTCGATGATGAGGAGCTTGGCGACATGTTGGGCCAGGTCGGGGCTGATCGATCGCACGAGTGAGAGCGCGAGGTCGATGTGGGCGAACGCGGCGCCGGCGGTGACGAGGTTCCCGTCGACCACGACCATGGTGTCGAGATCGAGGGCGACGGTCGGATAGCGCTTCAGGAACTCCGGCCCCAGGAACCAGCTGGTCGTCGCCCTCCGATGATGCATCCGTCCGGTCTCGGCGACGGCGAACACGCCGGTGCACGCCGCGGCGATCCGGGTGGTCGCCTCGTCGAGGCGCCCGAGCGAGGCGATGACCGAACGAGCATCTCGGCTCTGGAGGGCGTCGTTGGTAGCGGCGGCCGTGAGGGTTCCAAGCGCAGGGACGACGACCACGTCGAACTCTCCGGACTCCGACAGCGGGTGGTCCACCGACAGGGTCATCGATGCCGTCGTGGTCACTCGCCGTTTCGGTCCGAGGATGGCGAGTTCGATCGGGTCGATCCGCGGGTCGATATCGCCGCGGGCTCCGTCGGCCACCCGCACGATGTCGATGATCGACGCGATAGCCGAACCGAAGCAGCCGTCGATCGCGATCAGTCCGATACGCATGACGTAAACAATAGCAATACTGTCGTATACGCCACTCCCCATCGGCCCTCGCTCGTCATACGCTGAACTCGTCCCACGAAGAACCCCGACGTCAAGGAGAGTCCCTCATGTCCACACCCGCATCACTTCCGTATGCCTTCGTCGCCAAGATCGTCGCGGCCGATGGACAGCACGACGCGGTCGCCGATCTGCTCGCCGGCGCTGTCGCACTCGCCAACGAAGAAGTAGGAACGATTGTCTGGTTCGCGGTCAGGACCCACGCCGACACCTTTTGGATCTTCGATGCATTCCCCGACGAGGCCGCTCGCGACGCCCACGCCAACGGCGCCATCGTCGCAGCCCTGATGGCCAACCAGCACCTCCTCGGCGCAGCACCCGAGATCCTGGCGGCCGACGTCCTCGCGTCCAAGCTCCCGTAGTCCGCCAACGCACGAGACGATCGCGCCCCGCCGAGCCGTCGCCAGGTCGCGACGCAACGCCACGCTGCGTTGCCGAGCGGTGCGAGGCCTATCGGCACACGGACAGGATGCCGGCCGCGAGCGCTCAGCCGGCGAGGGGTCCGTCGCAGAGGAGAGCGACGTCGGTGTCGGGCAGAGCCGTGAGGCCAGCGCATCGCGCGACCACCAGAACGGTTCGCCGGAGCCGCCTGTCGGAATCGAACGGACGACCTAATCACGTCGGCTTTGCGTCTATCGCTTGATGCGCCCACTGGGCGAACGAGCCGCTGACCTGCGCAAACGCCGAGCGTGGGGGGCGCCGCCATCCGGTGGTGACCGACGACGACCGACCAGTACCGACCGTTTCACCGGAGCTTGCGGCGGCGTCGAAGCCGAGCAAGCTCCATTCTTTTAGCTCACCGCGCCCTCCTCCTCGCCGGTCCCGTCGTCGGCGAAGACGTTTCAGGGGTCTTCTCAGATGACGGTGTAGGTCGGCCGGGCGCGTCGGTCCGCAGATAGACGTCGAGGTCTCCCGACGACGGAGGTTCCTACGCCATCCATCCGAAAGACCTCGACGTGACCGACGCTACCCCGCCGGCCGGCTTCGGCCGCCCTGACCTGACCGCCTTCGCTCGACTCGACGGCCTCGGTCTGAGCGTGACCGGGCAACGACTTGAACCGGATCGTGCGGTCCTCGCGTGCCGCGTGGTGGAACCAGATCAGTGGTGCCGACGGTGCGGCAGCGAAGGCGCTGCTCGTGACACCGTGATCCGGCGGTTGGCCCACGAGCCGCTGGGCTGGCGACCGACCGTGCTGGAAGTTGTAGTGCGCCGCTACCGCTGTGCCGACTGCGGACACGTGTGGCGCCAAGACACCAGCGCCGCGGCGGAGCCACGCGCGAAGCTCTCGCGCCGGGCTGCGGTGGGCGCTGGAAGGGATCGTGGTCGCACACCTCACCGTCGCCCGTGTCGCCGAGGGACTCGGGGTCGCGTGGGACACCGCCAACAACGCGGTCCTGGCCGAAGGCAAGCGGCTGCTGATCAACGACCCCACGCGGTTCGAGGGCGTGTAGGTCATTGGCGTCGATGAGCACGTCTGGCGCCACACCAGGCGTGGCGACAAGTACGTCACCGTGATCATCGACCTCACCCCGGTCCGCGATGGCGCCGGCCCAGCAAGGCTGCTGGACATGGTCGAGGGCCGGTCGAAGGCGGCGTTCAAGACCTGGCTCGCCGACCGCGACGACGCCTTCCGTGACGCGGTCGAGGTGGTCGCGATGGACGGCTTCACCGGGTTCAAGACCGCCGCTGCAGAGGAGATCCCGGACGCGGTCACGGTGATGGATCCCTTCCACGTCGTGCGCTTGGCCGGTGACGCCCTCGACAGGTGCCGGCGCCGGGTCCAACTCGCGATCCACGGGCACCGTGGGTTCAGGGACGACCCGCTCTACAAGTCGCGGCGCACGCTGCACACCGGCGCGGACCTGCTCACCGACAAGCAGAGCGACAGGCTACGCGCACTGTTCGTTGATGACGCTCACATCGAGGTCGAGGCGACCTGGGGTGTCTACCAGCGCATGATCGCCGCCTATCGCCACGAGGACCGGCAACGTGGCCGCGAGCTCATGGAGAAGCTGATCACCGACCTCAGCGCCGGCGTCCCCAAGGTGCTCACCGAGCTCACCACCCTGGGCCGGACCCTGAAGAAGCGAGCCGCTGACGTGCTCGCCTACTTCGAACGACCCGGCACCAGCAACGGGCCGACCGAGGCGCTCAACGGACGGCTCGAACACCTGCGCGGCTCCGCACTCGGGTTCCGCAACCTGACCAACTACATCGCCCGAAGCCTGCTCGAGACCGGCGGCTTCAGACCCCAACTCCTACACCCCCGATTGGGATGAGCCACTATCCGGCGCAGCCGGTCGTGCGCGGCGCATGTCGTCGCCGCCCACAGGGGCGTCCGAGGGGCGTCGGCAGAGCGCGCCGAAATCCACAGCAGATGTCCAGCCCCTGTCAGGCCCATCACCAGAGGTGGTCCGTAGTGTCGGAGACACCTCATCGAGGTGCGAGTGATCCGAGGACCCTCGGGTCGGGCATTCTGATGCGTCCCCCTCACGCCGCCCGGCCCGGGGGTCCTCTTCTGCCCGCGGGCGGATCGGCGCGTGCGGCGGCGTCAGCCCGACGGCAGGTGGTCCTCCAGTCGGGCGATCTCCAACCCGGCGTCGTCGGCGGCTTCCCGGACGGCCTCCAGGTCGTCGGACAGCCCCGGGGTGAAGTGTGCGAGCACCACATCCCCAGGTTGCAGCCCGTCGCCGAGGGCGTATGAACCGTCCTGGGTTTCGTTCCGTCAGACGGCAGCGAGAGCAGCCTCTCGCTGGTGGTGGTCATAGTACTCGGCCTCGACCTCGGCAGGAGTGCGATAGCCGAGATGCTCATGAAGCCGGCGCGTGTTCCACCAGTGGACCCAGTTCATCGTCGCGAACTCCACCTCGGCCAGTCCGGCCCATGCCGGCTGGGAGTAGATCAGCTCGGCCTTGTAGAGCCCGTTGACCGCCTCGGCCAGCGCATTGTCGTAGGAATCGCCGACTGTGCCGACGGAGGGTCTGATCCCGTGTTCGGCAAGCTTCTCGGTATAGGCGATGGCCACATATTGAGAGCCACGGTCCGAGTGATGAACCAGTCTATGACCAACGTTTTGGCCGGCATGATCCCTGGCGGTGTTCAGCGCATGCTCCAGCGCCTCGAGCGAGAGCGCCTCGGTCGTCATCGACGACCGTGTCGCCCAGCCGACGATCCGCCTGCTGCAGGCATCAGTGACGAATGCG
>NZ_BAAAYG010000004.1:177654-199623 GCF_039536005.1 Nesterenkonia halobia | reverse complement strand
CCAGTCGGCGGCGTAGTACAGCGCGAGCTCCCGGGAGGTCTCCGTGGAGTCGTCGCCGGAGCCGGTGCCGCTGCCGGTGCCGGCGAGCGCATCGACGTGCAGCGCCAGCGCCGATGTCGGAGCCACGTGCCCGCTGACGGTGCCGTCGGCGGCGACGGTGAGCGTCTCGCCCGAGCAGCCCGAGGCGGTCGGGACGCCGGAGTAGACGTCGCAGTACTCGCCGGCGGGCAGCGAGGTCTGCCAACTGGCGTCCAGGCCCGACGGCGCCCGGTTGATCGCCAGGAAGCCCTTCTCGCCGCGGCCGAAGGCCAACGACTGCTCGCCGCCGGTCCAGGTGTCGGTGACCGGGGTGTCGCCGACGGCGTTGCGGAAGCCGACCATACCGGTCACCTCGGTGCGCGCATGGGTGCAGGTCCACGGGCCCTCGCCGCAGACGGCGTCGACGACGCGACCGTCGGCGTCAGTGGGCGGGCCGGCGTCGTAGTCGTCGACGGAATAGCCGGAGAACACAGTGGGCTCGCCGTAGTCCCAGCCCAGGGTGAAGGCCTGGGCGAGCAGATGGACGTCGCCGTCGGCGGCGGTCAGCGTCTCGCCGTTGCGCTCGGTGTCGTGGTTCTCCACGAAGCTGCGGGCCTTCTCCGAGGGGATGAAGCCGTCCCAGTCCTCGCCGATGCCGCCGCCGGAGAGCAGCCAGTCGATCCGGCCGCCGCCGAAGGACTCCTTGAGCTTGCGGGCGTAGCTGAACTCGTGGACGTCGCCCAGGTCGGTGTACTCCTCGGGCTGGATCGGCTCGCCGGCGCCGCGGATGACCTCCTGGACGATGTCCTCGGCGGCGATGCCGTCGGTGCGCGAGAGAATGCCCTCCAGATCTGCGGCGGCGATGTGCTTGGCCGCGTCGATGCGGAAGCCGTCCACGCCCAGCGAGGAGAGGTCGTCCAGATAGTCGGCCAGGCGCGACTGGACGTAGTCGGCGCCGGTGTCCAGATCGGCCAGCCCGACCAGGTCGCATTCCTGGACCTCCCACCGGTCGGTGTAGTCCTGGACTTCGCAGCCGTGGTCGTGGAAGTCCGCGCGCGAGTACGTGCCCGGGTAGTCGTAGTGGGTGAATGCGCTGCCGGTCCAGCCGGTGCCCGACTCCTGACCGGCCATGTGATTGATGACGACGTCGGCGATCACCTCGACGCCGGCGTCGTGGCAGTTCTGTACCATCGCCGCGTAGTCGGCGCGGGTGCCCAGCCGGGATTCGAGCTGGTAGCTGACCGGCTGGTAGTGCACCCACCACTGGTCGCCGGTGATGTGCTCCTGCGGCGGGGAGGTCTGGACGGCGCCGTAGCCGGCGGGCCCGAGGGTCTGTTCGCAGGCGCGGGCCACCGAGTCCCAGGTCCACTGGAACAGGAAGGCGGTGGTGTCGCCGGCGGCGTCGTCGGTCGCCGACACCGCCGACTGCGCCTGGCCGGGCACGCGCTCAGTGTGATGCGCCGACTGCTCGGCGGCGCGCTCGTCGCCGAGGCCGGGCACCGAGGCCTCCGCAGAGCTGATCCCCGGGGCCGCCGGGGCCAGCAGCGCACCGGCGAGCCCCAGGGCGCCGAGCGCCGGGGCTCCCCGATTCAGGAAGCGTTTCCATAGCCGTGGTGTGCGACGTGTCGAGGGGCGAGTGGATGTCGTCATAGCGTTCTGCTCCTGCAGTCGTGCGGCCACTCCGGCCGGTAATCCGGGGGTCCGCGTCACCGCCGAGCGATCGGCGGCCGCGTCGAGGCGACGCCTGAGGACTGAATCTATCCGGAATGTGACACAGATCGCAAGAGTTCATCTGGAAACGCTTCCACTCACGCGCCTGCCGCTTCACCCCAGGGATGGCCCCGCGGCTCGTGCGGGAATGCCGCGTCTTTCCCGCACGAGCCGCGGGGCCATCGCTGGGGCCCGTCGGTCGAGGTTGTGTCAGAGGAGGTCTCTAGGCTCGCCGTTGTATTCGAAACTATGTTCGATCTACGATGGTGGAGCACGAGACGGCGTCCTCTTCCCCGACGCGTCGCGGCTCGTCTTCTTCCCATCGACGACGAACACCACCGCTGTGCGCCCTGCCCGGGCGCCGGAGCACGGGAGGAGAGCCTGTGAGCACCACGTCGACCACCCCCGCCCTTCCCGGCGTCGCCCGTCTGGTCCCGCCGAAGACGGCCCGGGACCTCTCCGTCGCCCGCCGTCGAGCCGCCGACAGGGCCGACCGGCCGGAGGCGACGCCGCCGGCGTCCGCACCCGGCCCGCTGACCGAGGCGCTGGAGGTCGAGTGCGACGACGACGGCGCGCCGTGCCGGCTGTCCTGGCGGGACCGTCGGCACGTGGTCGTCGCCGAGCCGGTGCGCTGGTTCGAACGCCGACGCTGGTGGGACGAGGAGTCCCGCGTCGAGCGCGGTCGCGGCGCCGGTGTCGTCGATCATGAGATCTGGCGGCTGCAGGTCCGGCTGGAGGCCGCCGCCGGGGCCGAGACCCGCACGCTGGATCTGAGCCGGCACGTCGGCTCGGGCCGGTGGCGTCTGCTGCGAGTCCACGATGCCGCGGCCTGATCGGCGGCGCGGGGGCGCCCTCCCGGTCGTCGGCGAGCGCGGCGGGGTGCTGCGCCGCGGAGAACTGCGCTGATGGAGAGCTTCGTGCATCTGGACGTGGCCACTGCGTTCAGCGCCCACTACGGCACCAGCTGGCCGCAGGACCTGGTGGATCTTGCCGCCGACGACGGCGCCGAGGCCGCCGCCTGCGTGGACCGCGACGGGCTCTACGGGGCGGTCAAGCATGTCGCCGCCTGCCGATCCCGCGGGATGGGTCCGATCCTGGGGACCAATCTGGCCGTGGTCGACGAGCGGGGCCTCTCCCGCGGACGCGTGGTGCTGCTGGCCGGTGGATCCGCGATCGGCTACGCCGCGCTCTGTCGTGCCGTCTCGGCGGCCCACGGCGCCGAGCTCGACACAGCTGCCGGCACACCTGCCGGCACAGCCGCCGCTGCGACCTCGCGGCTGGGGCTGCGCCGGCTGGTAGAGCTGGCGCGCGGCGACGGCGCCGTCCGCCCCGCCGCCGGCAGCAGCGCTGACGGCTCCCCCGCGCTGGTGGTGCTGCTCGGTCCCGAGTCCGACGTCGGCCGCGCCGCCGCGGAGCGCCGCTACGCCGAGGCACGCCGGCTGCTGCGCGGCTGGCGGGCGCTGCTGGGTCCGCAGGCGCTGCGGGTGGAGGTCGTCTCGCATCTGGCCCCGCCCGGCGAGGCGCTGTCCACCGCCCATGCCGCCCGGATGCTGGGGCTGGCCGAGGATGTCGGCGTGGTCGCCGTGCTGACCAACATGGTCCGCTTCGCCCATCCCGACGAGGCGACCACCGCCGACGTGCTCGACGCCGTCCGCGTGCTCTCCAGCCTGCAGAGCACCGAGTCGCTGCAGCCCACCGGCCAGGGATGGCTGAAGCCGGCGGCGCAGATGCACCGGATCGCCGTCGAGATCACCACCAGCAGCGCCACGGCGCGCACCGATGCCGCCCGGCTGCTGGAGGACACTCGGGCGCTGGCCGCGCGCTGCGTGCTCGACCCCGAGGAGCATCTGAGCTTCGGCCGGCCGAAGATCCCCGAGCACGCGGTCCTCGGTCTGGGCCGCGGCGGGGCCAGTGCGGATCCGATGCGCGAGCTCGCCCAGCGCTGCCGCGCCGGACTCGGCGAGCGGTTCCCGCAGCTGGCCGACGGCGGAGCCCGCCGCGGCTCTGCGGCCGCCGAGGCGGTGCACCGGCGTCTGGATCAGGAGCTCTCGGTCATCGAGGATCTGGGCTTCGCCGGCTACTTCCTGACCGTCGCCGAGGTCGTCGCGATGGTCGAGCGGATGGGGGTGCGGGTCTCGGCCCGCGGCTCCGGGGCGTCCTCGCTGGTCAACCATCTGCTGCGGATCAGCGCAGTGGATCCTATCGAGCATGACCTGGTCTTCGAGCGTTTCCTCTCGCGTCGGCGCTCGACGCTGCCGGACATCGACATCGACGTCGAGTCGGCCCGCCGCCACGAGGTCTACCACCGGATCGTCGAGCGCTTCGGCGGCGAGCGGACGACGCTGATGAGCATGCAGAACAGCTATCGGATCCGCGGGGCGGTCCGCGACGCCGGGCTGGCCCTGGGCATGGACGACGGCGAGATCGATGCGATCGCCGAGACGATGTGGCGCTTCCCCGCCGGGGAGTTCCGCGAGGCGCTGACCGAGAAGCCCGAGCTGCGCGCCCTGGCCGAGCGGCTGGAGACCGATCGGGCCGCCGGGCGGCGGCAGCTGGACCTGCTGGTCGATCTCACCGAGCGGCTGGACCGGCTGCCGCGCCACCTCTCCACCCACCCCTGCGGGATCATCCTGGGCGACCGGCGGCTGCCGGAGCTGACTCCGGTGCAGCCCTCCGGCGTCGACGGGCTGCCCATGAGCCAGTTCGACAAGCACGACATGGACCCGATGGGCTTCCTCAAGCTGGACGTGCTGGGCGTGCGGATGCAGTCGACCATCGCTCACACGCTGGAGGAGATCCGGCGGACCACCGGCGAGCGCATCGACCTGGAGACGATCGACCGCGACGACCCGGACACCTATCGGATGATCCGTTCGACGCACACGCTGGGCTGCTTCCAGATCGAGTCGCCCGGCCAGCGCGAGCTGGTGGGCAAGCTGATGCCCGAGTCGCTGACCGATCTGATCGTCGACATCTCGCTGTTCCGTCCCGGGCCGATGGGCTCGGGCATGGTCACCCCGTACCTGGAACGGCGGCACGGCTTCGAGTCCGTCCGCGTCCCGCATCCGGATCTGGCCCCGATCCTCGCCGAGACCCACGGGGTGACGATCTACCACGAGCAGGTGCTGCGCCTCCTGGACACGATGACCGGCTGCGGACTCGACCGCGCCGACGAGCTGCGCCGGGCGCTGGGCTCTGCCGAGCAGCCGCAGGTGGAGGAGTTCGTCCGGACCTGCGCCGCCCAGCGGGGCTACGAGGCGGGGGTGGTCGACGAGGTCTGGGAAGTCCTGGCCTCCTTCGGGTCCTTCGGCTTCTGCAAGGCCCACGGGGCGGCCTTCGCCGTGCCCACGGTCGAGTCGGCCTGGCTGAAGACCCACCACCCGGCGGCCTTCCTGACCGGACTCTTCGAGCATGACCCGGGGATGTATCCGCTGCGGCTGCTCGTCGCCGAGGCGCGCCGGCTCGGCGTGCCGCTGCTGGGCATGGACGTGAACCGCTCCACCGACCACTACCGGCTGGAGGAGCTGGAGGGCGACGACACCTCCGGGACCGACGACGGCGCCGCGGCCCGTCGAGGCTCCGGGCCTCGGCCGAGGCACGGCATCCGCATGGCGCTGACCAGTCTGAAAGGCATCAGCTCCGCCGAGATCGCCCGGATCGTCGCCGCCCGGCCCTTCGCCTCGCTGGCCGATCTGCGTCAGCGGGCCCGCCCGCGACGTCCCACGCTGCGGGCCCTGGCCCAGGTCGGCGCGCTGGACGCGCTGATGCCCGGCGGGACCGAGCGCCGTGGGGACCTGGTCTCCGCCGTCGCCGAGCAGACCCGTTCACCCCGGCCGGCCGCGGCCGCGCGCTCGGCCGGCCGGCAGGCCGCCGGCCAGCTGCCGCTGCCCTTCGCCGAGACTGACCTCGCCGGGCTGGACGCCGAGCATCCCGCTCCCGAGCGTCAGGAGGTGATCGCCGACGAGCTGCGACTGACCAGCGTCGACGTCACCGGCCACGTCATGGAGATCCATCACGAGACGCTGGAGCAGCTCGGAGTCACCCGGGCCGAGGATCTGCTGAGCCTGCGAAGCGGCTCGACAGTGCGGGTGGCCGGCATCCGGGTCGCCACCCAGACCCCGCCGATGGCCAGCGGCAGGCGGGTGGTGTTCATCAGCCTCGACGACGGCACCGGCTGCGCCGACGTCGCCTTCTTCGACGAGGCCCAGGGCAACACCGGCGAGATCCTGTTCACCGCCCAGCTGATGCTGGTCGAGGGCACGATCCGCCGCACCGGCCCCCGGGCGGTGAGCATCCAGGCCCTCGATGCCTGGGATCTGCGTCGCGAGGACCAGCTGGCCGCGCTGCGCCGTCGTCGGGTCCCCGAGCCGCCGCGGCGAGGACGAGGCCAGCAGGGGCGGGTGAACGCCTCGCCCCTATGACGACCCGCAGAACGTCTCGGCCTCGCAGCCACGCTCCCCGGCAGATTGCGCGCAGTGGATCAGCCGCTGCGCACCGGCTGAAGGTCTGCAGACTCCTCATCGGTGAACAGCCGCGAGCGGATGATGAATCGGTGGCCGGTGGGCCCCTCGATGGAGAAGCCCGATCCCCTGCCCTCGGTCACGTCGATGGTGATGCGGGTGTGCGACCAGTACTCGAACTGTGCCTTGGAGATCCACACCGGGATGGGCTCCGGCGTGCCGGCGTCGAGCTCGCCGAGCAGCACATCGGCGCTGCCGGTGAGGAAGGTCCCCTGGGTGTAGCACATCGGCGCGGAGCCGTCGCAGCAGCCGCCGGACTGATGGAACATCAGGGCGGCGCCGTGCTCCTCGCGCAGCCGGCGCAGCAGCGCGGCGGCCTCCTCGGTCACGTCCACGCGGGCGACGGACATGGCGATCACTCCTTCTCTCCTCGATCCGGTCTTCGACCTGACATGCGACCTGACATGCGACCCCTCGACGTCCGGAGGCCGTGCGGTCCGGGACGCCCCCGCCCCGGGCCGCACGGCCCGCCGATCAGGTCCGTCCGCCCGGATCCGCCGATCAGAACAGTCCGGCCGGGCCCTCGGAGTAGCTGACCAGCAGGTTCTTCGTCTGCTGATAGTGGTCCAGCATCATCGCGTGGTTCTCTCGACCGATGCCGGACTGCTTGTATCCGCCGAAGGCCGCATGCGCCGGGTACTGGTGGTAGCAGTTGGTCCACACTCGACCGGCCTGGATGGCCCTGCCGGCACGATAGGCGGTGTTCGCCTCGCGGGACCAGACGCCGGCGCCCAATCCGTAGAGGGTGTCGTTGGCGATGGACATCGCGTCGTCGTAGCCGGAGAAGCCGGTCACCGAGACCACGGGGCCGAAGATCTCCTCCTGGAAGATGCGCATCGAGTTGCTGCCGCGGAAGATCGTCGGCTGCACGTAGTAGCCGCCGGAGAGGTCTCCGCCGAGGTCGACCTGTTCGCCGCCGAGGACCACCTCCGCGCCCTCCTGCTTGCCGATGTCCAGGTAGGAGAGGATCTTCTGCAGCTGGTCGTTGCTGGCCTGGGCCCCGACCATCGTCGCCGTGTCCAGCGGATCGCCCTGGATGACCTGCCGCGTGCGCTCGACGGCGTCGTCGAGGAAGTCGTCGATGATCGAGTCGTCGATCAGCGCGCGCGAGGGGCAGGTGCAGACCTCGCCCTGGTTCAGCGCGAACATCGTGAAGCCCTCGAGGGCCTTCTCGTAGTAGGAGTCCTTCTCCCGGGCGACGTCGGAGAAGAAGATGTTCGGGCTCTTGCCGCCCAGCTCCAGAGTCACCGGGATCAGGTTCTGCGAGGCGTACTGCATGATCAGCCGGCCGGTGGTGGTCTCCCCGGTGAAGGCGATCTTGCGGATGCGCGGGCTGGAGGCCAGCGGCGCGCCGGCCTCGGAGCCGAAACCGTTGACCACGTTGAGCACTCCGGCGGGCACCAGGTCGGCGATCAGCTCGGCGAAGACCAGGATCGAGATCGGCGTCTGCTCGGCGGGCTTGAGCACCACCGCATTGCCGGCGGCCAGCGCCGGGGCCAGCTTCCAGGTGGCCATCAGCAGCGGGAAGTTCCACGGGATGATCTGGCCGACCACGCCCAGCGGCTCGTGGAAGTGGTAGGCGACGGTGTCGCCGTCGATCTCGCTGATGCCGCCCTCCTGCGCCCGGATCGCGGAGGCGAAGTAGCGGAAGTGGTCCACCGCCAGAGGCAGGTCGGCGGCCAGGCACTCGCGCACCGGCTTGCCGTTGTCCCAGGTCTCGACGACGGCGAGGGTCTCCAGGTTCTCCTCGAGCCGGTCGGCGATGCGGCTGAGCACCAGCGCCCGCTCGGCGGCGGAGGCGGCGCCCCAGGCCGGCGCGGCGGCATGGGCGGCGTCCAGCGCGCGGTCGACGTCGGCGGCGGTGGACTGGGCGACCTCGGTGTAGACCTGTCCGGTCACCGGAGTCGGATTCTCGAAGTAGCGTCCCTCGGCGGGCGGCGACCATTCCCCGCCGATCCAGTTGTCGTAGCGGCTCTGCAGGCTGATCAGGCTGCCGGGCGTGCCGGGCCGTGCGTAGACGCTCATGATGGTCTCCTCTGCGGTGGGATCCGTGCCTCGACGTCCCGCACCACGACCGACGACGGCCGGACACGTGATGCGCGTCACGTACAGCGCCACCATAGCTACGCGGACGTTGCACGGGCGTTGCACGACTGCCGGTCGCGGCGCGCACCGGGCGCCCGACTCGCTCGGGCGCTCCGCCCCAGGGGTGTCGCCGCCGCTCACGACTGGTCTATGCTGAACCTGACCATCAGCATGTGTCTGTGATCACACCTGCCGTCGCGCCTCAGGAGGGTCCATGGAGCACCAGGCCACTCCGGACGAGCCGCAGACCTGGTCCACGCTCCCGCCGCTGGTCCGCGAGTCATGGCGCCGATCAGCCGGCTACCTCGAGGATCCCGGCCGCGCCCTGCCGCCGGTGGACCTGGAGGGCAGCGCGCTCCACGCCCACCGCGCGGCCCACCCGCTGGCGCCGGTGCTGCCGCTGCTCGACCAGCTGCTCGTCCAGCCGGCCGCCGAAGCCGGCCTGATCACCGCAGTCGGCGACGTCGACGGCCACCTGCTCTGGGTCGACGGCGCGCGACGGACCCTGCGCCGCGCCGAGACCAGCGCTTTCCAGCCGGGGGCCGACTGGTCCGAGCGAAGCATCGGCACCTCGGCTCCGGGCACGTCTCTGGCCACCGGCCGCGGCGTCCAGGTCGACCAGGCCCAGCATTTCGCCGTCGCCGCCCACCAGTTCTCCTGCTCGGCGCTGCCCGTCCACTGCCCGCACACCGGCGTGATGCTCGGCGTCGTCGACATCACCGGCGGCCGAGAGGCGGTGGCCACCCATTCGCTGCCGCTGATCCGCGCGGCCATCGCCGCCGCCGAGGCCGAGCTGCGCACACTGCCCGCTCGCGGCCGTGCGCCCCGACTGGACGCTCTGGGCCGGGACGCGGCCGCTCTGGGCATCGGATCCTGCACCACGCGGCTGAGTCTGCGGCATGCCGAGCTGCTGGTACTGCTGACCTGGCACGACGAGCACCGCCATCCCCAGGGAGCCGCCGGCCCGAGCGCGGCGACGCTGGCCGAGGAGCTCTTCGGCGAACCCGGCCACGAGGTCGCGCTGCGCGCCGAGCTCGTGCGGCTGCGGCGCATGCTGGCCGACTCCTCGACCGCCCACGGGCTCGATCTGCTCTCCCGGCCCTACCGACTGTCCGGGGCGATCATGCTCGACGCCGTCGAGGTCTCTCGGGCGCTGGCCGCAGGGGATCGTTCGAGGGCCCTGGATCTCTACGCCGGCGAGCTGCTGCCGGGCTCCGACGCCCCGGGCATCGTGCGTCTGCGTCGCACCGTCGCCGCCGAGCTCCGCGAAGCCGTCCTGCAGGACGGTTCGCCGGCGGAGATCTGGCGTTACCTGCAGCTGCCCGAGGCCGAGCACGACGATGCGGCGATCGTCGAGGCGCTGCGCACGCTCCCGTCCGATGCTCCGGAGCGGGCCCTGCTGGTCGCCCGGGCCGAGTCGACCCAGAGCTGACGGCCTCGGACGGAGGCGTCGCCCCGGCCCGCTCCCGGACCGCCTCCGTGGACCGTCTCGATTCTCCGTCGGTCGGCGCCGCTGCAACACAGGTGCAACTCCGATGTGCGTAGCGTCACACATGCCATGCAGGACGACGAACTGAGGAGCATCGATGAGCACCATGACAGCAGCTGTCGTCGACGAGTTCGGCGCTGAACTCGCCGTGCGGAACTACGACCTTCCCGAGCCGGGGCCCGGCCAGGCGCTGGTGCGCCTGGTCGCCTCGGGCGTCTGCCACACCGACCTCCATGCCGCCGAAGGCGACTGGCCCGTGCGGCCGACTCCGCCCTTCGTGCCCGGCCACGAAGGCGTGGGCGTCGTGGAGAAGGTCGGCGAGGGCGTCACGGACCTCGCCGTCGGCCAGATGGTCGGCAACGCCTGGCTGTGGAGCGCCTGCGGCTCCTGCGAGCACTGCCGCAGCGGCTGGGAGACGCTCTGCGAGGGGCAGGTCAACGGCGGATACACCGTCGACGGGTCCTTCGGCGAATACATGATCGTCGACGCCCGCTTCGCCGCCGTCCTCCCGGACGGTGTGGACGCATACGAAGTCGCTCCGGTGCTCTGCGCCGGAGTGACCGTCTACAAAGGGCTCAAGCGCACTGACGTCCGGCCCGGTCAGTGGGTGGTGATCTCGGGAATCGGCGGCCTCGGGCATCTGGCGGTGCAGTACGCCGTGGCGATGGGCATGCGGGTGATCGCCGTGGACATCGCCGCGGACAAGCTGCGCCTGGCCGCCGAGCACGGCGCCGAGATCACTGTCGACGCCTCGGCCGACGACCCGGCTGAGGAGATCCAGCGTCAGGTCGGCGGCTCGCACGGCGTGCTGGTCACGGCCGTCCACCCGGCGGCCTTCGGCCAGGCCATCGCCATGACCCGCCGCGGCGGGACCATCGTCTTCAACGGGCTGCCGCCCGGGGACTTCCCGGCCCCGATCTTCGACATCGTGCTCAAGGGCCTGACGATCCGCGGCTCGATCGTCGGCACCCGGCAGGACATGGTCGAGGCGCTGGAGATCTACTCCCGCGGTCAGATCCGCCCGACGATCTCCACCCGCTCGCTGACGGAGATCAACACCGTCTTCGACGAGATGCGCCGCGGCGAGATCGACGGCCGCGTGGTCATCGACTTCGGCGACGGCCGCTGACGGCTCGACGACCCTGGACAGTTCAGTGCCCCGCCTCTCCAGACGCGGGGCACTGAACTGTCCAGGGTCGTCAACGCGATCGGGAAGAGAGCACGCAGAACTCGTTGCCCTCGGGGTCGGCGAGGACCGTCCACGACGCATCCGCGGGCTGGCCGACGTCGACGACCCGCGCGCCGCGCTCGACCAGGCGGGCGATCTCGCCGTCGCGGTCATCGTCGGTGTGCGGAGCAAGATCGAGGTGCAGTCGGTTCTTGTGCGTCTTCGACTGATCGGCCGGGACGAAGACCAGTCCCGGCGGCACGCGGTGGAAGTCCAGGATCTCGACGAACTGCGCAGCCCACGGCGGAGCGACGATCGCCTCGGCGTCGGTCTCGACGGCGACATCCCACTCCAGCGACTCTGCCCACCAGCGGGCGAGGCCGCGATGGTCCGAGGCGTCCACGACGGTGGAGTACCAGCGCAGGGCCATGGCTCCTCCCTCCTCCCCGAGCCCACGGCCGCACCCCACGAGGGCGACGCGTCGAGGCGCCGGGGAGGCCAGACTCAGCCCATGAGCGGCGAGCCGATGAAGGGATCCAGCGCCAAGCCGACGAAGAGCAGCGTCAGATACATGATCGACAGGTGGAAGACCTTCATGGCCTTCTTGTCGGTCAACGACTCGTCCTGCGCCTGGCGATGCAGCCGATGCGACTCGAGGATGAACCAGCCGCCCGAGACGGCCGCGAAGGCGGTGTAGGTGATGCCCGCCCAACCCATCGGGATGAGCAGCAGCGAGCAGACCACTGTGGCCCAGGCGTAGAGCACCACCTGCACCGAGACGGTCCGCGCCGTGGCGACGGCGCCGAGCATCGGCACGTCGGCGGTCTGGTAGTCGGTGCGGTACTTCATCGACAGCGGCCAGTAGTGCGGCGGGGTCCAGAGGAAGATGATCAGGAAGAGCACCAGGGCCGGCCACTCGACCGTCTCGCGGACCGCCGCCCAGGCGATGAGCACCGGGAAGCAGCCGGCGATGCCGCCCCAGATGATGTTCTGCTCGGTGCGCCGCTTGAGGATCATCGTGTAGATGACCACGTAGAAGAACATCGCCGCGGCTCCGAGCGCCGCGGCCAGCAGGTTCGCGCCGACCCAGAGGACGCCGATGGCCAGCGCCCCCAGCACCGAGGCGAAGACGAAGGCCTCGCGCGGGGTGAGCTCGCCGGTGACCAGCGGACGCTTCTTCGTCCGATTCATCAGCCGGTCCATGTCCCGATCGATGTAGCAGTTGAACGCCCCCGACGACCCGGCGGCGAAGGCTCCGCCGACCATGGTGGCCAGCACCAGGGTGAGGCTCGGGAAGCCGCGCTCGGCGAAGATCATCGTCGGCAGCGTGGTGACCAGCAGCAGCTCGATCACCCGCGGCTTGGTCAGCGCCCAGTACGCCGCGGCCTTGCGCCGCCACGGCGAGGGCGCGCCGCCGTCGGGGCGCGCCGCATCCGCGCCGTCGGGCGCACTGCTCACGGGTGCTGAAGTCTTCTGGGTCACGTCAGACGCTCACAATGGGTCAGGGCTCGATCAGGTGCCCGTCCAGTCTAGCGGTCTTCGGCGACTCGCCGGCGGTGATCAGGGTCTCGACGGCCGTCTGTTTCGACACGTTGTAGAACTTCGGCGTCGCGACGCCGTCCTCCGACGCCGCGAGCATCGGCCGCCCCTCCCCGGTAGGCGAGCAGGGCCAGCCGGCTGACCATGCGGAAGGCGTCCGGGCGCGGGCCCGCGGAGGCGAGGAAGCGCTCCCGGCTCACCTCCGAGACGAACCAGGTGGTCACCTCCTGGTCGGCGAGGATGTCCACGGCATGGATGAACCGCTGCTGGGCCTCCTCGTCGACAGTGTCCAGTCGCGGCACGTCGACGATCACCCAGGAGCGGAACTGCTCGGCCCACTGCAGCATCTCCCGCGTGGACAGCGGCGCCTCGGCGAGTTGGGCGAAGCTCAGCCACAGCTCCGCCTCCCGCCGGGCCAGGACCTCGAAGGTGTGCCCTCCGAGGCGCACGACGCCGGCCTCCCCTGCCGTCGGGGCCGCCAGCCCCACGTCGGCGAGGGCTTGGGGAGCCAGCCAGCCGCCGGCGGCGAAACCTTCGGGGCGGATCGAGCTCTCGCCCTCGCGGAGACGATGGTCGACGCCGTCGTCGAGGTCCAGCACCTCCATCCGTTCGCGGATCAGCGCGATGCCCGGCTCCATGAGGTGGTGCCAGAGCGGGTTCGGCAGCAGGCCTTCGGGCGGGTAGTTCGAGGTGGTGATCAGCGTCGTCCGGCCGGAGACGACCGTCCGGCGCAGCAGGCGGGTCAGGAAATGCGCATCGCCGGCGTCATGGACGTGGAACTCGTCGAAGAGCAGCAGGTCAGTCTCGCCGACGAGCTCGTCCAGCGCGGCCTCGACGGCGCGATCGTGTTCCCGGGGATCGGCCCGGTGCCGGTGGACGGCGCGGTGCAGGTCGTCCAGGAAGCGGTGGAAGTGCATCCGCCGGACACGAGCGCCCAGACGCTCCGCGGAGGCGACGACGAGGTCGGCCGACCACGTCTTGCCGCGCCCGGCCGGACCGTGCAGATGGACTCCGCCGCGGCGCCTGCGGTGCGGTCGCCGGCGGTGCGGCAGAGTGCTCGCCGCCGCGACGTCGGCCAGCGTCCGCATGGCGAGCTCCTGCGCGGGCTGCAGTTCTATGCCCTGATGCGTGGCCTGCTCCGCGACGAAGGTGAGCAGCTGCTCCTGCCGCCGACGGTGCCGTCGTTCCCCCATGCCGCGGAGTCTACGACGGGCCGCCGACGGGCGGGCGAGATGACGGAGCCCGGTTCGTGCACGACGGTCCCTGGAGGTGCACGGCGGGGCGCCGGTGCTCCTCAGACGTCGAGGCGCTCGAGGTCGAGCGCCTTGGACCCCTCGATGATGAAGTCCTTGCGCGGAGCGACCACTGACCCCATCAGCAGGTCGAAGACGCGCTCGGCGGCCTCGGCGTCCTCGATCCGGATGCGGCGCAGCGAGCGGCGCGCCGGATCCATCGTGGTCTCGGAGAGCTGGTCGGCGTCCATCTCGCCCAGACCCTTGTAGCGCTGGATGGGCTCCTTGTACCGCAGCCCCTTCGCCTCGAGGTCGGCGAGCATCGTGGTCAGCTCCGCCTCCGAATAGGTGTAGTGCACCTCGTTGGCCTTGCGGCCGGGGTGGATCACCTCGACGCGATGCAGCGGCGGCACGGCGGCGAAGACTCTCCCCTCCTCGACCATCGGGCGCATATAGCGGAAGAACAGCGTCAGCAGCAGCGTGCGGATGTGGGCGCCGTCGACGTCGGCGTCGGTCATCAGCACGACCTTGCCGTAGCGCGCCGCCTCGAGGTCGAAGGAGCGCCCCGAGCCGGCGCCGATGACCTGCAGCAGGGCCGCGCATTCGGCGTTGGAGAGCATGTCCGAGACTGAGGCCTTCTGCACGTTGAGGATCTTGCCGCGGATGGGCAGCAGCGCCTGATAGTCCGAGGAGCGGGCCAGCTTCGCAGTGCCCAGCGCAGAGTCTCCCTCGACGATGAACAGCTCCGAGGACTCGACCTCCTTGGAGCGGCACTCGACCAGCTTCGCCGGCATCGAGGAGTTCTCCAGCGCATTCTTCCTCCGCTGGGTCTCCTTGTGCATGCGGGCGGAGATGCGCGACTTCATCTCCGAGACGACCTTCTCCAGCACGGCGTTCGCCTGCTGCTTCTCGGTCCGCCTGGTGGCGGTGAGCCGCTGGGTCAGCTCCTTCTCCACCACCTTGGAGACGATCTGCTTCGCCGCCGGAGTGCCGAGGATCTCCTTGGTCTGGCCCTCGAACTGCGGCTCGGCGATCCGCACGGTGACCACGGCGGTCAGCCCGGCGAGCACGTCGTCCTTCTCCAGCTTGTCGTTGCCGGCCTTCAGCTTGCGCGCATTGTCGGCGACGACCTTGCGGAAGGTCTTCAGCACCGCCTGCTCGAAGCCCGACATATGCGTGCCGCCCTTCGGGGTGGCGATGATGTTGACGAAGCTGCGCACCGTCGGGTCATAGCCGGTCCCCCAGCGCAGCGCGATGTCGACCTCGCAGTCGCGCTGGACGTCCTGCATGTGGCTCTGTCCGTCGTCGCCGATCACCGGCACCCGCTCGGTGAAGCCTCCGTGGCCCTGGAAGCGCCAGATGTCGGTGACCGGGGAGTCTCCGGCGAGGAAGTCGGCGAACTCGCCGATGCCGCCGTCGTACTGGAAGACCTCCTCGACCGGCTCCTCGCCGCGCTCGTCGCGCACGGTGATGCGCAGCCCCGGCACCAGGAAGGCCGTCTGCCGCGCGCGGTTGGTCAGCTCCTCGTCGTCGAAGCGGGCGTCGGGGGTGAAGATGTGCCGGTCGGCCCAGTACCGGATGGAGGTGCCGGTGACCCCGCGCCGGGCCTTGCCCACGACCTCGACGGGCGACCCCTGCTCGGCAGGGCTGAACTCGGCCTCCGGGGACGGCCGGCTGCCGGCGAAGGTGCCCGGCTCGCCCCGGCGGAAGGACATCTGGTGGACCTTGCCGCCGCGGGTCACCCGCGCGTCCAGTCGGGCGGACAGCGCGTTGACCACTGAGGCGCCGACCCCGTGCAGGCCGCCGACGGCGTTGTAGGAGCCGCCGCCGAACTTTCCGCCGGCGTGCAGCTTGGTGAAGATGACCTCCAGGCCGGAGAGGCCGGTGCGCGGTTCGACGTCGACCGGGATGCCGCGGCCGTCGTCGGAGACCTCCACCGAGTCGTCGGGATGCAGCACCACCGAGATCGTCGAGGCGTGGCCGGCCAGCGCCTCGTCGACGGAGTTGTCGATGATCTCCCAGAGGCAGTGCATCAGCCCGCGCGAGTCGGTGGAGCCGATGTACATGCCGGGCCGTTTGCGCACGGCCTCGAGTCCCTCGAGCACCGAGAGGTGCCTGGCGTCGTACTCGGAGCGCTGGGCCACGGATCTCCTCCTGCGGGGTTCGTCGTCGTCGGCCGCGGGGCTCGCGCAGGCGGCTGATCCGCCGGGGCCGTCCGCGACCACACTGGCCACCACACTATCCGTCCTGCCGACTGCGGCGGCGGCGAAGCGCCGTCGACGCCCGGATCGAGGCCGGATCGTGACGCATCGGCCCCGGTCGGGGTACGCGGACAGCGAAAGACCCCGGTTCCGGCGGGCGCGGAGCGAATGAATCGGCGCCAGTCGTGGTTATATGGGGAGTTACCACGTCACGTGAGGAGGCGAAGAGCATGACCGGCACGACTGGGACCCTCGAGGCTACGACCAACACCCTGACCGCCCTGGATCGCTGCGACCGTTGTGGTGCGCAGGCCTACGTCCGCGCGGTCCTCTCCTCCGGCACCGGTGCGCTGCTCTTCTGCAACCACCACGCGCGCCAGGTGGAAGAGACCCTGCGTCCGAAGACCTCCGAATGGGTGGACGAGTCGGGGCGGCTGGCCGAGACCGGCTGATCGCTCAGGACACGTCCTGACCGTGGGCCGGTTCGACGGCCGCACGGATGACAGAAGGGGCATGGCCCGGAACCGTTTCCGGGCCATGCCCCTTCTTCTGTGTCGTCTCTGTCGTCGTTCGACGAGCTCTCCGAGCGGAGAGCTCTGCTCATCGCCCCACCGGACGAGCGGGTGCCGGAGACTGTGCGTCTCCGGCACTCCGCCCGTCGCGGCGGCGAGGGATCGGGCCTGCTAAGCCGGGTGGGCGACGAGCCGTCGCCCACCCACGGACTGCGGCGCCGGAGGCGACGCCGATCCCGAGGATGTCCGGGATCGGGGCCGTCCGGGCCGCGAACGTTCAGGCCGCCGAGATCAGTCCAGGTAGTCGCGCAGCACCTGCGAGCGGCTGGGGTGCCGCAGCTTCGACATGGTCTTGGACTCGATCTGACGGATGCGCTCGCGGGTGACGCCGTAGACCTTGCCGATCTCGTCTAAAGTCTTCGGCTGGCCGTCGGTGAGCCCGAAGCGCATCGCGACGACGCCGGCCTCGCGCTCGGCGAGCGTGTCCAGCACGGAGTGCAGCTGCTCCTGGAGCAGCGTGAAGCTCACCGCGTCGGAGGGCACGACGGCCTCGGAGTCCTCGATCAGGTCGCCGAACTCGGAGTCGCCGTCCTCGCCCAGCGGAGTGTGCAGCGAGATCGGCTCCCGGCCGTACTTCTGGACTTCGACGACCTTCTCGGGCGTCATGTCCAGCTCCTTGGCCAGCTCCTCCGGGTCCGGCTCGCGACCCAGGTCCTGCAGCATCTGCCGCTGCACGCGGGCCAGCTTGTTGATGACCTCGACCATGTGGACCGGAATGCGGATCGTGCGCGCCTGATCGGCCATGGCACGCGTGATCGCCTGCCGGATCCACCAGGTGGCATAGGTCGAGAACTTGAAGCCCTTGGTGTAGTCGAACTTCTCCACCGCGCGGATGAGGCCGAGGTTGCCCTCCTGGATGAGGTCCAGGAAGAGCATGCCGCGCCCGGTGTACCGCTTGGCCAGCGAGACGACCAGACGGAGGTTGGCCTCCAGCAGGTGGTTCTTGGCCCGCCGGCCGTCGGCGATCACCAGCTCCATGTCGCGGCGCAGGCGACGGTCGGTGATCTGCTCATCCGCCATCTTGTGCTCGGCGTAGAGCCCGGCCTCGATGCGCAGAGCGAGGTCGACCTCCTGCTCGGCGTTGAGCAGCGAGACCTTGCCGATCTGCTTCAGATAGTCCTTGACCGGGTCGGCCGTGGCGCCGGCGGAGACGACCTGGACCGCCGGAGCGTCGTCGTCGTCCGCATTGGAGATGACGAAGCCGCGGCCCTTGGTCTCCTCCTCCTCGGTCTCCTCGCCCTTGGCGGCCTTCTTGACGTTCTCGACGATGGCCTCGGCATTGGACTCGTCGCCGGCGGCCGCGGCCACCTTCTTGGCGACCTCCTCCTCGTCGTCGCTCTCGAGGGCCTTCGCGACGGCGTCCTCGAGGGCCGCCGTCGGCGCGGCGGTCTTGTCCGCGCTGTCGACCTCGGCGAGGATCTCGTCCACCGGGTCGGCGGCGGACCCCTCCTCGGCGGGCGAGTCTGCGGCGGCCGACCCGTCGGTCTCGGCGGTCGGCTTCTTGGCGCTGGACGTCGACGCGGCGGACCGCGACGTCGTAGAACTCTTCTTCGCAGCCGAGCTCTTCGAGCGGGTGCTCGAGCTCGTGGCGGCAGTCGAGGCGTTCTCCTCCTCGGCCGCGGCTGCGTTCTCTTCAGTGGTCTGGGACGCAGTAGTGGGCACGATGACCTTCCGACTAGGACGTGTGAAGGCGATGGGCTGATTGGTGGTCAACACACCTATGACCCTGTCAAGGCCATCGTCGTGGACACGCGGCATGTGCAGCCGTCTCCGGGCCGACGCGACGGTCTCCGCCGCCGCTGGTCCCGGCACGCTGCCACGCATGCCCCGACGATGGTTTGCAGGGTCTCAGCACAGCACAACACAGGGTACCTGCTCGACATTCCCGTTCAGCGACATTCTTCGGGACGATCTTCCTCGCATGCTCACCCTTCCCTGCTCATCGCGGGTCGCAGAGACCGCTCGAGGCGGGCTTCCCGCCCGCCGGTGCCCGGTTCAACGACGCGCGAGGCGCTGCTGTTCCCGCCCCGGTCGCCCGGAGCCGTCCCGGATTCGTCCCGGAGCCCTCCGGGAACCGTTCCGGAGCTGTCACCCCGCGTCGCCGTCCCGCCCGTAGGACCAGCTGTGCTCCCGGACTCGGGCCCAGGGGCAGATGCCGCCGAGGCCCATCGCCCGTTCCAGCAGATCCGCCAGGCCGTGGGCAGGCTCCAGCTCTCGGCATCGGTCCAGATACGCTCCGGCGACCGATCCCCTGCCCCGGGCCCATTCGATCCAGCCGACCATGGCCAGCACCTCGACGCGCACACCGTCGTCGACGGTGTGGTGCAGCCGGCTCAGCAGCGCCTCGAGCGCGTCGATCCGCGCCCAGTCCGGCCGACGCCCGGTGGCCCCCAGGAACGCCGCCTCGAACTCCCCGACCAGCGTCACCAGCTGCGGCGGCGGGCCGGAGGGGCCCTCGAGCCGCTCCAGCGCCTCCCCGGGCGTCTCGCCGGGAGCCGCCGAACGGCTGACGCGCAGTCCGGCCAGCGCGGGGGCGACGCCGACGGCGGCCTGCACCAGCAGCGCATCCCGCACCTGCCGGTCGGCGAGCGCGGACGCCGCGGCCCCCAGGTCCTCCCCGTGGTCGAGGTACCAGCGGTGCAGCTCCTCGGGCTCGTCGAGCCGGCCGGCGAGCTCGTCGTCGAGAGCGCACTCCCAGACGGCGAGGGCATGCTCCGCCGAGTCCGGTCCGGCGACTCCCGGCCGTCGGGGCGCGGCGTGGGCGGCGACGGCGTCGCGCTCGGCCGGCAGCGGCCGGCGATCCTCCAGGAAGGCCTCGGTGATCTCGGTCGGAGTCCGCAGCGCCCGGCGGCCGCGATAGACCATATGCGTGTTCAGCACGCTGTGGGCCGCCGTCTCGACGTCCTGGCCCGGATACGGGCAGCAGCCGGCGTCCGGGCAGTGGTAGTCGCGAATGCTGCCGCCGCCGACGAGCCAGGTCTGCACCACCGGCATCCCCCGGCGGGACATCTCCGCCTCCAGCGCTCCGCAGAGCGCGGCATGCGGTCGCAGCGCCTCCTCGCCGTTCATCGGCGGAGCGGGGGCCTCGTCGCCGAAGAGCAGCACGACCGACCCGTCGGCTCCGGGGTCGGTCCCCGCGCCGCCCAGGCAGTCCGCCGCCCAGCGCGCCAGACGTCCGGGATCGTCGGCCGCGGCGGCGAGATCCACGCGCAGGTGCGCCCCGGTGGTCCCGCGCATCAGGCCGATGATCACCAGCGAGTCCTCGGGCATGAAGCCCAAGGTGTGCTGGACCAGCGCCAGGGCATCGCCCGGCTCCCCGACCGAGAGTCGGACCCGTTCCTCCGGCGGGCGGCTGCGATCAGCGGCCGTGTCGTCGCCCGCCCGGCGCTGTGCTGTGCTGTCTGCTGCGGCGCCGTGCGCCTCGGTGTCTCTCTCCATGCCCCGACTCTGCGTCGCGGATGCCCCGACGGGCAGTCGCGAGCTCCTCGATGTGGAGAGCACGGCGTGTCGGACGCCGTCGCCGGGCGCCTGTGCAGGAGCCCGGCGACTCGCCGATCAGTGCTCAGCGGCCCTCGTCGCCCCGATCCGAGGGGTCCCCGTCTCCTTCGGGCGACCCGTCGCCGCCCTCGATCCGGTCCTCGCCGTCGGCGTCGGCGTCGTCGGCTCCGTCGTCCTCGATCGCCTCGAAGAGCTCGTCGCCGAGGGCCTCCTCGCCGAAGACCTCGTATCCGAAGACCTCGTCGCCGAAGAGCACCGGCAGCGCACCGGCGCCGGCGGCTCCTCCGGCGCGCGCCGCGCCGCCCGCGTCCTCGTCACGGTCGCCGCCATCGGTGCTGTCCTCGGCGCCGTCCTCAGCACCGTCGGCGGAGCCGGGCCCGCCGTCGGCCTCGCGGCGCCGCGCCTCGTCGATCGCCGGATCGGCCGGCCGAGTCGCGAGATACGCCTCGACGGCTTCGCCGAGCTCCTCGGCGTCGGGCACCTCCTCGTCGCTCTTGACCAGCAGCGACCGCGGTGCGGCGGTGGCGTGGGCGTCGAAGTTGCGCTCCAGCCGTTCGACCATCCCCTGCACCTCGCTGTTCTGATCGACCTGGCGACTGATGTCCTGCTCGACCGTGCGCGCCGACTCGCGGAGGTCGTCGGTCGGCAGCATCAGCTCCATGGCCGCTCCGGCGTACTCCAGGCCCGCGACGGCCACCTGCGGGTACCGGCCGCCGGCCAGGTAGTGGGGCACGTGCAGGCTGTAGCCGACGACGTCGCGACCGCGCTCGGCCAGCCGCATCTCCAGCACCTGGCTCAGCCCCGCCTCGATCTGGGCGTCGGGACTCCACGTGGAGATGCCGCTGATCAGGTCGTTCCGCGTGCCGTGGGCGGTCACGCCCAGCGCCCGGGTGTGCGGCACCGGCAGTCCCAGGGCGTCGACGTGCACCACCAGGCGCACGTCGAGCCGGTCCACCAGCTCCAGGACGGTCTCCGAGACCTGCTCCCAGCGGAAGTCGGGCTCGTCGCCGGTGAGCATCAGGAAGGGTCGGCCCAGCGCGTCGCGGACCTCGTAGAGGCTCAGCTCCGGGGGCTCGTAGTCGGAGAACCGCCCCTGCGAGAACGTCACCTGGGGCCGCCGCGAGCGATAGTCGTAGAGCTCGTCGACGGCGAAGCTCGCCAGGCGACGGTGCGGCAGGGTGCTCAGCAGCGTGCCCGAGAGCTGATCGGACAGGCTGCCGGCGTCGGTGTGTCCGCTCCACGTGACGAGCATCGACAGCGACTCCCGGTCGGCGACGGTGTCCCCGGGGACCAGGTCCCCCTCGAGGACGTCCACCGCGTGTCCGGCCTCGGCCGCGGCGGTCCCGGCGTCCGATCCGGCGGAGCGCTCGGAAGCGTGCACGTGCAGCAGATCCAGCGGATCGGTCACTTCGCGTTCTCCTTCTCCACGGACGGATGACGGGTCGGTACAACAGTCGCGCCGGCGCCGCAATTCCCGCCCGCGCGCCCGGGGGTCCGCTCCGCCGGAGGTCGGTGAAGGGACCGGCGAGGAGGCCGGCGACGGGATGCGTCCGCGACGGTCTCCGATAGGATCGACGACGAGGCCGCCGGGCGCAGCCGGCACCACAGGGACGGCCCCGGCGGACGCAGATGACACACGACTCAACGGCCCCCGCAGGGGACCAGACGGGATTCACGTGATCGACGACTTCCACCCCACACTGTCAGCAGTCACCTCCTCGGTCGAGAAGACCGACGCCGAGGCGCTGGTGCTCGGCGTCGCCCAGGGTCCGCAGGGGCCGATCCTGCTGCCGAACCCGCTCGCCGACGCGGCCGCGCAGAGCGTGGCCGACTCCCTCTCGGCCCTCGGCGCCACCGGCGCGGCCGACCAGCTGCTCCGCCTGCCCGGCGTCGACGGCTTCCGCAGCGAGACGCTGGTGCTCGTCGGCGTCGGGGGG
>NZ_BAAAYG010000004.1:0-177645 GCF_039536005.1 Nesterenkonia halobia | reverse complement strand
CACCGGTGAGCCGACCGGCGGGGTGAGCCTGGAGGCGCTGCGCCGCGCCGCCGGCGCCGCCGTGCGTCAGCTGAGCTCGCTGGACTCGGTCGCCCTGGCCCTGCCGGCCGCGACCGTCGAGGAGGTCGGCGCCGTCGCCGAGGGAGCGGCGCTGGGCGCCTACACCTTCTCTCACTTCCGCGGCGACGAGGAGGCCCGTTCGAAGGCCCCGGTGTCCGACGTGCGCATCCTCACCGACCTGAAGGAGCGCCACATCGCCGGCGTGCTGGACCGCGCCGCGGTCGTCGGCGCGGCCGTGCGGGCGACCCGCGACCTGGTCAACACCCCGCCGAACCACCTCTACCCGGAGAGCTTCGCCGAGATCGCCGGCGACCTCTCGGCGCGCACCAAGTCCCCGGCCGCCGAGGGCACGCGGAAGAGCTCGAAGCTGAAGCTCACCGTCTGGGACGAGGACGGCCTGGCCGAGGAGGGCTTCGGCGGCCTGCTCGGCGTCGGCGGCGGCTCGACCCGTGCGCCGCGGATGGTGCGCATGGAGCACGCCCCGTCCAAGCCGGTCGCCCACGTGGCGCTGGTCGGCAAGGGCATCACCTTCGACTCCGGCGGCCTGTCGCTGAAGCCGGGGAACGCCATGACCACGATGAAGCTGGACATGGGCGGCGCGGCCACCGTCGCCGCCGTCGTCCGCGCCGCGGCCGACCTCGACCTGCCGGTCACCGTCACCGGCTGGCTGTGCCTGGCCGAGAACATGCCCTCCGGCAGCGCCCAGCGCCCCGAGGACGTCATCACCATCCACGGCGGCAAGACCGTCGAGGTGCTGAACACCGACGCCGAGGGTCGACTGGTCATGGCCGACGGTCTCGACGCGGCCTCCGCCGAGCAGCCCGACGCGCTCATCGACATCGCCACGCTGACCGGCGCGCAGATGATCGCCCTCGGTGTGCGCACCTCGGGCGTGATGGGCGAGGAGGGACTCCGCGGCCAGCTCGTCTCCTCCGCCGAGGCCAGCGGCGAGCAGCTGTGGCCGATGCCGATCCCCGAGGAGGTCCGCTCCGGGTTCGACTCCGAGATCGCGGATCTGACCAACCTCGGCGACCGCAACGGCGGCATGCTCGGCGCCGCGGCGTTCCTCCGCGAGTTCGTCGGCGACCGCGCCGATGCCGACGTCGACGCTCTGGATCCGGAGGCGAAGCGCATCCCCTGGGCCCACATCGACATCGCCGGTCCGGCCTTCAACGAGAAGTCCGCCTACGGCTACACCCCGGCCGGCGGCACCGGCGTCATGGCTCGGACGCTGATCAACTACCTGGAGAATCTGGGCCGCTGAGCCCGGCCCCCGCCGGTCGGTGCTGGGCCTCGCCGCGCAGCACCGACCGGCGATGACCGGCACTTTCCGGTCCCGGCGCGCCTGTTCCGACGCCCGCCGGGTCCGGTGGAAGGCGCAGTCGCATCAGCGATAGGCTGACGTCAGCGCACGACGGGGCCGCACGGCCCGACGCCACAACTGCAGACATCATCACGCGACCCAAGGGAGCAACGACCGTGGCCGACCAGCCTCAGGCACAGGAATTCGACGTACTCGTCCTCGGGGGCGGCAGCGCCGGCTATGCGGCCGCGCTGCGCTCGGTCCAGCACGGCCTCAGCGTCGGGCTGGTCGAGAAGTCCAAGCTCGGCGGCACCTGCCTGCACACCGGCTGCATCCCCACCAAGGCCTACCTGCACGCCGCGGAGCTCGCCGACGAGGCCCGCGAGTCCGAGAAGTACGGCGTCAAGACGTCCTTCGAGGGCATCGACATGGCCGCACTCCGGAACTACAAGGACGGCATCGTCGCCGGCAAGCACAAGGGACTCACCGGTCTGCTGAAGATGCGCAAGGTGACCGTCGTCGAGGGCGAGGGCACCCTGGTCTCCCCCACCGAGGTCGACGTCGGCGGCACCCGCTACGCGGCTCGGCACATCGTGCTGGCGACCGGCTCGACGGCGAAGACGATGGGCCTGCCGCTGAGCGAGAAGATCATCACCTCCACCGAGGCCCTGGAGCTGGACCGCGTGCCGCAGTCGGCCATCGTGCTCGGCGGCGGCGTCATCGGCAGCGAGTTCGCCTCCGCCTGGGCCTCCTACGGGACCGACGTGACGATCATCGAAGGTCTGCCCTCGCTGGTGCCGAACGAGGACCCGGCGATCATCAAGCAGCTGGAGCGCAGCTTCAAGAAGCGCGGCATCTCCTTCAACACCGGCACCTTCTTCACCGACGTCTCCGAGACCGCCGACGGCGTGAAGGTCACCCTGGAGGACGGCAAGACCTTCGAGGCCGAGATCTGCCTGGTCGCCGTCGGCCGCGGCCCGGTCACCGAGGGCCTCGGCTTCGAGGAGCAGGGCATCACGCTGGACCGCGGCTTCGTCATCACCGACGAGCGGCTGCACACCGGCGTGGGCAGCATCTACGCGGTCGGCGACATCGTGCCCGGCCTGCAGCTGGCCCACCGCGGCTACCAGCAGGGCATCTTCGTCGCCGAGGAGATCGCCGGGAACTCCCCGATGGTCGTCGAGGACATCAACATCCCCAAGGTCACCTTCTCGCAGCCGGAGATCATGTCGGTGGGCTACACGCAGCCGAAGGCCGAGGAGGAATTCGGCACGGACCAGATCGAGGTCACCGAGTACAACCTCGCCGGCAACGGCAAATCCTCCATCCTGGGCACTGCGGGCCTGATCAAGATGGTCGGGGTGAAGGGCGGACCGATCGTCGGCGTCCACGGCATCGGCAGCCGCATCGGCGAGCAGATCGGCGAGGCCCAGCTCATCGTCAACTGGGAGGCCTACCCCGAGGACGTCGCCACGCTGGTCCACGCCCACCCCACGCAGAACGAGGCCATGGGCGAGGCCGCCATGGCCCTGTTCGGCCACCCGCTGCACGGCTGAGCACGTTCGGCCGATCACCCGGCAGACGAGTCGCACATCCAGAGAATTCCCCAGTCGGCACGGCTGGCACACGCATTGCGAGAGTAGGAGTCGGACATCATGTCTGAGACTGTGAACCTTCCCGCCCTCGGTGAATCGGTCACCGAGGGCACTGTGACCCGGTGGCTCGTGGAGGTCGGTGAGCAGGTCGAGGTCGACCAGCCCATCGTCGAAGTCTCCACCGACAAGGTCGACACCGAGGTCCCCTCCCCCGCCGCCGGCACCGTCGAGGAGCTGCTGGCCTCCGAGGACGAGACCGTCGAGGTGGGCTCGCCGCTGATCACCATCGGCGACGGCTCCTCGTCCGGCGGGTCCGACGAAGGTTCCGGCGAGGCCTCCGCCGAGGCCGAGCCCGCCGCCGAGCCGGAGCCGGAGCAGCCGGCTCAGGAAGAGCCCGCCGCACCGGCCGCCGGAGGCGGCGACGGTGAGGAGGTCACCCTCCCGGCGCTGGGCGAGTCGGTCACCGAGGGCACTGTCACCCGGTGGCTCGTGGAGGTCGGTGAGCAGGTCGAGGTCGACCAGCCGCTGCTGGAGGTCTCCACCGACAAGGTGGACACCGAGGTGCCCTCCCCGGTGGCCGGCACGATCCAGGAGCTGAAGGTCGGCGAGGACGAGACGGTCGAGGTCGGCGCAGTGCTGGCCCTCGTCGGCTCCGGCGCCGCCTCCGCTCCGGCCGAGGAGCAGCCCGCCCCGCAGGCGGAGGAGCCCGCGGAGAAGACCCAGGAGAAGCCGGCGGAGAAGGCCGAGGAGAAGCCCGCCGAGCCCGAGCCGCAGCCTGAGCCCGCCGCGGAGAAGCCCGCCGAGCAGGAGCCGGCGGAGAAGCCCGCGCCGCAGCCGGAGCCGGCCGCGGAGACCTCGGCCTCGACGTCGCCGAGCGGATCCGGGGCTGAAGGGTATGTGACGCCGCTGGTGCGCCGCCTGGCCCGCAAGGAGGAGATCGACCTCTCCGAGGTCACCGGCACCGGCGTCGGCGGCCGCATCCGCAAGCAGGACGTCCTGGACGTGGTGGAGGCCCGCAAGGCCCGGGCCGCCGAGGCGCCGGCGGCGTCGGCCCCCGCGCCCGCCGCGGCTCCGGAGGTCGCCGTCGACACCACCAAGCGCGGCACCACGGAGAAGGCTCCGCGGATCCGTCAGGTGATCGCTCAGCGGATGAACGAGTCGCTGGACGTCTCCGCCCAGCTGACCCAGGTCCACGAGGTCGACATGACCCGGATCGTGAACCTGCGGAAGAAGGCCAAGGCCTCCTTCCACCAGCAGAACGGGGTGAACCTGACCTACCTGCCGTTCATCGCCACCGCGGTCACCGAGGCGCTCAAGCAGCACCCCAAGCTGAACGCGGAGTACGACGAGGACAGCCAGCAGATCATCTACCACGACCGGGAGCACCTGGGCCTGGCCGTCGACACCGACAAGGGCCTGCTGGTGCCGGTCATCTCCGACGCCGGCGGACTGAACCTCGCCGGCCTGGCGCAGAAGATCTCCGACGTCGCCGAGCGGACCCGCAGCAACAAGATCGGTCCGGAGGAGCTGGCCGGCGGCACGTTCACCATCACCAACTTCGGCTCGGTGGGCGCGCTGTTCGACACGCCGATCATCAACCAGCCGCAGGTCGCCATCCTCGGCACCGGCGGGATCGTCAAGCGTCCGATGGTCGTCGAGGACGCCGACGGCAACGAGACCATCGGCATCCGGCACATGATGTACCTGTCGCTGACCTACGACCACCGGCTGGTCGACGGCGCCGACGCCGGCCGCTTCGTCCAGACGCTGAAGGCTCGTCTCGAGGAGGGCGCCTTCGAGGCCCAGCTGGGCCTCTGAGGAGTCGACGAGCCGGTCGCCCGCGACCCGGCCCCATGACGTCAGGGCCTCGCACCGGAGACGCTCCGGTGCGAGGCCCTGACGCGTCTCCGGGGTCTCATCCGCCCCGAGCTGTGCGCCCGCCCGGGAGTGCCCCACCACCGCTCGGCCGAGGGCCCCGCCGCGCCGCGACCGCCCCGCGGGGCCCGGCGGTCCCGCCGGGGGTGGTCACCGCGGAGCGGTCCGCGTCGGCCGGCTCCCGGACCGCCTGCAGCTTCCACACGCCCTCCCGGCGCACCAGCGTCAGCCGCACCTGCTGGGACAGCGGCTCGATGTCCTGCGGACCGAGCGCCTCCCCCTCGTCCCCGGCGCCGCCGTCCTCCGGCACGAAGCTCTCGGCCCGGACCTCGACCTGAACGGCCCGGCGCGCCTGCTCGCCGTCCCGGGCGGCGACCTCCTCGACGTCGCCGAGTGCGTCGATGCGCATCGGCTCCCCGGCGTAGGTCAGCTCGCGGTCGACCATGGCCGCGAGCAGCCGACGCTCGGCCTCCGCGGCCGGCGACTCCGGCCAGGCATACGCCTCGACGGCCCCGTCCGGCTCCTCCGCCGCGCCCGCGCGGCGCAGCGCAGACGTGCGCAGCGCGGCCACGCCTTCCAGCGCCGCGAGGACGTCGTCGTCGCGCAGCTGCCGTCCGGCCCGATCCCGTGCCTCCTGCGCCTCCTCGGCCGCGTCCTCGCGCGTCTCTTCACCCGCTTCCTCGGCATCCTCCTCAGCCTCCGGCGCCGGGTCCGGTCCGGGCTCGGCGGCGCCGGCGTCGGAGGACTCCCCCGCCGTCGCGCCCGTCGTGGTGCCGCCCGGCGCCCCGGTGTCCGAGGGTGAGGCCGCCCGCCAGACGAGGCCTCCGACGATCAGCGCCGCCGCGGCGGCGACCGCGACTCCCGCGGCGAGGAGCCGCCGGGGGCGCCGGCCGGAGAGCACGGCGGCCTCGCGTCCCTCCGCGCCGCGGCGTGACCGCGGAGGCTGCTCCTCCGCGGCGGGGAACTGCGGCACCAGCCGCTCGTCGACCACCACCGGCTGCGGAGCCGCGGCGCGATACAGCTCGACGGCGACCTCCGCCGCCGACGGACGCTCCTCGGGATCCTCGGCCAGGCACGACTCGACGAGCCGGGCCACCGACCCGGGAGTCTGCGGCGCCGCGACGGTGAGCGGCCCGCGGTCCTCGCCGGCCGGGGGCTCGCCGGTCAGCGCGGTCCAGGCGGCGGCGCCCAGGGCGTGCACATCGGCCGCCGGCGACTGTCCGGCCGTCAGCGCTTCGGCTCGGGCCGACGGTTCCGCCGCGACGACCAGCGCCCGCCGTTCCGGTGCCAGCGACTCCACCAGGCCCGCGCTCGAGGGCAGATGTCCGAGCAGCTGGGCGTCGCCGAGCTCGGCGAGGACCGGCCGGCCGTCGGCGGTGACCAGGACCGTCGCCGGGGTGATGTCCCCGTGCGCGACTCCTCTCCGGTGCAGATGCGCGGCGACCTGGGCCACCGGGGTGAGCACAGTGGAGACCTCGCCGACGGTCATCGTCCCCCGCGCCGCGAGGAGGCGGGAGAGCGCCACGGCCTCCTCCGCCTCCACCACCAGCCCGCGGCCGTGGCTGGTCTCGACATGTCCCCAGGTCCGGATCAGGTGCTGCGCCACCACCTGGGGGATCTCCTCGCCCGTCCCTCCCGCCGGCGGCTCCGCCGCGGCCTGCTGGGCCTCCGCGTCCTCCGGCGCGGCGGGATGCGGGCCGACGACGGCCGCGTCGAGGGCTCTGAGCTCCGCGTCCAGCTGCGGCGAGGCGGCCGCCGGGCCGCCGGCCGCGGGACTCGCACTCGCCGGGCCGGCGGCCAGCCGCAGCACCAGCCGCCGCGGCGGCCGGCCGCGCGCCGTCCAGACCGGCCCGCGCCCCGGATCCGCTCCGCGCACCGCCTCGGCGGGCGCGTCGCGGGCCGAGGCGTCACGGATCGAGGCATTACGGGCCGAGGAGTCACGATGGACCAGCCAGCGGGCCCCGCGCGGGCCGGCGTCCAGCAGCGTCTCGACGACCAGCCCCGAGGCCCGCGGCGGATCGGACCGGCGGGCGGCGGCCGGCGCCTGTGCATCCGCCGGACGGGCTTCCTCCCTCGCCCGGCCCTCCCGAACACGGTCCTCACGGCTCCGGTCCTGACGGCGACCCGGGTCCGCCGGGTCCGACGTGTTGCTGCTCATGACGACCAGCCTGCCCCATCACGCGCCGCTCTGCAGGTCTTCTCCACAGGGTCGGCACCCATCCTCGCCGCGAGCGGGCTAGGCTGGGAGTCATGGAACTCGCCTTCCGACGCCTCGGACTCTCTCCCGATCTCGTGGACTACGGCGAGGCGCTGGACGCCCAGCGCCGCCTGCACGCCGACGTGCTCGCCGGGCACAGCCCGTCGACGGTGCTGCTGCTCGAGCACGCCGACGTCTACACGGCCGGGCGTCGCACCGCCGACGGCGACCGCCCGCAGGACGGCACGCCCGTGGTCGACGTCGACCGGGGCGGCGAGATCACCTGGCACGGCCGCGGCCAGCTGGTGGGCTATCCGATCATCCGGCTGGCCGAGCGGGCGATGGTCAAGCAGTACGTCGCCGTGCTGGAGTCGCTGCTCGTCCGCGTCCTCGACGAGCAGTTCGGCATCGCCGCGACCACGGTCGAGGGGCGCTCCGGCGTGTGGCTCACCGACGGCCCGCGCGACCGGAAGATCGCCGCGATCGGACTGCGGGTGCACCAGGGCGTCACGCTGCACGGCTTCGCCCTGAACTGCTCGAACGACCTCGCGCCGTTCGAGAACATCGTCCCCTGCGGCATCAGCGATGCCGACACGACCACCATCAGCGCCGAGCTGGGTCGCACGGTGACTCCGGCCGACGTGATCGACCCGGTGGCCGAGGCGCTGGCCGAGGAGCTCCCGCAGTTCCTCCCGGCCGACGCCGACGCCGCCTCTCCCCGTCCGACAGAAGGAGCCCTGCAGTGACAGTCGCCCCCGAAGGCCGGCGCATGCTGCGCGTCGAGGCCCGCAATGCCGAGGTCCCCGTCGAGCGCAAGCCCGAGTGGATGCGCACCAAGGTGAAGATGGGTCCGGAGTTCGCCGCGATGAAGAAGCGCGTGGGCGAGAAGGGCCTGAACACCGTCTGCGAGGAGGCGGGCTGCCCCAACATCTTCGAGTGCTGGGAGGACCGCGAGGCGACCTTCCTGATCGGCGGCTCGGCCTGCACCAGGCGCTGCGACTTCTGCGAGATCGACACCGGCCGGCCCCAGGAGCTCGACACCGCCGAGCCGCTGCAGGTCGCCGAGTCGGTGCGCGAGATGAACCTGCGCTACGCCACGGTCACCGGCGTCGCCCGCGACGACCTCGCCGACGAGGGCGTCTGGCTGTACGCCGAGACCATCCGCAAGATCCATGAGCTCAACCCCGGCACCGGCGTCGAGATCCTCATCCCGGACTTCTCCGGCAAGGAGGAGAACATCGCCGGCATCTGCGAGGCGAAGCCCGAGGTCTTCGCGCACAACGTGGAGACGGTCCCGCGCATCTTCCGGCGCATCCGCCCGGCCTTCCGCTACGAGCGCTCGCTGGACGTGCTCACCCAGGGTCGCGACCACGGCATGATCACCAAGTCCAACCTGATCCTCGGCATGGGCGAGACCCGCGAGGAGGTCTCCGAGGCGCTACAGGACCTGCACGACGCCGGCTGCGACCTGCTGACCATCACCCAGTACCTCCGCCCCACCCCTCGGCACCTGCCCGTCGACCGCTGGGTGAAGCCGCAGGAGTTCCTGGACATCTCGCAGGAGGCGGAGGAGATCGGCTTCCTCGGAGTGATGTCCGGGCCGCTGGTGCGCTCCTCCTACCGGGCCGGCTCGCTGTGGACGAAGGCCATGCAGAAGAAGGGCTGGCAGATCCCGCCGGAGCTGGCGCACATCGAGCCCTCCGGGACCACCAAGCAGGAGGCCGCCACGCTGGTCGCCGCCGGTCACTGAGGTCCGGGCGCCGCGCCGCGGCGCCCCGCGTCCGACGACGGCGCGCGCGGCGGTCCGGGCGGCTGTCCGGGCGGCGTCGGCTCGGAGGCGGAGACCGCGGCAGTTCTCCGCTAGACTGGAGGGACTATGGCACCAGCTGACTCCCCCGAATCCCAGGTCTCCTCGCGCGCCGACGCCAAGGCCGAGCTCAAGAAGCTCCGGGCCCGGCAGAAGGCGGATCAGAAGGAGAAGAAGGCCCGGAAGAAGGCCAAGCCCTCGCAGAAGGAGGGCCTCTTCTCCCGCCTGAAGCAGGTCTTCTCGATGACGCGCGCCCACGACCCGAACATCGGGTGGTGGATGGCGCTGGCCTTCCTGGTCGCCTTCGGCGTCGTCGCCCTGCTGGTCGGCCTGCTGCTGAACACCCTCACCGGCGTCCTCGTCGGCCTGCCGGTCGGCGTCCTGGCGGCGATGTTCGTGATGAACCGGCGCGCCGAACGGGCGGCCTTCGCCCGCATCGAGGGGCGCCCGGGGGCGGCGGCCGCCGTGCTCGGGACGCTGCGCCGCGGCTGGGTGGTCACCGAGGAGCCGGTCGCGATGGACCAGAAGACCCAGGCGGCGGTGTTCCGCGCCGTGGGACGCCCCGGGCTGGTGCTGGTCACCGACGGCGGCACCCAGGCGGTGCGCAAGCTCGTGCAGAAGACCCGCAAGCGGTTCACCCCGATCCTCCGCGACACCGGGGTGCCGATCCACGTGATCGAGACCGGCAACGGCGACGGCCAGGTGCCGCTGCCGAAGCTGACCAAGGAGATGAAGAAGCTCGACAAGTCGCTGAGCAAGCACGAGGTCAGCGCCCTGGAGAAGCGCCTGGCGGCGCTGCCGATCAGCCGGCCCCCGGTGCCGCACGGCGTCGACCCGTATCGCGTCCGGCCCGACCGCAAGGCGATGCGCGGCTGAGCCCGACCGAGCCTGGCTGATCCTGGTCGGCACGGCGACGACCGGCCCGGGAGGCCGCGCCCCATCGGCGCGGACTCCCGGGCCGAGCTGTATCCGAGCGGAGTCCCGGGCGCTCAGGATCCATGCTAGGATGGTCTGCTGTCTGGCAGGCGCCGGACAACTCCGCAGCGGGTCGCCCCGGCGAGCCGCTCCTCGATCTCGCATGCTCCTCCTCCGATCCGTCGGGAGGATGTGTGCCGATCCGGCGCCGCAGGTCGGCGAGCATTCGGCAGCTCGCGCTCTCCGGCAGGGATCCCGGAGGCCAGGAGGCCGCCCGTCACGGCGTCGTGCAGTCCGCTCCTGAGGAGGAGTCCCTGGGCTGCCGCGTCGTGTGCCGCGGGCGGCGGATCAACACGATGCCGACGAACAGAAAGGCAACACAGACCATGCCCACCTCTCCCCTGCGCAGCCGCCGCACGGTGAAGGCGTCGCGCGCGCTCGGCGTCGCGCTGACTCCGAAGGCCCAGAAGTACCTGGACCGCCGTCCGTACGGCCCCGGCCAGCACGGCCGCACCCGTCGTCGCGCCGACTCCGACTACGCCGTCCGCCTGCGCGAGAAGCAGCGCCTCCGCGCCCAGTACGGCATCCGCGAGGTGCAGATGCTGCGGTACTACGAGGAGGCCAACCGGCGTGAGGGTCGGACCGGCGAGGTGCTCATCCAGCTGCTCGAGACGCGTCTCGACGCCCTGGTGCTGCGCTCCGGCTTCGCCCGCACCATCGCCCAGGCCCGTCAGTTCGTGGTGCACCGCCACATCACCGTCAACGGCAAGCGCGTGGACATTCCGTCCTTCCGCGTGAAGCCGGGCCAGACCGTCCAGGTCCACCAGCGGTCCGAGAAGTTCGAGCCGTTCCAGGTCGCCGCCTCCGGCGCGCACCAGGACGTCCTGCCGGCCGTCCCGGGCTACCTGACCGTCGAGATCGACAAGCTGCAGGCCACCCTCTCCCGCCTCCCCGAGCGGTCTGAGGTCCCCGTGACCTGCGAAGAGCAGCTGGTCGTCGAGTACTACGCCCGCTGATCCCCGTCGATCGGGACCGCACGGTCCCGGACGATCGCACGCAGGCCGAGAGCCCGTCGTGGACCGCCGTCGAGCGGCCCGCGGCGGGCTCTCGCCGTATCCGCCCGCCGGGCGACGAGCCCGGGAGGCGGGCGCGGTGGTGCACGGGTAGACTTGGCCGGGCGCCGTGGGCGCGATGACCGCTTCGTCAGCAGGAGGACTCCAGGAACCCATGAAGACTGAGGACATCACCCGGACGTGGTACGACTACTTCGCCGCGCAGGGCCATGAGCGCGTCCCCTCGGCGTCGCTGATCTCGCCGGACCCGTCGGTGCTGTTCACCATCGCCGGCATGGTGCCCTTCATCCCCTACTTCCTGGGCACCGAGAAGCCGCCCTACGATCGCGCGGTCTCGGTGCAGAAGTGCATCCGCACCGCCGACATCGAAGAGGTCGGCAAGACCGCCCGGCACGGAACCTTCTTCCAGATGTGCGGGAACTTCTCCTTCGGGGACTACTTCAAGGAGAAGGCCATCCCGATGGCCTGGGAGCTGCTGACGACGTCGCCGGACGGCGACCCGGAGACCGGCCGGCGCGGCTTCGGCCTGGACCCGGAGCGCCTCTGGATCACCGTCTACGAGGACGGCGAGGAGCGCGACGACGAGGCCCGCCGCATCTGGGAGGACGTCGTCGGCGTGCCCCGTGAGCGCGTCATCGGCACCGGCAAGGCGGACAACTACTGGAACACCGGCCAGCCCGGCCCCGGCGGCCCCTGCTCGGAGATCTACTACGACCGCGGTCCGGCCTACGGCGCCGACGGCGGCCCCGCCGTGGACGAGACGCGGTTCATCGAGCTGTGGAACCTGGTGTTCATGGAGGAGCGGCTCTCCGAGGTCCGGTCGAAGACCGACTTCGACGTGGAGGGCCCGCTGGACCGGAAGAACATCGACACCGGCCTGGGCCTGGAGCGGCTGGCGATGGTCCTGCAGGGCGTGGAGAACATGTACGAGACCGACCAGGTCCGCCCGGTGCTCGACCGTGCCGCGGAGCTGGCCGGGGTCACCTACACCTCCACCGAGGACCCCGCCGACCCGAACCATTCCACCGACGTGCGGCTGCGGATGATCGCCGACCATGTGCGCAGCTCGCTGATGCTCATCAGCGACGGCGTGCGTCCGTCGAACGAAGGCGGCGGCTTCGTGCTGCGCCGGCTCATCCGCCGGGTGATCCTCGGGATGCGGCTGCTCGGCGTCGAGGAGCCGGTCTTCGGAGAGCTCGTCCGCGTCTCCCGCGACTCCATGCAGGGCGTCTACCCGGAGGTCGCGACCACCTTCGAGACGATCCGCAGCGTCGCCGAGAAGGAGGAGCAGTCCTTCCTGCGCACCATCTCCGCCGGCACCGCGAAGCTCGAATCGGCCGTGTCCTCCGCGAAGTCCTCCGGCACCTCGCTCTCCGGCGCCGACGCCTTCGCCCTCCACGACACCTACGGCTTCCCCATCGACCTCACCCTGGAGATGGCCGCCGAGGCCGGGGTCAGCGTCGACGAGGGACAGTTCCGCGCGCTGATGGCCGAGCAGCGCGAACGCGCCCGCGCCGACGCCAAGGGCAAGAAGTCCGGCCACGCCGACACCGCGCTCTACCAGCAGCTGCTGGCCGGCCGGCCCACGCACTTCACCGGCTACACCGAGCACACCACGGAGTCTCGCGTCCGCGGCCTGCTGGTCGACGGCGCCTCGGTGGACCGCGCCTCGGCGGGCCAGGACGTCGAGATCGTCCTCGACGCCACACCGTTCTACGCCGAGGCCGGCGGACAGGCCCCGGACTCCGGCCTGATCACCGGCGACGGCTTCGAGCTGCGGGTCACCGACGTCCAGTCCCCCATCGGCGGACTCTCGGTCCACCGCGGCCGGGTCATCTCCGGCGAGGTGCCCGTCGGCGCCGAGGCGCTCGGCGCCATCGACGTCCGCCGGCGCCGGGACGCGCAGAAGGCCCACTCCGCCACCCATCTGATCCATGCGGCGCTGCACGATGTGCTCGGCCCCGAGGCCGTCCAGGCCGGCTCCTTCAACAAGGAGGGGTACCTGCGCTTCGACTTCACCGCCGCCGAGGCGATGAGCGACGGCGCCCGCCAGGAGCTCGAGGAGATCACCAACCTCGCCATCCGCGACGACCACGAGGTCAGCACCGAGGTGATGTCGCTGGACCAGGCCAGGGAGCGCGGCGCGATGATGCTCTTCGGCGAGAAGTACGGCGACCAGGTCCGCGTGGTGGAGATGAACGGGCCGTGGTCCCGCGAGCTCTGCGGCGGCACCCACGTCTCCTCCACTGCGCAGGTCGGCACGCTGGCGCTGCTCAACGAGGCTTCGGTCGGCTCGGGCAACCGCCGCGTCGAGGCGCTGGTGGGCATGGACGCCTTCCAGCACTTCGCCGCCGAGCGCACGCTGGTCAGCCAGCTCACCGACATGCTCAAGGTCCCGTCCGACCAGGTGCCCGACCGCATCTCCGCGACGCTGCAGAAGCTCAAGGACACCGAGCGCGAGCTGGAGCGGCTGCGCGCCGAGCAGCTGCGCGCCCAGGCGGGCCAGCTGGTCGAACGCGCCGTCGACGCCGACGGCGTCGACGTCCTCGCCCACGACGCGGGCGCGGTCTCCTCCGCCGACGACCTGCGCCAGCTGGCCATGGACCTGCGCCAGCGCTTCGGCTCCCGGCCGGCCGTCATCGCGCTGGCCGGCCGGTCGAACGACCGGCCGCTGATCGTCGTCGCCACCACGGCCGAGGCCCGCGAGTCCGGCGTCGCCGCCGGCGCGCTGGTCAAGGAGGCCTGCGGCGTGCTCGGCGGCGGAGGCGGCGGCAAGCCGGACCTCGCCCAGGGCGGCGGCCAGGACGTCTCGACGATCCCGGACGCGCTCGACGGCGTGGTGCGCTCGGTGCGGGCGCGGAGCTGACCATGGCCGAGGAGCCTGGCGACGGCCCGACGGCCGGAGAGCCCGGCCGTGCCGGGGTGCGGCTGGCCGTCGACGTCGGCGAGGCCCGCGTCGGGGTGGCCGCCTCCGATCCGGACGCGCTGGTCGCCACGCCGGTGATGACGCTGCGCCGGGATCCCCGCCGCGGCTCGGATCTGCGCATGCTCACCCGCATCGCCGCCGACCGCGGCGCGGCGGCGGTGTATGTCGGGCTGCCGCTGTCGCTCTCCGGCGAGGAGACCGAGTCCACGCGCAAGGCCCGCGAGTACGCCGCCGCGGCCGCCGGACGGTTCGCCGCGGCGGGGCTGGGCACCACAGTGCATCTGGTCGACGAGCGGCTCTCCACCGTCTCGGCGGCCCAGAAGATGCGCGACTCCGGGGTGGCCTCGCGCGATCAGCGCGAGGCCATCGACCAGGCTGCGGCGGTGGAGATCCTCACCCAGGCGCTGGAGATCCGGGCGGCCCAGGGGGTCGAGCCCGGGGCTCCCGTCGACGCCTCCGGCGGCTGAGCGACCGCGACGGCTCCGCACGGGCGCCGGCGTGCCGGCCCGACGGCGCGACACGCCGTGCTCTCCACAGGTTCGGTCCGGCCACTCCCCCGGTCATGATCTGTCCGGCACGATGGTGTCATGTCAGTCACACCATCGATCGCCGAGCACAGTCCTCCGCCCGCCCCGGCCGCTCGCCGCCGCGCGCTGGCCGCCGACGTCGCCGGTCCGGCGGCCTTCGGGCTCGACCCCGGAGGCCCCCACGGTGCACCGGCCCTCGATCCGACCGTCGCCGACGAGATCCCCGGCGTGGCGCCGACGATCATCGGCACCCGGCTCGCCGAGGGCACGCTGTATCGACCGGGCCGGCCCTTCACCGCCGCGGAGCTCCAGTCGCTCATCGCCGACGGGGCGCTGCATCGCGTCGTCGCCGACGTCCACGCGCCGATCGGGGTGCGCCCCTCGATGAGCCTGCGGGCGCGGGCGATGAACCTGCTGCTGGCCGATTCTCCGGGCGTGGACCCGATCGTCTGCGGCGAGGCCGCCGCCTGGGTCCATCACGGCGGCGCCGCGCCGTCGCGGCTGACTGTGGTGACCCGCACCGCCCACCGCGTCCGCCGCTCCGCCGGCCTGGCCTGGCAGTTCCATCAGGTCGGCCTGGACGACGAGGATGTGATGGAGGTGCGCGGCCTGCCGGTGACCACGCCGCTGCGCACCGCCGGGGACCTCTTCCTCGGCGTGGGCACCTCCGGCGGACGCCGGAGCCTGGACGACCATCCGAAGATGCCCCCGCTGCCGCCGTTGAGCTTCGAGTCGTCGGCGCAGGAGCGCGCCGCGCTGCTCGCCGACGCCCTGGAGGACACCCCCGGCGAGGCGTGGTCGCGGCGCGGCCATCTGCTCGGACGCATGCTGGACCCCGAGGAGGGCGCGGTGACCGTCGAGGAGCTCGTCGAACATCTCCTCGACCGCGTCTGCTCGCGCCGCGACGATCCGGCGCGGGCGGCCCGCATCGAGGAGACCGCGGCTCAGTGCGCCTCGCGCCGCTTCCCCACCGTCCGGTAGACGTCGTAGACGCCGTCGATCCGGCGCACCGAGTTCAGCACATGGTTCAGGTACCGCGGGTCGCCCATCTCGAAGGAGAAGCGCGAGATCGCCACCCGGTCCCGGGAGGTCTGCACCGTCGCCGAGAGGATGTTCACCCGCGACTCGGCCAGCACTCGAGTGACGTCGGAGAGCAGCGAGGTGCGGTCGAGCGCCTCGACCTGGATCTCGACCAGGAACACCGAGGACTTCGTCGGCGCCCACTCCACCTCGACCAGGCGCTCCGGCTCCTGGCGCAGCTGGTCCACGTTGCGACAGTCGGAGCGATGCACCGACACGCCCTGGCCGCGGGTGACGAAGCCCTCGATCTCGTCCGGCGGCACCGGAGTGCAGCACCGGGCGAGCTTGACCATCACGTTGCCCGCCCCCTTGACCACCACGCCGGCGTCCGAGTACTCCGAGGCCGGAGTGATGGGCCGGGTGATCGGCGTGGTGTCGTGCTCCTCGGACTCGTCCTCCTCCGTCTCGAAGAGGGCGGTCAGATGCTCGATCACGTTCTGCGTGGAGACGTGGTTGTCGCCCACGCCTGCGTAGAGCCCCGAGATGTCGGAGTAGTGCAGCTCCTCCGCGACGGCGGCGAGGACGTCCGGGTTCATCACCTTCTGCAGCGCCAGGTTGGACTTGCGGATCGCCTTGGTCAGCTCGTCCTTGCCGCGCTCGATCGACTCCTCGCGCCGCTCCTTGGAGAACCACTGACGGATCTTGTTGCGCGCCCGGGCGCTCTTGACGAACTGCTGCCAGTCGGCGCTGGGGCCCGCGCTCTCGGCCTTGGAGGTGAAGATCTCCACCCAGTCGCCGTGCTGCAGCTCGGAGTTCAGCGGCACCAGCTTGCCGTTGACGCGCGCGCCGATGGTCTTGTGGCCGACGTCGGTGTGGATCGCATAGGCGAAGTCCACCGGGGTCGCCCCCGCCGGCAGCGCCATGACTTCGCCCTTCGGGGTGTAGACGAAGACCTCTTTGGTGTTGATCTCGTAGCGCAGCGATTCGAGGAACTCGTCGGGATCGGTGGTCTCCGACTGCCAGTCCACGAGAGAGCGCAGCCATCCGATGTCGGCGGTGGTCTGGCTCTGCTGCGTCGCCGACTCCGGCGTGGGGCCGCCGGCGGTCGACGGGGCGCCCGCGGCGCCGGCTCCCGAGGCTCCGGCGGACTGCTTGTACTTCCAGTGCGCGGCCACGCCGTACTCGGCGCGCCGGTGCATCTCATAGGTGCGGATCTGGATCTCGACCGGCTTGCCCTGCGGGCCGATGACCGTGGTGTGCAAGGACTGGTACATGTTGAACTTCGGCATCGCGATGTAGTCCTTGAACCGCCCCGGCAGGGGGCTCCACCGCGCATGCAGCGTGCCCAGCGCGCCGTAGCAGTCGCGCACCGAGTCGACGAGCACCCGCACGCCCATCAGATCGTGGATGTCGTCGAAGTCCTTCCCGCGCACGATCATCTTCTGGTAGATGGAGTAGTAGTGCTTGGGGCGGCCGGTGATCGTCGCGGCGATGTTCGCGCCGTCGAGGTCCTCGGCGATCGTCGAGCGCACCTGGCCCAGGAACTTCTCGCGCTGCGGCGTCCGGTCGCCGACCAGACGCACGATCTCCTCATAGACCTTCGGATAGAGCGCGGCGAAGGAGAGATCCTCGAGCTCCCACTTGATGGTGTTCATCCCCAGCCGGTGGGCCAGCGGGGAGAAGATCTCCAGCGTCTCCTTCGCCTTGCGGGCGCTGGACTCGGCCGGCACATACCGCCAGGTGCGCGCATTGTGCAGGCGGTCGGCCAGCTTGATCATCAGCACGCGGATGTCCTTGGCCATCGCCAGGACCATCTTGCGCACCGTCTCCGCCTGCGCGGCGTCGCCGAACTTCAGCTTGTCCAGCTTCGTCACCCCGTCGACCAGCAGCGCGATCTCGTCGCCGAAGTCGGCGGTGAGCTGCTCGAGGCTGTAGTCGGTGTCCTCGACGGTGTCGTGGAGCAGCGCCGCGGCCAGCGTCGAGCCGGTCAGCCCCAGTTCGGCCAGGATGGTCGCCACCGCCACGGGGTGGGTGATGTAGGGGTCGCCGCTCTTGCGCTTCTGCTCGCGATGCCGCTCCTCGGCCACGGCGAAGGCCCGGCGGATCAGCGGGACGTCCTGCTGCCCGTCGTTGGCGCGCATCGCCCGCAGCAGCGGCTCCAGCAGCGGTTCCCCGCCGTCGGTGTCCACCACGCCCACCGCACGCGCACGTCGGGTCACCGGGGGCGAGGGCGGGCTGGCCGCCGTCACCGGATCGGCGTTTCCTGAGCGCGCAGGGCGGGCGCCGTCGTCGTTCACCAGTGCGTACCTGCTCTCCACGGACTCCGGGGGATCGACGGCCGGTCGACGCGAGGGACCGCGCCCCGCAGGACCGCGGCCGCGGCGCCGGCCGACCGGATGGTCTTCTCACGTGTGGCCGATTGTACCCCTGACCAGCGCCCCTCAGCGCACGGAGGGGCCGTCGGCGTCGTCCGCGGCGGGCCCGCCGTCGTCTTCGCGCGGCTCCTCGGAGCCCTCGGTCCCGGTGATGACGATCTCCAGCTCCGGCTCCTCGTCGTCCTCCTCCGGCTCCGGCTCCGGCAGCGGCGGGAACGACGTCACGCGCCCGTCGGCGTCCAGCGGGGTGCCCGAGGAGGTGACCCGGCCGATCTCGCGCTCCTCGCGCAGCGCCAGCACCTCGCGGGTGTGGGCGACGACGTCGGCATCCCGGCCGCGCATCCAGCCGTAGAGCGGCGCCTGCACGAAGAGCGTGGCGACCGTGCCGACGATGATGCCGACGAAGAGCGCCAGGGCGATGTCGCGCAGCGTGCCGGCGCCGAGCAGCCAGGCGCCGATGAACAGGATCGAGCCGACCGGCAGGATGCCCACCACCGAGGTGTTCAGCGAGCGGACCAGCGTCTGGTTCACCGCCAGGTTCACCCGTTCGCCGAAGGTCTGGTCCTTCTGGTCGAAGAGCCCGCGGACGTTCTCGCGGACCTTGTCGAAGACGACCATGGTGTCGTACAGCGCGTAGGACAGGATGGTCAGGAACCCGATGATCGCACTCGGGGTGACCTCGAACCCGGTGGCCGAATAGATGCCGGCCGTGGTGGCGACGACGAAGCCCAGTCCGACGATCGCGGCCACCGACATCTTCCAGGTGCGGAAGTACAGCGCCATGTAGAGCGTGACCATGATCAGGAAGATCGCCAGGCCCAGCAGCATCTGCTCGGAGACGTGCTCGCCCCAGGAGGGCCCGATGTAGTTCGAGGTCACCTGGTCCGAGCTCGCCGAGTAGGCCTCCTGCAGGGCGTCGGCGGCCTCGAGCGTCTGCTCGTCGTCGAGCTGGGCGGTGCGCACCTGGATCGTCCCCGGGGCGATGTTGGTGACCACGACCTCCTCGTCGGTCACCGGCTCCATCGCCTCCTCGCCGGGGGCGACGTCGGTGTTCGAGATGTCGGAGATGGTGAACTCCGAGCCGCCGGTGAACTCGATGCCCAGGTTGAAGCCGCCGCGGGCCAGCGGCACCGTCGCCGAGGCGAGCACCAGCAGCGCGGCGATGAGGAACCACAGCCGCGACCGCTGGATGAACGGATGCGACCGTTCGCCGGTGTAGAGCTGGTTGCCGACAGTGGCGAATCGCGCGGCCATCAGCGCTCCTCCTCTTCCTCGCCGGCAGTCGGAGACCGTCCGGCTCGTCTGCGGCGCAGCCGCCGCCGTTCGGCGATGGTCAGCGCGGACCAGTCCACCTCGTCCTCGACGTCCTCGGCATCGTCGGAGCCGCCGGCGTCCTCGGCGTCTCCGGTCCGGGCCGGCTCAGGGCCGGCGGAGGGCTCCGAGGCCTCGGTCCGCGTCCCGGCGGCACGCTCGGCGTCGCCGGCGTCGGCCTCCTCGTCCGGACGCGCCGAGGCGCCGACCGGCACCGGAGCCGGCGCATCCTCCGGCATGGTCGCCGCCCGCGGAGTGCGCGGCGTGCTGCGGAAACGGCCCGCGCCGCGGTAGAGCACCTCGACGCCGAGCTCGTCCGCCGACAGCCCGGAGAAGCGTCGTCCGGCGGCGAAGAAGCGTCGTCGGGCCAGCAGCTGCATCAGCGGGTGGGTGAAGAGGAAGACCAGGATCACGTCGATCAGCGCGGTCAGGCCCAGCGTGAAGGCGAAGCCGCGGACGTTGCCCACGGCCACCAGATAGAGCACGACGGCGGCGATGAGGTTGACCGCCTTCGAGGCCAGGATCGTCCGCCGGGCACGCTCCCAGCCGGACTCCACCGAGCCGGCCAGCGAACGTCCTTCGCGCAGCTCGTCCTTGATGCGTTCGAAGTAGACGATGAACGAGTCAGCGGTCAGACCGATCGAGACGATCAGTCCGGAGATGCCGGCCAGCGAGAGCCGGTAGCCTTCGGCCCAGCCCAGCAGCGCGATCGCCCACCAGGTCAGCACTCCGGCGACCACCAGCGAGGAGATGGTGACCAGGCCCAGGGCCCGGTACTGGACCAGCGCGTAGCCGGCCACCAGCACCAGGCCGATGATGCCGGCGATGAGCCCGTAGCGCAGCTGGTCGGCGCCCAGGGTGGCCGAGATCTGCTGCTCGGACTCGATGGAGAAGCTGATCGGCAGCGAGCCGTAGCGCAGCTGCTCGGAGAGGCTCTCCGCCTCGTCCTCGGTGAAGCTGCCGCTGATCTCGGCGTTGCCGTCGGTGATCACCGCATTCGAGCCGGGGGCCGAGACCACCTGACCGTCGAGGACGATGGCGAACTGGTTGCGCGCCCCCTCCAGCCCGGTGAGCCGCTGGGTGACCTGGTGGAAGTCCTCGGCGCCGGCTCCGTCGAAGCTGAGGTTGACCACCCAGCCGCCGGTGGTGTTGCCCTGCGGGCCGCGTTCCATCCCGTAGCTCGCGTCGTCGAGGTTCGTGCCGGAGACCTCCTGCGGGCCGAGCAGATAGGTGCGTCCGGTCTTCGGGTCGCAGCTGATCAGCGGCTCGTCGTCGGCGATCTCGGTGCGCTCCTCGACGCTGAGGTCGCGGGAGCAGGAGTGGTTCTCGAAGCGGGCGGCCAGCTCCGGAGTGACCCAGTTCGGGTCCGAGGCGTTCTCCGGCTCGGCGTCGGGCTCCTCGAAGTCCGAAGGCTGAGCCTCCTGGTCGGAGTCCTGGGACTCGGACTGGGCGACCTGCGCCTCGAGGCTGGCGCGCTGGTCCTCGGTGAGGACGCTGTCGTCCTCGTCGTCCTCGTCGAGCAGCTGCTGCATGTGCTCGGGGTCCGTGCCGGTCTGCAGCACCGGCCGGAACTGCATGTCGGCCGAGGCCTGGATGAGCTCGCGGGTCTCCGCGTCCGGGGTGCCCGGCATGCTGACCACCACGTTCTGGTCGCCCTGCGTGGCGATCTCGGCCTCGGAGACGCCGCTGCCGTCGACGCGCTGGCGGATGATCTCCACCGCCTGCTCGAGCTGCTCGTCGTCGAGCTGCTCATCGCCCTCGGTATGGGGCGAGAGCACCATCTGCGTGCCGCCCGAGAGGTCCAGGGCCAGCAGCGGCTCCCACTGCGCCTTGCCCTGGGTGGCGCCGTAGGTGAGCAGACCGCCCATCCCGAGGACGAGCACCAGCAGTCCGATCAGGGCGGCGCGTGCCCGCGTCGCCGGTGTGCTTCTGGCCATGTGGCTCGGTCAACCTTCCGCGTCACGAGGGAGTGGAATGCGGGGCGCGGCGGGATCCCGCCCGCACACGCACCACGGCCCGCGGCGGCGTCGCCGGCGGGCCGTGGTCAGGCGAGGATCAGCTGTGGTCCTCGTCGGTGCTCTGCCCGTCGGCGGCCTCGGGCGACGGCGCCGGGGTGAGCACGTGCTGGACGGCGGCCAGCTGCACGTCCACCCGGTCTCCGGAGCTGAACTCGAGGCTCACGCGCTGCCGCTCCTCGTCGCGGAGGACCACCGTGCCGACCATGCCGCCGGCCGTGGCCACCTCCGCGCCGACCACTGCGCCGCTGACCGCCGCCGCCTGGGCGTCCTTCATCTTCTTTCCGCGGCGGAAGGTGAGGATCATGAAGATCGCCAGGATGGCGATCATGATCAGGATGAAGGGGTCGAAGCCTCCCGCGCCGCCGTCGCCGCCGGCGGCGAGGATCTGGGTCGAGGTCGTCAGTGCGTTCACAGGTTCGGGCCAATCTGTCGAGGGGTCGTCTCGGTCCGGGCACCGCCCGGACGCTCCGGGCCGGGTATGCGAACCGGTCCGGTCAGGCCGCCGAGGCGCTCCCCGAGGCGGGGAGGATCATCGGCCGGGGCCTCTGCCATTCAACCGACGAGACTATCAGCCCTCGGTGGTCGGACCCGGGGAGCCGGCCGAACGTCCGCTGTGCGCGGACGACGGCGAGGCCGGCGGCGACGAGGCCGTGGACCCGGCCCCGCCGAGCGGCGCCCCCTGCTCCGGCGGCTCGAGACCCAGGTGCCGCCAGGCGGCCTCGGTGGCCACCCGGCCGCGGGGTGTGCGGGCCAGCAGCCCTTCGCGGACCAGGTAGGGCTCGGCGACGGTCTCCACCGTCTCGGTCTCCTCGCCGACCAGGATGGCCAGCGTCGACAGGCCGACGGGCCCGCCGCGGAAGGTCGAGCAGAGAGCCTCGAGCACGGCCCGGTCCAGCCGGTCGAGGCCGCGTCGGTCGACTTCGTAGGTGTCCAGCGCCTCGGCGGCCGCGTCGTCGTCGACCAGGTCGACCTCGTGCACCAGCGCCCAGTCGCGCACCCGCCGCAGCAGCCGATTGGTCACCCGGGGCGTGCCCCGGGAGCGCGAGGCGATCTCGGCGAAGCCGGCGTCGGTGGCCTGCACCTGCAGCAGCTCCGCGGAGCGGCGCAGCACATGCTCGAGCTCCCCGACGCCGTAGTACTCCAGGTGGCCGGTGAAGCCGAAGCGGTCGCGCAGCGGACCCGGCAGCAGCCCGGCCCGGGTGGTCGCCCCGACCAGCGTGAACTGCGGCAGCTCCAGCGGGATCGAGGTGGCCCCGGCGCCCTTGCCGACGACGATGTCGACCCGGAAGTCCTCCATCGCCATGTAGAGCATCTCCTCGGCCGGCCGCGCCATCCGGTGGATCTCGTCGACGAAGAGCACCTCCCCCTCGGTCAGCGACGAGAGGATCGCGGCGAGGTCGCCGGAGTGCTGGATCGCCGGCCCGGAGGTCACCCGCAGCGAGGCGTCCATCTCCGCGGCGATGATCATCGCCAGCGTCGTCTTGCCCAGCCCCGGCGGGCCGGAGAGCAGCACGTGGTCGGCCGCCGCGCCGCGCAGCCGCGAGGACTGCAGCACCAGCGACAGCTGATGGCGGACCGTCTGCTGACCGACGAAGTCCCCCAGCGCCTTCGGCCGCAGCGCGGCCTCCATGGCCTTCTCCTCCGCCATCGGCGCGGCGTCGACGACCTCGCGCGACGGGTCCCGCCCCTCCGTCGACGGCAGGGGCTGCTCCTCGGCGCTCATCGCGTCGGACCTCCCAGGCTGCGCAGCGTCTGCCGGAGCACCTCGGAGACGGCGGCCTCGGCGAGCTCGGGCCGGGCCTGCAGCTCCTTCTCCACCGCCGTGCGGGCGTCCTTCTCGGTCCAGCCGAGCGAGGTCAGCGCCTCGCGCACCTGCTCCCGGACCTGCTCGCCGGCGGCCTCGGCGCCGTCGGAGTCGCCCGCGGAGTCGCCGGCGGCAGAGGGCTCCTCCGCGGGCTGCTCGATGACCAGCTTGCCGGCCAGCTCCAGCAGGATCCGCTGGGCGGTCTTCTTCCCGATGCCCGGCACGCGGGTGAAGGCCGCCGTGTCGGACTCGGCGATGGCCGTGCGCACCTCGGCCGGGGTGTGCACGCTCAGCACCGCCAGCGCGAGCCGCGGGCCCACTCCGGAGATGGAGAGCAGGCTGGTGAAGATCTCCCGCTCGCCGGCCTCGGCGAAGCCGAAGAGCAGCGGGGCGTCGTCCTGGCGCGGCACGAAGCTGGTCAGCAGACGGGTCTCGGAGCCGGCCCGCAGCTCGGTCAGCGTCTGCGGGGTCGCGCTCACCTCGAGCCCGAAGCCCGAGACCTCGACCACGGCATGGTCGAGTCCCACCTGCAGCACCTCGCCGCGGATCGAAGAGATCATCGTCCACCATTCCTCGGAGACCATCGGACGGACATCATTCGCAGATGTCTTCGAACAGCCTACCGTCGCCGAGCGGATCGTCGCGGGTCAACGCGCCCGACGGCCCCGGGACACGCCGGGAGCTCCCGGCGAGGAGCGGCCGTCCGCGGCGCGCCGCTCGGCCTCGGCCCAGGCCCGCTGCGCCGGGGTGGCCTCGCGCGGCTGCCGCGCGGCGGCCTGCTGGGCGGCCGTCCGCGCCCCCTGGTGGGTCCGGGTGCCGGCGGACATGTCGTGCCGGGTGCCGACCCCGGAGCGCCAGGCGTGGCAGATGGCCACGGCATAGGCGTCGGTGGCGTCGACCGGCTTCGGCAGCTCGTCCAGCCGCAGGATCCGCTGGACCATGCGGGCGACGGCGTCCTTGGCCGCCGCGCCGTCGTCGGTCACCGCCGCCTTGACCTCCGAGGGCGTGTGCCAGGCGACGGGGATGCCTCGGGCTGCCGCGGCGGCGATGACCACGCCCGAGGCCTGGGCGGTGCCCACCACGGTCGGGGCGTTGTTCTGCGCGAAGACCCGCTCGATGGCGAGCACGTCGGGGGCGTGGACGTCGAGCAGCCGCTCGGCGGCGCGCTGGATCGCCAGGATCCGCTCGGCCAGATCCTGTTCCGAGCGCGTGCCGGCGACCTCGACGGCCACGGAGGCGCCGGTGCGGTCCGGGCGCATCTCCACCACGGCGAAGCCGCAGCGGGTCAGCCCCGGATCGACGCCGAGGATGCGCTGGGCGACCAGCGATCCGGCGGCGGTCCCGCGCACCGGCGCGGCGCTCATCAGCTCTCGGCGTCGAGCGCGGCCATCGTCTCCGCGCTCAGATCGGCGTTGGTGTGGATGTTCTGCACGTCGTCGACGTCCTCCAGGACGTCGTAGATGCGCAGGAACTTCTTCGCCGCGGCCAGGTCGAGGTCCACTGAAACGTCGGAGACGAAGGCGACGTCATCGTTGTCGTGCTCGATGCCGGCCTCGCGCAGCGCGCCGACGACGTCGCTGAGGTCCTGCGGCTCGCAGCGGATGTCGAAGGTCTCGTCGTTCTCGATGACGTCGTCCACGCCGGCCTCCAGGACCGCGGCGAGCACGTCGTCCTCGGACATCCCGTTCTTCGGCAGCGTGACGATGCCGCGCCGCTGGAACATATAGGCCACCGAGCCGGGGTCGGCCATCGTGCCTCCGGCGCGGTTGACGGCCGTGCGCACCTCGGAGGCCGCCCGGTTGCGGTTGTCGGTGAGGCACTCGACCATCAGTGCCGAGCCCTGCGGGCCGCGGACCTCGTAGAGGATCTCCTCGTACTCCACCGCATCGCCGGTCAGTCCGGCGCCGCGCTTGATCGCGCGGTCGATGTTGTCGTTCGGCACCGAGTTCTTCTTGGCCTTCTGGACCGCCGTCTCCAGCGCCGGGTTGCCGTCGGTGTCGGGGCCTCCGCTGCGCGCGGCCACCTCGATCTGCTTGGTGTAGCGCGCGTTGATCTTGGCCCGCTTGGCATCGACCGCCGCCTTGCGGTGCTTGGTGTTGGCCCATTTGGAGTGGCCGGCCATAGTTCTCCGTTCTCGACGAGGTGGAAGACAGGTCCGCGCCGGAGTGCGGCGCGTGCCGGGCGGGCGCACCGTGGCCGGTGCCGCGCCGCACCGGGCGCGCTCCCCGGCGTCGAGTCTGTCCTCCAGCCTACCGTCGTCGGCGAGTCGATGCCGAAGCGCGCGCCGCGACGGCGCCGACCGGACGGGATCCGCTCCGGGATCCGCTCCCGCTCCGGCCTGCGCGGTCAGTCGCGCTCCGCGGCCTGGGAGCGCACGGCGAGGATCCGCTGGAGGACGGTGGCCGCCGAGGCGGCGGCCAGCACGCACAGCACCACCAGCAGCACGGTGGAGGGCAGTCCCAGTCCGGTGAACCCGGTGAAGACCAGCGTGACCACCAGCCGCTCGGTGCGCTCGGCAAGGCCGACGTCGGCGGTGAAGCCCAGCGCCTCCGCCTTCGCCCGCACGTAGGAGACCAGATGGCCCAGCACCAGGCAGGCGCCGGCGGCGACGCCGATGCCCGGCTCGCCGCCGACGGTGAACGCCCAGATCAGCAGGCCCAGGAAGATCGATCCGTCCTGCAGGCGGTCCAGCGTCGAGTCCAGGAAGCCGCCCAGCACCGAGGCGCTGTCGGTGCTGCGCGCCAGCAGCCCGTCCAGCAGGTCGGAGAAGACGAACACCGTGATGACCACAGTGCCCCAGAACAGCTGATCCAGCGGATAGAAGATCAGCGCGCCCAGGCACACCCCGGCGGTGCCGATCAGCGTGACCATGTTCGGGGTGACGCCCAGCCGGTGCAGCTGCTCCGCGACCGGGCCGAAGACCCGGGCGGCGGTGCCCCGGGCGCGGCGCGAGATCATCAGCGCGGTCGCCCGTCGTCGGCGGACGCGTCGTCGCCCGCCGGCCCGGCGGCGAGGGTCTCCTCCGCCTGCTCCCAGGCGTCGCGGATCATCGCGTGGGTCTCCCCCAGCGTCTGCGCCATGTTCTTGGTGCGGGCGATGATCGGCAGGAAGTTGCCGTCGCCGCCCCAGCGCGGGACCACATGCTGGTGCAGATGCGCCGAGATCCCGGCGCCGCCGACCTTGCCCTGGTTGATGCCCAGGTTGAATCCGCCCGGCTCGGCCGTCGCCCGCAGCGCGGTCATCGCCACCTGGGCCAGTCGGGTGAACTCCACCGTCTCCTCGGGGGTCAGGTCGGTCAGGTCCGCCACATGCCGGTAGGGGCAGATGAGCAGATGCCCGGGGTTGTACGGGTACAGGTTGAGCAGCACGTAGCAGCTCCGGCCGCGGTGGACGATCAGCGCCTGCTCGTCCGCGCGCCGCGGCCCCTCGCAGAAGGGACAGTCCGCGGCCGAGGACACCTGGTCCTGGCCGCGCTGCATATAGGCGATCCGGTGGGGATTCCAGAGCCGCTCGAAGCCGTCGGGCACGCCGGCGGGGGTGAAGTCGTCCTCACCACCGCCGACGTCCTCGACGGCGTCGGCGGCGTCGCCGTCGTCCGCGCTCCCCTCAGTCTGCCGCTGGCTGGTCACCGCCGTTCAGACCTCCCGCTGCTCGATCGTGGTCACGATGCGCTCGATCGCCTCCTCGACCGGCACCTGGTTCTCCTGCTCGCCGTCACGGAAGCGGAAGGAGACGGCGTCGGCGTCGTGGTCGTCGCCGCCGGCGATGAGCACGAACGGCACCTTGTCCTTCGAGGCGGTGCGGATCTTCTTCGGGAAGCGCTCGGTGCCGTCGTCGAGCTCGGCGCGGACTCCGCGGGTCTTCAGCCGCTTCACGATCTCGGCCAGGTAGTCGTTGAACGGCTCGGCCACCGGCAGCGCGCGGACCTGGACCGGCGCCAGCCAGGCCGGGAAGGCGCCGGCGTAGTGCTCGACGAGCACGCCGAGGAAGCGCTCGATGGAGCCGAACTTCGCCGAGTGGATCATCACCGGCTCCTGACGGGTGCCGTCGGCGGCCTGGTACTCCAGGCCGAAGCGCGCCGGCTGGTTGAAGTCGTACTGGATCGTCGACATCTGCCACGTCCGGCCCAGCGCGTCGCGGGCCTGCACCGAGATCTTCGGCCCGTAGTAGGCCGCTCCCCCGGGGTCCGGGACGAGCTCGAGGCCGGTGTCCTCGGCCACGCGGCGCAGCACCTCGGTGGCCTCGGCCCACTGCTCGTCGGTGCCGATGAACTTGTCCGACCCCTCCTCGCGGGTGGACAGCTCCAGGTAGAAGTCGTCGAGGCCGAAGTCGCGCAGCAGCGAGAGCACGAAGCCCAGCAGGTGCTCGACCTCCGCCGGAGCCTGCTCGCGGGTGACATAGGAGTGCGAGTCGTCCTGGGTCATGCCGCGCACGCGGGTCAGCCCGTGCACCACGCCGGACTGCTCGTAGCGATAGACCGAGCCGAACTCGAACATGCGCAGCGGCAGCTCGCGGTAGGAGCGACCGCGCGAGCGGTAGATCAGGTTGTGCATCGGGCAGTTCATCGCCTTCAGGCGGTACTCCTGCCCCTCCTTGGTGACGGTGCCCTCGGCGTCGCGCTCCTCGTCGACATGCAGCGGCGGGAACATCGAGTCCGCGTAGTACGGCAGGTGGCCCGAGGTGTGGAAGAGCACGTCCTTGGAGATGTGCGGGGTGCCGACGTACTCGAAGCCCTCCTCGATGTGCCGGCGGCGGACGTAGTCCTCCATCTCCCGCTTGATGATCCCGCCCTTGGGGTGGAACACCGGCAGACCCGAGCCCAGCTCGTCGGGGAAGGAGAACAGGTCCAGCTCGACGCCGAGGCGGCGGTGGTCGCGCCGCTCGGCCTCGGCCAGCCGCTCCTTGTAGGCCGTCAGGTCCTCCTTGGTCGGCCACGCGGTGCCGTAGAGGCGCTGCAGCTGCTGGTTGTTCTGGTCGCCGCGCCAGTAGGCGGCGGCCGAGCGCATCACGGAGAAGGCGTTGGCGATGAGCTTGGTGTGCGGCAGGTGCGGCCCGCGGCAGAGGTCGGCCCAGACGCGCTCGCCGTTCCGGTCGACGTTGTGGTAGATCGTGATCTCGCCGCCGCCGACCTCGACGCCGGCACCCTCGGCGGCCTCGTCGGCGTCGTCGCCGGCGCCCAGCAGCTCGAGCTTATAGGGCTCGGCGGCCATGGCCCGCTTCGCCTCCTCCTCGGAGACGACCTCGCGCTCGAAGCGCTGGCCCTGGTTGATGATCTTCTGCATCGCCTTCTCGATCTTCTTCAGATCCTCCGGCGTGAAGGGCTCGGCGACGTCGAAGTCGAAGTAGAAGCCGTCGGTCACATAGGGTCCGATCCCCAGGGTGGAGCCGGGGAAGAGCTGCTGGACCGCCTGGGCCATGACGTGCGCGGCGGAGTGGCGCAGCACGTTCAGTCCGTCCTGCTCGGTGATGTCCACCGGCTCGACGGCGGCGCCGGCGGGGATCTCACGGGAGAGGTCCTGCAGCTCGCCGCCCACCCGCATGACCACTGTGGTCTTCTGACCCGCGAACAGCGCGGCGCCGGTGGTGCCCGCCTCGACGCTGGTCTCCTCCCCGGAGACGGTGATGGTCATGCTCTCGGACCCGGCGTGCTGCGACGCGGGGCTGGCGGACACGTTCTCGGACACTTGGAACGGTTCTCCTCACGGTTCGACCGATGCTGGCGTTTCTCCCCCTGGGGCGGCGGGCCGCGCGGCGCGACGGCCGACGCCGGCGACAGCGGCCGCGGACGGCGCGCACGGGGGACGCCGACGATTCTACGGGACGCGCCGTCGGCATGCGTCCTCGAGGCCCTCCGTCCGGCGCTTGTCCGGCGGCGCGTCTGCGGCGCAGCGGCTCATCCCTGGCAGCCGGGGCACCAGTACAGCGAGCGCCCCTGCAGCTCGCGGACCGCCAGCACCGTCCCGCAGCGCAGACACGGGCTGCCCTGGTGCTGGTAGACCCAGTGGCGCCGGGCGGGGTCGTGGCGCGAGGCGTCCTCGGGCCGCAGCGTGCGGATGACGCCCTCGGCGACGCCGTCGCGCAGCTGGGCGCCCAGGCGCCGCCAGAGTGCGGCCACCGACTCCGCGGAGAGCTCGGCGGCCGGCAGACTCGGGTCCAGCCGTTCCAGGAAGAGCGACTCGGCCCGATAGATGTTGCCCACTCCGGCGACGATCGACTGGTCCATCAGCGCCTGGGCGATCGGGATCCTCCGGCGGGCGAGCCGGCGGGCGAAGGTCTCGAGGCCCGACGGTCCGGGATCGGGGTCGGCGGCGTGGGCCTGTGCGGCGTCGGGATGGGCGACGTCGGCACGCTCGCGGAGCGGATCCGGGCCCAGCCGGGCGACGACGCGCTCATACTCCGGCACGCTGAGCACCGCGCAGGTGGCCGGTCCGCGCAGGTCGGCCCAGCCGTGCTCGGTGCGGAGCCGGGCGCGCACCGCCCCGCGCGGCGGCTCGGGGACGACCCAGCCGTCCTCGTCGCGGCGCACCGTCGGGGGCTCGAGCCGGGCCCGCGGGGCGCCCAGCGTCGGGGCGCCGGCGAAGTGCTCGTCGCCGCGGAAGCTGACGGCTCCGTAGAGCCCGAGGTGGACCTGCCAGATGTCGGGGCCCAGATGGACGAAGAGCTGCTTGCCCCAGGCCTCGGCGCGCTGCGGGACGCGGTCGTCGAGCCGCCCCGCCCCGGCGGCGAAGCGCCCCTGGGGCGAGCTGACGCGCCAGCGCCGTCCGACGAAGAGGTCCTCGATCTGGGCGGCGAGGCGGTGGAGGGTGTGACCTTCAGGCATGCGGCGGGCGGGTCGGGGCGATCAGTCCAGGATCTCGCCGGTGCGCTCGTAGTGGGCGATCTTGCCGAGGCGCCGGGCATGGCGATCCTCCCCGCTCCAGGCGGCGCCCAGGAAGGCCTCGACGATCGCGGCGGCCTCCTGCAGGGTGTGCTGGCGGCCGCCCAGGCCGACGACGTTGGCGTCGTTGTGCTCGCGCGCCAGACGGGCGGTCTCCACGTTCCAGGCCAGCGCCGCGCGGATGCCGCGGACCTTGTTGGCGGTGATCTGCTCGCCGTTGCCGGAGCCGCCGAGCACGATGCCCAGCGCCTCCCGCCCCTCGGCCTGCTCGGCGGCCACCGCCTCGGCGGCGCGGAAGCAGTAGGCCGGGTAGTCGTCCTCGGCGTCGTAGACCGCGGGGCCGTGGTCGACCATCTCGTAGCCCCGATCCGCCAGATGCGTCACCAGATGGGCGGAGAGCTCCATGCCGGCGTGGTCGGTGGCGATGTGGACGCGCATGTCAGATGAGTTCCTCTCGGAGCCGGGATTCGGACCACTGACATCCTATGCGCACCCCGGCCCCGCCGCCGCGTCCCCGGCCGCCGCCCGTTCTCCGGAGCGTCCGGTCCCTGCGAGTCGTCACCGACGCCGGTCTCGGCGGTATCGTGGGCCCACCCCCGACGACGGTCCGCGGCCGTCGCACGACCCCGCCACGAGGAGAGCATGGACATCCAGCAGCACACGTTCGCCGTGGAGGTCAGCTGGTCGGATCCGGCCGGCACCGCCGACCCGCGCGGCTACACCCGGGAGCACGCCGTGCGCGCAGTGCTCGGGCCCCGCGACGTCGAGCGCGGACTGCGCGCCCCCGAGCCGCTGACCGGCTCGGCGGCCCGCGCCTTCCACGGCGACGCCGAGCAGTGGAATCCCGAGCAGCTGCTGCTCGCCGCGCTGGCCCAGTGTCATGCCCTGTCATATCTGCACGCCGCGGCCGAGGCCTCGCTGGTCGTCACCGCGCTGACCGTCACCGGCTCGGCGGAGCTGCGCATGGAGCCCGGCGGCGGAGGGCGGGTCACCGGGGCGGTGCTGCGCCCGGCCGTGGAGCTGGCCGACGCATCCCGCCGCGCCGAGGCCGACGCGCTGCACGCCGTCGCCGCCGAACGCTGCGTGATCGCCCGCAGCGTCGACTTCCCGGTCACCCATGAGCCGGTGACGCCGGCGTCGCAGGCCTCGCGGCGGCCGGCCGCGTCGACGACGCAAACGGGCTCAGCATCGGGCACAGCATCGAGCACGGCATCGAGCACGGCCGACGACCAGCAGCTGCCGACCTTCTCCCGCCGCCTGGGCGCGCCGATCGCCACGCTGGCCCCGGTCGGCAAGCCGCCGTCGCAGGTCACCGGCCTGCCCGCGCGCGGCCAGGACGAGGAGGCCCGGCGCCGCGGCGCCGAGCACGACCAGCAGACGCGACAGGATGGAGCACCCATGGCCGACGACGACCGTCGCGACGACGCGCAGGAGGCCGAGGCCGCCCCGGGCCCGTCGGGCACGACCGGCGGGCCGGGACCCTCCGGCCCGTCGGGTTCGTCCGGTTCCTCCGGATCCTCCGCCGACCTGGGGTACCTCCCGCCGCCCGGCGGCGGGTCCGGCCCGCAGCCGATCCGCCCGACCGCGCCGTCGCGCTCGGCGGAACCGGCCTCCGGGGCGACCCCCGGCGGCGAGCAGCAGTCGTTCTACGAGGCCGTCGGCGGGCACGAGACCTTCGCCCGCATCGTCGAGGTCTTCTACGAGCAGGTGGCCGAGGATCCGGACTTCCGTGCGCTCTATCCCGAGGAGGATCTGGAGCCGGCCAAGCGGCGGCTGCTGATGTTCCTCGAGCAGTACTGGGGCGGGCCGCGGACCTACCAGGAGGAGCGCGGCCACCCGCGGCTGCGGATGCGCCACATGCCGTTCCAGGTGGATGCCTGGGCGCGCGACACCTGGCTGCGCTATATGCGCCGCGCCGTCGACGCCGTCGAGCTCTCGCCGCTGCACGACGAGATCCTCTGGGACTATCTCTCCCGGGCGGCGCACTCGATGGTCAACAGCTGAGCCGAGACGCCTCCGGGCCCGGCGGCACCCTGCCGGCCCCCGACTGCCGGCCCCCGGCTGCCGGAGCCTGGCTGACGGGCTCTGCCTGACAAGCCCGGACGGACCCGGCCGGGCTCAGAGCCCGCCGGAGGTCCGGCAGAGCACGAAGCCGCCGGCCGAGGACAGCCGCACCCAGCGGCCCAGCCGGTGGACCACAGTGGTGCCGCCGGCGCCGCGGGCGGTCAGGAAGCCCAGCGCATGGGAGCCGAAGGCCGCCCCGGCGGGGATCTCGACTTCGGCGACGGCGTCCTGCGCGCCGGGCTCCATGCCCCGGCCCCAGACGCGCTCGCGGACCTGCTCGACGACGGCCGCGCCGGCGGTGTCGGGGACGACGTCGGTGATCTCGGAGACGCCGGACTCGGCGGCGTCGCGGACGGTGTCGTCGGAGAGCGTGCCGGCCGGCTCCCACCCCGAGCGCGGCGGGGTCACCGCCGCCCAGGGCACTGTCATCCGGCTCGGCGGCAGGGGCAGCTCGACGTCGGCCGGATCGAGGCGGGCGATCCGCTCGGTGACGGCGTTGAGCTCGACGGTGACGTCGGCCTCCGAGGTCTCGGCCAGCGCCATGGTCCGCAGCCCCAGCACCGCCGGCAGCCGGCCGACCAGCGAACTGGGCGTCATCACCGGCACCCAGGCGGCCAGCACCGACCCCACCGCCTGCAGGCGGATCCCCTGCTCCTGGATGCGGCGGGCGCGGCCCACATAGGTCGACAGGTCCTGCAGGGAGACGGCTTCGGCGAATCGCAGCGCTTCGGTCATAGGATTGATTCTGTCATCCCCGCCCGCACCCTGGCCCGCCGAGGCCCCGATGAGACCCCTCCGGAAGGACGTCGCATGCCCTCCCCCCGCTATCAGGTCCCCTCGCCCGACGAGGCCGTCGCCCAGCTGGTGGGGATGCTGGACCTGGAGGAGCTCGAGCCGCTCTCCGGTCCGCGCGGCTCCGAGGACCGCTTCCTCGGTCCGGTCTTCGACCAGGCGTTCTGGCGCGTCTTCGGCGGTCAGGTCGTCTCGCAGGCGGCGATCGCGGCGATGCGCACCGTCGACCCGGAGCGGGTGATCCACTCGGTCCACGGATACTTCCTGCGACCCGGCGATGCGACCCAGCCGATCGAGATCGCCGTGGAGCGGCTGCGCGACGGCGGCTCCTTCTCCGCCCGGCGCAGCCAGGCCTACCAGGGCGGCAAGCCGATCCTGTCGATGATCGCCTCCTTCCAGCGCCCCTCGCCCGGGCCCTCGCACCAGCGGGAGATGCCCGCCCACATCCCGGATCCGGATCAGCTGCCGACGCCCGACGAGCTGGTCGGCCACGTCGACCATCCGGTCATGCAGGAGTGGGCCCGCGGCCGCCCCTTCGAGATCCGCCATGTCGACCGCCCCGTCTATCTGGAGGCCGACCGGACCCCGCGGGCGGCGAACGCAGTGTGGATGCGGGCGCGGGCCCCGTTGCCCGACGACCGCCGGCTGCACCGGGCGGCGATCCTCTACGCCTCCGACTACACGCTCCTCGAGCCCATCCTGCGCCGCCACGGGCTCTATTGGGCCAAGCCCGGGATCAAAGTCGCATCGCTGGACCACGCGATGTGGTGGCATCGCGAGGCCCGCGCCGACGAATGGCTGCTCTACGTCCAGCAGAGCCCCAGCGCGCAGAGCGCCCGGGGGTTGGCGACCGGCTCCATCTACAACCGCGACGGCGCGCTGGTCGCCTCCGTCGCCCAGGAGGGCATGGTGCGCCGTCCGCAGGGGCTGAAGCCCCGTGTCCGCGAGCGGCTGCAGCGGTCGATGACCCGCAGCTCGGCGGTCCAGCGCAGTCTGGAGCAGCAGTACGGCCCGATCTGGGACGCCCGCGCCGCCCACGAGCCGCTGCAGTGAGCGCGGCCGGTCCCGGGCACCGCGGGGCCGGCCGCTCCCCCGCGGTCCCGACACATCCGACGCGCCGTGCACTCGTCGCCCTCCCGTCGCCCTAGACTGGTCCCCGGCGATGGTGCCGATGCTTCTCCGTCCGTCTGCGGCCCTGCCGCGAGCCGGCCGGGACGAGTCTGCCCGCGCCGACGCCGCGGCGGCTCGACGGCGAGCCGCCGGCACCGCGGACGGGCCCTCCGTCCGCGACGCACCGGGCGGCGACCGCCGCCCCTGACTCCGACAATGACGTCGTGCAGGAAGGACGAACTGTGCTCGACCGCGCAGATGAGCATCTTCGACGCTGGCAGCAGCGCGAATCCACGGCCGAAGAGATGATCCCGCTGATCGGCCGCCTCTACCGGGACAACAACGTCGTCACCAGCATCTACGGACGGCGGCTGGTCAATCAGTCCGCAGTGGACATCCTCCGCGCCCACCGATTCGCCCGGCAGGTCGACGAGACCGAGCTGCCGATGGAGCAGACGCTGCCGCTGATGCAGGCGCTGACCCGGTTGGATCTGGGGGCGGCCCGCCTCGACATCGCCCGGCTCAACGCCCGCTTCCAGGCCTCCGGCCGCGAGGACCTGGAGCAGTTCCTCCGCGAGGAGCTCGACGAGCTGATCGGCCGGGGCGGCCAGGGACGCGCCGCGCCGCAGGACGTCGTCCTCTACGGCTTCGGTCGCATCGGCCGGCTGATCGCGCGGATCCTCATCGGGCGGGCCTCCTCGGCCTCCGGGCTGCGACTGCGGGCCATCGTGGTGCGGAAGGGCTCGGAGGACGACCTCGCCAAGCGCGCCTCGCTGCTGCGCCGCGACTCGGTGCACGGGCCCTTCGACGGCTCGATCCGGCTCGACGAGGAGCGCGGGGCGATCATCGCCAACGGCACCTGGATCCAGGTCATCCACGCCGAGGACCCCGCCGACGTCGACTACACCGCCCACGGCATCGAGGATGCGGTGGTCATCGACAACACCGGCCGGTGGCGCGACGAGGAGAACCTCAGCCGGCATCTGCAGTCCCCCGGCGCCTCCCGCGTGGTGCTCACCGCTCCGGGCAAGGGGTCGCTGAAGAACATCGTCTACGGCGTCAACCACGATCAGATCGACGACGAGGACCGGATCCTCTCGGCGGCCTCCTGCACCACGAATGCGATCACGCCGATCGCGGCCGTGATGCACGATCGTTTCGGCATCGACCACGGCCATGTCGAGACGGTGCACTCCTACACCAACGACCAGCACCTGATCGACAACTTCCACCGCGGCGAGCGTCGCGGCCGCTCGGCGGCGCTGAACATGGTGCTCACCGAGACCGGCGCGGCGAAGGCCGTGGCCAAGGCGCTGCCGGAGCTCTCCGGGAAGCTGTCCGGCAATGCGATCCGGGTGCCCACCCCGGACGTGTCCATGGCGATCCTGAACCTGGAGCTCGACGAGAGCCCCGGATCGGCCGAGGAGCTGAACCGGCTGCTGCGCCGCGAGTCGCTGGAGGGCACGATGCATCGGCAGATCGACTACATCGACTCCGCCGAGGTCGTCTCCTCCGATCTGGTGGGCTCGCGGGCCGCCGGCGTCGTCGACGGGCTGGCGACCATCGTCAACGGCGACCAGGCCATCCTCTACGTCTGGTACGACAACGAGTTCGGCTACTCCTCGCAGGTCGTCCGGGTGGTCGAGCACATGACCGGCTCGATCCCGGAGAAGTACCCGGCCGTCGAGCAGCTCGAGGGCGTCGGCGCCTGATCACCGGGCGCGGCGCAGGCCGTGGTCCTCCGCAGAGACGGCTCGGGCCCCGCCGACCATCGTGATGGTCGGCGGGGCCCGAGCTGTCGGTGCCGGAGCCTCAGCCGCGGGTGAGCTTGCGGTGGGTGACCCGGTGCGGCCGGGCCGCGTCGGCGCCGAGCCGGTCGATCTTGTTCTCCTCGTAGGCCTCGAAGTTGCCCTCGAACCAGTACCAGTTCGCCGGATCCTCCTCCGTGCCCTCCCAGGCCAGGATGTGGGTGGCGACGCGGTCGAGGAACCAGCGGTCGTGGGAGACGACCACGGCACATCCGGGGAACTCCAGCAGCGCGTTCTCCAGCGAGCCCAGCGTCTCGACGTCGAGGTCGTTGGTCGGCTCGTCGAGCAGCAGCAGGTTCCCGCCCTGCTGCAGGGTGAGCGCCAGGTTCAGCCGGTTGCGCTCACCGCCGGAGAGGACTCCGGCCTTCTTCTGCTGGTCCGGCCCCTTGAAGCCGAAGGCCGCGACGTAGGCGCGGGAGGGCATCTCCACGTTGCCGACCTGGATGAAGTCGTGCCCGCCGGAGACGACCTCCCAGAGGCTCTTCTCCGGATCGATGCCGCCGCGCGACTGGTCGATGTAGGAGGTCTTCACCGACTCGCCGACGGTCATCCTGCCGCCGTCGAGCTCCTCCTGGCCGATGATCGTCTTGAACAGCGTGGACTTGCCGACGCCGTTGGGGCCGATGACGCCGACGATGCCGTTGCGCGGCAGGGAGAAGGACAGTCCGTCGACCAGGATCCGGTCCCCGAAGCCCTTCTGCAGGTTCTCGGCCTCGATGACCTGGGTGCCCAGCCGCGGGCCCGGCGGGATCTGGATCTCCTCGAAGTCGAGCTTCTTGGTGCGCTCGGCCTCGGCGGCCATCTCCTCGTAGCGGGCCAGACGAGCCTTGGACTTGGTCTGCTTGCCCTTGGCGTTCGAGCGGACCCACTCGAGCTCCTCGCTGAGGCGCTTGGCGAGCTTGGCGTCCTTCTTGCCCTGGACCTCCATGCGCGCGCGCTTCTTGTCCAGGTAGGTGGAGTAGTTGCCCTCGTAGGGGTAGAGCCGGCCGCGGTCGACCTCGCAGATCCACTCGGCGACGTGGTCCAGGAAGTAGCGGTCGTGGGTGACGGCCAGCACGGCGCCCTCGTAGTCGGCCAGGTGCTGCTCGAGCCACAGCACCGACTCGGCGTCGAGATGGTTGGTCGGCTCGTCGAGCAGCAGCAGGTCCGGCTTGGAGAGCAGCAGCTTGCACAGCGCCACACGGCGCCGCTCACCGCCGGAGAGCACCGTTACGTCGGCGTCGCCGGGCGGGCAGCGCAGCGCGTCCATGGCCTGCTCCAGCTGGGAGTCGAGGTCCCAGGCGTTGGCGGCGTCGATCTCGCCCTGGAGCGTGCCCATCTCCTCCAGCAGGGCCTCGAAGTCGGCGTCCGGATCGGCCATCTGCGCCGAGATCTCGTTGTAGCGCTGCAGCTTCTCGAAGATCTCGCCGACGCCCTCCTGGACGTTGCCCAGGACGGTCTTCTCCTCGTTCAGCGGCGGCTCCTGCCGCAGGATGCCCACCGAATACCCCGGGGACAGGCGAGCCTCACCGTTGGACGGCTGGTCCAGTCCCGCCATGATCTTCAGGATCGTGGACTTTCCGGCCCCGTTGGGACCGACGACGCCGATCTTCGCTCCGGGGTAGAACGACATCGTGACATCGTCGAGGATGAGCTTGTCGCCCACCTTCTTGCGGGCTTTGACCATGGTGTAAATGAACTCTGCCATGCCCCCAGGCTAGTCGGCCCGACCCGGCTGCGGCGAACGCCGCACCGGCTCGCCGGCTCGGGCCGACCGGCCGGGCGTGCTCCAGGCGTGCTCCGGGCATGCTCCGGGCATGTTCCGGAGCCCGCTCCGCCGGCGTCGGCGACTCCGTGCGACGACGATGCGGCGCCCCACGACGCCCCACGACGCCCGCGCACGAGCGGCGGACGCTCAGAACGGGGCCGGCTCCCGCTCTCCCGCAGGTGCGGCGTCCCAGGCCGAGGCCGCCGCGGAGTCGCCGGATGCTCCCTCGGCGCCGGGCCCGCCGGCGGACGCCGCCTCCTCCCCGCCGGACTCTGCGCCGCCGTCGGGCCCTGCCGGCCCCTCGCTCGGGCCTTCGCCCGGTCCTTCGCTCGGTGCCCGATCGGCGCCGCCCCGGGCGCCCTCGCCGGGCCCGGTGCCCAGCCGGACGAAGGATCCGGTGCCGAAGGTCAGGTCATGGCCCACCCCGTCGGCGTCGATGTCCACTGCGGTGCCGCGCTGGCCGTGCTCGTTCTCCCAGCGGCGGACCTTGAGTCTGCCGGTGACCACGACGGGATCGCCCTTGCCGAGCGTGGCATGGGCGTTCTGCGCCAGCGAGCGGAAGCAGGCGACGCTGTACCAGTTGGTCTCCCCGTCCACCCACGTCTGACGCTCGCGGTCGAAGCGGCGCGGCGTCGAGGCCAGCCGGAAGGTCGCGATCGGCAGTCCGCGGTCTGTGGTGACCAGGCGGACGTCTCCGCCCAGGAAGCCGCGCACAGTGATGGTCTCAGTCATGATGGTGCTCCGTCCTCCACGGCCCGTTGCCCGTCTCGGGCCGATCGACGCCGGGCCGTGGTCGTCGCGTCGACCGTGCGGCCAGTCTGCTCGGCGCGGCATGCCTCCGGGAGTCGGGAGCGGGCGCCTGTGGAGACGACGGCGTGTCGCGCATCCGGCGACGTCGCCTGTGCAGGAGCCGAGCCGGTAGACTGTGGCGTCGAGCCGTCGCCCGCGACGGCCCGCCCGCCTCGGTAGCTCAGGGGATAGAGCAGCGGCCTTCTAATCCGCCGGTCGGGGGTTCGAATCCCTCCCGAGGCACTTGACGCGTGTGCAGAGGATCCAGCTGACGGCCGCGATGGCGGCGGCCTCCGTGCTGTACCTGGTCCATTCCCTGCTGCGCTACGCGACCTTCTCCGCCAAGGGATTCGACCTGGGCATCTTCGACCAGGCGGTGCGGCAGTACGCGCTGTTCAAGGCACCCATCGTGCCGATCAAGGGCGAGGACTTCCATCTGCTGGGCGACCACTTCCACCCGGTGCTGGTGGTGCTGGCGCCGCTGTACTGGATCTGGGACGACCCGCGCATGCTCAACATCGCGCTGATCCTCCTGCTCGCCTCGGCGGCGCTGCCCACCTACCTGGTCGCCCGCGGCTGGTTCGGGCATCGCACCGGGATGGTCGCCGTGGGCGCGCTGCTGCTGGGCTGGCCGTTCCAGGCCATCGTGAACTGGGACTTCCACGAGATCGCCGTCGGGGTGCCGCTGATCGCCTGGATCATCTGGGCGACGGAGCGCGGCCGGATCCGGCTGACCGTCGGCCTCTCGGCCGCGCTGCTGCTGGTCCGCGAGGACATGGGCGTCACCCTGGTCGCGATCGCGCTGGTGCTGCTGCTGCGCCGTCGCTGGACCGCCGCGGCGCTCACCGCGGCCCTCGGCGTCGCCGGCTACTGGTTCGCCACCGACGTGGTCATCCCGCACTTCTCCCCCAGCGGCGACTTCGGCTACTGGGAGTTCACCGCCCTGGGCGCCTCGGCGGGCGCGGCGGTGGTCTTCCTGCTCACCCAGCCCTGGCACGCGGCGACCATCCTGGTCGACCATCCGCTGAAGATCGCGCTGTGGCTGCTGCACTTCGTGCCGCTGTGGCTGCTGCCGCTGGCCTCGCCCTACGCGATCCTCGGCGCCCCGATCCTGCTCTCCCGGCTGTTCAACGACCGGCTCAACGTCTGGTCGCCGGTCTACCAGTACGACGCGATCCTCGCCCCGATCTTCCTGCTGGCCGCACTGGACACCGTCCGCCGCATCCAGGCCGTCCGCGCCCGCCGTGCCCGCCGGACCCGATCGCCGGCGCGGCAGGCCTCGGAGCACGCCGCATCGTCGACCCCAGCGGCGACCACGGCGGCGACCACAGCGCGGAACCGCCGCTGGGGGACCGCCGTGCCGGCCACGGCGCTGGCGGTCTCGGTGGTCGGGACGCTGTTCTTCCCGCAGGTCTTCCCGCTGCAGCGCACGGTGACCGCCTCCTGGTCCTTCGACGAGCGCGTCGCCGCCCATCAGCGCGCAGTGGAGGCCGTCCCGGACGGCGTCTGCGTCGAAGCCGCCGACACGGCCGCGCCGCATCTGGTCGACCGCACCCGCGTGGGGCTGAACGGCACCACCGATGCGAGCCGGCTGAGCTGGCTGATCATCGACGACACCGTCTCCGAACTCGGCGGCAACGATCCGCTCACCCCGGAGGAGGCCTTCGACCGCGCCGATCGCCTGGGCTTCGAGCCGGTCATCTCCGACGACGCCGGCCTCTGGGTGCTCCACCGCGAGGTCGACGACGCCGTGGACGCCTCCTGCGCGGAATACCTCCGCCGCTGAACGCCTTATGCCCTGAGCGGACGGGATGACCGCGACACCGACGAGCCCCTCGGCCGGGCTCCCGCTCCCGACCGTCCGGACCGCCCGACCGCCGCCGAGCCCGGAGGACCCGATGCCCGCCTCCCCCGCCACCGCCTCCCCGCCGCGGGTGGTCATGGTCAGCCTGCACACCCATCCGCTGGATCAGGCGGGCACCGGCGACGCCGGCGGGATGAACGTCTACATCGACGCGCTCTCCCGGGCCCTGCAGGCCTCCGGCCTCGCCGTCGACCTCATCACCACGGCAGTCGCCGGGCGGCACGCCGCCCCCGACTCCCCCGGCGAGGACGACACGCTGGTCACGCTGGGCGACGGGCGCCGACTGCACACCCTGACGGTCCCGCCGCAGGCGCGCGGGACGAAGAACGATCTGGTCGACGCCGTCGACGAGCTCGCCGAGCGGGCGCTGACGAGCCTGGCCGCCGTCGCCGAGCGCGTGGACGTGGTCCACTCGCACTACTGGATCTCCGGGCTGGCCGGGCTGCTGCTGGCCGAGCGGCTCGACGCGCCGCTGGTGCACACCATGCACACGATGGCCGCGGTGAAGCACGAGCGCGATCCCCACGCCGCCGAGGACCCGCGCCGCCACGCCGCCGAGGCCCGGATCGTCGCCGAGGCGCAGGCGGTGACCGCCAACACCGAGGCGGAGGCCGGCGATCTGCGGCGCCTCTTCGACGTCGACGACGCGCGCCTGCAGCCGCTCCGGCCCGGCGTCGACCTCTCCGTCTTCCACCCGCCCCAGGATCCGGATCCGCGCGCCGAGCTCGCGGGGCGGCCGCTGCGGCTGGCCTTCGCCGGCCGGCTGCAGCCGCACAAGGGGCCCCAGGTGGCGATCGAGGCGCTGGGGCTCTTCCACCGCCGCATGCCCGAGGTCCCGGTGGAGCTGACCATCGCCGGCGAGCAGAGCGGGGAATGCCGCGTCGACATCGCCGAGCTGGCCGCACGCCACGGCGTCTCCGAGCTGATCCGTCGACGTCCGCCGCTGCCGCACGGCGAGCTCGCCGAGCTCTTCCGCGCCAGCGACGCAGTGCTGATGCCCTCGTGCAGCGAGTCCTTCGGCCTGGTCGCCCTGGAGGCGATGGCCTGCGGCACCCCGGTGCTCGCCCACGAGGTCGGCGGGCTGAGGGAACTGGTGCACCACCGCCGCACCGGACGGCTCATCGGGAGCCTGGATCCGGACGGCTGGGCCGCGCAGATGCACTGGCTGGTGCTCCACCGCCGGGCCTGGATCCGCTACAGCGCCACCGCCGCGCAGCGCGCCCGCGAGCATTCCTGGGAGGCGACGACGGCGCCGGCCGCCGCCGCGCTCTACGCGCGCCTGGCCGCGGCGCGCGTGCTGTCCGGCTGAGGCGCACGCCGGCGGGGAGAAGGGGGACGGGCCGACCTGTACGCCGGATTCTGTGCCGGCCGGCTCGCGTCGGCGCGACGGCCATCATCCATCTGGGTCGCGTGTCGCCACGCGCCTCGAGCAGTCAACCCGGATGCCTCGGGCGGGCAGCCCTGGTCGCGCATCCTGTTCGACCTTGCTCCGGATGGGGTTTGCCGAGCCGCGGCAGTCACCTGCCGCGCTGGTGGTCTCTTACACCACCGTTTCACCCTTGCCCGGCCGGCGTGAGCCGACCCGGCGGTCTGTTCTCTGTGGCACTGGCCTGCGGGTCTCCCCGAGTGGGCGTTACCCACCATCCTGCCCTGCGGAGTCCGGACGTTCCTCGACGCCGCAGTTATCCGCTCGTCACGTCCTGCGCGACAACGGGGCCTTGCGGCGGCGCGATGGCCCGGTCGACCCGTCCCGGAGGTCCATCGTACGCCAGCGAGCAGCTCTGCGCCGATCCGCCTCCGGAACGGGTGACGGGTCTCTCAGCGAGCCAGCAGCAGACGCACCCCGTCCCCGAGGGCGCCGACCAGCGCCGCGAGCATCCCGACGGCGGCCACGGCGGAGACCGCCACGGCCGCGATCCACTCGCGCGCCGAGCCCGAGCGCCCCAGCAGCGGCAGCGCCATCCGGCCTCCGCTGCTCCACAGCGCCCCGAGCACCGGCAGGCGGCGGAATCCCTTCGGCGGGGTGAGCGCGACCGGCCAGAGCAGGTTGCACCCGCCGTCGGTGAGCATGTCGCCGGCGATGTGCACGGCGGCGCCGAGGCCGACGGCGAGGACGAACCACCAGCTCTGCTCCCCCAGTCCGACGGCGACGAGGCCGCCCAGCAGCAGGCCGAGCAGCCAGGGGGCCTTCCGCGCGGCCTCGGGGAGGAAATGCAGCGTCTTCGCCGCGAAGGAGGCCAGCACCACGGTCATCGCGCCGGCTCCGATCTGCAGGGCCCCGGATTCGACGGGCACGGAGATCCGGGAGAGCAGCCAGGCGACGAGCATGAACGCGCCCACCCCCAGCAGCGAGTGCGTGCCGTTGCGGTGCCCGCCGGAGATCCGGCCGATCACGCGGCAGAGCCATTCCGAGACCGGCGGCAGCGAGTGCGCGATGGAGGCGTTGTGGTGGTCGGCGTCCGGCAGCAGCGCCGCGCCGGCGGCGACGACGGCGCCGGCCAGCACGCCGAGGTCGGTGATGCCGTCGAGCAGCCCGAAGCCCAGCGGCAGCGTCTCCGGCAGCCCCGCGGTCGCGGTCTGGAGCACGGGGATCTCCAGTCCGGCCGGCGGGCGGATCGGCAGCTGATGGTCGGCGGCGATCAGCACCCATCCCGCCGCTCCGCAGGCGGCGTGGTGGGGTCCCATCATGGTCGTGCTCCCGTCGTCGGCGTGTGCGAAGGATCTCGGCCCGTCCTGGGGGACGAGGCGGTCGCGCGCCGCCGTCGTCGGACGCCGCCCGCCGCGACCGTCCATCGCATCATGCAGGGGTGACACGGCCGACGACACGCGCGGGACGAGGGCGGCCGCCGCGACGGCTCCTCCCGGCAGTCCGACGACGCCGGTACGATGGATCGGTGCTGATCCACCTCCCGCCCTCCGAAGGAAAGACCCCGCCGGCCGACGGCGGAGACGCCCTCGATCTCTCGGCGCTGACGCTGCCCGAGCTGGCGGCGCCCCGCCGCGAGGTCCTCGACGCGCTCGCCGCCGCCAGCTCCCGCGAGGACGCGCAGAAGGTCCTCAAGGTCGGCGCCAACGTCATGGGCGAGGTCGCGGCCAACACCCGGCTGGACACCGCTCCCACGGCCCCGGCGCACCGGCTCTACACCGGGGTGCTCTACGACGCGCTCGACGCCGACACGCTGGACGAGGCCGCACGGGCCCGCGCCGAGGACCAGGTGCTGATCTTCTCCGGGCTGTTCGGCGTGACCGGCTTCAGCGACCCGATCCCGGCCCACCGCCTGTCGATGGGCGTCACTCTGGCTCCCGAGGGGCGCGGCCCGGGGCGGCTGTCGACGTTCTGGAAGCAGGCCCTGGCCGAGCCGCTGGACGCGGTGATCGGCGACCAGCTCGTCGTCGACTGCCGGTCCTCGGCCTATGCCGTCCACCGCGCGGCGGCGGAGCAGACTCTGACGGTCAACAGCGTCACCGAGCGCGACGGCGAGCGGAAGGTGGTCACCCACTTCGCCAAGCACGCCCGCGGCCGGCTCACCGGCATGCTGCTGCGCGCCGAGCGGCCGGCGGAGACGATCGACGACGTCGCCGAGATCGCCGCCTCCGTCTGGGAGGTGGAGGTGCGCCCGGCCGCCGGGCGCACCCCGCATCAGCTGGATCTGATCAGTCGGGAGTGATCCGGCTGGCGGCCGGATCCCACTCGGTGCCGGCCGCCGAGGCGTCCATGGCCTCGTTGCTCAGCGCGTCGGCGTCGCCGTTCTGCTTCCGCGGGATCCAGGTGTAGCGCACCTGGGTCGGCGGCAGGATGGCCGCGGCCTGTGCGGCGAGACGCTTCATGTCCTCATGCTTGATCCGCCAGCGTCCGCTCATCTGCTCGACGACGAGCTTGGAGTCCAGCCGCACGTCGACCTCGGCCTGCGGGTCGATCTCGGCGGCCAGCGTCAGCCCGTCGATCAGGCCGGTGTACTCGGCCACGTTGTTGCTGGCCTTCCCCAGCGGGGTCGCGCGGGTCGCCAGCACGCGGCCGGAGGCGTCGCGCACCAGGGCGCCGGATCCGGCGATGCCGGGGTTGCCGCGGCTGCCGCCGTCGGCTTCGACGATCAGTGTGGTCACAGTTCTCCTGTCGGGGTGTCCGAAGTCGGGATGTGAAGTCGGGATGTCTCGAGTCGCGGGATCGGGCCGCGGGCGGCCGGGGCCGGCGCGCGGCGGACGGGTTCAGCCGCCCGGAGTGAGCACGAAGTCCCACGGATCAGTGGTGATGCCGCTGACCACGACCTCGACATCGTAGCCGCGATCGGCCAGCGCCCGCTGCAGCGCCTGGGCGGCGGTGGGCAGCCAGAGCCATTCGCTGGCGAAGTGCGAGACGTCGATGAGGTAGGGCCGGCCGTCGCGCACCGCCTCACGGGCCTCCGAGGCGGGATGGTGGCGCAGGTCGGCGGTGATGAAGACGTCGGCCTCGGCCTCCCGCGCGACGTCGAGCAGGCTGTCGCCGGCGCCGCCGCAGAGCGCGACGCGCTGCACGATGCCGTCCCGGTCCCCGGCGACGCGGACTCCCCCGGCGACGGCCGGCAGCAGGCCGAAGAGCCGGCCGGCGAGCTCGCCCAGCGTGGTGCCGACCTCCAGCGTGCCGAGGCGTCCCAGACCTTCCGGGGCCACCCCGCCCTCGGCCGGCTTCAGCGGTGCGGTCTGTTGCAGGCCCAGCATGCCGGCGAGCACGTCGTTGACGCCGCCGACGGCGGAGTCGCCGTTGGTGTGGGCGGTGAGCAGCCCGCAGGAGGACTCGATGAGCCGGTGGACGATCTCTCCCTTGTACCCGGCCGCGTCGACGCTGTGCACTCCGCGCAGCAGCAGCGGGTGATGGGTGATCAGCAGGTCCGCGCCGGCGTCGCAGGCCTCCTCGACGACGGCGCGCACCGGGTCGACGGCGAAGTGCACGGTGCGCACCGGCCGTTCGCGGCGGCCGGCGACGAGTCCGACGGCGTCCCAGGGTTCGGCCAGGCCGGTGGGCCAGAGCTCCTCGGCGAGGTCGACCACCTGCTGCAGCGTCGGGGCGGGGCCCGCCGCGCGCGCCGCGGAGTCCGGGGCACCGTCGCCGTCCTTGTCCTGGTCCTTGTCCTGGTCCTTGTCCTGCGCTTCGTCCTGGTCCTCGGGCGTGGTGTCCATGCCCTCCGTTGTATCGCGTCGCGCCGGTCCGACGCTCCGGACACGCTCGGGAGACGCACGGACGGCGCACGGACGACGCGCGGTCCCGGCCGCGGCGAGGAATGTCGCGGCGGCCGGCGCGGTTGGACCGGACATGAGTTCTCCCTCCGATCCCGAGGCCCCGACCCCTGATCCGGCGGCGCAGGTCGACCCGGCCGAGCAGGCCGGCCCCGCCCGCACTCTGGTCCTCGGCGCCGGCTGCTTCTGGTGCCTGGATTCGCTGGCCCGGCGGCTGCGCGGCGTCGTCCGGGTGCGCAGCGTCTACACCGGCGGCACCGGCCCGGCGACCTACGAGGCGGTGTGCACCGGCACCACCGGCCACGCCGAGGCGGTGGAGGTCACCTTCGACCCCGCCGAGCTGCCCGTCGACGTGCTCTACGACGTCTTCTTCTCCGCGCACGACCCGACGTCGTGGAACCGGCAGGGCCACGACGTCGGCCCGCAGTACCGCTCGGCGATGTTCTACGCCGACGACGCCGAGCGTGCCGAGATGCAGGCGGCGATCGAGCGTGCCCAGCAGTCCTACGACGCGCCGATCGTCACCACGCTGGAGCCGCTCGGCGCGGTCTTCGAAGCCGAGCCGGTCCACCAGGACTTCCATTCCCGCCGGCCCGACGTCGGCTACTGCCGGGTCATCATCGACCCCAAGGTCGCCGCGCTGCGCCGGAATTACGCCCCGTGGCTGACGGAGCAGCCGGTCGGCTGACGAGCCGATAGGCTGGCCCCGACCCGTGTCGGCGCCCGACGGCGCCATCGACGGCACGGCCGCTTCCCCGCAGTCCCCGCAGAGACGCAGACACACCGCACGGAAGGGTTCGACTCCATCATGGCGATTCTCGACAACATCACCGAGGCCGTCGGCGGCACTCCGCTGGTCCGGCTCAACCGGCTCGACGCCGACCTGCCCGGCGACGTCGCGGTCAAGCTCGAGTTCTACTCCCCGGCCAGCTCGGTCAAGGACCGCATCGGCACCGCCATCGTCGACGCCGCCGAGGAGGCCGGCGTGCTGAAGTCCGGCGGCACCATCGTCGAGGGCACCTCGGGCAACACCGGCATCGCCCTGGCGATGGTCGGCGCGGCCCGCGGCTACCGCGTGGTGCTGACCATGCCGGAGACGATGTCCACCGAGCGGCGCGTCATGCTGCGCGCCTACGGCGCCGAGATCGTGCTGACCCCGGGCGCCGACGGGATGCGCGGGGCGGTGGAGAAGGCCAAGGCCATCGTCGAGGAGACCGACAACGCGATCTGGGCCCGGCAGTTCGCCAACGAGGCCAACCCGCAGGTCCACTACGACACCACCGGCGAGGAGATCTGGCGCGACACCGAGGGCGCCGTCGACATCCTGGTCGCCGGCATCGGCACCGGCGGCACGATCACCGGCGCCGGACGGAAGCTGCGCGAGCACAAGCCGGAGATCGGCATCGTCGCCGTCGAGCCGGAGGACTCGCCGATCCTCTCCGGCGGCGCGGCCGGACCGCACAAGATCCAGGGCCTGGGGCCGAACTTCGTCCCGGAGATCCTCGACCGCGAGATCTACGACGAGGTGCTGACCGCCGACCTCGACAAGTCTGTGGAGACCGCGCGCGAGCTGGGCACCCGGGAGGGCATCCTGGGCGGCATCTCCACCGGGGCGAACATCGCCGCGGCGCTGGAGGTCGCCTCGCGCGAGGAGAACCGCGACAAGCTCATCGTCACCGTCGCCACCGACTTCGGGGAGCGCTACATCTCCACGCTGCTCTACGAGGACATCCGCGGCTGATCCTCCCGCACGTTCCCAGACGCGACCGCCGACCGAAAGGCATCGATCGACAGTGGGCATCCTGAAGCGCCTGCGCGAGGACATCGACTCCGCACGCGAGCACGACCCAGCCGCACGCAGCTCCACGGAGATCGTGCTGGTCTACTCCGGCCTCCACGCCATCTGGGCCCACCGCCTGGCGCACCGGATGTGGCGGCGCCGGCCGCTGCAGACGCCGGCGCGGGCGCTGTCCCAGGCGGTGCGCACGCTCACCGGGATCGAGATCCACCCGGGGGCGCAGATCGGCCGGCGGTTCTTCATCGACCACGGCATGGGCGTGGTGATCGGCGAGACCACCGAGATCGGCGACGACTGCATGCTCTACCAGGGAGTGACCCTCGGCGGGCGCTCCCTCGAGCAGGTCAAGCGCCACCCCACGCTCGGCGACGGCGTCGTCGTCGGCGCCGGGGCGAAGGTCCTCGGGCCGGTGGAGCTCGGCGAGGGGGCGACCGTCGGAGCCAACGCCGTGGTCGTCAAGTCCGCCCCGGAGCACTCGATCCTCACCGGCATCCCCGCCCACGCGCGCAGCCGGACGGAGACCGAGCGGAAGCCGGCGGTGGATCCGGCCGAATACGCCCTGGATCCGGCGCTGTTCATCTGAACCCGACCGGCTGAACCCGACCGGCCGGTCGACGACGCCGGAGACGACGAAGGGCCCGGCCCCGGAGATGATTCCCGGGGCCGGGCCCTTCGTCGTGCCGCGGACGCGGATCGGACGATCGGCGGATCCGCGCAGCGGGTCAGCCGATCAGGCCTCCACCTCGCCGCGGTCGCCGGACCACAGTGTGTGGAAGGTGCCCTCGACGTCGGTGCGCTGGTAGGTGTGCGCGCCGAAGTAGTCGCGCAGCCCCTGGGTCAGCGCGGCCGGCAGGCGGTCGCGGCGCAGGCTGTCGTAGTAGGCCAGCGAGGAGGAGAAGACCGGGGCCGGCACGCCGTGCTCGGCGGCGGCGGCCACCACCCGGCGCCAGGCCGGCAGGCACTCGTTGAGGGCCTCGGTGAACTCCTCGGCCAGCAGCAGGTTCTTCGGCAGGCGGGAGGACTCGCCGTCGAAGGCCTTCATGATGGTGTCCAGCAGGTCGGCGCGGATGATGCAGCCGGCGCGCCACAGCGAGGCGATCTCCTTCAGGTCCAGGTCCCAGCCGAACTCCTCGCCGGCGGCGACGAGCATGTCCATCCCCTGGGCGTAGGCGACCAGCTTGGAGGCGTAGAGCGCCTTGCGCACGTCCTCGACGAACTCCGGGCCGAATTCCTCGTCGGCGGCGGTGGAGTCCACGCCGTCGCTGAAGACGCGGTTGGTCTCGGCGCGCAGCTCGCGCTGCGAGGAGATCGAGCGGGCGAAGACCGACTCGGCGATCGCGGTCACCGGCGAGCCGACCTCCAGCGCGGAGATGGCCGTCCAGCGGCCGGTGCCCTTCTGGCCGGCGGAGTCGACGATGACGTCGACCAGCGGCCGGCCGGTGCGCTCGTCCTCGTGCTCGAGGACCTCGGCGGTGATCTCGATGAGGTAGGAGGCCAGGTCGGTGGTGTTCCACTCACGGAAGACCTCGCCCTGCGCCGCCGGCTCCAGCCCGGCCAGGCTGCGCATCAGGTCGTGGGCCTCGCCGATGACCTGCATGTCGGCGTACTCGATGCCGTTGTGGACCATCTTCACGTAGTGGCCGGCGCCGTCGGTGCCGACCCAGGTGCAGCAGGGCTCGCCGTGGTAGTCCGCGGCGATCTTCTCCAGCATCGGACCCAGCGTCCGGTAGGACTCCTCGGAACCGCCGGGCATGATCGACGGGCCGTTCAGCGCACCCTCCTCGCCGCCGGAGACGCCGACGCCGACGAAGTGCAGGCCCTTCTCGCGCAGCCGCTCCTCGCGGCGGCGCGTCTCCTCGAAGAACGAGTTGCCCGCGTCGATGACGATGTCGCCCTCGTCGAGCAGCGGCAGCAGGTCGTCGATGACGGCGTCGACCGGAGCGCCGGCCTTGACCATGATCAGCACCCGGCGCGGCCGCTCGAGGGACTCGACCAGCTGGACCAGGGACTCGGTGCGGACGAACTCGCCCTCGGAGCCGTGGGCCTCGAGAAGCGCATCGGTGCGCTCCACCGACCGGTTGTGCAGGGACACGGTGTAGCCGTTCCGAGCGAGATTCCGTGCCAGGTTGGCCCCCATCACGGCCAGTCCGGTCACTCCGATGTCGGCGCTCATGCAGTCTCCTTGTTCGGGGTCTGGGGTCGAGATCCGTGCACGCCGTCTGTCGTCGTGCACGGTGCTCGACGCCGGTCGGCGGGGCGAGGCCGACGATCGGCATGGCGGAGCGACGCCGTCGCGGACCGCCCGCGCCGGCGTCGAGCGCCTCCCACTCTATCCCGAGCGAGGCTCTTCGTGGGGCGGGCGTTGCACCGGGCGACGACAGGCCCGCCGCCGGAGGCCGGAGCGGGCGCCGGGGCGCGCGTCGGACCGGGCGCCCCGATCAGTCGCCGACGGCCTCGCGTCCGCGGCGCACGATCAGCGGGTCGGGCTCGCCGACGACTTCGTGGTCCTTGCCCTCGTACTCGAACTGGGACAGGAAGTAACGCATGGCGTTGAGCCGGGCGCGCTTCTTGTCGTTGGACTTGATGGTGATCCACGGCGCGTGGTCGGTGTCGGTGCGCCGGAACATCTCCTCCTTGGCCTCGGTGTAGGCCTCCCAGCGGTCCAGCGACTCCAGGTCCATCGGCGAGAGCTTCCACTGCCGCACCGGGTCGATCTGCCGGATCGCGAAACGGGTGCGCTGCTCCTTCTGGGTCACCGAGAACCAGAACTTCGTCAGGTGGATCCCGGCGTCGACGAGCATCTGCTCGAACTGCGGCGCCTGGCGCATGAAGATCTCGTACTCGTCGTCGGAGCAGAAGCCCATGACCCGCTCGACGCCGGCCCGGTTGTACCAGGAGCGGTCGAAGAGGACCATCTCGCCGGCGGTGGGCAGGTGGTCGATGTAGCGCTGGAAGTACCACTGCCCCCGCTCGCGGTCCGAGGGCTTGCTCAGCGCGACCACGCGGGCGGTGCGCGGGTTCAGATGCTCGGTGACGCGCTTGATCGTGCCGCCCTTGCCGGCGGCGTCGCGGCCCTCGAAGACGATCACGTGCTTCAGCCCGTAGTCCTCGGCCCAGTACTGGAACTTCAGCAGCTCCACCTGCAGGTGATACTTCTCCAGCTCGTAGATGTCGCGGTCGAGGCGCTCGGCGTAGGGATAGTTCTCCTGCCAGGTCTCGACGGCATTGCCCTGCGGGTCGATGAGGTCGGGGTCCGGCGTGTGCCCGTCCAGGACCCGGTAGCCGCCGTCGCGCAGGCGGTCGATGAACTCCCGCAGGTTCTCCCGCGGCGCCTCGTCGAGGTCGTGCATATGGTTCCTCCGCCTCTCGTCTGCGCCAGGTGTGCTCGACGCCGGACGTCGTGCGTCGGCGTCGTGCCAGAACATCTCACCAGGGATCTGTGAACGGCCGGTGAACGTCCCGTCGTCGGACCCGTGGTCCGGCCCGTCGTCGTGGCCGCCCGGCTCACGGCCCGGCGGGCACCCGTCGGCACGGACCAGCTTACGCCGCTCCGCCGACGCGGAGCACCGGACCGCGCCGAGGCGACGGCGTCAGAGCGCCTGCTCGCCCATCTGGCCGGCCCGGGCCAGCGCCGTCAGTCGAGAGACGGTCCGGTGATACTTCTTCATGTAGCCGCCGGACATCATCTCCTCGGTGAACAGCGCGTCGAAGGGCTTGCCCGAGGCGACGATCCGCACGTCCTGGTCGTAGAGCCGGTCGGCCAGCACCACGAAGCGCAGCGCCAGCGCCTGCGACTCGATGGTCTCGACGTCCCGCAGCACCAGCACGTCGACGTCGGCGACCAGCTGACGGTATCGGCTCGGGTGCACGACGGTGAGGTGCTCGGCCAGCGCGGCGAAGTCGTCGACGGCGATCCGCGAGCCGGCGAACTCCCGGGCGGCGAACTCCTCGACCTGGTCGGCGGGCAGCGGGTCGGGGGCCTGCGGGAGTCCGCGGTGCCGGTAGTCCTCGCCGTCGACGCGGACTGTGGTGAACTGGTCGGCCAGCACCTGGATCTCGCGCTGGAAGTCCGCGGCGGCGAAACGTCCCTCGCCCAGCGAGCCGGGCAGCGTGTTCGACGTCGCGGCCAGCTTGACCCCGGCGTCGGCCAGCTCGCGCATCAGCCGCGACATCAGCACCGTGTCGCCGGGGTCGTCGAGCTCGAACTCGTCGATGCAGACCAGCGCATAGTCGCTGAGCACGTCGACGGTGCGGCGGAAGGACAGCGCGCCGACCAGGTTCGTGTACTCCACGAAGGTCCCGAAGGCCTTCGGCCCCTCGACCGCGTGGTACAGCGAGGCCAGCAGGTGGGTCTTGCCGACGCCGAAGCCGCCGTCCAGGTAGATCCCGGCCGCGCGGCGCGCCGGCGCCCCCGACCGGCCGCGGCCGACGAGCCGCGAGAGCAGCCCGCCGCCGCGCCGCCGGCCGACGGTGGTCGCGAACGCCCGCAGGGCCTCCACCGCCTCGGCCTGCGAGGGATGATCGGGGTCCGGGATGTAGGAGTCGAAGGAGACCTGGGAGAAGCGGAAGGAGGGCGTCAGGCCCTCCAGCAGCTCCCCCACTCCGACCTGGGGCGTTCTCTGGCTCAGCGGTGCGACGTCGGACGGCATGCGCCCCATGCTACTGCGCGGCGCCGTCGGCGATGACCTCGGATGGCGAGGAGCGGCTCCCGCCTGGAGGCACTGCGGTGGACGGGTCTAGGCTGGAGACGTGTCCGTCGACCACGTGCCGAGCGCGGCGGCGGACCCCTCGAGCCTCCGATCGAAAGGCGATGCTCCATGACCGCTGAGAAGGACCATTCCCAGTACGCCCGCCCCGAGACGCTGGTGACCACCGAGTGGGTCGCCGCGCACAAGGACGACGCCGACGTCGTGGTGGTGGAGTCCGACGAGGACGTGCTGCTCTACGAGACCGGCCACATCCCCGGCGCGGTGAAGATCGACTGGCACACCGAGCTCAACGACCCGGTGACCCGCGACTTCCTCGACGGCGAGGCCTTCGCCGCCTTCGCCGCCTCCAAAGGCATCTCGCGGGACACCACAGTGGTCTTCTACGGCGACAAGTCGAACTGGTGGGCCGCCTACGCGCTGTGGGTCTTCACGCTCTTCGGCCACGAGGACCTGCGCCTGATGGACGGCGGCCGGCAGAAGTGGACCGACGAGGGCCGCGCGATGATCACGGATCGGCCGGAGATCACCGCCGGCGACTACCCGGTGGTCGAGCGCGACGACGCCACGCACCGGGCCTTCCGCGAGGACGTGCTCGACCACCTCGGCAAGCCCCTGGTGGACGTCCGCTCCGCGCTGGAGTACTCCGGCGAGCGGACCCACATGGAGGGCTACGAGCAGGAGGGCGCCCTGCGCGGCGGGCACATCCCCACCGCCGCCTCCGTCCCGTGGGGACGGGCGGTGGACTCCGACGGGACCTTCAAGTCCCGCGAGGAGCTCGAGGCCATCTACCGCGACGAGGCCGGCCTGGGCGCCTCCGACGACGTCATCGCCTACTGCCGCATCGGCGAGCGGTCCTCGCACACCTGGTTCGTGCTGCAGCACCTGCTCGGCTACGAGCAGGTCCGCAACTACGACGGGTCCTGGACCGAGTGGGGCAACGCGGTCCGGCTGCCCATCGCCGCCGGCGAGGAGCCGGGTGAGGCCCGATGACCGCCGCGCAGCACGCTGACGCCGTCGGCGGTCCGGCCGCCGAGCCGGGCGCCGATCCGATGCCGGGGGCGCTGGCCGAGATCATCGAGGAGTTCCAGGCCGTCGAGGATCCGCAGAAGCTCGAGCTGCTGCTGGAGCTCTCCCGCGAGCTGCCGGAGCTGCCGGAGGAGTACGGCGACGGCTACGAGCAGATGGAGCAGGTCGTCGAGTGCCAGTCGCCGCTGTACCTGACGCTGGAGTTCGACGACGGCGCCCGCACCGTCCGGCTGATCTTCGCCGCGCCGCAGGAGGCACCGACCACCCGCGGATTCGCCTCCATCCTGCACCAGGGGCTCGACGGGCTGACGTATGAGCAGATCCTGGCGACTCCCGACGACGTCGCGGCCCGCCTGGGGCTGGCCAAGGCCATCACCCCGCTGCGGCTGCGCGGCATGGAGGCGATGCTCGCCCGGGTGAAGCGCAACGTGCGCGAGCATGTCGCCTCGCTCGACGCCGGCTGATCCCGACCGACGTCCGACCGGCACCCGGGTCAGCGGTCGGGACGGCGGTCGGACGTCGCGGTCGCCTCGGCGGGGGTGACCGTCGGCAGGGTGCCGGTGGAGGCCAGATGCGGCGGCGCGTCCGCGGTGAACAGCTTCGTCGCCCATTCGGCGACCTTGCCCTCCCACCGATCGGGGTCGGCGTTCCGCTCCTTGATGTGCCGGGCCCGGGCGAAGGGCACGAAGCTCACCATCGGGCTGCGTTCGGCCAGATCGCGGGAGGGGCCGTACGGCACGACATTGTCGTCGACACTGTGCAGGATGAGCGTGCGCACATGCAGCTCATCGGCCCGCGCCGTCCAGTTCAGCGCCTTCAGGTCCACTGGTGCCGCCAGGCCTGTCACACGCTTCCCCGAGGAGTTGGAGATGATCCACTGCCCCATCCGTCCCACCCGGTCCGGGATCCGATTCTCCCGGGCCTGGTGGGCCAGCACGTCGATCCAGTCGACCACCGGACCGGTGAGCACGAGTCCGCGGATCGCCGGTGCGAGCCGGGACCGGTCGGCCGTCTGCAGGGCGATCGCCCCGCCCATCGACCAGCCGAAGAGCAGGACGTCCTCGGCCCCGTGGTCGAGCGCGTACTGCACTGCGGCCTCGACGTCCTCCCACTCGGTGACGCCCAGCCCGTAGCGGCCGTCCGGGGCGTCGGGCGCCTCGCCGTCGTTGCGATAGGAGATCAGCAGCGAGTCGAGGCCCAGTCGATCGGCCACGGCCAGTCCCCGGATGCCCTCCGCGCGGCGCCCGCCGCGGCCGTGGACCATGATGGCCCAGATACCGCGCCCCGCCAGCACGCCGTCGCCGCGCTGCGGCGGCACGTGCCAGGCCGGCGCCGGACCGTCGGGGAGCTCGACGACCACCTCGCGGCTCGGGAAGCCGGCACTGTCCGGATCCGGATGGGTCACCGAGGTCCACCAGCCGCGGACCGCGCTGCGCAGGTCCCCGCGATAGATCTCCTCCACCCGGCGGGTGATGGTCCCGTCGCGGGGCGAGAAGGCGGTGATCTCCCCGATCCGTGCATGCGACTGCCCGCCGTGGAAGTACAGCCCGTAGGTGCCCTCGACGATGGTCTCCGGCGTCGCCGGCAGCACCACCTCGTCGCCGCGGGAGCCGCGCACGACCGCCAGGATCTCGAGGTCCTCGCGATGTTCGCGGACGGGGGTGACCACCATCCGCGCGAAGTAGCCGGCCAGCGCCGAGGCCCCGGCGGCCGCAGCGAGTCCGGCGCCCAGCCCCGTGCCGGCGCCCAGCACTCCGGCGCGCACCCAGGGCGTGCGCGGCTCGCGCTCACGACGCACCCGCCGGATCACCGCCGATGCGCGGCGCCCGATCGGGCTCTGGACGGCCGGCGGGGCGCCGGACCGGCGGGCCAGCCGGCCGACGCCGCGGCGCGCTCGGCCGACCTGCTCGCCGAGGAGATCCACGGCTTCTGCCACGGACGGCTGACGGTCACGCGATGCCATGGGGCGGCGCCTCCCACACTGTCTCGGATGCGATGCTGGTTCCCCGGCCGAGCTCCGGACCGGCGCCTGCGGCCGCGCGGCCCGTCCGGCCCTCCGCTCAGCCTACGCGGCGGCGCCGACGAGCGGAATCCGGCCCTGACTCCGGGAAGCAATGCGGCCGCCGGCGCGTTGACCCCGGATGCGGCCGCGTCGCGCCGGGTGCGCCCGCCGGCGGGGCCGCGACGTCCGAGCTGACAGCGGCGAGAGGAAGCGATGACGATGAGCGAGCAGCACGAGCAGCAGCCGGCGACGCCGGAGCAGGACGCCTCGGCGGCGTTCGCCCGTCGGCTCACCGACGAGCAGTGGCGCGAGCGCCTGTCCGCCGAGGAGTACTACGTGCTGCGGCGCGGCGGCACGGAGCGGGCCTACACCGGCGAGTACTGGGACAGCACCGACGACGGCGTCTTCACCTGTCGCGCCTGCGGGGCCGAGCTGTTCTCCTCCGAGACCAAGTTCGACTCGCACTGCGGCTGGCCGAGCTTCTACGAGCCCTCGTCCGGGGCGAACGTCACCCACCTGCGCGACGCGAGCCTCGGCATGGAGCGCGTCGAGGTGCGCTGCGGCAGCTGCGACTCCCACCTGGGGCACGTCTTCTCCGGCGAGGGCTTCGACACGCCGACCGACCAGCGCTACTGCATCAACTCGCTGTCCATCCGGCTCCACCCGGCCGAGGGATGAGCCGACCATGACCGATCCCTCGACGCCCCAGATGCCCGAGGCCCCCGAGACGCCCGACCTGCCCGACCTGCCCGGGGCGGCGGAGCCGGCGGCCGCGCCGGACGCCTCCTTCGCCTCCGACAACGTCGCCGGCGTCGCGCCCGAGATCCTCGAGTCCCTGGCGCGCATCGGCGGCGGGACGGCCCTGCCCTACGGCGACGACCCCGTCACCGCCCGGCTCGCCGACGTCGTGCGGGCCGAGTTCGGCGCCCGCGCCGAGGTGCTGCCGGTCTTCAACGGCACCGGCGCCAACGTCGTCGCCCTGCAGGCGCTGCTGCCCCGCTGGGGCGCGGCCATCTGCGCCCGGCAGGCGCATATCAACACTGACGAGGGCGCGGCGCCGGAGCGGCTGGGCTCGCTGAAGCTGCTGCCCCGCCCGACGGCGGACGGCAAGCTCACCGTCGACGACGTCGATGCCGAACGGCGGGCGACCGGCTTCGTCCACGCCGCCCAGCCGCTGGCCGTCTCGCTGACCGAGTCCACCGAGGTGGGCACCGTCTACACCCCCGCGGAGATCGCCGCCGTCGCCGAGCGCGCCCATGCCGCCGGGATGGGCGTCCACCTCGACGGCGCCCGGCTCGCCAACGCCGCCGCGGCCCTCGGCGTCGGACTCGGCGAGCTCACCGCCGCCGGCGTCGACGTCGTTAGCCTGGGCGGGACGAAGAACGGGGCGATGGCCGCCGAGGCGGTGGTCGTGATCGACCCCGACCGGGTCGCCGGCGTCGACTACATCCGCAAGTACTCCATGCAGCTGGCCAGCAAGCAGCGCTACGTCTCCGCCCAGCTGCTGGAGCTCTTCGGCACCGACCTGTGGCGGCGGAACGCCGAGCGGGCCAACGCCCAGGCCGCGCGGCTGGGGCGCCGACTGGCCGAGATCGACGGCATCCGGCTCTCCCGGCCGACCGAGGTCAACGCCGTCTTCCCGGAGATCGACGCCGCGATCCTCGCCGAGCTGCGCCGACGCTACCTGGTCCACACCTGGGACGCCGCCGCCGACGGCACCCCGGTGGCGCGGCTGATGTGCTCCTTCGACACGCGCGACGAGCAGATCGACGAGCTCGTGGAGACCGCCCGACGAGCCTCCGCGGCGCCTGGCGCCGCGGAGCTGACCCCCTCCGTAGGGTGGTCTCGTGACGATTCTCGGCCCAGCGGGTTCCGGGACGGGCGCCGGCGCCGGACATCCGGCGCGGCCCTCCCCTCCCGGCCTCGACGAGCTTCCGGAGCCGTTCCGCACCGCTCTGGGAGAGCTTCGGCGTGCGCGCACGCGCCGCGAGGCGCTGGTCGAGGAGATCCCCGCGCCGTCGCGCCTGGCTCCCTACGCCGTCGCGCTGCGCGCCGAGGTGCCCGATCCCGCGACGATGCCCGACCATCCCTCGCCGAATCACCCGGCCCACGCCGCCCGAGCATCCCGCAGCCCGCACGCCGGAGGCTCCGGGCCCGTCCCTGACGACGCCGAGCTGCTGGCCGCCGGCCGCTTCGTGCTGCTGCACGAGCCCGCCGGCCACGAGACCTGGGACGGGACCTTCCGCGTGGTCATCTACATCCGTGCCGAGCTCGACGCCGAGATGGGCGACGATCCGCTGCTGGCCTCCGTGGCCTGGACCTGGCTGCGCGATGCGCTGGGCCAGTACGGCGTCGAGCACCACCACGCCGGCGGCACCGCCACGCGGATCCTCTCGGAGAGCTTCGGCAGCCTGGAGGACCGCGGCCCGAGCAACACGGTGGAGCTGCGCGCCTCGTGGACGCCCACCGGCCGCCGCTTCGACGCCCACCTGGAGGCCTGGGCGGACATGGTCTGCTCCTTCGCCGGCCTGCCCGCCCTGCCCGACGGCGTCGTCGCCATGCCCCATCTCAGGAGGAACTGACGACTCGATGCCCGACTGCCCCGCTGAGGACGCCGAGGACACGCTCCCGCCGCTGCTGACCGAGCCGGCCGAGGGCGTGCCCTTCGTCATCGACACCGACCGGGGGCTGCAGCGCTGCGCCGAGGCCCTGGCCGCCGGCTCCGGCCCCGTGGCCGTCGACGCCGAGCGCGCCTCCGGTTTCCGCTACGGCCAGCGCGCCTTCCTGGTCCAGCTCAAGCGCGCCGGCTCCGGACTCTGGCTGATCGATCCCGAGCCGTTCGACACGCTGGCGCCGATCCAGCAGGCGCTCGACGGCGCCGAGTGGATCCTGCACGCCGCCTCCCAGGACCTGCCCTGCCTGGCCGAGCTGGGGATGCACCCCCATCGGCTCTTCGACACCGAGCTGGCCGCCCGCATGGCGGGACTGCCCCGCGTGGGACTCGGCGCCGTCGTCGAGACGCTGCTGCACGTGCGGCTGGCCAAGGAGCACTCGGCCGCCGACTGGTCCCGCCGGCCGCTGCCGAAGGACTGGCTGCGCTACGCCGCCCTCGACGTCGAGCTGCTCGTCGAGCTGCGCACCGAGCTGACCCGGATGCTCGACGAGCAGGGGAAGCACTCCTGGGCCGAGGAGGAGTTCGAGCACCTGCGCACGCATCGCCCGCCGACGGTGCCGCGGAAGGACCGGTGGCGGAAGACCTCCGGCATCAACAAGGTGAAGTCTCCGCGCCGGCTGGCGGTGCTCCGCGAGCTCTGGCGGGCGCGCGACCACCTGGCCGAGCGGCGCGACGTCGCCCCCGGCCACATTCTGCCCGACTCCGCCCTGGTCGCCGCCGCGGCGGCGGTGCCGCGCACCGTCCCGGAGCTGCTGGCGACTCCGGGCTTCCACGGCCGGGCGGCCAAGCGCGAGGCGCCGCGCTGGCTGCGCGCGATCAAGGCCGGCAGCTCCTCCGAGGACCTGCCCGAGCTGCAGCGGCGCAGCGCCGGACCGCCGCCTCCGCGCGCCTGGAAGGACCGGAACCCGCTCGCCTACCGGCGCTACCGGACCGCCCGCGACTGGCTGGCGGCCCGCGCCGAGGAGCTGGCGATGATGCCCGAGACTCTGCTGACCCCGGCGGTGCTCAAGCAGCTGTGCTGGGAGCCGCCGGCGCAGATCGACCTCGACGCCGTCGCCGGCCGGCTCGCCGAGCTCGGCGCCCGCAGGTGGCAGATCGACCGGACTGCGGCCGTGGTCACCGTCGCGCTGCTGGATCCGGATCCGCTCGAGGCGAGCTGAGCCGGGCTGAACCGGGTGGCGGCCGAGGCGCCCCGCCGCGATCGAGCCGTGCGGTCGGTGCGCCGGGTGACAGACTGAGTTACCCGCCAGTAAGCTGTGGGCCATGGCACACACTACGGACTTCTCCGGCTACCGCCCGCTGATCGAGGCCTTCGGCGACGAGGTCGTCACGCACAGCCACCTCGAGGACGTCGCCCTGCCCCACGGCGCCGGCACGCTGGCGCTGATCCGCCTGGACAATGGCGAGCAGCGGCGCCCGTCCACGCTCGGCCCCCGGTCGCTCGTCGAGCTCGGCGAGACTCTGGCCGCCCAGATCCCCCGGGCCGAATCCGGCGAGATCGTCGGACTGGCCGTGACCGGCACCGGGCCGCATCTCGCCGCCGGAGCCGACCTCGGCGCGGTCAACGCCATCGAGGACCGCAGCCTCGGACGGATGATGGCCGAGCTGGGCCACCAGGCCTACGCCCTGCTGGAGGACTTCCCCGCTCCGACCTTCGCCTTCATCAACGGCACCGCCCTCGGCGGCGGCCTGGAGATCGCCCTGGCCGCCCACCACCGCACCGTCTCCGACGGCGCGAAGGGCCTCGGCCTGCCCGAGATCTTCCTCGGGCTGGTCCCCGGCTGGGGCGGCATGCACCGTCTGCCGCGGATCGCCGGCCCGGAGAACGCCGCGACGGTGATCTTCACCAATGCGCTGGCCGAGAACCGCACGCTGCGCGGTCCGGCCGCCCACCAGCTCGGCCTGGCCGACGTGCTGCTGGAATCCGCGGACTTCGAGCGGCAGTCGCTGGACTTCGCCGCCCGGATGATCGCCGGCGACGAGGAGCTCGCCCGCCAGGTCGACGAGCACCGCGCGCACGCCGACGACTCCGAGGCCTGGCATCAGGCGCTCTCGGCGGCCCGGCGCGCAGTCGCCGCGAAGACCGGCGACTCGGCCCCGGCGCCGCTGCGGGCGCTGGAGCTCTTCGAGGAGGTCCCGCGGCGCGACCGCGACGCCGCCGTCGAGGCAGAGTGCGAGGCGCTGGCCGATCTGATGGTCACCGACGAGTTCGCCGACACCGTCTACGCCTTCCTCGAGCTGGTCCAGAAGCGGGCGAAGCACCCCGCCGGAGTGCCGGAGGCCGAGCCGCGCGAGGTGACCTCCGTCGGCGTCGTCGGCGCCGGGCTGATGGCCACGCAGCTGGCGCTGCTGTTCGCCGAGCGGCTGCAGGTGCCCGTGGCGCTGACCGACGTCGACGACGAACGGGTCTCCCGGGGGCTGGAGCGGATCCGCGCCGAGCTGGACCGCCGCGTGGAGCGCGGCCGCCTGGAATCCGCGCAGGCCGAGGACCTCCGCGGACTGATCACCGGCTCGACGGACAAATCCGTCTACGTCGGCTGCGATCTGATCATCGAGGCGGTCTTCGAGGAGACCTCGGTGAAGAAGCAGGTCTTCGCCGAGCTCGAGGAGATCGTCCGGGCCGAAGCCGTGCTGGCCACCAACACCTCCTCACTGTCGGTCAGCGCCATGGCCGAGGATCTGCGGCATCCCGAGCGGGTCATCGGGTTCCACTTCTTCAACCCGGTCGCGAAGATGCCGCTGATCGAGATCGCCCGCACCCCGCGCACCGCCGACGAGCCGATCGCGACGGCCTTCGCCCTGGCGGCCCGACTGGGCAAGTCCCCGGTGCTGACCCGCGACACCACGGCCTTCGTGGTCAATCGGGTGCTGCTGCGGCTGATGTCCGAGGTCCAGCGCGCCGTCGACGAGGGCACCGACCCCGAGACCGCCGACACGGCGCTGCGGCCGCTGGGGCTGCCGATGTCGACCTTCGACCTGCTGGCCATGGTCGGGCTGCCGGTGGCCCAGCACGTCACCGAGTCGCTGCATGCGTCCTTCGGCGCTCGCTTCCACGTCTCGGCGAACCTGCAGCGCCTCATCGACCACGGCGTGACCGGGATCTGGGCGGCCGACGACGACGGCGGCGCCCGCCGCATCCCCGAGGAGACCGCCGCGCTGCTCGAGCAGGGCGACGCGCCGCGGACCGCCGAGCAGCTGCTGCACGACGTCGAGGACGCCCTCGCCGAGGAGATCTCGCTGATGCTGGACGAGGGCGTGGTCAGCTCCCCGAAGGACATCGACCTGTGCATGATCCTCGGCGCCGGCTGGCCGATGCACCGCGGCGGCATCACCCCGCACCTCGACCACATCGGGGCCTCCGAGCGGGTCGCCGGGCGCCGGTTCCACCGCTGAGCGGCGTGGGCCCCGGCCGCGGGATGCGGACCGAGGAGTAGACTCGCGGCCATGGACACCACCTGCCGCTGCGATCGTCGCACCGTCCTGCACCACACCGCCGTCGGCGCGGCCGGGGCCTCGGCCCTGGCCCTCTCGGCCTGCGGAGGCTCGGACTCCGGATCCGACGCCGGCTCCTCGGGAGCCGAGTCGGACGCGGCCGCGGGCACCTGGCGGACCGCCGTCGAGGCGGACTCCCTGCCGGAGGTCGGCACCACAGTCTCGGCCTCGGCCGGCGAGTCGGATCTGCTGGTCCACCGGTCCGCCGAGGACGAGGTGCTGGTCTACTCCTCAGTCTGCACCCACCAGGGCTGCACTGTCGGGCCGGGCGACGAGGAGTTCACCTGCCCCTGCCACAACTCGACGTTCGCCGCCGCCGACGGCTCGGTGATCTCCGGGCCGGCGCAGAGCCCGCTGCCGACGGTCGAGGCCCGGATGACCGACGACGGCGCCGTCGAGGTCAACGTCTGACCGCTGCGGGCGCTCAGCCCTGCGGGCGTCGGGAGACGCGGACCCGGGTCGGCTGCACGTCGGTGCTGCGCACGGCGGCGGCGACCGTCTCCGTCGCCTTGCGCCGGTGCAGCGTGTCCAGCGCCATGACCATGGCCTGGGATCCGTCGCGCTCGGTCTGCTCGGGATCCTGCAGCGCCCCCAGGCCCCGCCAGGCGAGCCAGGTCAGCGCCGCAGTGTGGACCTGCGTGACGTTGCGCTCCTCGGCGGCCCCCGGCGTCGTGCCCTTCAGCGGGTAGACGACCTCCAGTCGGATCAGTTCCGCGGGGTCGGGCTCGTCGAAGCCGTCCGCGGCGCACTGGGCGCGGAAGCTCTCCAGCAGGCCCTCCGCCTGCTCCGCCCCGGCGGTCTCGGCGGTGATGGTGCCGTTGCGCCCGACGGTGCCGTGGTGGACGACGAATTCGCCGGCCTCCTCGTCGAACCAGGCTTCGCGGTACTCCCAGCCGCCGTCGTCGGTGTGTCGGTTCAGCGTCAGCATAGGACCTCCAGAGGGGCGGGCACGGGTCGTGCCCGGGATGGTGGGTCGTGCAGGTCCGCAGGCGGCGACGCCGCCGGCGGGTCAGGGGCGCTCGCGACGCCTCAGGCGCGCGGTCCGAACCGGTCGTCCCCGGCCTCGGCGCGGCCCTCGGCCCCGGGCCGCGGCGCGTGGAAGGCCGGGATCTCGCCGGTGGGCGACTCCTCGCCGGGCAGCGGGCGGGCGAAGGGCACGCGGGTGCCCATCACCTGCTCGACCGTGTCCCGGGTGATGTCCTGGGCGGTCAGTCCGACGCGCTCGAGCACCTCGGCGCGGCTGCCGTGGGCGAGGAAGTCCACCGGCAGGCCCACCTCGTTGAGTGCGGTGTCCACGCCGGCCTCGCGCATCGTCTGGCGGATCCGGGACCCGACGCCGCCGGCCTTCACGCCGTCCTCCACGCAGATCACGATGCGGTGGCGCGCGGCGAGCGAGATCACCGACTCCGGCACCGGCAGCACCCAGCGCGGATCGATCACCGTCGCCCCGATCCCCTGGGCGGCCAGCCGCTCGGCGACGTCCAGCGAGATCTCGGCCATCGCGCCGACGGAGACGATGAGCACGTCGTCGGCGTAGCGCGGCGCGCCGTCCTCGCCGGCGTCGGCGTGCAGCACGTCCACGCCGTCGTCGAGGCGTTCGCGCGCGTCGATCTCGCCGTTGACCGAGCCCTTGGAGAAACGGACCACCGTCGGCGCGTCGTCGACGGCGACGGCCTCGCGCAGCTCCTCGCGCAGCCGCGAGGAGTCCCGCGGCGCCGCGATCCGCAGCCCCGGCACGATCTGCAGCAGCGACAGGTCCCACATGCCGTGATGGCTGGGCCCGTCGGGGCCGGTGACCCCGGCCCGGTCGAGGACCACCGTCACGCCGGCCCGGTGCAGGGCGACGTCCATCAGCAGCTGGTCGAAGCCGCGGTTGAGGAAGGTCGCATACAGCGCGACCACCGGATGGTAGCCGCCGTAGGCCAGCCCTGCCGCCGAGGTCAGCGCATGCTGTTCGGCGATGCCGACGTCGTAGACCCGCTCGGGATGCCGTGCCGCCATCGTGCTCAGTCCGACCGGGATGGTCATCGCTCCGGTGATCGCGACGAGGTCGTCGCGCTCGTCGGCCAGGGCGGTGATCTCCTCCTCGAAGACCGAGGTCCAGGAGCGGGCCGCGCCGCGGTGCACCGGCTCGCCGGTCTCCGGATCGATCTTGCCGACGGTGTGGAACTGGTCGACCTCGTCGGCACGGGCGGGCGCATAGCCGCGGCCCTTCTCGGTGAGCGCGTGGACGATGACCGGGCCGCCGTAGTTGCGCGCGTCGGCCAGCGCCTCCTCCAGGGCCTGCTGGTCGTGGCCATCCACCGGGCCGATGTACTTCATGCCCAGGTCCTCGAAGAGGCCCTGCGGCGCCCAGAAGTCCTTGGCGCCCTTCTTCGCGGCGTGCAGGCTCCGGTAGACCATCTGCGAGAGCGGGCCGCCGTGCTGCAGCCGCCGCTTGGTGCCGTCCATGGCGCGCTCATAGGCGTGGTGGGTGCGCACCTTGTCCAGCACGCCGCGGCGCAGCCCGTCGAGCTGCCGGGCGATGCCGCCGACCGTCGGCGCGTAGGAGCGGCCGTTGTCGTTGACCACGATCACCACGCGGCGGTCCTTGTCCGCGGCGATGTTGTTCAGCGCCTCCCAGGACATCCCGCCGGTGAGCGCGCCGTCGCCGATCACCGCGACCACGCAGCGGTCGGACTCGCCGGCGAGCACCCGGGCCTTGGAGATCCCGTCGGCCCAGGACAGCGAGGACGAGGCGTGCGAGGACTCGACGATGTCGTGGTCAGACTCGGAGCGGTCCGGATAGCCGGCCATCCCGCCCTGCTGACGCAGCGTGGAGAAATCGCCCCGGCCGGTGACCAGCTTGTGGATGTAGGACTGATGGCCGGTGTCGAAGATGACCGAGTCGCGCGGCGAGTCGAAGATCCGGTGGATCGCCAGAGTCAGCTCGACCACGCCCAGATTCGGACCGAGATGGCCTCCGGTGCGGGAGACGCTGCTGACCAGGAACTCGCGGATCTCCTCGGCGAGTCGAGCCAGCTGCTCGGCGCTGAGCCGGCTCAGGTCCTGCGGGGACCGGATCGTCTGCAGAATGCCCATTCCCCCAGTCTAGCCGTCCTGGCCGGACCCGTCCCACGACCGCGGGGACGTGCGACCGTCGTCTGCCTGCCTGGTGTGTCATGACGGGAGCCTGCGGCGGGGTCCTGCGGCACATCAGGTGTGCAGTCGCGCGTCAGCGGTCGGCCGAGGGAAACATCCTCAGGTCGTCGCCGAGACGTCCCCGCAGACGGCCGCGGGGCGGCCCCGACGCGATGTCGGGACCGCCCCGCGGTCCTGGTCGAGCAGTCGTCCCGCCCGGCGGGGCGGGACGACTGCTCGTGGCTCTGCTCAGCTCACGAGTTGACCAGCTGGCGCAGCACGTACTGCAGGATGCCGCCGTTGCGGTAGTAGTCCGCCTCGCCGGGGGTGTCGATCCGCACGACGGCCTCGAAGGAGACGTCGGTGCCGTCCTCCTTGGTCGCGGTCACCGTCAGCGTCTTCGGGGTCACGCCCTCGTTGAGCTGGGTGATGCCGGTGATCGAGAAGGTCTCGACGCCGGTCAGCCCCAGCGAGTCGGCCGACTCGCCCTCCGGGAACTGCAGCGGCAGCACGCCCATGCCGATCAGGTTCGAGCGATGGATGCGCTCGAAGGACTGGGCGATGACGGCCTTCACGCCCAGCAGCCGGGTGCCCTTGGCCGCCCAGTCGCGCGAGGAGCCGGAGCCGTACTCCGTGCCGCCGAGGACGACCAGCGGGACGCCGGCCTCCTGGTAGTTCATCGCCGCGTCGTAGACGTAGGCCTGCGGGCCGCCCTCCTGGGTGAAGTCCCGGGTGAAGCCGCCCTCGACGCCGTCGAGCAGCTCGTTCTTGATCCGGATGTTGGCGAAGGTGCCGCGGATCATCACCTCGTGGTTGCCGCGGCGCGACCCGTAGGAGTTGAAGTCCTTGCGGGCGACGCCGTTCTCCAGCAGGTACCGGCCGGCGGGCGTGTCCGACTTGAACGCGCCGGCGGGCGAGATGTGGTCGGTGGTGACCGAGTCGCCCAGCTTCAGCAGCACCCGCGCGCCGGTGACGTCCTCGACCGGGGCCGGCTCCAGGGTCATGCCGTCGAAGTACGGGGCCTTGCGGACGTAGGTGGAGTCCGGATCCCAGTCGAAGGTCGTGCCCTCCGGAGTGTCCAGCTCCTGCCAGCGGTGGTCGCCGGCGAAGACCGACTCGTACTCGGAGGTGAACATCTCGGTGCTGATGGAGGCGTCGATGATCTTCTGCACCTCGGCCGGGTCCGGCCAGATGTCGCGCAGGTAGACGTCCTGGCCGTCCTCGCCCTGGCCCAGCGGCTGGTTCTCGAAGTCGAAGTCCATCGTCCCGGCCAGCGCGTAGGCGACCACCAGCGGCGGCGAAGCCAGGTAGTTCATCTTCACGTCCGGGTTGATGCGGCCCTCGAAGTTGCGGTTGCCCGAGAGCACCGAGGTCACCGCGAGGTCGTTGTCCTGCACGGCCTGCGAGACCTCCGGCTCCAGCGGGCCGGAGTTGCCGATGCAGGTGGTGCAGCCGTAGCCGACGATGTAGAAGCCGACCTTCTCCAGGTACTCGATGAGCCCGGACTTCTCGTAGTAGTCGGTGACGACCTTCGAGCCCGGGGCGATGGAGGTCTTGACCCAGGGCTTGTTGGTCAGACCCTTCTCGACGGCGTTGCGGGCGAGCACGCCGGCGGCCATCATCACGTTCGGGTTCGAGGTGTTGGTGCAGGAGGTGATCGAGGCGATCGAGACCGCCCCGTGGTCCAGCTCGAACTCGCGGCCGTCCTCCGTGGTGACCCCCACCGGCTTCGACGGCCGGCTCGAGGCGTGCGCATGGCCGTCGTGCCGGGAGCGGTCCTTCACGTCCTGGCTCTCCGTGGCCTCATGGGCCGGCGCGTCGGAGGCCGGGAAGGACTGGTCCGAGGCGGAGTCGGCGTGGCCGTTGATCGTGTGCGGCGCGTCGTCGACGTAGTTGAGGATGTCGTGGCGGAACTGGTCCTTGGACTCGGTCAGCTCGATGCGGTCCTGCGGACGCTTCGGCCCGGAGATCGAGGGCACCACAGTGGAGAGGTCCAGCTCGAGGTACTCGGAGAAGCGCAGCTCGCGCTCCGGGTCGTGCCACAGGCCCTGCTCCTTGGCGTAGGTCTCCACGAGGGAGACCTGCTCCTCGCTGCGGCCGGTCAGGCGCAGGTAGTCCAGGCTGACCTCGTCGATCGGGAACATCGCCGCCGTCGAGCCGAACTCCGGGGACATGTTGCCGATGGTCGCGCGGTTGGCCAGCGGGACCGCGGCCACGCCCTCGCCGTAGAACTCGACGAACTTGCCGACCACGCCGTGGTCGCGGAGCATCTGGGTGATGGTCAGCACGACGTCGGTGGCGGTCGCGCCGGCCGGGATCTGCCCGGAGAGCTTGAAGCCGACCACGCGCGGGATCAGCATCGAGATCGGCTGGCCCAGCATGGCCGCCTCGGCCTCGATGCCGCCGACGCCCCAGCCGAGCACGCCCAGGCCGTTCTCCATCGTGGTGTGCGAGTCGGTGCCGACGCAGGTGTCCGGGTAGGCCCGCAGCGCGCCGCCGACCTCGCGGGTCATCACCGCGCGCGCCAGGTTCTCGATGTTGACCTGGTGGACGATGCCCATGCCCGGGGGCACGACCTTGAAGTCGTCGAAGGCGGTCTGGCCCCAGCGCAGGAAGCGGTACCGCTCGCCGTTGCGCTGGTACTCGATGTCCATGTTGCGCTCGATGGCGTCGGAGTTGCCGAAGGAGTCGATCTGCACCGAGTGGTCGATGACCATCTCGGCCGGCGCCAGCGGGTTGATCCGGTCCGGGTCGCCGCCGAGGTCGGAGACGGCCTCGCGCATCGTGGCCAGGTCGACCACGCAGGGCACGCCGGTGAAGTCCTGCATCAGCACGCGGCCCGGGGTGAACTGGATCTCGGTGTTCGGCTGCGCGGTCTCGTCCCACCGGCCGAGTGCGGAGATGTGCTCGGCCGTCACATTCGCCCCGTCCTCGTGGCGCAGGAGATTCTCCAGCAGCACCTTGAGGCTGTACGGGAGGGACTCGCTGCCCTCCACGGTGTTCAGGCGGAAGATTTCGTAGTCGGCGCCGTCGACGTTCAGAACGCCCTTGGCCCCGAAGCTGTCCACTGTGCTCACGTGGGACTCCTCATGTAGTTGCCGGACTGACACGGCCGACGCCGTCGATGACGACGCCGACTCCGGGCTCCGCGGGCGACGAGGGCGGCGCGCCCTGCTGGTCCGGGTCGCCCCGGCGCCGGCTCGTCGGCGAGCCTGCGGCGTCGGGTCAGCAGCGCGACCCGGTCCCGGCGCATCCGCTGGTCAGACGCCCGTCGGAACCGTATCCGCGACCATCCTACTCGTTCGTCGCACCTGCGTGGGAGCGCGCGACGGAGCCCGCGGCGCGGGCGTCGCCGGCGTGCGGCCCCCGGCTCCGGCGGCGCCGCACGGGATCAGCGCTCGAAGACCGCCACCGACTCCATGTGGTGGGTGTTCGGGTAGAGGTCGAGCACCTGCAGCCGGCGCATGCGCCAGCCGCGGGCCAGCAGATCCTTGGCGTCGCGGGCGAAGGAGGCCGGCTCGCAGGCGACGTAGACCACGCGTCGCGGCCCGGCGTCGTCGAGCCCGGCGACGACGTCGCGGCCGGCGCCGGCCCGCGGCGGATCCAGCAGCACGACGTCGGAGCCGGAGAGCGCGTCCAGCGCCGCCTCCACCGCCGCGCGCCGGACGGTGACCGTCTGGCTGCCCGCGAAGAGCTCGGCGGCGCTGCTGCTCGACGACCGCGCCCCCTCGACGCTGAGCACCGAGCCCTGCGGACCGACCGCCTCGGCCGCCCAGGCGGTGAACAGCCCTGCGCCGGCATAGAGGTCGGCGACGGCGTCGCCGGGCTCGACCTGGGCCAGGTCGGCCACTGTGCGCACCAGCGCCTGCGGAGCGTGCCGGTGGATCTGCCAGAAGCCCTCGGGGCGCACGGCGACGGTGGAGCGGACTCCCTCGGGGCCGGCCACCGGCGTCGGCAGCGGCTCCTCGACCGTCGGCGATCCGACGACCGTCTCGTGCTCGACGACGGTGGACGGAGCCGGCGCACGGCCGCGGCGCGCACCTCGCCCGCGGCGGCGCGGCGGAGCCTCGGTCCGCGCCAGGGCCAGCACGATCGAGCCGATGCGGGAATCCGCGGCGGCCAGCCGGCGCATCCGCTCGGCCAGCGCGCCGTCGGCGGCCCGCTCGGCGTCGGCATGGACGACCAGGGCCACCGGCTCGGCGCCGCCGGGCGCGACCGCCTCGACGCGCCGGGCGCCGGAGAAGTCGGCGGAGAAGAGGGTCGATTCGTGGATGGCCTCGACGGCCAGCGGCATGCCGCGCAGCTCGATCAGGTCATGGCTGCGATGCGGCTTCATCGCCAGCGAGCCGTGCTCGTCGACGCCGAAGGTCACCCGGGTCCGCCAGTGCAGTCCGTTGCTGTGCGGGGTGCCGATGTCGGAGACGTGGATCTCGCCGTCGGCCGGGTCCTGACACATCGCCGCGTCCTGGGCCGAGATCCCGCCGATGCGCTGCAGCGTGTCGCGGAAGACCTGGGCCTTCAGCCGACGCTGGTGCTGGTCGGTGATGTGGCCGAACTCGGCCCCGCCCACCGGCAGCCGCTCCATCTCATGGGCCCGCAGCGAGTCGGCGAGCTTCCAGATGTGCCGGCGCCGATAGTCGGAGCCGTCGACGACTTCGACGACGTCGGCGCGCCAGAACTTCGCCTGCGGCCCGGCGTCGGTGAGCTTGGCGCGCACGACCTCGCCCGGGATGGCGTGACGCACGAAGATCACCCGCCCCTCGTGGCGGGCGATGCAGTGCCCGCCGTGGGCCATCGGGCCGACGTCCAGGGTCAGGATCCGTCCCGTCAGGTCCTGGGTGGTGGTCATCATCGTCACGCGCGTGGCTCCTCTCCCCCATGTGAGGCCTCATGTCCGGCGTCCGGCGGGCTCCCCGCGGCGGACGTGCCGACCGTCCCCTCGACGGCGACGGGTCGGGTGATCATCCAGCCCACCCAGAGGGCCAGCCCATAGAGCGGCAGACCCATCAGCAGGCGGCTGGTGCCCAGGGCGACGAGCTGGTCGCCGAGGTACAGCGGAACCTGGACCACGAGGCGCAGCGCCAGCACGGCGGTGACGATCCACGTGGCCAGCGCATAGCGGCGCCTCCGCCGCGGCTCGCGCCGCCATCCGAGCCCTTCGCCGCGCACCAGCCCGAAGAGGATCCCCAGGAACGGCCAGCGCACGGCGATGGAGACGGAGAAGGCCAGGATGTAGACGATGTTGGTGATGAAGCCCCACAGGTAGTAATCCCGCGCCTGTCCGGTCTGCTGGGCGACGACGGCGCAGAGCACGATCGCCGCGAGGCCGGACAGCGACTGCACCAGGGGGCCGCGCTGGACCAGCCGGACGACGGTGAACGCCGCCCCCAGCACGACGGCGAGCACCGCCGAGAGCGTCAGGTCCTCGCTGACCACGAAGCTGACCAGGAAGGCCGCCGAGGGCAGCGAGGCCTCGAGCAGGCCGCGCACGCCGCCGACGGAGGACATCACGTCCAGCGAGCCGTCGGCGCGGGTGCTCAGCGAGGAGGCCGCCGCCGACAGCGCCCCGGGCTCAGGATCGTGCGAGGACGCTCCCTGCGCGTCCGGCGTCCGGGGCGCGGACTCCTGCGGGTCGCGGTCGTGCTGCTCCGAGGAGCGTCCGGGCGGTGCGGAGGGGCCCATGATTCACCGTCCGGCGGCGTCGTCGGGGCGCCGGCCGGAATCCGCGGCGTCGGCGGAGCGGCCGTCGTCACCCGCCGCGCCGCCCGACGGCTCGCCGCCCTGGCCGACGGAGGCCGCGGCCGGATTCGGCCCCGCACCGGTGGCGCGCTGCTGGGCGGAATTGCGCGGCACGGGCACGCGCTTGGCCCCCTCCGGCGGATTCAGCGGCAGCAGCTCGCGCGGCGGCATCGGCTCCTCGCCGCGGACGACGACGATCCGGGCGAAGAGCTCCTCCACCTCGCGGGCGGCCTTCGCGTCGATCGCTCCGCGGCCGCCGACGACGCCGCGCAGGAACCACCGCGGCCCTTCGAAGCCGATGAACCGGGCCACGCGCCAGCCCGAGCGGCCGTCCTTCAGCGTGGTGGGCACCCGGGCGGCGACCTCCTTGCCGAACCGGCCGTCGACCTGCTTGACCTTGCCCTTCTGCTGGACCACCGAGTCCTGGATCTGCTCGCGGACCTCGTCCCACGTGCCGCCGGACTTCGGGGCGGAGAACGGCTGGACCTGGATGCTGGCCTGGCCCGCGGCGATCGTCAGCGCGACGACGCGGCGGGTCTTCTGGTCGATGTCGAGCCGGACCTTCTGGTCCTTGCTCGCGGGGATCAGCAGGGAGCCGAAGTCGAGGTAGCCCTTGGTCGACTCGATCTCCTCGACGTCGAAGGGGCCCGAGGCACCGCCATCGGCGTCGGCGGCGTCGACTTCGGTGTCATCGGAGGATTCCGCCGGCTGCTCCGGGGCCGTCTCCGTGTCCTTCTCCGTATCCTTCTCCGCGTCCTTCGGCACGTCCTCCTGCGGGGTCTCCTCCGCAGCGGGCGCGTCCGCCGCCTCCTCCGCGGACGCTGCAGACGCGGCGGACTCCGCCGCGTCCGGAGCGACGCCGGCGGCGGGCGACTCCGTCGCACCGGCGGTCTCGGCGTCGGCGGTCCCGGACTCCTCGCGGGCGGCCTCGCCGGTCCGCGCCTCGCCGACGGCGGCGGGCTCGGCCTGACGCTCCGCCTCCCGGGACTTCTTCCTTCTGCCGAAGATCATGGATGGTTCCCCTCGATCCCTTCGTTCGCTGGTCTGGGCCGGCTCGTCCGGGCCGTCGCGACGACCCGGCGGATGCTCGGACGGGTCCGGACGCCGGTCAGACCCCGGTGGAGCCGAAGCCTCCGGCGCCGCGGTCGGAGTCCTCCAGCGACGCGACCGTCGCGAAGTCCGCCCGCCCGACGGGCTGCAGCAGCAGCTGGGCGATCCGGTCTCCGCGCCGGAAGCTCACCGACGTGGAGCGATCCGTGTTGAGCAGGCACACCTTGATCTCCCCACGATACCCAGCATCGATGGTTCCCGGCGTGTTGACAAGGGTGATCCCGTGCTTGACGGCGAGCCCGCTGCGCGGGTGGACCAGCCCCACCCAGCCGGCGGGGACCGCGACGGCGACGCCGGTGCCGACCAGCCGTCGCTCGCCGGGCTCGAGGGTGAAGTCCTCGCTCGTCACGAGGTCGGCTCCGGCATCGGTCTCGTGGGCGTAGTGCGGCGGCGGCAGCTCGGGGTCGAGCTGCTGCAGGGGCACGGTCACGTGCTCGAGGGAGGTCATGCTCGCTCTGGGGTCCTTCCGAGGCGGTCGGTGGCGGGGACTGTCGGACGGCGCGACGGGCTGCGCGCGGCGTTCCGCGGGAGATCCTGCGGGGATCGTCCCGGGACGGCGCCGACCTGCTCGAGTCTACCCATCCGTGAGAAGCTGGGGATCATGACGACGCAGCCGACGGGACAGCCGGCGCCGCAGCCGGCGCCGCACGCCGAGAAGCTCTGGCCCGCCTGGTGGATCTGGCTCTCCGCCTGGCTCGTCGGCGCCTCGGTCTCGCTGGTGTTCTTCCCCGTCGACGTGGGCGTCGGGATCCTGGCCCTGCTGATCGGCCTGGCGCTGGTCTCGGCGGGGCTGCTGGCGACGACGCCGCAGGTCCGGGTGACCGCCGACGGGCTGCAGGTGGGGAGGGCGCGCATCGACCGCGACCACATCGGCCGCGTCGTCGCGCATCGCGGACCCGCCGCCCGCGAGCAGCTCGGTCCGGGCTTCGACGCCACCGCCTACCAGTGCATCCGCGGCTGGATCGACGCAGTGGTCACTGTCGAGATCGTCGACGAGCGCGACGCGACGCCGTACTGGATCTTCTCCACCCGCCGTCCCGAGGCGGTGCTGCGCGCCCTCGGCTCGGACCAGCCGGTGCGCGAGTCCCGCACCAGCGTGCAGGATTGACGACGGCCCCGGCCGGAGCTTCTCCGACCGGGGCCGTCGTCGTCGCGCGCCGCAGGGCGCCTGCGGGTCAGGTCAGGACTCGCAGTCCTTGCAGAAGTACAGGCCCTTGTCCTCGCGGGCGACCTGGGAGCGATGACGCACCAGGAAGCAGGAGGCGCAGGTGAACTCGTCCTGCTGCGCGGGCAGCACACGGACCTGGAGCTCCTCGTCGGAGAGGTCGGCGCCGGGCAGCTCGAAACCTTCGGCGGCCTCGGCCTCGTCCTCGTCGACGGAGGACGACTGATGGCTCGGCTGCCGAGTCTTCAGCTCCTCGATGGAGTCCTCGTTGGCCTCTTCCTCATTCTTGCGCGGCGCATCGTAGTCAGTTGCCATGAAGCTTGCTCCACACTCCGATTCTCGGCACTCGTGGCGCCCGATCGCGCGGATCTGCCATGCTGACGTTGATGGCGTTCCGGCACCCTCGAGCGCGTTGGGTCGCACAGATTGTGTCTCATCGACGCCGAGGCCACAAATCATGTCGGCCGTGTTGAGCCGAGAGCTGACAAGCCGGTCCTCGGGCGCCTCGACGAGGGGCGTCGCCGCCGACTCGCCGGGCCGCTCATCGTACGCTTCATGGCTCAAGGTTCAAGCTCGGCTCCACCTCCTCGACGCCCTCGCACGCAGCTCCGCGCTACAGTGACCGGTGACAATGCGAGCTCGTCACGAGATCGGCCGGCCACCGGCGGGAGGAAGCATCGATGCAGCACCTGCGGATCATGGGCGTCAGGGAGGCTGAGGAGCAGGACGACCTCATCCTCGCCGACGAGTCGGGCACGAAGTATGCCCTGCCCGTCGACGAGGCCCTGCGGGCCGCGGTCAACCGCTCCGCCCACCGCCCGGCCCCCACGCAGGAGGGCGGGGCGCAGAGCACAGGCCCGCTGAGTCCGCGCGACATCCAGGCCTGGATGCGCGCCGGCGCGACGATCGAGCAGGTCGTCGCCGACTCCGGGCTCGACGCCGCCCACGTGGAGCGGTACGCCGGCCCCGTGCAGGCCGAGCGGGGCTACATCGCCCAGCGGGCCCGCGGCGCCGAGATCGCGCCGGCCTCGACCGCCGAGCAGCACCGGGTGGCCTTCGGCGACGCCGCCGCCACGCTCGAGGCGATGGTCTCCGTGCGTCTGCGGGCCGCCGGGGTCGATCTGCGCAGCCTCAGCTGGGACGCCTGGCGTCGCGAGGACGGCCGCTGGAAGGTGCTGTGCTGGTTCGACGCGCACGGCGCCACCGGCGACGCCCCGACGCCGCCGGCGGAATGGATCTTCACCCCCGAGTCGAAGCACCTGCTGGCCGACGGCCCGACCGCCGAGGAGCTGAGCAGCCTGCCTTCGGCGGCTCGCCCGGCCCGGGGCGGTCGGCGGCTCGCCCCGGTGGACGCGCCCTACGACGTCGAGTCCGACGATCACCCCGGCCGCTCCTCCGGCGCCGTGCGGCGCGGACCGCTGCGCCCGGTGCCCGCCGAGGAGCAGGACACCTCGCCGGTCGAGCCGCCCCACGAGGAGCCCGCGGAGCCCTCCGACTCGCCCGAGTCCTCCGCTCCGGCCGGTCCCGGCGGCGCCGTCGGACCGTCCGGTCCCTCGGGCCCCACAGGCGAGGGCGACGAGCAGGAGGCGCTGCTGGAGATGCTGCGGCGTCGACGCGGCCAGCGTCTCGGAGCCGACGAGCAGGCCGACGACGAGCTGGCGATGATGCTCACCCGGGAGGAGCGTCCCGCCTCGGGCCGGCGCGGCGACGACTCCGCGGACTCCGGCGACGCCGCGGACGACGGCGCCGACGCGTCGGACCGCTCCGGCGACCCGGGCCCGCCGCCGGTGACCCCGCTGCGGCCCGTCGACGACACCGCCGACGAGGACCGAGGCTCCGCCCGTCCGGGCGACGACGCCTCCTCGGACGCGGACCGCGAGCACACTGCCGGGCCCGTCGCCCGACCGGACGAGCCCGGCCCGTCCGGCGGCACCGAGGCCGCCGACGCCACCGACGCCTGGGGCTTCAGCTATGAGGAGGGCGGCGACGACGCGGCGGACCCGGAGGACGCCGAGGACGCCGGACGCTCCGGCGACGACGGCCCCGTCGGCGAGGACGACGCCGAGGACGAACGCGGGGCCTCGCGCGCACGGCGCGGCTCACGACGGCCCAGCATGCCGCGCTGGGACGACATACTCTTCGGCAGCCGCGACGACTGACACCGCGATGTATCAGCCCGCACGGACCTGAGGCCGTGCCGCCGGCGGATCCGTCCGGGGCCTGACGGGCCCTGGACGGACACCGTCATGCCGAGGATCCGCGGCTCAGCCGAGGGAGCCGGCGGAGAGCAGCACCAGCGGCACCGCCCGCTCCTCGCGGGTGAGCGATCCGTGCTGGCCGACCATGTCCAGCGGGCCGGTGCCGATCCGTCCGGTGTCGAAGAGCGCCGTCGAGTCCCGCAGGGCGACGACGACGTCGCCGAGCCGCTCGCGCACTGCGGCCGAGACGTCGCCGAACCAGCCGGCGTCGATCGCCTCCTCCCGCTCGAGCACCCAGGCGCGGTCTCCGAGCTCGCGCCTCCAGCGGTCGGCCACCTCGGTCCGGCGCTCGGCGCGGACGGCCTCGGAGTCGTCGCCGGTCGCCACGCGCAGCTGCAGCAGCCGCGGCTCGCCTGCCGTGGAGACCACGCCGTCGAGCAGCTCGGGATGCTCGGCGAGATCGAGGCGATCTTCGGCGGCGACGTCGATCATCCCGTGGTCGGCGGTGAGCAGCACCGAGACCTGGTCGCCGACTTCACGGTCCAGAGCCGCGACGAGGCGCTCGGCCTCGGCGTCGAGGCTCTCCAGCGCGGCGATCCACTCGGCGGAGTCGACGCCGTGCTGGTGGCCGGCCTTGTCCAGCTCGTCGACGTAGAGGTACATCAGCATCGGCTGCGGCGGCCCGCGACGCACGCCGCCGGCCGGATGCAGGTGCTCGCGGATCTCCTCCAGCGCGGCGGTGAAGCGGGCCTCGAGACGGTTCGCCCCGCGGAACCGCCCGCCCTCGAGCACGGCCTCGGTCAGCCGCGAGTCGGCGAAGCGCGGCCGGGAGACGGTCAGCACGCTCGCGCCGGCCTCCTCCGCCCGGCGCAGCACCGAGGGGTGGGGCTGCCAGGTGCGCGGATCGACCTCCGGATCCCAGCCGCCGAGCATGTTCACCACCCGGTCCAGCTCCGGGGAGTAGACGTCGTAGCCGACGAGACCGTGCTCGCCGGGCGTCCGCCCGGTGGCCAGCGAGGCGATGCCGGCCGCCGTCGTCGCCGGTGCGGTGGAGTCCAGCGTCCGCGCCGCGGAGCCGCGACGCCAGCGGGAGGCCAGGAACCGGGCGTGGCCGGTGTGCCGGGCCAGCTGCTCGTCGCCGAGCCCGTCGACCAGCAGCACCACGGAGACGGCGGCCTGCGGCAGGCCGATCCGGTCGTCGAAGCCCGCCAGCCCCAGCGAGGCGGCCGCGGACGTCATCACATGGCGCAGATGCGCCCCGTCGTAGTCGGGCGCGGCGGGCAGGGCGGGATCGCCGGCCGCGTCCCCCGAGGGCTCAGCGGGCATGGCGGATGCAGGCGCGACGCAGCGCGCGCACGAAGGCGCGGGCCTCCTCCACGGCGGTGTCGCCCTCTGCAGTGGCGGCGATCCGCAGCATGATGTCCTCGGGCACGAAGGTGCCGCTGTCGCCGTGGTCGGCCATGCAGTCCGGATCGCCGCAGTGCACCGGGGCGGTCTCGAAGCGGGCGCCTCCGGTCCAGTTGAGATTGAGCGTGACCTCGGCCAGCCCGCGCTCGGGGTGGAACTGCTCGGGGCTGCGGTGGACTTCGGAGAGGATCAGCGACTGCACCCGGCTGACCGGCACGACCTCGGTGGAGATCCGGGCGACGGTGCCGGTCTCCCCCGCGCCGCCGTCGTCGTCGGCCTCCAGATCGTGGTCGTCCAGATGAGCGACGACGATGACCTCCTCGGCCAGCACCACCACGGTGATGTGCCGGTGGACCTCCTCCATGTCGAAGTGCGTGTCGACATGGACGATCTGATGCGTCGGCTCGCGGCCGTCGAGCGCCTCGGTCACCGTGTGATGGACCAGGTCCGGGTAGAACCCGCCGCGCTCGATGGCGCGGCGCAGGGTGTACGTCGAAGGAGTCGAGCCGTCGTCAGCGCTGGAAGTCATGACCTCCATCGTATCCCCGACGCCGCCGCGGCTTCAGCCGTGGCCGCCGCCCTGTGGAGGAGACCCGCACGCCGGCCGCCGGCCGACGCCCCCGGACGCCGCGCCCGGCCCGCCCGCGCGGACTGAGCGCGCACTGGACGCGCACTGAGGACGTCATGGAGATTCGCCCCTGCGGACCTCCTGCTGGATAATGGAGCGGTGCCCGGAAATGCGACCTTCCATCATCAGAACGCCTCCCTGCTGTCCGTGACCGAGGTCGAGGCGCCGGTGACGCTGACGTCCAGAGACCTGGAGCGGCGGCTCGCCGAGGCGTTGAAGCGGCTGAAGCTCCCGTCCGGCCTGCTGCAGCGGGTGGCCGGCGTGAAGGCCCGGCGCAACTGGGAGAAGCCCGGCGACGTGCGCGCCGGCACCGTCGAGGCGGCCCGCCGGGCGCTGGACGCCGCCGGCATCGCCGCCGAGGACGTCACGCTGATGATCAACACTTCGGTCACCCGCGAGCATCTCGAGCCGTCGGTGGCCGTGGGCATCCACCATGAGCTGGGCCTGCCCTCCTCGGCGATGAACTTCGACATCACCAACGCCTGCCTCGGCTTCGTCAATGCGATGACGCTGGCGAGCTCGATGATCGACGCCGGCCAGGCGCAGTACGTGCTGATCGTCGACGGCGAGGACGCCGAGAAGGTCCAGGACGCGACCATCGCGCGGATCAACACCCTCGAGTCGGTCTCCCGCGACGACTTCATGACCGAGTTCGCCTCGCTGACGCTGGGCTCCGGCGCCGCGGCCGCCGTCGTCGGCCCCTCCGACCGGCACCCCGAGGGCCACCGGATCGTCGGCGGGGTCTCGCGGGCGGCGACCCAGCACCACGAGCTGTGCGTCGGCGACCACCGCGGCATGTACACCGATGCCCGCGGGCTGCTCGACGGCGGCCTCGAGCTGGTGATGAACGCCTGGGAGGAGGCGCGGCAGCACTTCAGCTGGCAGGCGATGGACTCCTACATCACCCACCAGGTCTCGCAGCTGCACACCAACTCGATCATCAAGGCCGCCAAGCTCGACAAGCGCCGCGTGCCGGTGACCTACCCGGAGCTGGGCAACGTCGGGCCGGCGTCGCTGCCGATCACGCTGTCCCGCGAGGCCCCCGGGCTGTCCCGCGGGGCGCGGGTGCTGTGCATGGGCGTCGGATCCGGACTGAACACCGCGATGGTGGAGCTGGAATGGTGAGAGGCGCGATCCCGGCGCGAGCCGCGCGGACGCCGCCGCGGCCGATGCCCGGTCTGGACCTGTCCTGGTCGCGGCTGGTCGCCGCGTCGGCGGCCGACGGTCGGCGGACCTTCCACGTGCTCGACACCGGCCCGGCCCTGGCCGCCCGGGGCATCACCCCGGCCGGCACGCTGCTGGCGGTACACGGCAACCCCACCTGGTCCTACCTCTGGCGCGGCGTGCTCGCCGCGAGCCTGGCGCAGGCCGAGGCCGGCGGGACCGCGTGGCGGGTCATCGCCCCGGACCAGCTGGACATGGGCTTCTCCGAGCGGCTCGCCCACCCGGGCCCGCCGCGCGCCGGAGCCGGGACGCACCGGAGCCTGGCGCAGCGCCTCGAGGACCTCGACGGGCTCATGGACGCCCTCGACGTCGACGCCGCCGGCCCGCTGGTCACCCTCGGCCACGACTGGGGCGGGGTGATCTCGCTGGGCTGGGCGATGCGTCACCCGCAGGCCGTCGACGCGGTCACCACGCTGAACACCGCCGTCGACCACCCGGTCGAGGAGCCGATCCCCGCCGCGCTGCGGGCCGCGCTGGCGCCCGGAGTGCTGCCGACGGCGACGGTGACCACGCCGGCGTTCCTGCGCACCACGCTCGCCCTGGCCTCAGGCGGCCTGGCCCCGGAGGTCTCCGCCGCCTATCGGGAGCCCTACGACTCCCCCGCGCTGCGCGGCGGCATCGGCGGCTTCGTCGCCGACATCCCCGCCTCGGCCGAGCACCGGTCCCGCCCGGCGCTGGAGCGGATCTCGGCGGCCCTGCGCGACTGGAGCCGCCCGGCGCTGCTGCTCTGGGGCCCGCAGGACCCGGTCTTCCAGGAACGTCATCTCGCCGACCTCCGCGAGCGGCTGCCCCAGGCGGATCTGCATCGCTTCGAGGGCGCCGGCCACCTGCTGGCCGAGGAGCGCGACGTCGCCGAGCCGCTGCTGAGCTGGCTCGACGACGCAGTGATCGGTCGAGCCGACCGCACCGACGCCGACGACGGCGGCGCCGAGAGTCCCGACGGCGCCGGCGAGGGCGACGACGTCCCCGCCGCCTCCGCGGGCCCGACCGGCCGTTCCCCCGATCCCGTCGGCGACGTCGCCGGACTGCATGCCCAGCTCGCCGCGGCCGCCGCCGGTCCGCGGGCCGGCGACCTCGCCGTCGTCGAGCCCGGCTCGGCGCTGACCTGGGGCGAGCTCGACGCCCGCGTCTCTGCGCTGGCCTCCGGACTCGCCGCCCGCGGGATGCGCCGCGGCGACCGGGTCTCGCTGCTGGTCGAGCCCGGCAACGACCTCACCGTGGTGCTCTACGCCTGCCTGCGCGTCGGAGCGGTCGCCGTCGTCGCCGACGCGGGCCTGGGGCTGCGCGGGATGACCCGGGCGGCGCGCAGCGCCCGCCCCGACTGGGTCATCGGCGCGGCCCCCGGCCTGACCCTCGCCCGGACGCTGGCCTGGCCGGGACGGCGGCTCAGCGTCCGCAGCCTGTCGCCGACGGCCCGCCGCGCCCTGGGCGTGGAGAGCTCGGTCGACGCGCTGCTCGCCGGGCACGCCGGACGCCGCCCGGACGGCCTGGCTCCGCCCTCCGCCGAGGACGAGGCGGCGGTGCTCTTCACCTCCGGCTCCACCGGGCCGGCCAAGGGCGTGGTCTACACCCACGGGCGCCTCGGCGCCCTCGTGGCGCTGCTGCGCCGGCAGTTCGACGTCGAGCCGGGCTCCTCGCTGATCGCTGGCTTCGCCCCCTTCGCCCTGCTCGGACCGGCCATCGGCGCCACCTCGGTCACCCCTGACATGTCAGTGACCAGACCGGCGACGCTCACTGCCGAGGCCGTCGCCGAGGCCGCCCGCGCCGGCGAGGCGACGATGTTCTTCGGCTCGCCGGCCGCGCTGCGCAACGTCGTCGACACCGCCTCCGCGCTCGACCCCGCGCAGCGCGCGGCGCTGGCCCGCATCCGCCTGGTGCTCTCCGCGGGCGCGCCGGTGCACCCGGACCTGCTCGACGCCGTCCAGAAGCTGGTGCCGGCCGCCGAGATCCACACTCCATACGGCATGACTGAAGGACTGCTGCAGGCTGACATCGACCGCGACGGCGTCCACGCCGCCATGGCCACCGGCCAGCCCGGGGTCTGCGTCGGCCGCCCGGTGGCCGGCGTGCAGGTCGGACTGGCCCCGCTGGACGCCGCGGGCCGGCCCGCCGAAGAGCTGGTGGCCCCGGCCGAGGCGCCGGGGACGCTGGCCGAGATCGTGGTCTCCGCGGCGCATCTGAAGGCCGGCTACGACCGGCTGTGGTTCACCGACCGGACCAGTCGCCGCGACACCGCCGACGGCCTGCTCTGGCATCGCACCAATGACGTCGGTCATGTCGACGAGGACGGACGCCTCTGGATCGAGGGGCGCCTGCAGCACGTGATCACCACGCCGGACGGTCCTGTCGGACCGGGCGCGCTGGAGACGCTGATCGACGCGCTCGAGACGGTGGGCCGCAGCGCCGCCGTCGGCGTCGGCCCGCGCGGCACCCAGGCTGTGGTGGTCATCGTCGAGCCGCCCCGCGACACTGACGCCCGCCGACTGACCGCCGGCCGCTCGCCGCTGGCGAGCCCGGATTTCGCCGCCGAGGTGCGCGCGGCCGCCGGCGAGCTCGCCGTCGCCGCCGTGCTCGTCGTCGACGAGATGCCCACCGACATCCGGCACAACTCGAAGATCGACCGCACCCGCCTGGCCGGCTGGGCCGAGCGGGTGACGAGCGGCAGGAGGCCCGGCACACCGTGACAGCGACTCCCGAGCAGAGGACTCCCGGACAGATGCCGACCGAGCAGCCGACCCCCGGCCAGGCGATCGAGGAGATCTCCCCCGGCTCCCGCGTGCTGCTGACCGGCGCCTCCGGACTGCTGGGCCGCAGCGTGGCCCGTCGACTCGTCGCGGACGGCTATGACGTCACCACCCTGCAGCGCAGCGCCTCCACCGTCGACGGCGCCCGCGAGGTCCGCGGCTCGCTGACCGATCCCGACGCCGTCGCCGCCGCGGTCGCCGGCCAGGACGCCATCGTGCACCTGGCCGCCAAAGTCTCGGTCTCCGGCGACCATCGCGACTTCGCCGCCGTCAACGTCGACGGCACCCGCACGCTGCTCGACGCCGCGGAGGCCGCCGGCGTCGAGCATCTGCTCCACGTCTCCTCCCCCTCGGTCGCCCACGCGGGCTCCTCGCTGGTCGGCGAGCCCGCCGGCGACCCCGACCCGGCGCGCGCCGCGGGCTCCTATGCGCAGACCAAGGCCGAGGCCGAGCAGCTGGTCGCCGCCCGCGCCGCGGGCGGGCTGAAGACGCTGATCCTGCGCCCGCACCTGGTCTGGGGGCCCGGCGACGGACAGCTGACCCGGCGCATCGTTGACCGCGCCCGCTCCGGCCGGCTGCCGCTGATCGGCTCGGGCGCCGCCCTGGTCGACACGCTCTACATCGACAACGCCGTCGAGGCCTTCGCCGCCGGCCTGCGCCGGCTGCCGCAGATCCACGGGTCCCGCCTGGTGCTCACCACCGGCGAGCCGCGACCGATCGGCGAGCTGATGATGGGCATCGCCGCCGCCGGCGGCGCCCCGCGGCCGCGTCTGCGGATCACCCCGGGCCTCGCCCGGGCGGCCGGCTCCGCCGTGGAGAAGGCCTGGGCGCTCTCCGAGCGGATCGCCGGCCCGCACGACGACGAGCCGCCGATGACCCGGTTCCTCGCCGAGCAGCTCTCGACCGCCCATTGGTTCGATCAGCGGACCACGCGCCGGGCGCTGGACTGGACGCCGTCGGTGACCATCGATGAGGGCCTGCGCCGGCTGGCCGAGCACGTCGCCCGCACCGGCGGGGTCTGAGCCCGCCCACCGGGCGACTCACCGGCGGCTGATCGCCCGCCGCGCCGAGTCGGTGCGCTGCTGCGGGTCGGCGATGTCCACTGTCGCGTGCAGGATGCGCACCCCGTGCGGGCCGGCCAGCAGCGGGGCCAGCTGCAGCGAGGCGACCTGCGGGTGCTCGTCCTTCAGGATCGCCACCCGCTGGAGGGCATCCTCGACGGCGGCCAGGTCCACCGCCGGCAGGCCGCGGTGGCCGAGCAGCCGCCGGGCCGCCCGCGGGCGACGGACCAGGTCGGCGACGTCCTGGTCGGTCAGCGGGGGCACGGCATGGGCCCAGTCGTCGAGCAGCTCCACCGCATCGCCGGAGAGGCCGAAGGAGACCACCGGACCCATCAGCGGATCCTCCAGCGCGCTGACCATGCAGCCCTGCCCCGCCGGCGCCATGGCCTGGACCTCGAGCCCCGGGTCTCCGTAGCGGGCCAGCTGCTCGCGCATGTCCGCCGCGGTCCGGCGCAGCATCGCCGCGTCGGTGATGCTCAGCCGCACTCCGCCCAGGTCCAGGCGGTGGCGCAGCGCGTCGGTGGTCGCCTTGACGGCCACCGGGTAGCCGAGCCGCTCGGCGGCGGCCACGGCCTCGTCCGCCGTGCGGAAGGGCACCGACTCCATGACCTCCAGCCCGTAGAGTCCCAGCAGCTCGGCGGTCTGCGCGGGATCCAGCCGATGCAGCCGCGGCCCGCCGCCGGCCTCGGCCAGCTGGCCGTCGAGCAGCTCGTCGGCCGCCCGACGGACTGTGGAGCCCTCGAGTCCCTGCGGCACCCAGGTCTCGCCGATGCCGCGCCGTCGCCACCGCTGATACTCGACGATCTTGCCCAGCGCGGCGACGGAACGCTCCGGCGAGGAGAACACCGGAAGCCCCTGCTGCAGCGCGCCGGTCTCCAGCACCGGCGCCGCGCCGGCCAGCAGGTTCAGCGGCGCCTGCGGATCCAGCACGCCGATCGAGGAGAGGACCACCGGCTTGGGATGTCGGCGGGCGGCGGCGGCGATCGTCGCGGTGAGGTCGCGGTGCGTGCCGTCGAGTCCAGGCTGCCGGCAGACGGCGACGGCGTCGACGTCCTCGTCGTCCAGCATCGCCTCCAACGCCGCGGCCATGGCCTCCTCAGGCTGGCCGCGGGTGCCGTCCAGGGCCAGGTCGCCGTCGGAGCGCACCGGATCCAGCCCGTGCCGTGCGGCGGCGTCGGCGAGCGCGGCGGCCATCGCCGGCGAATCCGCCAGCACTCCGAGCCGTCCGCCGACGGGCAGCGGCTGGGTGGCCAGCACCTGCAGCACGTCCATCAGCGAGTCGTGGTTGCCCACCGGGATGACTCCCGACTGCTCGAGCATCGAGTCCACCGCCCCGGCGGGCGCCCGCGTGGTGCGCACATCGTGTCCCGGGGGCAGGCTGCGGCCCATCACCCCGGAGGTCGCCACGACCACCGGTTTGCTCAGCGACAGCCGTCTCGCGATCCGCGAGAACTTCCGCGGGTTGCCCAGCGACTCCAGCGACAGCCCGACGGCGCGGGTGGCGGGGTCGTCCTCGAAGTGCTGCATGGCGTCGTTGCCGGAGAGGTCGGCGCGGCTGCCGGCCGAGATCACCGTGGAGACGCCGACGCCGCGCCGGTGGGCGGCGGCGTGCAGCGAGATGCCCAGCGGGGCGGACTGGCTGAACAGCCCCACGCCGCCGCGCAGCGGCATCTGCGGCGAGAGCGAGGCGTTCAGCGAGACGTCGGGGTCGGTGCGGATGAGTCCGACCGAGGCGGGGCCGATCACCCGCATCCCCCAGCGGCGCGCCAGCCGGACCAGGGCGCGCTGGTCGAAGCCGGCGACGCCGTCGGAACGGGCTCCGGACTCCCCGACCTCGACGGTCTCCCCGGTCTCTCCGTCGGCGTCGCGGGCGACGGCGTCCAGCCCGTCGGTGATCACCACCAGGCCCTTGACCCCGTGACGGCCGCAGTCGGCGACGACGGCGGGCAGCTGCGCGGCCGGCACGCAGACCACGGCGAGGTCGATCGGCTGCTTCAGCTCGCCCAGCGAGGCGTGGGCCGTGGTGCCGCCGACTTCGAAGGCCTCCGGGTTGATCGCGTGCACGCCGCCGGTGAAGCGCCCCTCGACGAGGTTCTGCAGCACCTGGTGGCCCGGCGTCCCCGGCTGCCTCGAGGCGCCGACGACGGCGACGTGCGCCGGGGCCGTCAGCTCGGCGACGCTGCGCGCCTCGGCGCGGTGCTCGCGGGACTCCATGACGGCCCGCGAGCGTTCGGTGGGATCGATCGGGAAGGTCAGCGCGACCACGCCGTCCTCGAAGCGGCGCGAGACCTCGTAGCCGGCCTCGGTGAACACCGCCAGCATCTTCCTGTTCTCCGGCAGCACTTCGGCGGTGAAGCGCTCGATGCCGCGCTCGCGCCCGGCGGCGGCCAGGTGCTCCAGCAGGATGGAGCCCAGCCCGCGGCCCTGATGGGCGTCGGAGATGTTGAACGAGACTTCGGCCTCGGCGGTGTCGTCGATGCGGTCGTAGCGGCCGACGCCGATGATCTGCTCGTCGAGGAGGATGACCAGCGCGACCCGGCCGAGATGGTCGACTCCGGTGAAGTGGGCCAGCTCCTTCGTCGTCAGCGCGGACTTGTAGGTGAAGTAGCGCAGATAGATCGAGGACTCCGACTGGGCGGCGTGCATCCGCTGCAGCCGCTCGGCGTCCTCGGCGCCGATCGGGCGCAGATGGGCGGCCGCGCCGTCGCGCAGCACGACATCCGCCTCCCAATGGGACGGATATCCGACGGATGTGCTGTCCTGGGCCATAGGATCAACACTACGAGATTCCTCTCCGCCGACCCATGCCCGGGGCCGCGGCCGTCCGTTCCGACCGCGCGGCGCCTGCGGCGTCCTCCGCCGCGACGCTCCCTCCCGGGCAGGCGACGGCGGAGCGACGACGTCGGCGGACACGCCCGTCACGATCCGCCGACCCCGTCGCCGACAGACGACGCCTCAGACCCCGCGAAGGACAGCAGACGCCCCCATGGCCCGCCGACCGAGCTCCGCCTCCCGTTCCGCGAACTCCTCGGACCAGCCTCCGGTCACGCCCGAGGACAGCATCGTCGACATCGACGTCTCGTCGGAGATGGAGACCTCGTTCCTGGAGTACGCCTATTCGGTGATCTACTCCCGGGCGCTGCCCGACGCCCGCGACGGGATGAAGCCGGTGCAGCGCCGCATCCTGTACATGATGTCCCAGATGGGCCTGCGCCCGGAGAAGGGGCATGTGAAGTCCGCACGCGTCGTCGGCGAGGTCATGGGCAAGCTGCATCCCCACGGCGACGCGGCCATCTACGACGCGCTGGTGCGGCTGGCGCAGTCCTTCTCGCTGCGGCTGCCGCTGGTCGACGGCCACGGCAACTTCGGCTCGCTCGACGACGGGCCCGCCGCGCCGCGCTACACCGAGGCCCGGATGACGGCGGCGGCGCTGTCGATGACCGCCGACCTCGACGAGGACGTCGTCGACTTCGAGCCCAACTACGACAACCAGCTGCAGCAGCCCACTGTGCTGCCGGCGGCCTTCCCCAACCTGCTGGTCAACGGCACCTCCGGCATCGCCGTCGGGATGGCCACCAACATGGCCCCGCACAACCTGGGCGAGGTCGTCGCCGGCGCGAAGCACCTGGTGCTCAACCCCGACGCCGGCCTCGACGAGCTGATGCAGTTCATCCCCGGCCCGGATCTGCCCTCCGGCGGGCGCATCGTCGGCCTCGACGGGATCCGCGACGCCTACGCCACCGGCCGCGGCTCCTTCAAGACCCGCGCCTCGGTCTCCATCGAGCAGGTCTCGCCCCGGAAGACCGGCATCGTGGTCACCGAGCTGCCCTATATGATCGGCCCGGAGAAGGTGATCGAGAAGATCAAGCAGGCGGTGCAGAGCAAGAAGCTCGCCGGCATCTCCGACGTGCTGGATCTGACCGACCGCACCCACGGGCTGCGGATGATCATCGAGCTCAAGGCCGGGTTCAATCCGCAGGCGGTGCTCGCCCAGCTCTATAAGCTCACCCCGATGGAGGACTCCTTCGGGATCAACAACGTCGCCCTGGTCGACGGTCAGCCGCGGACCATGGGCCTGGCCGAGATGCTGCAGGTCTACGTCGACCACCGGCTCTCGGTCGTCCGCCGACGCACCGCCCACCGGCTGGACCGGCGGCAGCAGCGCCTGCACCTGGTCGAGGGCCTGCTGATCGCCATCGTCGACATCGACGACGTCATCGCCATCATCCGCAACGCCGAGGACACCGCGACGGCGCGCACCCGGCTGATGACCGTCTTCGAGCTCTCCGAGGCGCAGGCCGACCACATCCTGGAGCTGCGGCTGCGCCAGCTGACCCGCTACTCCACGCTGGAGCTGGAGCAGGAGAAGCAGCGGCTGGAGGAGGAGATCGCCGAGCTGTCCGCGATCCTGGACTCCGAGCAGCGGCTGCGCGAGGTGGTCGCCTCCGAGCTGGACGAGGTCGCCGAGCGCCACGCCGCCGACCGCCGCACCCGGCTGCTGGAGTCCGAGGCGCTGGAGGCCCCGGCCCCGGCGCCCTCGACCTCGCCGGACGAGGCGGCCGGCTCGCTGCAGATCGCCGACTCGCCCTGCTGGGCGCTGCTGTCGACCTCGGGGCGGCTGGCGCGCACCGCCGACCGGTCGCCGCTGCTCCACCCCGCCCGCCGGGGCCGGCACGACGCGCTGGTCTCGATGGTGCCCACCTCCGCCCGCGGAGAGATCGGCGCGGTGACCTCGACCGGACGGATGATCCGCGTCCCGGTGGTCGACATGCCCCAGGTGGAGGTCGCCTCCGGGAAGGTGAATCTGAACCAGGGGGTGAAGGTGGCCGACTTCCTGGGCCTGGCGAAGAAGGAGCAGCTGGTCGGCTTCGTGCCGCTGGACGCGGTCTTCGCTCTGGGCACCGCCCAGGGGCGGGTGAAGCGGGTCAATCCGGAGTACCCGCTCAACCGCGACGAGTGGGAGGCGATCTCGCTGAAGGACGGCGACGCCGTCGTCGGCGTCCAGCCAGCAGTCGCCGACGACGATCAGCTGGTCTTCCTCACCGCCGGGGCCCAGCTGCTGCACTACGACGCCTCGCTGGTCCGGCCGCAGGGGCGCTCGGCGGCCGGCATGGCCGGCATCAAGCTCGCCGACGGCGACCGCGTCATCAGCTTCTCCGTGGTCGACGGCGCCGCCCTGGCCGACCGCGAGGGCGGCCCCGCCGAGCAGCTGGCCGGCTTCACGCCTGTGGTGGTCACCGTCGCCGCCGGCGACGAGCCGCTGGAGGGCTTCGAATCCGGCTCGGTGAAGGTCACCGAGCTCAGCGAGTTCCCGGCCAAGGGCCGCGGCACCGCCGGCGTGCGCGCGCATCGGCTGCTGCGCGGCGAGGACCGCCTCACCCTGGGCTGGGCCGGCATGGGGCCGGCGCTCGGCGCGGCGAAGAACGGCTCCGCCCGCGCGCTGCCCGGCGAGACCGCCCGCCGCGACGCCTCCGGCGCCCCGCTGGAGACCGCCGTCGACGCCGTCGCCTCCAGCCCCGAGGCCCTCGCCCGGGCGGCGACGCTGCGGGCGGCCGCGCAGGCCGCCACGGACGACGCCGGCGACGGCGGCGCGGCCTCGGACGCGGCTCCGCAGTGACCCCGGCCCCTTCCCGCGCGGCGAGGTCGACCGTCCAGCATGTGACACACTCCTACTACTCCATGTAGAAAAGCTGCCGGTGGCGGAGTATCGTGGAGATCGACCACCTGACATCTGGAGGACAGCACGCATGGCCACTCTCGGAGACCTCGAGCGCTCCGTCATGACCCTGCTCTGGGACGGCGGCGAGTCGCTCAGCGCCAACGAGGTCCGCGACCGCCTCGACGAGGATCTGGCCGTGACCACAGTGCTGACGGTGCTCTCCCGGCTGGAGAAGAAGTCCATGGTGGCCCGGGAGCGTTCGACCCGTCCGCACCGCTATTCGGCCACCGCCAGCCGCGAGGAGCACACCGTCGAGATGCTCAACGAGGTGCTCGGCACCGCCTCGGACCGCGAGGCCGTGCTGGCACGCTTCATCGGCGGCATCTCCGACGCGGAGGCCGCCGCGCTGCGGCGCCTGCTGGACTCCGAGTGAGTCGCCTCCCGACGCCCGGCGGCGCCGGCGTCGGCCGGCCATGAGGCCCGGCGTCGGGTCATAGACTGTCCCTGTGATTCCGCTGGCCGTCTTCCTCGCCGCCCTGGCGGCGGTGCTCGCCGTCGTGCTGCCGCCGCTGATCAGCCGGGCGCGCTTCCGCACGCGCACCCCCTGGGCGGCCATGCTGCTCTGGCAGGCGGTGGCCCTGGCGGGCGGCCTCTCGCTGATCGGCGCCCCGCTGGTCTACGGGCTCAGTCCCTTCGGCGCGACGCTGCACACCGCCCTGGCGACGATGCTCGAGCTGCTCGTGGCCGGAGACTTCGCCGCCCTGGTGGGCCTGCACGTGCATCCCACCCATGTCTTCGCGCTCTGCCTGGCGGTGCTGCTGGGCCTGCATCTGCTGCTGACGCTGCTGCGCACCTATGTGCGCGTGCTCGCCTCCCGACGCCGACACCGGGATCTGGTCCGGCTGCTCTCGACGCCGGCCGAGCAGAGCGGCGCGACCGGGGCCCACGCCGAGCTCGGCGAGGACGTCGCCCATGTCATCGAGCATGAGGCGCCGCTGGCCTACTGCCTGCCCGGGCGCACCGCGGGGCGGTCGCTGACGGTGGTCTCCCGCGGGCTGCTCGACCAGCTCGCCCCGGAGGAGCTCTCCGCCGTCGTCGCGCATGAGCGCACGCATCTGCAGCAGCGCCACCACCTGCTGACGATGGCCTTCGACGCCTGGTACCGCGCGCTGCCCTGGCTGCCGACTACCCGCCACGGACGCGAGGCGGTGCTGGAGCTGACCGAGATGCTCGCCGACGACGGCGCGCTGCGCGGCCACAGCCGCACCGCGCTGCTGCGGTCGCTGGCGCTGAGCTCGTCGGAGAGCGGCGAGGACGACGCCGGCACCGGGGCCGCGCGCCGCGCCCAGGGAGCCACCCCCGGCGCCGGGGGCACGGTGATCACCACCGCCCGGCTGCAGCGGCTGCTCGTCCCGCCGCCGGCGCTGCCACGGACGGCCGTCGTCGCCGTGGTGCTCGCCTCCGCGGCGCTGCTGGCCGGGCCCACCGCCGTGCTGCTCGTCGTCTGAGCGGCTCCACCGGACGGAGGCGTCAGCGGTCGACGAGCGAGTCCTCCACGGCGGCGTCCTCCAGATCCTCGTCGGAGGGCTTGCCCCGACGCAGCCGCTCCAGCCGCCGGGCCTGCTGCATCCGCTCCTGCGCCGGGGCGGCGACGGCGGCGTGGCGGTCGTCCTCCTCGGCGGCCAGCGCCTCGGCGTCGCGGGTGCGCGCATGCAGCCGCGCGGCGTAGCCCCAGCCGATGAACCCCAGCGCCCCGAAGGCGTACCACTGCATCGTGTAGGACAGATGCGGGCCCTCGTCCACGCTGGGCCGCGCCAGCTGCTCGGGCGCCTGCGCCGGGGCCGGATCCTCCTCGGCCATGCGTCCGTAGGCGCCGGGCATCAGCTCGACGCCGATCTGCTCGGCGTAGGCGGAGAGGTCGATCGAGGCCAGCTGCCCGTCGGGCGCTCCGCGGTCGATGGCCGGCTCGCCGGGCTTCAGCCGCACGGTCAGCTCGACCGTGCCCTCCGGCGGAGCGGGGTTGCTCGCCGGCTGCGACCCGTCCTCGCTGGCGGTGGGCAGCCAGCCGCGGCTGACGACGACGACGTCGTCGGTGCCGGCGACGGCGAACGGCACCAGCTGCTCATAGCCGACCGACCCGCTGTTGGACCGGTTGCGGGCCAGCCGCATGTCCTGCGGACGGTAGCTGCCGGTCATCTCGACCACCGTCCACTCGTCGTCGGCGGCCGGATCCACGAAGGACTCGCGCACGGAGGCGTACCGCACCGGGGCGGCGTCGTAGTTCGTCACCACCCGGTCGATCTCCTCGACGGCCTGCTCGCGACGGTCCAGCTGCCACTGGGCCAGGAAGGAGCAGGCGACGGCGAAGAGCACGCAGAGCGCCAGCCAGCCCAGCCAGCGCGGGGTGAGCAGGAAGCGATACCGGCGGGTCACCCGGGCCCCACATCCTCGGACATGTCGGCGGTGCGGCGCCAGAAGAGCCGCTGCCGGAGGAAGTCCTCCAGCCAGCTGCGGTGCTCGTCGCAGGCCAGCCAGATCTTGCGGCGCTGCTCGTCGTGGATCTTCGGGTTGTTCCAGAGGATCTGCCAGGCCGCCTCGGCCCGGCATCCCTTCCGCGAGCACTGCGGGCTCTCAGGACCCTGCGGTCCGTCCCCGCCCAGGGAACTGAGCAGATCCATCCTCACGCCCCTCTCCGGTCTCGTCTCCGGTCATGTCTCCGGTCTCGTCGTCGGCGACGATCTCGCCGGGGATGATCGTCGCGTCCGCGGCCGGAGCCTCGTCCGGCGCCCCGGAGTCGTCGTCGTAGTCGTCGCCGTCGTCTTCGTCGTGGTCCTCGTCGGGCGCCTCGCCGGGGTCCCCCGCCGGGCCGTCCTGCGCGGCCTCGGCGGCGACCTGGCGGCGGCCCGCCTCCAGCCCGGCGACCGGATCGACGTCGCCGGCGGTGCGATGGTGCTGATAGCGGTCGGTGCCGGCGTTGGCGACCGTCACCGCGATATAGGGCAGCACGGCGGCCGCGGCGAGGAAGACCCAGCTCATCCAGTTCTGCACCAGCACTGCGGCCAGGAAGCACACCATCCGGATGCCCATGGAGATCGCGTAGCGCACCATGCGGCCGTGCTGCTCCTCACTGTGCCGCTGCGGGGCATCGGTGAGGGAATGGACGGGCTCGGTCACCTGCCCATTCTAGTGCCCGTCGGCGCGGGCCCGAGAACTGGGCGGCCTCCGCCGGCCACCGGCGATGTGGCGCGACGGTGACGGGTGCGCTGGCATAGGCTGGAGGCTGATCATGCCCCACCCGGGCGAGGGCGTCGTCGAGCCCCGACGACGCCGGGACTCGCCCGGGCCCAGCGACGACGGGAGACCCATGAGTCCACGCTCTGTTCTGATCACCGGCGGCAACCGCGGCATCGGCCGCGCCATCGCCGAGGAGTTCCTCGCGAACGGCGACAAGGTCGCGGTGACCACCCGCAGCGGCGAGGCGCCCGAGGGCGCGCTCGGCGTCGCCGCCGACGTCACCGACTCCACCTCGATCGACGCCGCGTTCAAGGAGGTCGAGGCGGCTCACGGGCCGGTGGAGGTGCTGGTGGCCAACGCGGGCATCACCCGCGACACGCTGCTGCTGCGCATGGGCGAGGAGGACTTCACCGATGTGGTCGACACCAATCTCAGCGGCGCCTTCCGCGTGCTCAAGCGCGCGTCGAAGGGCATGCTGAAGCTCAAGCGCGGCCGCGTGGTGCTGATCTCCTCTGTGGTGGGCCTCTACGGCTCCCCCGGCCAGATCAACTACGCCGCCTCGAAGTCCGGCCTGGTGGGCATGGCCCGCTCGCTGACCCGCGAGCTCGGCGGCCGCGGCATCACCGCCAACGTCGTCGCCCCGGGCTTCGTGCGCTCGGACATGACCGACGCGCTGGACGAGGAGACCCAGGCGAAGTACCTGGAGTCCATCCCGGCCGGACGCTTCGCCGAGACCGAGGAGGTCGCCCGCGTGGTCCGCTGGCTGTCCTCCGAGGAGGCCGCCTACATCTCCGGCGCCGTGGTGCCGGTCGACGGCGGCCTCGGCATGGGCCACTGATCGCGCCCGCTCCCCCGCACCTCCCCGTTCGCCTCATCCGAAGGACATATCCATGACTGAGCAGACCTCCGAGACGGCCCAGGACCTCGCCGGCACCGGCGCGGTGATCACCGGCTCCTCCCGCGGCATCGGCGCGGCCACCGCGCAGCGGATCGCCGCCCGCGGCGCCGGCGTCGTCATCAACTACCGCCAGAAGGCCCCGCGGGCGAACAAGATCGTCGGCGAGATCCAGAAGTCCAGCGGCCGGGCCGTGGCCGTCGGCGCCGACATCACCGAGGCCGAGGGCGCCCAGGCCCTGGTCGACGCCGCCCGGGAGAACTTCGGCTCACTGAACCTGCTGATCCTCAACGCCTCCGGCGGCATGGAGTCCGACCGCGGCGAGGACTACGCGCTGAAGCTCAACCGGGACGCCCAGGTGCTCATGGCCCGCACGGCCATGGAGGTCATGCCGGCCGGCTCGCAGATCGTCTTCGTCACCAGCCACCAGGCGCACTTCATCAACCAGACCGCGACGATGGACGCCTACGAGCCGGTGGCCCGCTCCAAGCGCGCCGGCGAGGACGCGATCCGCGAGCTGATCCCGGAGCTGGACGAGAAGGGCATCACGCTGACCGTGGTCTCGGCGGACATGATCGAGGGCACCATCACCGCCACGCTGCTCGAGCGCTCCGAGCCGGGCGCGATCGAGACCCGGCGCGAAGAGGCCGGCAAGCTCTACTCGGTGGAGGAGTTCGCCGCCGAGATCGCCGCGCAGGTCAACCGCGAGGGCCTCGAGCAGGGCCACACCGAGCTGGTGGGCGGCGCCGAGGACTTCCTGCGTCAGAACGGCTGACGGCTTCTCGGGCTGGGCCTGGGGAGGGCGCCTCCCCAGGCCCAGCCCGCAGGCGAGCCCCGTCGGGATACTCCACCTCAGGGTGCCTCCGGCCACTCGTCGGCAGAATACGTGGGAGCTTCCTCCGCCTGGTCGCGCCTCTGAGCCTCGATGTCCTCCATGGTCCGTGGCCCGTCCCGCTCGTCCGGACGATCGCGCAGAACGTCCTCGACAGCCAACGAAGACATTCTCGTGCGCAGTTGCGCAGGCGGATCGTCCACTGGATCGAGCGGACCTATCACCGGCGCCGTCGTCAGCGCTGGCTTGGGAAACTGACTCCGGTCGAGTACGAGACCGCCTACACCGAAGGTGTCGCTCTGGCGGTTTGAATCCCGGAGTCGACCAATCCTTCAGCAGACCCTCCAAAGAGATCTACGCGGGGAGGCCGTCCTCACCAACGAGGAGGGTCATGCCACTTGCCGCGCCGACTTGTCGGAACAAATAGCGCACCCCGGTCTCGTTATCCACCAGCACCTGCGTGAGAGTCGACATACTCTTTTCCTCGAGCTCTACCTGAAACCGATCGTTCTCCATAGCACTACGCTCCTCGTATTTCCGGGGCAAGTCGAAATAATACGGTTGCATCACTCCGTGCACGATCAGATGTAGGGGTGCGGAGCAATCGTGATGATTTTCTGAGCCAGGTTCCAGCCGAGAGCCTCTGACATACGTAGTGGTTGCAATGTCGGACTGAAGAGGCGCACCACGGACCAACCCAACTCGCGGATCTTTTCAGGCAATCTCTCCGTCAAGTCAATGAACGTGTAAGTATCAAGCAGCGAGACCCAGTCGTTCACCCCACCTGTGCGTAACGACGGGCCCCTGAATTCGTCAGTCTGTTGCACCCACTGCAGTGCCGTCGGAACAGCCTCAGGCCCAGACCAGTAGCGTGCACGGTCAATCTCTCGCTCAATGGGAAACCTCACCTGCGCGGTATCACCGTACCGCCGGAGATCGATGAGGAGGGTTCGAATCTGCAACGCTTCCTGTACGGCGCGCACCACTGACTGTGAGGCAAGCGGCTCCAGCCCCAACCCCGCCCCAACGACGCCATTGGCGTGATCAATCGCAAGGGCGAGAAGAACCTGGACGTCGCCCGCGGCGTCAAGCGTGAAGCACGAGACATCAACGCCTTCGCTCCCCAACGCATCAACTACCCGTTGCACCTCGGGCGCCGCGCCGTGCCATACCCGCGCCGGGATACGGTGCGCGCGACGTGGCTCGTACCAGGCACGCATCGCAGCATCGCGTTCGACAGTTTCCTTTGCGGCTGATTGCAACGCCATCGCATGCCCAAGGCCCGCCGCCGTGCCAGAAGGACCTGGATCGACGAACGACGATTCACCCACCGGGGGATAGTCGACGGCACTGGCAGGAACGCGGGTGGGTGCACGGACTCCTTCGGCAAGAGTCACGGCATGGTAAGAAGGGGCATCGTCTGATTCAGCGCCTGATGCCCACGATGCGCCGCGAGGCGCCCAAGGCATTGCCTTATCGACGAGCATGTCCCCCTCCATAGAGAGTGCCACCCGCTCGATACTCTCTCCGGCCGCGCGCACCATGGTGCCAGCTCGTCGCAGCCCGGCTGCACCGACCCAGGTGATGTCCAGTGGTGCCTCATCATCTCGCCGATCGCCAATGCCAACGTCGACCGCCACAGTCCACAACGGCCGATCCACGCCCTCGGGGGCGATGACCTGCACGTCCCGGGCGATGCCCGCACACGGATCTAACGTAGCGGTCACATCAACGTGCGGCATGAGCATCCCTAGCCTGAAACAGTGCTGCGTCCTTCGCCATGTGCGCGATCTTCTCGGCAGTGTGTCGACGTGGCAATGGTCTGCCGCCACCGAATCGTGCGATCACCCTGTCTGCAAGTTGGGCCGCGCTGAACGGGGGGACCGCACCGCCGACAAGTCGCTGCATGCGATCAACGATTTGGTCGATCGTGATGTCCCCGGAGGCTTGAAGGGCTCGGGTCAATCGCTCCTGGTCACCCCATTCGCTGCCGACTGTCACCACCTGCGTCAGCCAACCGCCCACTAGCGCTGCCATCGCTTCCATCTTGGTGACCGATACCAACATGGACAGTTCATTGGCCACAAACCACAGTGGCGATGGAGCCATGCCCCGCCCCTGTAATGCCCATCCCGTATGATTTGTCGCACTAGTGAGAGCCACATCCAGCACCCCAGGGCTACCACTTCGAGGACATTCAAGTGCCTGTTCGGCGAAAGTGGCCATACGCCTTATGAGTGCGAGCGCCTCATCGTCTGCTGCTGCGATTGTGGATTCGGCACCGACAAAAGCACCCAATACACGCAACCAAGCTTCGGCGATCCCAGCGTGAAGCAGCGAGGCTGGGACATTGAGAACCTCTGGTTCGTAGACTGCGGCAGAGACAGGTGACCCTTCAAAACTCACTAGGCACTTGTAAGTGTCGTCGTCCAGTGTGGTCTCACAGCAGGCGACCGCCGACACCTCAGCACCAGTGCCCACCGTGGAGGGGACACACAGCAGCGGCAGTGAAATACTGTCTCGCGCTCCCATGACGAGGCCCCCGACACGAGATCGTGCACGAAGAGCATTCGCCCCACCCGGTGTCGCAGCGCACCAGCCGGCGAGCTTTGCCGCGTCCATGGTGTTTCCTCCGCCCAAGGCAATGAGCGAGTCGGCTCCGCTTTCCACCACTGTGCTCGCGAAAGCCTCGACCGCGTCCCAGTCAATCGGGCCGGAGACCACGATGCGCGCGGCAGGCTGGATGCCTGTGCACCTCGAGAGCACACTGTTTGCCGCCTCGACGACCGAGGAGTCGATGAACAGCACTGGATGCGAGGCTGCGGATTGAGTCGTCGCTGCCTGCAGCGCACCCGTCCCGGTGATCTGGTTCGGGGCAGGACCGCGCATCGCTAACGGAGTGCTTCTCACGAGGACTCCGCCAGGTAGGCGGACACACAGGCAGACACGCGCTGCAGTGCTTCGTGCAACTCCGGGCTCGACATTGTGAGGGCCGGCATGAGCTGAATCGACGAGGGAGATGGCTGGACCACAACCCCAGCGGCGCGACACCGATTGACCAGATCGAACACCTCGTCACTGGAGAGGTGGCTGCCATCGAAGTGTCGAATTTGGAGGGCGCGCATTGCACCCCGCCCCGTCGTCGACAACCTGTCGGACGTGGTCGCGATGGCGTCAATCCCGGCCTCGAGTTCAGCAGCGAGGGATGTGACTTTCGTGGCGATGTCGAGCCGCTCGAACTCGTCTATGGTGGCCACGATTGCCGCGCATGACTGGGGCGATCCTGCCTGAGTTTCCCCATGCCAGAACACTTGATCAGCATCATCAAGTACAGCCGTCGCCTCTGCGGAGACCAAGATGGCAGACGCCGCGGAAGTACCGTTGGTGAGCGCCTTGCTGCTTACGAGAATGTCGGGCGATTCGGCCCAGACATCACTGGCGAATCGGGTGCCGGTGCGATAGAAGCCTGTGGCGACCTCGTCAGCCACCAGCATATAACCGTGCTGCATGCGGTTTCGTTGCAAGGCCTCAAGCATGGCGTCGCTGAGGGGGTGAGCGCCCGAACCGAGTACGGGCTCAACAATGACCGCCGCGATCTGATCGCCATAACGGTTCATCACCGTCTCGAGAGCCTCTGGATCATCGTATGGCACCTTGATGTGCAGCTTGTCATCGACGTCGTAGACATCCTGGAACAGATACGCGCCGCTCAGTGCCATCGACGAACTTGTGATCCCGTGATAGCTGCCGATCAGGCTCACAACGCGTCGCCGCGTCGGACCGTGCTTGAGCTTGGTGACCTGCCGACAGAGCTTCACAACTGCGTCTAGTGCTGCACTCCCCGAGGTTGAGTAGAACACCGAGCCGAAACGATCGGACCCGGTCCATTCGAGCAGGCGTTCGGCAGCTTCGCGCGCATAGCTTGAGCCGCGCCGGAAGATCGGAAGTGCGGAGGCCTCCAGGTTTGCGCGATGGATAGCATCGGCAATAGCGGCATTCCCGTACCCGAGACTCGCGTTCCACAGTCCGCTGATCGCGCAGATCGCCTCAGAGCCGTCGCGGAACGTGATGCGCGTTCCCTGCGCGGCAACAGCCTCGACATCACCCCAGGTTCTCGGAGTGATGAAGAACTCGAACGACCGCGAAACGGGCACGCGACGGGCCGCCAGGAGCCGATAATCGCCGACGTCATGTACAGCACCGGCACCGAGGACATCCTGCTCGGCGACCACGTCAAGGCCGGCCTCGGCCAGCTCTTCGCGCAGGTCGTCCATGCTCAGCAGATGCGTCGTCACCGAGTAGGTGCCGACGGAGCCATCCGGTGTGGTTTCCAGCAGAGTTGCAGCGAGGGTTTTATGGTCGTCGTCGAACTCTTCGCGCAGCCACAGGTTCTCACCGACCTGCTGTTCGTTGTCCGTCTGACTATGCGGCACTCGCAGACTGATGAGCAGTTCGCCGTCGGGCCGCAGCCAGCGGCGAATACGCTGCAAGAGCCTCTGTCGCTGCTGTCGGTCGAACAGACTGATCGAGGTGGTGGCTAGCACGACTTTGTCGTAACAGCCCTCAGCTTCCCATTCAAGGACATCTCCGTGGACCGCGACGAGGTTCGGGGAGTTTTCGGCGCGAAGGCGCAACTGTGCAAGCAGGTCTGCGGACAGATCGACTGCGGTCACTTCGGACGCGACCCTCAGCAAGGGCAGAGTCACTCGGCCCGAGCCGCACGCCAGTTCCAGTACTCGGTCACGGCCACGGTCGATGCGGGCAAGAATCTCACGCAACTCCGAGCGATCATTCGCCACGATCTGGTCGTAGAGCAATGCTCCTCGCCCGTCATACAGGGTCGGCACTTCGGCACCGATCGTCATTGGGCTGTCCTTTCCCGCACTGTGTTGAGCGTTGCCTGAAGCCCCAGCGCATCGAGCACGGTCTGTTCCTCCGTGTTGATGACTGCCTCATCCGGCGCGTTGAAGACTGATTCGACGAATTCCGCCACAGTGGTCGGTACGCGGTCGACGCGACGGTTCTCGAGGTTCACGACGTACTGATGGTCTTCAGCGGCAGCGACGAATACCGCATCTGTGCGCTCACTGGCGGAGGCATCCGCGTCAGGGCCGAAACCAGCGACCGAGATCGTGGCGTTCAATCGCGGGCGGAGGGCTCGGATGACCTTTGCCGCGCCGAGGAAACGAGCCATCGCGACGGCATCGTCATGGGGTTCTTCCGTTGGCTCAGTCAGAGTGAGATCAGAATCGACCGGGTTGCCGAAGGGGCCATCGAGCACGGATCCATCGGCGCGCACCAAAAGCCGTGTCGCTCGGGTTCGGCGGGGCAGCAATGGTGACAGCCAGGAGCGCTCGTCGAGCACGGTGGCGATCGGTAGGGTCAGATGCTCCGGGAACTCTCCCCGGTTCTGCGCCTTCTCCACGTCAGTTCGAAGAGCCGACAGATCAACGTCATCAACGACGCTGAAGGCGGTGGGAACCGAGACGGATACGTAGGGTGCGGTGGCGTAGCTCTCGGTCTGGATGAGCACTTCAGGCGAGAGCGAGAGCTCTCCGCCGAGTGGCTCGAGACGTCCCCCGTAGGGCACCAGCGCAGCCCCGATGTCAGCGGCCTCGGACGCTTGAGATTCCTCCACGAAAACCCAGCTGGCATCTCCCAGTGATAGCTCGGTGAGCTTTTCAAGGTCGGCATTCTCGTCGACGAGTACATCGACCGAGTTCGAATTCGCCTGCTCGCCTTCCAGCCACAACCGGAGTCGGTCGACTGACTGACCGATCACCCCGTCTGAGGGTTGCTGTCCACCGTCACCCTGCGTTGCGTCATCGCTCATCGAAACAACCTTTCCCCGACACGTGTGTCTATAACTTCGATGTCGGTCACAGTTTCGGCGGCGTCCCGCAGATCGGCGAACGCGCCATTTATCACATGTGGAAATCTTCTCATCAGCACATCCAGGATGCTGGTGGCGTGCGCGCGGTCGACCACTGGAGCGAAGAATCCGATATTCCACCCGAGTGGTCCCCCCGGCATCGCATCCGGAGATAGCCACGACGGTGGGGTACCCGTTGCATGCTCCAGCATCGCAGAGGACGATTCGAATGCCTCTGACCCGTCTCTCCACTGCACGAGGTCCTGCTGGAATCGCTCGAACGCGTTATCCTGCATTGTCGCCACAATTTCCCTGGCACGCGCCTCGTCTGTCGCGTGCCCGAGCACCGCGGCAGGCCGGTGCCGGAGCCGATTTCGCCGTGACCCCCCGTATATCCTCACGGTCACAGTGACGGCGTCAAGAATGGAGAATGGCACACCGTTGTCGGCAAGGCGCCACCACAGGTCCCAGTCTTCGAGTCCACCGTGGGAGCGGCGCCAGGTGGCAACTTTGAACAGGCTTCGTCGGTGTCCCACTCGGGATGGTTCTGCTACCGGATCGATCACCGCGATCTCGTGCGACCAGTACTCGCCACTGCGTGAGAAGGATCGCTCTTCGACATCTTCATACCGGTAGAGAACTCCTGCGACCGCCGCCGGGTGGGCGTCGCTGATTGCTCGGTCGAGCACTGCAAGGTGCTCGGTGTGGAGCACGTCGTCGTGGTCGACATAGGCGATGTTCTCGCCGCCTGCCAGTTCAGCAAGGCGTGAACGAACGACACCGGGGTCACCTGAGTGCGTGAAGTGGTGAACGTGGATTCGCTCATCGGTGGCAGCGTATGACTCTGCCAGAGACACTGTTCCGTCAGACGAACCATCGTCACCGATGAGGAGTTCGAAGTCACTCATGCTCTGGCGCTGGACGCTTTCGATGGTTTCGCCCAGCAATGCTCCACTCTGATAGGTGGGACAGATGATGGAGAAGCGCCGTCGATGAGGGTTCATGATGTCGCCGCCTGCCACAGGTCGACTACATGTTCTACCAGGTTCCGCGATGGTAGCGATATCTCAGCGGTTCCGGGGTCTGCTCGGACTTCATCGCGCAGCTCCTGCGGCTGGTCGGGAATGGAGAGCGGTGCACAGTATCCCTCGAGCGACAGGTCCGATTCCTGCACAGCGACAAGGGTGGCGAGGGGCAGTGTGCAGGGTTCAGATGGTCCGTCGACGGTTGCCGAGCCGATCACGTCTCCCGGCACAGTCCCTGCGTTTCGCACTGTGACCACGCTTCCCACAGCATGAGCGGGGACGTGTTCAAGTGATCCGATCTGAGCAGTCTCACCGGCGACGAAGACCCCACCGGTCTGCTGCTGCGGAATCGGCACGAGTGTGGCGGCGGCGAATATCGCAGCCACAGCTATCGTCCACACCGTCGCCAGCTGAACGCGTGGTGTGCCACTACGCCATGTCACGCACACGTGCTTCCACATCCGAGTGACTGCCCATACCAGCAACGTTGCCACAAGTGACAACTCGATCCAGATCGCCACAACACCCAGGGAGGCAAGCACCCTACCGACGGACAGTACGAGTCCAAGGATCAGGACGAATGGGAAAAGCATCGACGCGGCGCCAAAGAGTGTCCACTCCCAGCCCACAAAGGGGCCGCGGCGTCGATGTCCGTACAGCATACCAGCCGCAGCATCACGGAAGGCTGCCATCGTCTGCTCACGCAGATTGGGCCGGTCGAGATGCCCCGCCAGTGCCACGTAACCGTCGAACTTCACAAACGGGATCAGGTTGAAGATCCAGTAGAGCATGTTCAAGACAGCCAGCACGGTGAGGGTGCCCGCCACGGTAGGTGGGGTAAACAGTGCGAGAGTGCCGCAGATCGCGGCGATGACGCCTTGGGACATCACACCCGCGAGTGCCACTCTGACCCGTGCTTGCGGTGGGACTGACCAGATGTCGCGCACGTCGCAGAAGAATGCCGGCACCAGATAGAAGAACATGAACCCCATGCGGTGCGTGGTGCCGCCATGGGCTATCAGTGTGGCTGCGTGGGCGAATTCGTGGATAAAGACCGACAGTAGGAGCCCCGCGAGCAACCACCCGTAGCTTGGTACTGTAAGCCTCTCCGAGAGCGTGCTCGAGGGGCTCATCAGGAGAACGGCGACAAGTACCGCCGCGATGCCGTTGACCGTGATCAGGGTAGGCCATGTGGCTCGTGCACGAAGCACCCGCACCACGAAACTGTCGGGGTGAATGAGCTTGCTTGGGTCGAACAGCGTGAACTGCACGGTGAAGGGTGGCCGGAACTGCACACGCGGGGGCCTCCGGGGCGCGGCTGCGACAGCGGGAGTATCACCGACTCGATCTAGCACGGTCTGTACTTGGTCAGCGGTGACTCCGAGGTCTTTCGCGATCTCAGTGGGATCGCGGTCAGGATGATCCTGTGCAGCTTGGATGATGGGAGCGAGGCCTGCGGGAAGGCGCAAGGCCGGACCCTCAGCAGTGGAGACGATCACGCGCCCATCGGTATCCGGTTCGGACAGCGAGATGCGACTGAGCCACCGCCGCTCTCCAGAAGGGTCTACCGATGTCATGCCACCAGATCCGTTCGACGCAGCCGCACGAGCGCAAGCACCGATAGTGCGGCCAGCCAAAGAACATATCCTACGTAACCGCTTGAGACAGACAGGATTTCATCTGTCGTTCCCGTATCTTTCATCATGGCCATGCCGAGCCCGCCAGGCAGCATCCGTCCCACTGTCGGGGCCAGCGTGATGATGTAGGACTCCAACAACGTCGTCCATGCCACAAGGCCGATGACCGTGATGAGTGACTTGCGGGTCTGCCATGCGACAAATTGGCCGAGGTAACCTGCGAATACCGTTGATACTGCGATTCCCGCGGTCACAGTAGTTGTCTTGGATGACCAAGCGAACTCTGCTCCCGATGAAGGAAGCACGATCCACGCTGTCAGCACGGCTGCTGCTGGACCGAGGAGACCAAATGCCAGCATGCCCGGAGCCACCACGACGGCTCGTGACGCAAGGAGCCGGCCGGATCCGCCGGCATGGAGGCGGACACGTCCTACGACGTTGTTCCCGAAATCTCGTGTGACCGAGAGTGCGCCATAGAGCAGGGAGAACAGGTTTGCACCAAATCCGAGGCGGACGAGGTCGAGCGTGCGGGCCTCGTTGATTTCGGCTGTCGTGACCGGGACCGACTCGAGTTCTGACGAGGTGCCATACACTGCGAGTGCGTTCATCCCGATCGCGATAATCAGTAGCGCTGGGAGAACTCCGTTTCGCACGAATCTGTAGAATTCTGCGCGAAGAATCAACCGATCGTCTCCTGTTCTCGTCCAGCCATGTTGAGGTACCACGATTCCATTTCTTCGGCGGAACCCTCGGGCGTTGGGCCGTCATAGCGTAGGGTCTTGTTGACCACCACCACGCGGTCAACCACACGGCGGATCTCGCCGAGCTGATGCGACGACACGATAGTGGTCTTGCCCTCACGCGTACGATCGACGATCAGCTCGCGCAACCACCGAGTAGCTTCGATATCGAGGCCGTTCGTCGGTTCGTCGAGGATTAGCACATCGGGATCACCGACGAGAGCTGCAGCGATGGCAACACGCTGTCGTTGTCCAGTCGACATCTTGCCCACCCGACGATGAGCATAGTCCGAGATTCCGTACTGCCTGACCGCTTCACGCGCAGTCTCGCGCGACAGCCCCTGCGCCAGCGCCTCCCAGACGAGACAACCCTCGCCGGTGAAATCCGTGGTGAGACTTGGCGGGTCGAAGACATACCCGAGCAGGGCCCCGCCGCCGACCAAGTGCGTTGGGGGCTGCCCATCTATGCGCACAGTGCCGTCGCTCGGGAGCTTGATCCCCACCATGCACGACAGCAACGACGTTTTCCCCGCCCCATTGGGCCCCAGCAGCCCAACGCACTGTCCAGCCTCGGTGACGAATGAAATGTCTTGACAAGCGTCCACTGAGCCGTAGCGCTTGGAGAGGTTCTCGACAGCGACGATCGTTGTCACTTGGCGCGCCCACGCGAAGGAGTCAATCCGATAGTGATCCCGACGAGCACTACAAGCATCGCGAGCAGACCGATGCCGACTCCGAGAATAACGGGCGAGGCGTTCATGACGGCAAGAACTGCCACCAGGGCAGCAATGACGGCAACGAGGGAGCCGAGTGCCGCAATGAGGGGAGTATTGTGAGATTTAGCGGACATACCCATCTCCTTAAGAGAAAATAGTTGATGACGGTCCGGCCGTGATCGGGCGCACTGGTCACGGCCGGACCAATTCAATCAAGTGATGGCGACGCCAATGCCGATACCGGCACCGACGACTCCAGCACCTCCGACGCCGATGGCAACGCCGCCGAAGAAGTCACCCCAGTCCCATGCCGCTTCCAGCGACTCGAGGGGCTCGATGTTCGCGACCATCTCGTCGAACTTCGTGTCCACACTCATCGTGCTCTGATCCATGCATTTCACCCCCTCAGAGAGTAATGGTCACAACCTAAGCGAGCTTCACTCGCATCAGGTGATAGCGACGCCGACGGCGATGCCGCCGTACAGCAGAGCGCCACCGCCAACGAGACCGGTACCGATGCCGGCAACCCACTCTCCCCAACCAGGAGCTTCAAGCGGATCAAGCTGCTCAATATTGGCCAGTTCCTTTTCCATGTCACCTCCTCTACTCTGCGCGTTAGGCTAGCACAAGGCTGTGACGAGGTTAATGGGTGCATGTGCTACAGGGGAGTGCAGTAGGTCTCTGAATCCTCCAACGGCGTCTTCGTACTCACTCACCACGAGCTCGGGTCTGCTCAAGGTTCGGTTGACGGTCAAGTCCGGTGGAGTGGTGTATGAGTCGTGATCCTTCTTGGCTGCGGCCCTGGGGCCAGGCCGCCAGCGGATCGATCGTGCGGGAGCCCACCTACTCGCTGAGGAGTTCACGGTCCTCAGCATCGGCATCAGCGTCAGCGTCACTGGCAAGCCGAGTCTGTTCGAGGGCGTCGGGATTCATGTACCGCCGGCCCTCAGTCCAACCGTCATGCTGCTCGGCCAGCGCTGCCCCGACCAGCCGGATGATGGCTTCCCAGTCGGGGAAGATCCCGACCACGTCGGTGCGGCGACGGATCCATGTTCAACCGCTCGTTAGGGTTGATCGACCAGATCTTGGCCCAGAGCTGCTTGGGGAAGCAGGTGTTGGCCAGGATCTCCTCACGAGCCTGTGCGCGGTGAACAGCGACCTTCGGCAGCTTGGCTTCCAGCGCCTCGACGACCCGGTCGCACTGGGCGTGGACTCCTGCAGGGTCGGGCTGGTCATAGGTATAGATGCAGTGATGCTGTGCAGCAGCGTCTTCGCCCACGGCCACGAGGCCTTCGGCGTCTGGCTCATCAGGTTCGCCACATAGTGGGTCCGGCGCCGCTGCCACCCTGCTCCGGGCAGGGTCGCGGCGATCGCGGCTTTCAGCCCCGGATGGGCATCGGAGGTGACCAGCTTGACCCCGGCGAGTCCGCGGGCGACCAGATCCCGGAAGAAGGTCAGCCAGCCGGCCCCGTCCTCGCTGCAGGTGACCTGGATCCGAGGATCTCGCGGTGGCCATCAGCGTAGATCCCTGATGAGCTACCAGCGCGTGGACCGGCACCACGCGGCCGGCTTCGCGGACATTGAGCACCACCGCGTCGGCGGCGACGAACGTATACGGGCCGGCATCCAGCGGGCGGGCGCGGAAGGCTTCGACCTGCTCATCGAGCTCACTCGCCATAGTCGAGACCTGTGATCTGGAGAGGTACTCGATACCCAGGGAACCGACGAGCTTGGGGTACCGCCCGTTGCGATCATGGCGCGAAGCGCCGCAGCGGGGGGAGCCATCCGCCGGGTGGAGACTCCGAGGATGTAGCAGGTCGCGACCACGCTTGTCAGGCCGCGTTCGGCGCGCTTGCGGCGTTCGAGCAGGCGCTGAAGGGAAGTAGGAGCCTTCGCGCAGCTGGGGAACGGCCACATCGAGGGTGCCGGCCCGGGTGTCGAAGGCCCGGTGGCGATACCCGTTGCGCCGGTTGGTCCGGGTCTGTGAGGTGGCCCCGTAGTCGGCGCCGCAGACGGTGTCGGCGTCGGCGGAGAGCAGGGTGTTGATGAAGGTGCTCAGCAGTTCGCGCAGCAGATCCGGGCTCGCCTGATGAATCTGTTCCTCGAGCAGGCGGGTAGGGTCGACACTGGAGGGCGGGCAGTCATCGTGATGCCTTTCATCGAGAGTGCTGTGAGAGGTTCATTCGAAGGATCACACGGTGGCCGTCACGTCTTCGTCAGCGACGCGCTCACCGGGTGCCGTACACCACTCTGACCGACGCTACTCCGTGAGCTCCCCGGCGAGACCCGAGAACAGCCCCGAGACCCACGGCCAGGACCGCAGCCGCGCCGTCTCAGCATGCAGGTCCGAGGCGCGCGACTCCAGCGAGGTGGCCTCCGTGGCGAAACCGTGTAGCACATCAGCGGCCTTGGCAATCACATCCGCCCACACGTCCGTGACTCCCGGCGCCGTGTCGAAGGCTGAATGCACCACGTCCTGGGTCCCCGGCTCCTCATACGAGGAGATCAGCCCCGCCCAGGAGGTGGCGGCGGTCTCCATATCGGCCGGCGCGGCGGCGGCCTCGAACCCCATCGCGTCCGCCGTCTCGCCGAGCGGGCTCCACGGGCCCGAGATCTCGACCGGCATCAGTACGAGCCAGCCGGTCGTTCCGTCCGCCGACGACACGGTCACCCCAACCACCGTCCGGCCGGCGTCACCGCATCCGCTCGGGCGCCGGCCTCTGCCGCCGAGGCCCGCATCTGCTCATCTCCTGCCGAGATCTCCGCCTGAGCCGCCGCCATCGCGGACGCGCATCCTGCGGCATAGTCACCGCTGCGCCTTCCGGTCTGGGCCCGCTGCGCCCACAGTCGCGCGAACGCCTCCCCGACGTCGGAGGCCGTTCCGCACAGGCCGGCGATGCCCTCCTTCGACGACGCGCAGTCACCATGAGCTCGCGCCGACGCCGCCGCGGCCTCGACGTCGCTCACCGTGTACCGGATCGCCGACGGAATGATGTCGAACGTCATCCCCACTGGACGTTCCCCCTTGTAGCTCGTGTGTCATCGGGCTTCCCCAACGCCGTGCATCGTCGAGGCCACCGTACCGATGAACGCCGCGCCTCAGGCCAGCGTGACCAGGTCCTCGTACTCCTCGGTGTAGAGGTCCTCGATGCCGTCGGGCAGCAGCACCACGCGCTCGGGCGCCAGGGCCTCGACCGCGCCCTCATCGTGGGAGACCAGCACGACCGCGCCCTCGTAGTTGTGCAGCGCGTTGAGGATCTCCTCGCGGGAGGCGGGGTCCAGGTTGTTGGTCGGCTCGTCGAGCAGCAGCACGTTCGCCCCGGAGGCGACCAGCGTGGCCAGCGCCAGACGAGTCTTCTCGCCGCCGGAGAGCACGTCGGCGGGTTTCTCGACGTCATCGCCGCTGAACAGGAACGACCCGAGGATGGTCCGCTGCTGGGTGTCGGTGAGCTCCGGAGCGGCGGTCTTCATATTGGCCAGCACCGACCGCTCGGGATCCAGCGTGTCGTGCTCCTGGGCGAAGTAGCCCAGCTTGAGCCCGTGGCCGGCGTGGACCACGCCGGAGTCGGGCTCGCCGACGCCGGCGAGCATCCGCAGCAGCGTGGTCTTGCCCGCGCCGTTGTAGCCCAGCACCACCACGCGGGATCCGCGGTCGATCGCCAGGTCCACGCCGGTGAAGATCTCCAGCGAGCCGTAGGACTTCGACAGCCCCTCAGCGGTCAGCGGCGTCTTGCCGCAGGACGCCGGAGTGGGGAAACGGATGTTGGCGATCTTCTCGGCCTGCCGCTCCCCCTCGAGTCCGGACATCATCCGGTCGGCGCGCTTGAGCATGTTCTGCGCGGCGACCGCCTTGGTGGCCTTCGCGCGCATCTTGTCGGCCTGGGCGCGCAGCGCGGTGGCCTTCTTCTCCGCGTTGGCGTACTCGCGACGGCGGCGCGCCTCGTCCTGCTCGCGCTGGGCCAGGTAGTTCTTCCAGCCCATGTTGTAGACGTCGACGGTGGACCGGTTGGCGTCGAGGTAGAGCACCTTGTTCACCGTGCGCTCCATCAGCTCGACGTCGTGGGAGATCACGATGAACCCGCCGGGGTACTGCTGCAGGAAGTCGCGCAGCCAGATGATCGAGTCCTGATCCAGGTGGTTGGTCGGCTCGTCGAGCAGCAGCGTGTCCGCCCCGGAGAACAGGATCCGCGCCAGCTCCACACGTCGACGCTGTCCGCCGGAGAGCGTCTTCAGCGGCTGGGTGAGGATCCGCTCGGGCAGGTCGAGGTTCGCGCAGATCGTCGCCGCCTCGGCCTCGGCGGAGTAGCCGCCGGCGGCGGTGAACTCCGCCTCCAGTCTCGAGTAGCGGCGCATCGCCCGGTCGCGGACGGCGTCGTCCTCCGACGTCATCTCCTCCTCGGTGCTCCGCATCTTCGCGATGACCTCGTCCAGGCCGCGGGCGGCGAGGATGCGATCCCGGGCGAGCTGCTCCATGTTCTCCACCCGCGGATCCTGAGGCAGGTAGCCGATGGAGCCGCGGCGCTCGATGTGCCCCTCGGCGGGCATGCCGTCGCCGGAGAGGATCTTGGTCATCGTGGTCTTGCCCGCGCCGTTGCGTCCGACCAGGCCGATCTTGTCGCCGGCGTCGATCCGGAACGACACGTCGTCCATGAGGAGCCGCGCGCCGACGCGCAGCTCGAGCTTCGATACGCTGATCACTGCTGAAGAGGACCTTTCCTGCACGGGTGGTGCCCGGTGGGCGGGGTGCTGAGATGATGGAGACCCGATGCGGCCGTGGGGCCGTCGAGGAGGCCATGCCCGTGGAGCACGCGGCACGACCCGGACAGTCTACCGGCGAGCCGGAGCCCCGCCAGTCGGCGGAACGACCGGACCGGACGATCCACGTCGACGGCGCCGGGCTGGACGTCGAGGCGGCCGACGGCGCGCGACGGCGCGTGCTGGCGCCGGTGCACGCGGACCTGAGCGAGGGCGTCGTCGCCGTCGTCGGAGCCAACGGCTCGGGCAAGTCGACGCTGCTGCGGCTGATCGCCGGGCTGGTCGAGCCCAGTCTCGGCGAGGTGCGCTTCTCCCCGGACCCCCCGCGGACCGGCTTCATCTTCGCCGACCCGACCGCCCAGCTGATCATGCCGATCGTCGGCGAGGACATCGCCTTCTCGCTGCGCGGGCGCATCCGCGACCGCCGGGCGCGCAATGCCGAGTCCCGGCGCATCCTGGCCTCGCTGGGGCTGGAGGACCGCGAGCAGGCCAGTGTGCACGATCTCTCCTCCGGCGAGCGGCAGAAGGTCGCGCTGGCCGGAGTGCTGGCCGCCGAGCCCGAGCTCGTCGTCGCCGACGAACCGACGACGCTGCTGGACCTGCGCGCCTCCGCGGAGTTCCGCGAGCGGCTGCTGTCGCTGGGGGTGCCGCTGGTGCTGGCCACCCACGATCTCGACTTCGCCGCCGCCGCAGACCGTGTGCTGGTCTTCGACGACGGGCGGCTGGTCGACGACGACGAGCCTGCGGCCGCGATTCCTCGCTACCGCAGGCTCGCCCTCGGCGACCGCGCCGGCTGAGACGCCCGCAGGCGCTCCTCCGCCGGCGCGGGCCGGATCCCGGTCGGGACCGGGAGGATCAGATGTTGAAGCCGAGGGCCCGCATCTGCTCGCGGCCGTCCTCGGTGATCTTCTCCGGGCCCCATGGCGGCATCCAGACCCAGTTGAGCCGCCATTCGTCGACCATCGTGCCGATCTGCTGGCCGACCTGCTCCTCGAGCACGTCGGTCAGCGGGCAGGCCGCGGTGGTCAGGGTCATGTCGATGACCAGGGCGCCGTCGTCGGAGTAGTTCAGTCCATAGAGCAGCCCCAGATCGACGATGTTGATCCCCAGCTCGGGATCGATGACGTCCTTCAGGGCCTCCTCGATGTCCTCGAGAGGCGTCCGGTCGGTGGTGGCAGTCTCGCTCATCGTGCGGCCTCCTTCCTGATCGCGCACAACGTTCGTCGTAGTCGTCCTATGCCCGTCCGGTCAGGATCGGGCCTGCACGAGGGCGTCGCGCAGCGCCATCCAGCCCAGCAGCGCGCATTTGATGCGGGCAGGATACTTCGCGACGCCGACGAACGCCGAGGCGTCGTCGAGTCGCTCGAGCTTCTCGTCGTCCAGCGGCTGCCCGCGGCCGTGCATCAGCTCGCGGAACAGCGCGTCGAGCTCCTCGACCTCCTCGACGGAGCGGCCGTCGACCAGGTCGTGCAGGACCGACAGCGAGGCCTGGGAGATGGAGCATCCCTGCCCCTCCCAGCCCAGCGAGGCGATGCGCACGCCCTCGGCGTCGGAGCTCAGCTGCACCTTCATCGTGACCTCGTCGCCGCAGGTCGGGTTGACCTGGAACGACTCGCCGTCGAAGGTCTCCAGGTCCCCCGCGCCGTGCCGCTGGCGCGAATGGTCGAGGATGACCTGCTGGTAGAGCTGTTCGAGGGAATCAGCCATGCTCGCCTCCTGCGACGCCGAAGAAGCTGTTCACCCGGTGCAGCCCGTCGATGAACGCGTCGACTTCGGCCTCGGTGGTGTGGATGCCGGCCGAGGCCCGGGCCGAGGCATGCACGCCGAGCCGCCGATGGACCGGCTGCGCACAGTGGTGGCCCACCCGCACCGCCAGACCGGAGTCGTCGAGGACCTGGCCGACGTCGTGCGGGTGGACGCCGTCGACGGCGAAGGCGACCACGGCCAGCCGATCCTGCGGGTCGGTCGGACCGAGCACCCGCACCCCCGGCACCGCGGCGATGCCCTCGAGCAGCCGGCGGGTCAGCCGCTCCTCGTGGGCGGCCAGCCGGTCCATCCCCACCTGCGAGAGGTAGTCGACGGCCGCGTGCAGTCCCACCGTCTGGGCGACCATCTGCGTGCCGGCCTCGAAGCGCTGCGGCGGAGCGGCGAAGGTCGTCGACTCCATGGTCACCGTCTCGACCATCGAGCCTCCGGTGAGGAACGGCGGCATGGCCTCCAGCAGCTCACGGCGTCCGTAGAGCGCTCCGACGCCGGTGGGTCCGAGCATCTTGTGCCCGGAGAAGGCGGCGAAGTCGACGTCGAGGGCGTGCAGGTCCAGCGGCAGGTGTGCGGCCGACTGGCAGGCGTCGAGGACCACGTGGGCGCCGACGGCGCGCGCGGCGGCGGCGACCTCGACCACCGGGCTGATCGCGCCGGTGACGTTGGAGGCGTGGGTCAGCGCGACCACCCGGGTCCGCTCGCCGATGACGTCGAAGGTCTCCGGGTCCAGCCGGCCGTCGTCGGTCACCCCGATCCAGCGCAGCCGCGCCCCGGTGCGCGCGCACAGCTCCTGCCACGGCACCAGGTTCGCGTGGTGCTCGGCCTCGGTGACGACGATCTCGTCGCCCTCGGCCAGCGCGAACTCGGCGGCCGCGGCCGCACCCCCGCGGCCGAGGGTCGCGTTGAGGTAGGCGTGGGCGACCAGGTTCAGCGCCTCGGTGGCGTTCTTGGTCCAGACCAGCTCGTCGCCGGCGACGCCGACGAAGCCGGCCACCGCCGCCCGAGCCTGCTCATAGGCCTCGGTGGCCTCCTCGGCCAGCTGATGCGCGCCGCGGTGGACGGCGGCGTTGTGCCGGCTGCTGAACTGCGCCTCGGCGTCGAGGACCGCCTGCGGCTTCTGCGAGGTCGCCGCCGTGTCCAGATAGACCAGCGGCTTCTCCTCGCGGACCGTGCGGCCCAGCAGCGGGAAGTCGGCGCGCAGCGCCGCCAGCTCCGCCGCGTCCAGCGGACGGGCGGAGCCGGCGGTCGCCGCGGCCTGTTCGACGGAGGTCATCGACGCGTCCTTCAGGCGGAGACCGCGGCCTGGAAGCGGTCGTAGCCGTTGGCCTCGAGCTCGTCGGCCAGCTCCGGGCCGCCCTGCTCGGCGACCTGGCCGTCGACGAACACGTGGACGGTGTGCGGCTTGATGTAGTCCAGGATGCGCGTGTAGTGGGTGATCAGCATCGTGCCCATCTCATTGCTCTCCTGAGCGCGGTTCACGCCCTCGGAGACCACGCGCAGCGCGTCGATGTCGAGGCCGGAGTCGGTCTCGTCGAGGACGGCGAAGCGCGGCTTGAACAGCTCGAGCTGCAGGATCTCCACGCGCTTCTTCTCGCCGCCGGAGAAGCCCTCGTTCACGTTGCGGTTGGCGAAGTCCGCGTCGATCTTCAGCTGCTCCATCGCCCCACGGACCTCCTTGCTCCAGGTCCGCAGCTTCGGGGCCTCGCCGTCGATGGCGGTCTTGGCGGTGCGCAGGAAGTTGGTCATGGTCACGCCGGGGACCTCGACCGGGTACTGCATCGCCAGGAACAGGCCGGCGCGGGCGCGCTCGTCCACCGACATCTCCAGCACGTCCTCACCGTCGAGGGTGATGGAGCCGGAGGTGACCTCGTAGCGCGGGTGGCCGGCGATCGTGGAGGCCAGCGTGGACTTGCCCGAGCCGTTGGGGCCCATGATCGCGTGGATCTCGCCGGAGTTGATGGTCAGGGAGACGCCCTTGAGGATCTCCTTGGAGCCCTGCTCGGTCTCGATGGAGACGTGCAGGTCCTTGATCTCGAGAGTAGACATGGTGTGTGCGGGTCCTTCTGTCGGTCGAAGCTGTGTGTCGAAGCGTGTGTGCAGTCGTCGGCGGGCGCCGCCGGATCAGAAGCCGGCGATCTCCAGCTCGTTCTCCAGGTCCTCGGCCAGCGACTCCTCGATGGAGTCCACGCCGATCGTCTGGATGATCTCGTGGAGGAAGCCGCGGACCACCAGCTGGCGGGCCTCCCGCTCCGGGATGCCGCGGGCCATGAGGTAGAACAGGTGGTTCTCGTCGAAGCGGCCGGTCGACGAGGCGTGGCCGGCGCCCTCGATGACTCCGGTCTGGATCTCCAGGTTCGGCACCGAGTCGGCGCGGGCGCCGTCGGTGAGGACGAGGTTCTGGTTCTTCTCGTAGGAGTCGGTGCCCTCGGCCTCGGCGCGGATGAGCACGTCGCCGATCCAGACGCTCCGAGCCGACTCGCCCTGCAGCGCACCCTTGTAGAGCACGTTGGAGGTGTTGCGCGGGCTGTTGTGGTCCACGAAGGTCCGGTGCTCGAGGTGCTGGCCGGAGTCGGCGAAGTACAGCCCGTACATCTCGGCCTCGGCGCCTTCGGCGGCGTAGCGGAAGTTGGTGTTCAGCCGCACCACGGATCCGCCGAGCGAGACGGCGATGTGCTTGTAGCTGGCGTCCTTGCCGACCTCGGCGTCGTGCTGGCCGACGTGGACGGCGTCGTCGTCCCAGCGCTGCAGCGAGATGACGCGCACGTCCGCGCCCTCGCCGACGAGGGTCTCGACGTTGCCGTTGAACTGCGCGGTGCCGCGGTGCTCGAGGACGAAGACGGCCTTCGAGTTCACGCCGGCCTCGAGGACGATGTGGCTGTTCTCGCGGCGGGCGGCGTCCTGGCCGGTGATCTGCACCCGGATGGGCTCGTCGATCTCGGCGTCGGCCGGGACGCTGATGTGCAGCGCCTCGCCGGCGTTCTGGGCCGCGACGACGGCGGCCCGGTCGGCCGGCTGCAGCACTGTGTGCCGCGGCGTCTCCCCCTCGGCGAGCGAGGAGACCGTCACCGTCTCGGGCGCGGAGACCTGCTGCTCGACCGCCTCGGCGTCGGAGGCGGCGTCGGAGAGCACGCCGGCGAGCTTCTTGATCGGAGTGAAGCGCCACTCCTCCTCGCGGCCCGTGGGCTGGGGGAAGTCGGCGAGGTCGAAGCCGGCGTGCCGGTTGGAGCGCGATCCGACGCCGGAGGTCGGCGACTTCTTCTTCGACTCGCCCAGGCCTCCGTGGGAGTGCTCGGAGGCGGTGTTGGTCTCGGCGGCGAGGTTCTCGCCCTCCTCGGTCATGCCCGGGATGGAGATGCGGCGTTCGCCGACCTCCACTCCGGCGACCTCCTCGGCCGTGGCGTCCTGCTGGTCGGTCGCCGTGCCCGGAGATGCGGGGGTGTTCGTCATCTGTTCTCTCGTCCCTCGGTCGTCGGTGAGATGTCGTCAGGGGATCTGGTCAGGGTGTCGTGCCGGGCGCTCGGCGCGGCCGGCCTCGTGTCGAGGCGGCGTCGCGCGCCCGGGCGTCACGACGCGCCGCCCGCCTCCGCCGGGCGGAGGCGGGCGGCGACAGGGGCGTCGGGATCAGCCGACCGAGCCCTCCATCTGCAGCTCGATCAGCCGGTTGAGCTCCAGGGCGTACTCCATGGGCAGCTCGCGGGCGATCGGCTCGATGAAGCCGCGGACGATCATGGCCATGGCCTCATCCTCGGCCATCCCGCGTGACATCAGGTAGAAGAGCTGGTCCTCGGAGACCTTCGAGACCGTGGCCTCGTGGCCGAGGGTCACGTCGTCCTCGCGGATGTCGATGTAGGGGTAGGTGTCGGTCTTGGAGATCGTGTCCACCAGCAGCGCGTCGCAGACGACCGAGTTGGCCGAGTGCGCGGCGCCCTCGTTGACCTGCACCAGACCGCGGTAGGAGGCGCGGCCGCCGTTGCGGGCCACCGACTTCGAGACGATGGAGCTGGCGGTGTGCGGGGCCATGTGGACCATCTTCGACCCGGTGTCCTGGTGCTGGTCCTGGCCGGCGAAGGCCACCGAGAGCGTCTCGCCCCGGGCGTGCTCGCCGGTCAGGTAGACCGCCGGGTACTTCATGGTGACCTTGGAGCCGATGTTGCCGTCGATCCACTCCATCGTGCCGCCCTCGTCGACGACGGCGCGCTTGGTGACCAGGTTGTACACGTTGTTCGACCAGTTCTGGATGGTCGTGTAGCGCATGCGGGCGTTCTTCTTCACCACGATCTCCACGACCGCCGAGTGCAGCGAGTCGGTGTCGTAGATCGGGGCGGTGCAGCCCTCGATGTAGTGGACGTAGGAGCCCTCGTCGGCGATGATCAGCGTCCGCTCGAACTGGCCCATGTTCTCGGTGTTGATGCGGAAGTAGGCCTGCAGCGGGATCTCGACGTGGACGCCCTTCGGCACGTAGACGAAGGAGCCGCCGGACCACACCGCGGTGTTCAGCGCGGCGAACTTGTTGTCGCCGACCGGGATCACCGAGCCGAAGTACTCCTCGAAGAACTCCGGGTGCTCCTTCAGAGCGGTGTCGGTGTCCATGAAGATGACGCCCTGAGCCTCCAGGTCCTCGCGGATCTGGTGGTAGACGACCTCGGACTCGTACTGCGCGGCGACGCCGGAGACGAGGCTCTCGCGCTCGGCCTCCGGGATGCCCAGCTTCTCGTAGGTCTCGCGGATGTCCTCGGGGAGGTCCTCCCAGGACTGCGCCTGCTTCTCGGTGGAGCGGACGAAGTACTTGATGTTGTCGAAGTCGATCTCGGAGAGGTCGGCGCCCCACACCGGGACCGGCTTGCGGTCGAAGTACTTCAGGCCCTTGCGGCGCAGCTTGAGCATCCAGTCGGGCTCGTCCTTCTTGGAGGAGATGTCCTCGACGACCTCGACGTCCAGACCGCGCTTGGCGTTCGCGCCGGCCGCGTCGCTGTCCGACCAGCCGTACTCATAGGTGCCGAGCCCCTCGAGCTCCGGGTTCTGCTCGAGGACCTCGGAGATGACCCCCGGGTCTTCGGTGCGCTGGATCTGCTCGGTCATGACAACCTCTCTTGTTGACGGGGGGAGATGACGATTCGTCTGCGTCCGCCGCCGGAGAGCCGTCCGCTCCCCGACCCGGCGGTGGTCGATGGGTCCGGGGCCTCGTCGGTCCCGCGATGGTGCCGTCCGGCGGCGAGCTTCTCGCGCCCGACCGGCACGTGGGTGGTGCACACATGCGCCCCGGCCGCCTGGGTCGACAGCCGTCGCACGTCGACGTCCAGCAGGCGGGAGATCATCTCGGTCTCCTCCTCGCAGAACACCGGATGCTCCTCGGCTATTTCCCGGATCGGGCAGTGGCCCTGGCACAGCTGGGTGGACTGCATGGCCAGCAGCGGGCTGTCCCGGCCGACTTTGCGGGTGAAGCCGGCGAAGCCGGCCTAGTTGAGCAGCTGGGAGAGTCGCTCGGTGCGCTCGTCGAGGTCGTCGACGTCGGCCAGCTCGTCGCGCCAGCGTTCCTCGAAGGCGCCGAAGTAGCCGGCGGCCAGCCGGCGCGCGGCGGCATCGTCCGGCTCCTCGGCCTCGTCCTCCACCCCGGGCTCCGCCCCGGCGTCGGAGGTCTCTGCGCCCCGGGCCGGCGTGGGCTCGAGCATCCGCAGCGCCGCGCGGGCCAGCGAGAGGTAGTCGTCGCCGAGGACCTCCTGGCCGCGCTGGGAGATGACGTAGCGCCGCGACGGGCGTCCCGCGCCCTTCTGGCGGGAGGTGACATTCTTGATCTCGACGATGCCCTGCTCGGCCATCGCATCGAGGTGGCGCCGCACCGCCGCGGCGGTCAGGTCCAGCCGACGCCCGAGGGCGGCGGCGCTGATCGGCCCCTCCTCGACGACGAGCTGCAGCACCCGCTCGCGCGTGCCGCCGTCGCCGTCCCGGCCCACGTCGGGGGCGACCGACGCCGGGTCTGCGGAGTTCCGGCTCGAATACATGACTCTATTATGACCTATTCAGATCTGAGTGGCTACCCAGGGGACCCTCACCCGGAGGAGACGTCCGTCGCAGACCGTACTGTCGGCCCAGGTCACCCCGCCGGGGCGGTCGGGGTGAAGGGTGCGGCGCCCGGTGACATCCGGGAGGATCGGGGAGGATCTCACCAGCACCGATCTGAGCACCGATCTGCCGCGAAGGAGGCACGATGGACGCCACCACGATCCAGGAGGCCGGCGACTGGCTGGTGCACCGCTGGTCGCTCTCCGAGCTGCCGACCCCCTGGGCGGTGGCCGGCGTCGCGGCGGCGCTCGTCGTCGCCCTGGCCTGGCGACCGGCCTGGCGGGTCCTCCGCCACGCCGCCACGCTGGTCCACGAGATGGGCCATGTCCTCGTCGCCTGGCTGACCGGCCGTCGCGTCCGCGGCATCCGTCTGCACTCCGACGCCTCCGGGCTGACCTTCTCCGCCGGCCGCCCGCAGGGGCTCGGCGTGCTGCTGACCGTGCTGGCCGGATATCCCGCGCCGGCCCTGGTGGGCCTGGGGCTGGTGGCCGCGGCGGTGTCGGGATGCGCCGGCGCCGGGCTGACCGCGACGATGGTGCTGCTCGTCCTGGCGCTGCTGCTGATCCGCAACGTCTTCGGACTGCTGGTCACCGTCGGGGCGCTGGCCGCCGCCGGCGCCGTCTTCTGGCAGGCCGCACCGATGCTCGCCACTCTGTTCACCCTGGCCGTCGGGCTGCTGCTGGTCTTCTCCGCGGCGCGCGCCGCCCTCGGCCTGTGGGCGGTGAAGGGCACCGGCAGCGACCCCGACCTCGCCGCACGGCATTCCGTGCTGCCCGCGCCGGTCTGGATCGTGCTGTTCCAGGCGATCGCGCTGGCCGCGGCGGTGCTCGCCGTCGCCCTCGCCGTCGGGGCCGCGCTCTGACGGCACCACCGAGCCGAATGCCGCGCCCGCACTTCTACTCCATGTAGAACTGTAGAATGATCGGGTGCCCCAGCCACCCGTCTGCCTGAGCCTGTCCCACGTGCGCTACGCCGTGGGCTCGACGCGCTCCGCCGCCGGCCTGCACGAGATCCTGCGCGGCGTGGACTTCACCGCCCGCCACGGCGAGGTCACCGTGCTGCTCGGCCCCAACGGCGCCGGCAAGACCACGGCGCTGAGCTGCGCCCAGGGGCTGCTGCGCCCCTCGCAGGGCACCGTCCGCCTGCTCGGCGAGGATCCCCACCGCGCCGACGCCGCGCTGCGCGCCCGGGTCGGAGTCATGCTGCAGGACGGCGGCCTGCCGCAGTCGGTGCGCCCGGCGGTGCTGCTGCGCCATCTGGCCAGCCTCCACCGCGACCCCTGGTCGCTCGAGGACCTGATCGACCGGCTGGACATGGCCGACTTCATGCAGACCGCCGTCCGCCGCCTCTCCGGCGGGCAGCGCCAGCGCGTCGCGCTGGCCGCCAGCCTCATCGGCCGGCCCGAGGTCGTCTTCCTCGACGAGCCCTCCTCCGGCCTGGACCCGCAGTCGCGGCAGCGGGTCTTCGCGCTCATCGAGCATCTGCGCGACCTCGGCCTGGGCATCGTGCTGACCACCCACCTGCTCGAGGAGGCGCAGAACCTCGCCGACGCCGTCGCAATCCTCAAGGACGGCGAGGTCGTCCGCCGCGGCACCGTCGAGGAGCTCACCGACGACGGCCGACGGCGCCGGCTGCTCTTCGTCGCCCCGCGCACGCTGACCCGCGACGAGCTCGCCGCCGCACCCACCGAGGTCACCCTCGACGGCGGCCCGGCCAACGCCCCCGGGGCCCGCTGGGCGGCCGCGGCGATCGCCACGCCCGAGGACCTCGCCGCGATGACGCACTGGTGGTCGAGCATCGACCTGATGCCCGCCGAGGTCTCCTTCGAGGCCCGCACCCTCGAGGACGTCTTCTGGGAGGTCTCCGCGGCATGACCGAGCACAGCAGGCACGACCGCGCGCCGAGCACCTCCGCCGGGCCCCGCGCTCTGCCGCCGCGTGCGCTCCCGGCTCCGGCCGGCGCGCGCATCGTCTCCCACGGCCTCTACGAGACCCGCAATGTGCTGCGCAACGGCGAACAGCTGCTGGTCTCGCTGATCCTGCCGCTGCTGGTGCTCGTCGGCGCCCATCGGCTCGAGAGCGTCGCCGGCGGCGCGGTGCCCGGCATCGACACGCTGGCCCCCGGCGTGCTGGCGCTGGCCGTGATGGCCTCGGCCTTCACGGGCCAGGGCATCGCCACCGGCTTCGAACGTCAGTACGGCGTGCTGGCGCATCTGGCGACCACTCCCCTGGGCCCGCTGGGGCTGATCCTGGGCAAGGCGCTGGCGGTGCTCGTCGTCGTCGTCCTGCAGGTCCTGGTGATCGGCACGGCCGGACTGATGCTCGGCTGGCATCCGGCGGCCGCGGCGCTGATCTGGGGCCCGCTCGTGCTGCTGCTCGGCGGCACGGCCTTCACCGCGCTCGGGCTGCTGCTGGCCGGCACCGTGCGCGCCGAGGCGACGCTGGCGCTGACCAACGTCCTCTGGGTGGTGCTCGGCGCCGCCGGCGGCGCCGTGGTGCCGCTGGATCACACCGGCTCGGGCGCGCTGCTGCTGCTTCTGCCCTCGGCCGCGCTGGGCGAGTCCCTGCGCGCGGCCGCCGACGGGACCCTCGACGCGGTCCCGATCCTCGTCCTGGCGGGCTGGGCGACGCTCGCCTCCCTGGCCGCACGAAGGTGGTTCAAATGGCGCTGAGCCTCTCCCCCGTCCTCGACCCGATCCGCCGTCGGCTGCCCACCCGCATCACGCCGATGACGCGGCTGCTGGCGCTGGCCACGCTGATCGCCAACGTCGGCATCATGGTCACCGGCGGGGCCGTGCGGCTGACCGCTTCCGGGCTGGGCTGCCCCGAGTGGCCCCGCTGCACGCCCGAGTCCTGGACCGCGACCCCGGAGATGGGCGTCAACGGCGCCATCGAGTTCGGCAATCGCCTGCTGACCTATGTGCTGATCGCCATCACAGTGGCGATGTTCCTGACAGTGGCCCGGCTGGCGCGCAGCCACCGGCCGCTGTGGGCGCGCAGCCTGATCATCGGTCTGGGCATCCCCTTCCAGGGCGTCATCGGCGGCATCACCGTCTGGACGAATCTGAACCCCTGGGTGGTGAGCCTGCACTTCCTGCTCTCCTCGGCCCTGGTGCTGCTCTCCACCCAGCTGCTGCTGCGCGTGCGGGCCGAGCTCGACGCCGAGGCCTCCGCGACCGGGACGCCGGCGCCGCGCCCGCTCGCCGCCGGCGTCCGCGACCCGCTCAGCCGCGGGATGGCGATGATCGTGCTGGTCACCGCCTGGGCGGCGGTGATCGCCGGGACGGTGGTCACCGGCACCGGCCCGCACGCCGGCGATCCCGGATCCCCGCGGCACGACTTCGACCCGGAGCTGATCACCCGGGTGCACACGATGCCGGTCTACCTGCTCTGCGCGGCGGCCGTGGTCCTGCTCGTCCGCCAGCGACTGCTCGGCGACTCCCCCGCACGACGCCGGGCGGGCTGGTGGCTCGTCGTCGCGATCGTGCTGCAGGCCGCACTCGGCTACACCCAGCACTTCCTGGGACTGCCCATCGGTCTGGTCCTGCTCCACATGCTCGGCTCGGCGCTGCTGATGATCGCCGCGACCGTCGTCTTCGACCGGCATCGGGCGCGCTACTGCACGCGCGGGACGACCGTCGGAGCAGCGACGCCGGCGACGGCCTGACCGTCGATCAGCCGGACGCCAGACTCCCCGGCGCCCCGCCGGTGTCGTCGTAGACGCTCAGCGAGCCGCCGTAGTTGGCCACCAGCACCGAGCCGGTGACTGCGTCGTAGGTGATGCCGACCGGGTGGTGCCCGGTGGACCGACGGTCGATCTCCTCCAGCGTCTCGGCGTCGAACTTCGAGACGGTGTCCTCGTGGTAGTTGACCACGTGCAGGGCGCTGCCGTCGGCGGAGATCGCCATGCTCCGCGGTTCGTCGCCGGTGGCCGTCCGATCGACGACGTCGCCGGTCTCGGGGGCGAGGCGCAGCACGGCATCCGCTCCGGAGACGGTCAGGTAGACGTCCTCGCCGGCGGCGTCGCGGACCAGATGCCGCGGCCGGCTGCCGGTGCGCAGCGCGACCTCGGCGGTGCCCTCCTCCAGGTCCACCGCGTAGACCTCGTCGGCGAACATCGCGGTGGCATAGACCGTGGTGTTGTCCGGCATGGCCACGATCCCGCGCGGCATGCTGTTCAGCGCGATCTGCTCGATCTCCTCGCCGGAGGCGGTGTCGACCACTGACATCGAGGCATCGCACCAGTTCGAGACGAGCAGCCGGGAGTCGTCGGGCGTGAGGGTGAGGAACTTCGGCACGCGGCCGACTTCGATCACCTGGTCCCAGTCCTGCTCGTCGACGCTGTAGCGGTAGACGAAGGAGGGCCGGATGGCCTCGCCGGCGGTGCAGGGATCGTCGGCCGAGGCGCCCAGGTCGCGGTGGTCGCCGTCGTTGAGCTGATAGTTGGAGACGTAGGCGTGCTGCCCGTCGGCGGTCCACGTCGCTTCCACCGGCGACCCGGCCACCGTCTCCGGATAGCCCTCCAGACCGAACTCCGCCGGCTGGACGGTGTCCTCCAGCGTCTGCACGACCTCATGGGTGCGCGCGTCGTAGAGAGTGACGTTGTGCTGATACATCATGTTGTTGGTGATGATCAGCCCATGGTCGCTGGAGACCACCGACTTCGGCGAGATGTCGCCGGCGGTGATCGTGTCCATCGGCTGCAGCCCGGTGGACGACGACGTCGGCCAGTCCGGCCGGTCCTGCTCGTCGTCGGCGTCGCCCTGCTCGCTCGGGTCCGGCTCGACCTCGGCCGAGGCGTCGCCGCCGGATGGCTCGCCGGTCTCCTCCCCGGACTCCCCTGCGTCGGATGACGGGGACTCGGCCTGGGCCGAGCCTCCAGGCTCGGCCGCCGGCTCCGAGCCCTCGCCGGCGCATCCGGCCAGCACCAGGGCGCCGACCACCAGGGATGTGACCGCCGCGGGACGTCGCCGTCGCCGAGTGCTCGGCGGCCCGCTCCCCGATGCGACCGCCGTCCTGGACATGCTTCGGTCCTGCATAGCTCCCCCTCCGATGCGCGGCGGAGCCCGCCCGCGCCGGGTCTCCCGTCGACGCGGAGCCGTCAGGACGTGGGCGAGCTCACATTCTGAGCTGCACCGTACCAGCCGCGGCATCGTGCAGCGGACGCCCCTCGCCGTCGGAGAGGACCGCCGGCACGATCAGCAGCAACAGCACCGTGCGCAGCAGCGCGCGGGGCACGCCGGCCGCGCGCGGGCCGCGGACGACCTGCAGGCGCACCACACGCTTGCCGAGCGTGGTGCCGAGCAGGCCCAGAAGGATGATGTGCATCCCGGCGAAGATCAGCAGCGTCAGCAGCGAATCGCCGTCGAGCCAGGCGGCCGAGATGAGCCCGGCGATCAGCCAGTCGATCAGCAGCGCGAGGAGGCGCCGCCCCATACCCGCCATGCTGCCGGGGCCCGCCTCCGGCAGGCCGAGCTCCTTGCCGGGCCAGGTCGCCGCAGTCGGGGGCTCGGCGGAGGATCGATCGGCCACGGGACTCCTCCTGGAGGGAGACGACGGACAGCACGGGGACGCCGGCGGGTCGCGCGGCGCGGTCAGTGCGGACAGTGCGGACATCGGGACCACCGGGGCCCACGATGCGCCCGACCAGTCTACCGCTCCGGCCGCCTCCCCTCCCCGGCGGAGGCCTCACACCCGCGCCGCCGACGACCAGAATCGGCCGGACGGATGAGCGGGTTAAGTTACATCGCCGAAACATCTGCGTGATGGTCGAGAAACGGCGCCCCCGTAGCGTGGTCGCCAGCGACCGCCGTCGAGTCCTCCGGGAGCCGCGTCGACCGCCGCACCGCACGATGGGACGCCGCGCAGGCGACACATTGGGCGGCCGGCGGCATGCGCCGTCGAGGACGTCGATAGGGTGAATCACGCCGACAGGGGCTCCGTCCGGACCCCGACACCACTCGACAGGAGCAAGGACGCATGTTCAGCACACCCGAAGAGGTTCTGAAGTTCATCAAGGATGAAGACGTCAAGTTCGTCGACGTCCGCTTCACGGACCTGCCCGGCAGCCAGCACCACTTCAACCTGCCGGCCAAGGCCGTCGACCTCGACTTCTTCGAGGACGGGCAGCTGTTCGACGGCTCCTCGATCCGCGGCTTCCAGGGCATCGAAGAGTCCGACATGCAGCTCATCCCGGACGTGGCCACTGCGTTCGTCGACGAGTACCGCGCCGAGAAGACGCTGGCGATGACCTTCTCCATCGTCAACCCGCGCACCGGCGAGCCCTACCGCCGCGACCCGCGCGGCGTCGCGCAGAAGGCCGAGGAGTACCTGAGCTCCTCCGGCATCGCCGACACCGCATTCTTCGCCTCCGAGGCCGAGTTCTTCCTCTTCGACGACGTGAAGTGGCAGTCGGACCCGCAGGCCTCCTTCTACGCCCTCGGCGCCGAGGAGGCGACCTGGACCTCCGGCTCGGAGATCCCCGGCGGCAACCTGGGCCACCAGCTGGGGACCAAGGGCGGGTACTTCCCGGTGCCCCCGCAGGACAAGACCGCCGACGTCCGCGACGCGATCTGCATCGCGCTGGACAACGTGGACCTCGAGGTCGAGCGCTCCCACCACGAGGTCGCCGGCCCGGGTCAGCAGGAGATCAACTACCGCTTCAACACGCTGGTCCACGCCGCCGACGACCTGGTGAAGTTCAAGTACGTCGTGAAGAACACCTCGGAGCAGTTCGGCAAGTCGGCCACCTTCATGCCGAAGCCGGTCTTCGGCGAGAACGGCTCCGGCATGCACTGCCACCAGTCGCTGTGGACCGACGGCGAGCCGCTGTTCTTCGACGAGAAGGGCTACGCGAACCTCTCCGACACCGCCCGCTGGTACATCGGCGGCCTGCTGAAGCACGCGTCGGCGGTGCTGGCCTTCACCAACCCGACGGTCAACTCCTACCGCCGTCTGGTCAAGGGCTACGAGGCCCCGGTGAACATGGTCTACTCGCAGGGCAACCGCTCGGCGGCGATCCGCATCCCGATCACCGGCGCCAACCCGAAGGCCAAGCGTCTCGAGTTCCGCGCTCCGGACCCCTCGTCCAACCCCTACCTGGCCTTCTCCGCGCAGCTGATGGCCGGCCTGGACGGGATCCGCAACCGCATCGAGCCGGCCGAGCCGGTCGACAAGGACCTCTACGAGCTGCCGCCGGAGGAGCTCTCCGGCATCCAGAAGGCCCCGGGCTCGCTGGACGAGGCGCTGGAGGCGCTGGAGGACGACTACGAGTTCCTGCTCGAGGGCGACGTCTTCACCGAGGACCTGGTCAAGACCTGGATCGCCTATAAGCGCGAGGAGGAGATCGAGCCGCTGGCGCTGCGCCCGAACCCCTACGAGTTCGAGCTCTACTACTCGGTCTGATCTGCTCGACCTGATCTCCTCGATCTGATCACTGCCGGCTGAGCACGGCGCCGAACCGCTCCGGATCGGCGCCGGCGAAGGACCTCGGCGAGGCCCGCATCGCAGCACGCGATGCGGGCCTCGCGCGTGTCCGGGCGGCGGTCCGGAGACGCGCCGCCGCACGGTGATCATGCTCTCAGCGAATCCGGGATGAGCGGCCCGCATGCTCCTGTTGCTCCTCACAGGACCGTGCCCGGGCCACGAGGCTCCTCCCTCGAGGCCGGTCACGGTCCGCGGCCGCCGCCCGACGACGGCGCCGTCGTCCGTCCGCCTCATTCCAGGAGCCGCCGCCGTGCCCGCATCCCGCCCGCTCTCCGTGCTCGACCTCGCCGTCGTCCGTCCGCCGGACACCGCCGCCGACGGCATCGCCCGCAGCGTGCGGCTGGCGCAGACCGCCGACGCCCACGGCTACACGCGACTGTGGTTCGCCGAGCACCACAACATGCCGTACATCGCCTCCTCGGCGACCTCGCTGCTGATCCAGCACGTCGCCGCCGCCACTGAGCAGATCCGCGTCGGCTCCGGCGGGATCATGCTGCCCAACCACGCCCCGCTGATCATCGCCGAGCAGTTCGGCACGCTGGAGACGCTCTTCCCCGGTCGCATCGACCTGGGCCTGGGGCGCGCACCGGGCACGGACGGCGCGACGCTGCGCGCCCTGCGCCGCGACGGCTCGGAGGCCGACCGATTCTCCACCGACATCCTCGAGCTCTCCGGCTACCTCGCCGGACCCAGCCGCATCCCGGGGGTCAACGCCCACCCGGGCCAGGGCACCGATGTGCCGCTGTGGGTGCTGGGCTCCTCGACCTTCGGCGCGCAGCTGGCCGCCCGGCTCGGCCTGCCCTACGCCTTCGCCTCGCACTTCGCCCCGCAGATGCTCGGCGAGGCCGCGGCGGTCTACCGCGAGCACTTCGACGCGACGAACTCGCTGCAGGGTCCCGACGCCGAGCCGCACTTCATCGCCGCGGCCAACGTCATCGCCCACGACGACGGCGCCGTGGCCGCCGAGCAGCGGCGTCGCGCCGAGGACCAGTGGATCCGCAACATGCTGGGCCGCCAGCGCGAGCTCAGCGCCGACGACGTCACCGCGCTGCGCGGCCACCCCGCCGGCCAGCAGGTGCTGGACATGCTCTCGCGCACCGCCTCCGGCACCGCCGAGGAGGTCGTCTCCTGGCTGGACGCCTTCGCCGAGGAGGTCTCCGCCGACGAGCTCATGCTGGTCAACCTGGCCCCCGACGAGGCCGTCCAGCACCGCACGCTGCAGCTGCTGGCCCCGCGCCCCTGATCCGGCACGCCTGATCCCGCAGGTCTGATCCCCGGCCGGACGGCGCCGGGGCTCAGGCCTCGGTGTAGAACAGCCGCTCGTAGACCTGCCGGCAGCGCCGGGTGGTGCGCAGATAGTGCTCCTCGAAGGCGGCGGCCTCGCCGGCCTCGAAGCCGCACCAGCGCGCCACCGCCTCCAGATCGCGCCGGCCGGAGGGCAGCACGTCGCCGGACCGGCCGGTCCAGACCTTGATCCCGGCGCGCACCCGGGTGCACAGCGTCCAGGCCTCGGCGAGCACCGCGGCGTCCTCGGCGGCGATCAGCTCGGCGGCCACCATCGCCTCCAGCGTCGGCAGCGTCGACTGCCCGCGCAGCGTGTCATGGTCGTGGCCGTGCTGCAGCTGGGTCAGCTGGACCAGCCACTCGACGTCGGAGAGCGCCCCGCGCCCGAGCTTCACATGCCGGGACGGGTCCGCGCCGCGGGGCAGCCGCTCGCTCTCCACCCGGGCTTTGATCCGGCGGATCTCGCGGATCTGCCCGTCGGTGGGCGGCGCGCCGAAGCGGACCTCGTCGACGAGCCGGATGAACTCCGCGGCCAGCCCGTCGGATCCGGCCAGCGGCCGCGCGCGCAGCAGCGCCTGCCGCTCCCAGACGTCCATCCAGCGGCGGTAGTACTCGCGGAAGGACTCCAGCGAACGGGACAGCGTGCCCTTCCGTCCCTCGGGGCGCAGGTCGGCGTCGATCTGCAGCGGGTGCTCGCCGCGCACCGGCGGCTTCACCGACCCGGTCAGCAGCGCGCTCATCCGCGAGGCCAGCCGCTGGGCCTGCGCGTCGGCGGCGTTGGAGTCCGCGCCGGGCAGCGCCCGGTGGACGAAGAGCGCATCCATGTCCGAGCCGTAGGTGATCTCCCGGCCGCCCTGCCGGCCCATGGCCACCACCAGCAGCTCGACCTGCGGCTCCTCGGCGGCGAAGACATCCTGCTCGGCGACGCGCAGCGCCCCCAGCGTGCAGGCCCGGTCGACGTCGGCCAGCGCCCGGCCGATCTCCTGGATGTCGAGCCGCCCGGCGGCGTCGGCGATGGCGATGCGCAGCACCTCGCGCTGGCGGACCAGCCGCGTCAGCCGCACCGCCGTCATCGCATCGCCCTCGTGGCGGGCCAGCTGGTTCTGCACCTCGGTCCAGAGCGCCTGGTAGCTCAGCGGACGCAGCGCGTCGTCGTCGCCGAGCCAGCGGGTGGACTCCGGCGAGTGCTCCAGCTGGTCGGAGATGAACCGCGAGCTGGAGAGCACGTCGCAGAGCCGCTCGGCGGCCACGGAGGAGTCGCGCAGCATCGTCAGGTACCAGGGGCTGCTGCCCAGCGACTCGCTGAGCCGGCGGAAGGCGATCAGCCCGGCGTCGGGATCGACGCCCTCGGCGAACCAGCCCAGCATCATCGGCAGGATCCGCCGCTGCAGCGTCGCCCGCCGCGTGACCCCGGAGGTCAGCGCCTCGATGTGCCGCATCGCCCCGGGAGTGTCCGAGTAGCCCAGGGCGGCCAGCCGCGCCTGGGCGGCCTCGGAGGAGAGCCGGACCTCCTCGTCGGAGAGCACTGCGGTGGTGGACAGCAGCGGCCGGTAGAAGATCGTCTCGTGGAAGCTGGTGACCTCGCGGACGACGTCGCGCCAGCGGCGCTGCAGGCCCTCCGGCGTATGCCGCCGATCAGTGCTCGGCGGCTGGATCGCATGCGCCAGCGCCCGCAGCTCCTCCTCGCGGACGGGCATCAGATGGGTGCGCCGCATGCTGGTCATCTGGATGCGATGCTCGAGCAGCCGCAGCCAGCGATAGCAGCGCGACATCGCATCCTGGTCGCGGACGGCCATGTACTCGCCGTCGCCGAGCGCGCGGATCGCGGTGAGCGTGTCGCGCACGTGCAGCGACTCGTCCACGCGCCCGTGGACCAGCTGCAGCAGCTGGACGGTGAACTCGATGTCGCGCAGCCCGCCGCGGCCGAGCTTCAGCTCGCGCGCGACGTCCGCGTCGGGGATGGTCGCGAAGACCCGCCGGCGCATGCGCTGGACGTTCTCCACGAAGCCCTCCTGCTGGGAGGAGCTCCAGACCTGCGGCCAGATCGCGGCGATGTAGGCCTCGCCCAGATCGGCGCTGCCGGCCACGGGGCGGGCCTTCAGCAGCGCCTGGAACTCCCAGCCGTGGGCCCAGCGGCGGTAGTACTCCAGATGAGACTCCAGGCTGCGCGAGAGCGGCCCGTCCTTGCCCTCGGGGCGCAGGTTCGCGTCGACCTCCCACAGACCGGGCTCCGGGGCCGAGCCGTCGACGACGCGGGCGATCCCCGAGGCCAGCCCGGCCGCGAGCGTGCCGGCCCGGGAGGCCTCGAGGTGCTCCGGGGCCCGGTGGACGTGGATGACGTCGACGTCGGAGACGTAGTTCAGCTCGCGGGCGCCGCATTTGCCCATGCCGATGACGGCCAGCTCGACGTCGCGCACCTCGGCGCCGTGGCGGGCGACGAGCTCGGCGCGGGAGACGGCCAGGGCGGCGTCGAGCGCCGCACCGGCGAGGTCGGCCAGCTGGCGGGAGACCAGCGGCTGGTGCTCCAGCGGGTCCTCGGCGCAGAGGTCGCGCAGCGCCAGCGCGGTCAGCTGCCGACGATAGGCCACGCGCAGCGCGGCCGTGGCCTCACGGACGGTGAAGTCCTCCGCCAGCCGGGCCTCCGGCGCCGCGGCGGCACCGCCGGGCGAGGCGCCGTCGGCCCGGACGGCGGCCAGCAGCTCGGCCCGCATCGCCGCGGCGGGCACCGTGTGCGGCATCGCCGCGCCGTCGACGGCGAGCAGGTCGGCATGCTCGGGCCGCCGGACGAGGAACTCGCCGAGCGCCGGAGAGGCGCCCAGCAGCCGCAGCATCGGCACCGCGCGCGGCATCCTGCCCGCGGCGTCGGGGACCAGCAGCTCGGCGACGCCCTCGGCGCGCTCGAGCAGGCGGATGAGCAGCAGCAGGGCCTGGTCCGGATCCGGTGCGACGCGCAGCGTCGCCAGCAGCGCCCGGAGATCGACGTCGGCCAGCTGGGGATCCTTCAGGAACCCCGAGGCGCGGTCGAGCTCCTGGAATCCGGCCGCGATCAGCTCCCGGGTGGACAGTGCCTCCATGCTCGACCCCGCCCTCTCAGATCAGGCCGAGGTACCGGTTGATCTCGAACGGCGAGACGTTGACGCGGTAGTCGTCCCACTCCTCCTGCTTGTTGCGCAGGAAGTTCTCGAAGACCTGTTCGCCCAGGACCTCCGCGACGAACTCGGAGTCCTCCATCTGGCGGATCGCATCGTGCAGCGTGCCCGGCAGCGGCTTGATGCCCAGCGCCTTGCGCTCCGGGGTGGTCAGCGACCACACGTCCTCGGTGATCGCCTCGGCCAGCTGGTACTCCTCGCGGATGCCCTTCAGTCCCGCGCCCAGGACCATGGCGTAGGCCAAGTAGGGGTTCGCCGAGGAGTCGATGCCGCGGAACTCGATGCGCGCCGAGCCGCCCTTGGTGGGCTTGTACAGCGGCACCCGCATCAGTGCCGAGCGGTTGTTGTGGCCCCAGGAGACGTGCGACGGCGCCTCGCCGCCGCCCCAGAGCCGCTTATAGGAGTTCACGAACTGGTTGGTCACCGCGGTGAACTCCGGCGCATGGGTGAGCACGCCGGCGATGAACTGCCGGGCGACGGTCGAGAGGTTGAACTCCGCGTTGGGGGCGAAGAAGGCGTTGGTGTCGCCTTCGAAGAGGCCGAAGTGGGTGTGCATCCCCGACCCCGGGTGCGCGGCGAAGGGCTTGGGCATGAAGGTCGCGTACTTGCCCTGCATCACCGCGACCTCCTTGATCACGGTGCGGAAGGTCATGATGTTGTCCGCAGTGGTCAGCGCGTCGGCGTAGCGCAGGTCGATCTCGTTCTGCCCCGGGCCGGCCTCGTGGTGGCTGAACTCCACCGAGATGCCGACGGCCTCGAGCATGTTGACCACGTGGCGGCGGAAGTCCTGCGAGACGCTGCCGGTGACGTGGTCGAAGTAGCCCGCCCGGTCCACCGGCACCGGGTGGCCCTCGGCGTCGACGTGCTCGGACTCCAGCAGGTAGAACTCGATCTCCGGATGCGTGTAGCAGGTGAAGCCCATCTCCCCGGCCGCGTCGAGCTGGCGGCGGAGCACCGAGCGCGGGTCGGCCGCGGCGATCTCCTGGTCCGGGGTGAGGATGTCGCAGAACATCCGCGACGTCGGCTCCTCCTCGCCGCGCCAGGGCAGGATCTGGAAGCTCGAGGGGTCGGGCTTGAGCAGCATGTCGGACTCGAAGACCCGCGAGAGCCCCTCGATGGAGGACCCGTCGAAGCCCAGCCCCTCGCTGAAGACGCCCTCGACCTCGGCCGGCGCGAGCGCGACCGACTTCAGGGCGCCGACGACATCGGTGAACCAGAGGCGCACGAAACGGACATCCCGTTCCTCGATGGTGCGCAGTACGAATTCCTGCTGTCGATCCATGCTCGCTGCCAACTCTCTGACGTGCGGGGTCACTGGCGTTCACCACTCTACCGGAGTCCCTTCAGGCCGCCGGGCCGTGCGTCGGCGGTATCGTGGGGCCATGTCCGAGACGCCGCAGACCCCTCCGCAGACTCCTCAGCAGCCCTCGCAGCAGCCCCGGCAGCAGGCCCCGCAGACCTCCGGCGGTCCCGCCGACGCCGAGACCGCGCCGTACTCCGGGCCGGCCGCGGACCGGGCGGCCGAGTTCACCCCGCGCCGGGTGCGCACAGTGCATCTGCGGCGGTTCAAGGAGGCCGGCGAGCGCTTCGCCATGCTCACCGCCTACGACGCGACGATGGCCGGGATCTTCGACCGGGCCGGCGTCGAGGTGCTGCTGGTCGGGGATTCGGCGGCCAACGTGATGATGGGCCGGTCGACGACGCTGTCGATGACGGTCGAGGAGATGCTGGTCTACTCCCGCTCGGTCGTCGCCGGCGCCGAGCGCGCCCTGGTGATCGCCGACGTGCCCTTCGGCAGCTATGAAGCCTCGCCGCAGCAGGCCGTGGAGACCGGGGTGCGGCTGATGAAGGAGGGCGGAGTCCACGCGGTGAAGGTCGAGGGCGGCGCCGCGATGGCCGGGCACGTGCGCGCCATGGTCGCCGCCGGGATCCCGGTGATGGCCCACATCGGCTTCACCCCGCAGTCCGAGCACGCGCTGGGCGGGTACCGGGTCCAGGGCCGCGGCGAGGCCGGTGAGCGGCTGCTCGCCGACGCCCGTGCGCTGGAGGAGGCCGGGGCCTTCAGCGTGCTCATGGAGATGGTGCCCGCCGCAGTCGCCGCCGAGGTGGATGCCGGGCTGGCGGTGCCGACGGTCGGCATCGGTGCCGGCTCGGGCACCACCGGCCAGGTGCTGGTCTGGCAGGACATGCTGGGGCTGACCGCCGGCCGGAAGCCCCGGTTCGTGCGCGAGTACGCGGATCTGCGCTCGACCGTCGCCGAGGCGGTCGGAGCCTATCGCGAGGACGTCCGCACCGGGCGCTTCCCGGCCGAGGAGCACAGCTTCGACGACTGAGCCGCCGAGCCGCCGAGCGGCTGCAGCTCAGGCCCCGGACCGACGGCGGAGCCGTCGGATCAGCCCGTCGGGTCTCCGGTGCCCTCGTCCTCCCAGGCCTCGTTGTTCTGCCGGACCCGACGCAGCGCCGCGGCGGCCTCCTCGCGCGTGTCGTAGGGGCCGAGCAGATGCTTCCAGCTGGACTGCGCACCCTCTTCGACCTCGCCGGTGGTCACGTTGTACCAGTACTCCGTCATGACTCCAGCCTACGCGCCGCGCCGCGGCAGTGTGATTGCACCGCCGCCGATCCTGGACGAGACTCGTCAGCATGCCTCGATCCGCCGCCGCTGACGCCCATGCCCCGACGCCTGCCCGGATCCGCGGGGCCCGGGCGGCGGCGATGGTCGCCTTCGCCACCAACGGCGCGCTGCCGGCGTCGCTGCTCGCCCGCTATGCCGAGGTCAAGGAGGCCCTGGGCCTCTCCCCCGCGCTGTTCGGCCTGCTGGTGGTCGGCTATGCCGTCGGCGGGACGCTGGCGATGCACCTGCCCGGAGTGGTCTCCCGCCGGATCGGCGTCGCCCGGGCGGCGGCGCTGGGCACAGTCTGGGTGGCCGCGGCGTTCGTGGTGGTCGCCGTCGGGGTCACGCTGGGCTCCCCGTGGATCGTGCTGGCCGGGCTGATGGCCGCCGGCTGCGGCGACGCCGTCGTCGACGTCGCGCAGAACGCCCAGGGCATCCGCGTCCAGGAGGCCGGCGGACGCTCGGTGCTGAACTCGATGCACGCCGGCTGGAGCGTCGGGGCCGCCCTCGGCGGCGGCGTGGGCACCCTGGCGGCGGTGCTCGGCGTCCCGCTGCTGGCCCACCTGGGCGTCTGGAGCCTGATCTGCGCGGCCTCGATGGCGCTGGCCGCCCGGCGGTTCCTGCCCGAGACGACGCTCGCCCTGGACGCCGAGGCGCCGACGGCGCGACCGCCTGGCCTGCGGGTGGCGATGCTGCTGGCGCCGCTGGCTCTGGTCGCCCTGGCGGGGATCTCCGTGGAGGACGTGGGGAACAACTGGTCGGCGGTGCTGCTCGCCTCCGAGCGCGACGCCCCGGTGGCCGCCGCCGGCGTGGGGCTCAGCGTGCTGCTCGGCGCCCAGTTCGTCGGCCGGCTGCTCGGCGACCGTGTGGTCGACCGGATCGGGGCGCGTCCGGCGCTGCTGGGCAGCCTCTCCGCCGTGGTGGTGGGCATGCTCGGCACCGCCTGGGCGCCCTCGCTGGCGCTGACGCTGGCCGCGCTGGCCGTGGCGGGGCTGGGCTGCGCGATCACCGTGCCGCTGGCCTTCGCCGGCGCCGACGCGCTCGAAGGGCTGCCGGCGCACAGCGGGGTCACCTGGATCAGCTGGACGATGCGCACCGTCTCGATCGGGCTGAGCCCGGCCATCGGCGGGCTGACCACCGTCTGGTCGCTGCCGACGGCGCTGACGCTGGTCACGGTCATCGCGGTGGCCGCCCTGATGCTGCAGCTGCGTCCGCGGCGCCCGAGCGCCGCGCAGCACTGAGCGGCCAGCGCCTCGGCTCAGGAGTCGAACGCCGCCGCGATCCGCGCCACCACCTCCGCCGCCGGAGCGTCCTCCGGAATCTCGCCACCGGCCCGCGAGGCTCCGGTGCCGGCCCAGAGATGGCAGCGTTCGAGGTCGCCGGCCCGCGCCGCGGCCGCCCTCAGCGGCTTCGTCAGCTGATGGACCTGCGGGTAGGCCGCCGGCGCGGCGGCGTCGTGGGCGTCGATGAAGCTGGTGCGCAGTCCGCGCGCCGGCCGTCCGGTGTAGGCGCGGGTGACCGTCGTGCCGCGGCCCGGCCGTCCCGCCGAGACCGCCTCACGCTCCTCGCGCAGCGCCCGCCGATGCGGCGTGGAGGTGCCGGCCTCGCGGGTGAGCAGGAACGCGGTGCCGAGCTGGACCGCGTCCGCCCCGGCCCGACGGACCGCGGCGACGTCGGCGGCGTCGATGAGGCCGCCGGCGGCGATCAGCGGCACGGCGGGCGAGCCTGTCGGGCCAGTCGAGTCGACAGAGCCGATCGGTCCGGTCGGGCCGGTCGGGCCGGTCGGGCCGGTCGAGCCCGGGGAGGCCCGGGAGCTCCGCACCACTTCGGCGACTTCGGCGACGGCGGTCACCAGCTCGGGCAGCGGCCGGTCGTCCGGATCGGCGCCGACGCGATGGGTGCCGCGGTGGCCGCCGGCCTCCGGTCCCTGCACGCAGAGCGCATCCATCCCGCGGGCGATGGCGTCCTCGGCCTCGCGCTCGTCGGTCACGGTGCCGACGAGCTGGCTGCCGACGGCATGCAGCGCCGCGACGTCGGCAGGCTCCGGCAGCCCGAAGGTGAAGGAGACCACCGGCACCGGATCGGCGATCAGCGCGTCGAGCGTGGCGCGCCAGTCGTCGTCGTCGACGGCAGTCTCCGTCGGCAGCTCGACGCCCAGCCCGCGCGCCTCCGGCTCGAGCTGTCGCCGGTAGTCCGCCAGGCCGCCGTCGGCGGCCGAGACGAGATCGGCCTCGTCCGCGGGCGGGGCGAAGACGTTCACCCCGACGGGCGCGTCGGTGAGCTCGCGGACGGTCGCGAGCTGCGCGACCATCGCCGCGGCGTCGAGATAGCCCGCGGCCAGGAAGCCCAGCCCGCCGGCGTCGGCGACCGCTGCGGCGAGCTCCGGCGTCGACGGCCCGCCGGCCATCGGAGCCTGGATCACCCGACGCCGCAGCGGCGCCGCCCCGCCGGTCGTCCCGCCGGTCGCCTCATCAGCACCTGCACTGCTGTCCATGCGGCCATGCTAAGCCTGTCGCCGCGAGGCCACCAGTGATCTCCGGCACCTCCGCGAGAGCCGCCCGGCGGCGGCTGGGTGGTCGCGCGCGCCGAGCGATAGGATCGCCGACATGGCATCCGCATCCTCCTCCATGGCTCCGATCGGTACGCTGACCCCGGGCACGCAGAGCCCCGAGCGGCCGGTGCCCCAGCACATCCCGCGTCCGGACTACGTCGGGCTCGACGCGCCGCCGCAGTACACCGGCGAGGACGTCTACGACGCCGAGACCGTGGAGCGCATCCGCCGTGCCGGGCAGCTGGCGGCCGACGCCATGGTCGCGACGGGCCGGCACATCACCCCGGGCGTGACGACCGACGAGCTCGACGCGGTCGCCCACGAGTACCTGGTCAGCCGCGGCGCCTACCCCTCCTGCCTGAACTACCGCCGCTTCCCCAAGTCGATCTGCACCTCGGTCAACGAGGTGATCTGCCACGGGATCCCGGACTCGCGGCCGCTGGCCGACGGCGACATCGTCAACCTGGACATCACCGCCTACCTGGACGGCGTCCACGGCGACCACAACGTCACCTTTTTCGTCGGCGACGTCGACGAGGAGTCCCGGCTGCTCGTCGAGCGGACGCAGGAGGCGATGATGCGCGGCATCCGCGCGGTCAAGCCCGGCCGCCCCATCAACGTCATCGGACGGTCCATCGAGTCCTACGCGAAGCGCTTCGACTACGGCGTGGTCCGCGAGTTCATCGGCCACGGGGTCGGCAAGGCCTTCCACACCGGGCTGGTCATCCCGCACTTCGACGCCGCGCCGGACCACTCCCAGCCGCTGGAGCCGGGCATGGTCTTCACCATCGAGCCGATGCTCACCCTGGGCACCCGGCACTTCGAGCTCTGGGAGGACGGCTGGACCGCGGTCACCCGCGACCGCAGGCGCACCGCACAGTTCGAGCACACTCTGGTCGTCACCGAGGACGGCGCCGAGATCCTCACCGTGCCCGCCGAAGAGGCCTGAGCCCCGCCGGAGGCGACGACATCTCCGCGGCGGGGACGTGACCCGGATCGCCGCGGACGCTATTCTGTTCTACGGCGCCGCGCCGCTCGGCACGGCCTGCTGTTCCGGTGCGACGACGCACACCTACGCACACTGAGGCCCGCGATCGGCGCCCGGGCGACGTCGTCGCCGCAGGGTCCGCGCCCGGTCGCCCCACCCCTGGAGAGCGATGACCCACGCAGTCGAGAACCCGTCCACGACCCGCCCGCACGGGCTGCCCAAGCGCGCCGTCGGCATCGACGTCGGCGGCACCGGCATCAAGGGCGGCATCGTCAACCTCGACAAGGGCACGCTCACCGGAGAGCGCTTCCGCATCCCCACGCCGAAGCCGGCGACTCCCGAGGCCGTCGCCGGGGTGATCGGCGAGATCCTCGAGGAGCTGCTCGGCCGCGAGAAGGCCCCGGCGGTCGCGGAGCTCTCGGTCGGAGTGCTGGTGCCGGGCATCGTGGTGGACAACCAGGTGCTCTCGGCGGCGAACATCGACGACTCCTGGCTGGAGTGCGACGCCGGAACCCTGCTGCGCGACCTGCCCGGGCAGATCCACACCTTCAACGACGCCGACGGCGCCGGCCTGGCCGAGGCCCACTACGGCGCCGGCTCCGACACCTCCGGCTCGGTCATGACCGTCACGCTCGGCACCGGCATCGGCTCGGCGCTGGTCCACGACGGCGAGCTGGTCCCGAACACCGAGATGGGCCACCTGGAGTTCGAGGGCGAGGTGGCCGAGCAGAAGGCCTCGGCGGCGGCCCGCGAGCGCGCCGACATGCCCTGGGACGAGTACGGCCGACTGCTGAACCGTTACCTGGTCCACCTGGAGCGGCTGTTCTCGCCGAAGAAGTTCATCATCGGCGGGGGCATCTCCAAGCGCAGCGAGGACTTCCTGCCGCAGGTCACCGACGTCCGCGCTCCGGTGGTGCCGGCCCAGCTGAAGAACAACGCCGGCATCGTCGGCGCCGCGCTGCACGCCGCCGAGCAGACCCGGCGGCAGGCGGCGAAGCGCTGACCGCGAAGGGCTGACCGCGCGGCTGGTATAGTCTTCTCGCCGGTGCCGCCCGGCGCCTTGCCTGCCGCCCGCGAGGGTCGGCGGATCGTGGCGCCGCGGCGGCCGGTGAGGGCCTTTAGCTCAGCTGGCAGAGCATCGCGTTTACACCGCGAGTGTCGTCGGTTCGATCCCGGCAGGGCCCACCGACGCCTCGGCGTCCCCAGGCCCCGGAGCTGGGCGAACCCGCCCGCCGCGTCTCAGTCCGGCGCCCGACCGCTGGTCACGGCATGCACCGGAGTGAGCTCGAACCAGTCGACGTCGACGAATCCGTGCCGCTCCAGCAGAGTGTCATAGACCGACCGCGGCTGGAGCTGATCGTCGATCTGGGCCTCGAAATACTGGATGCCGGCCATGATCCGCCCCGGCACGGACCGCAGACCGGCGTCGGTCTCCGGGAACGGGAAGTCGGAGATGACGAACCAGCCGCCCGGTGCGAGAGCCTCGCGGATCGCCGCAGTCGCCCGGTCCATGTCGCGGCACTCGTGCATGGAGATGTTGTTGATCACCACGCTCGCCTGCTCGTCCAGGGTCAGCTCTTCCAAAGGGCTGACCAGGAATCTCGTCCGGTCCGCCAGGCCGGCGGCCTCGACCATCCGCTGCGCCTGCTCGATCGAATGCGCGTCGCCGTCCACTCCGATGATCTCGCAGCGCGGGTGATGCTCGGCCAGCCGGCGGACCCCCGCCCCGGTGCCGCAGGCGGTGTCGACCACCGTGCAGGCGGCCTCGAGCTGGGCGGACAGTCCCGGCACCCGGGCCAGGCCGTCGGGGACCAGCCGAGCGTAGAACGGCCGGCCGGTGGCGGAGACGCGGGCGATCCACTCCGGCGACGTCTCGTCCCACCACAGCCGTTCCCCGCTGTGGAGGCACGCGGCGAACCGGTCGAACAGCTCGGACTGCAGCATCAGCGGGAACATGCCGCCGACGTAGGCCGGCGAGTCCCCGTCGAGCAGCAGCGTATCCAGGTGATCGGCGAGCCGGTAGCCTTCGCCCGCCCTCTCGAGAATGCCGGCCGAGAAGGCCGCACGGCACCAGACGCCGACGTAGAAGGCGTCCAGGTCCAGGTCATCGACGAGCTGCTCGGAGGTCCGGCTCGGCTGGCGGGCGAGCTGCTCGATCAGTCCGGCGCGCAGACCCAGCTCGATGGTCCGATGCGCGATATAGCCGGCGACATGGCCCAGGAGCTGCCCGGCCTGTTCAGGCATGCTGGGCCCCGGGGCCGCCGCGTGGTCGGATGCGGCCGAGGCCGTCCCGGCCGACGGCTCGGCAGTCGAGGGGAGGGTGCGCTCGGCGGAGGTGTCCTGCGGGTCCATGATGACCACTCCTCGGGAGATCAGTGATGATTCCCAGTGTGATCTCCCGGCGTCGGCCGGGATAGTTCACGATCTGCACCGACCGGGTCCTCGAGCCGTCCTCGGCGTCCGCGCCATCCTTGTTCGCCGCGGCCGGCCTCGGTATCCTCGTCCCCCACACACCTCGAGGAGGGGTCTGTTGTGGGATACGGCCAGTTCTCCGATCGCCAAGACCATGGAGGTCCTCGACGAGCGGTGGACCGTGCTGATCATCCGCGAGCTGGTCGCCGGCAGCCACCATTTCAACGAGATCCGCCACGGGCTGCCGAGGATGTCCACGGCGCTGCTCTCCAAGCGTCTGCGGTCGCTGGAGCGGGCCGGAATCGTCGTCCGACGGGCCGAGGGCTCCCGGACGGGCTATGACCTCACCCCGGGCGGCCGAGCGCTGGAACCGGTCATCCAGTCGCTGGGCGAATGGGGCGTGCAGTGGCGCAGCGAGCTCGGCGACGAGGACCTCGATCCCCACCTGCTGCTCTGGGACATCCACCGCAACATCGACGTGGCGACGCTGCCGGAGGGTCGCGTCGTCCTCGCCTTCACCTTCACCGATGTGGAGCCACGGACGCGGAGCTGGTGGATCGTGGTCTCCGCCGACGGAGACGTCGACGTCTGCGACGTCGATCCCGGCCATCCCGCGACGGTCGCGATGTCCTCCACGCTGCGCACCATGGTCGACGTGTGGCGGGGGCAGCTCAGCTGGTCGCAGGCCCTGCGCTCGGAACAGCTGCACCTCAGCGGGCCCGCCGCCGCGCGGCACTCGCTTCCCCGCTGGTTGATGCTCTCGCCGTTCGCGGCCCTCGTCGACCACCGGCTGGATCGAGCCTCGTCCTCACCCCAGTCTCCCGGCCCGGAGGCCTCTCCGCGCTGACGGCGAGCACGCTCCCCGGTGACTCCCTCCCCGGTCGAAGCGACACTCGTCGCGGGACCGACGGGCCGGCGCCCGGGTCGGCGCGCCGATGTCTCACAGCGCGCGCCGGGTTCTGCGCGACGCCCCGCGGGGCGTCGACTACCATGGTGCGGAATCGTCCGCGGTGACCAGCCAGACCGACGCCGTGCTTCCGGAGGATCCGGCACGAGCGACGAGTTCCCACCGGGCCCGGCACACGCCGGGCCCGACCCACGCCGATGCTCCCGACCCCGTTGGAGAACCATGAAGACCGAGCTGGACGCCGGCGAGACCGTGCTGAAGTCCTCGAACGCCAACCTGCAGCGCGGCGCCGAGACCGTGGGCGGTCGCCTGCACCTGACCGACCGCCGGCTGATCTTCGAGTCCCACGCTTTCAACATCCAGTCCGGGGCCTCCGTCGTCGGCCTCGGGGAGATCGTCGACGCCGAGCCAGTCTGGACGCTCTTCCTGAATTCGATCCCGGTGATGCCCAACTCGCTGGCAGTGCGCACCCGCGACGGCGGCGAGCTGCGCTTCGTGCTCTTCGGCCGGAAGACCTGGCGCCGCGAGATCCTGCAGGCCGCCGGCCGCCCGACCGCCTGAGCCGGAGTCGATGACCGCGCAGCCGACCGAGCAGCCCCTGTCCCGCGTCCAGCGCTGGGAGCGCCGCACCGAGATCCCGATGATCCTGCTGGCGGCGGCGTTCTTCGTCGCCTACGCCTGGCGGGTGATCGACACCAGCATGCCGCCGACGCTGGAGCAGCTGCTCCTCACCGTCTCCTGGACGCTCTGGGCGGCCTTCGCCCTGGATCTGGGCATACGCCTCGTGCTGGCCGAGCGGCGCGGCCGCTATCTGCTCTCCCGCTGGTACGACGTGCTGTTGGTGCTCGTGCCGGTATTCCGTCCGCTGCGCGTGCTGCGCGTGCTCAGCACCCTGCGCCTGGTCCAGCGGGTGATGACCCGCCGGCTGGTGGGCCGGACCAGCGTCTACGTCGCCGCCACGGCACTGATCTGCATCCTGCTGGGGGCGGTGGCGATCCTCGACGTCGAGCGCGGCCATCCCGACGCCAACATCACCAGCTTCGGCGACGCCATCTGGTGGGCCGTGGTCACCAGCGCCACTGTCGGCTACGGTGACTTCTATCCGGTCACCGTCGCCGGACGGCTGATCGCCGTGGCGCTGATGATCGTGGGCATCGCGCTGCTCGGAGCGATCACCGCCGGCGTCGCCTCCTGGGTGATGCAGGCCGTCGCCGAGCCGGAGCACCACCGGCAGGGCGACTCCTCCCCCGATGACCGGAGCGACGACGAGCCGACCCGCGAGAACGCCCCGGACCGAGGAGCGGTGCACGATGACCCAGGACGAGCGCCCCGCTGACACTCCCTCCGACCTGCAGCTGCTCGACGCCGGCGACGGCCTGCGCATCGGCTGCCTCCGGCATCCTCCGGAGAGCCCCGCCGACGACGCCACGCCGGTGGTGCTGCTGCACGGCGGCGGCCTCGATCACCGGATGTGGCGCCGCCAGCTCGACGCCGGCCTTCCCCGCCCGCTGATCGCCCTCGACGCGCGCGGCCACGGATGGACCGAGGCCCCGCGGGACGCGGCCTTCCGGCACGGCGACGACGTCGTCGCCGCCCTGGACGCCCTCCACGTCGACCGTGCGCTGCTGGTGGGACTGTCGATGGGTGCGGCGACGGCGGTGGACGCCGGGCTGGAGCACCCCGACCGTGTGGCCGGCATCGTCGCCTGCGGGGCGGGCACCAGCGAGCCGACGTTCAGCGATCCCTGGATGCTCGAGCAGCTGGACGCCCAGCGTCGGGCGGCCGAGAACTTGGACCCGGAAGCCTGGATCCGCACGGCGCTGCAGTTCGCCGCCGGGCCGCACCGCGAGCTCGCCGCCGTCGACGCGGAGGTGGTCGCCGAGCTCGAGACGATGCTGCGCCGCACACTGTCCGTCCACATCGTCGGCCAGGACGGGCCGCGGGCTCCGACGCCGGCCACTCCGGTCCAGGACACCTGGGAACGGCTCGGCGGCCTCCAGGTCCCGGTCCTCGGCGTGGTCGGGTCGCTGGACGCCGACGACCACCTGCGGATGGTCGGGGAACTCGTCGACCGCTGCCCGCGGGCTCGGCTGGTGACCGTCGACGCCGCGGCCCACTATCCCCCGCTGGAGCGCCCGGAGGAGTTCACCGCGACGCTGCGGGAGTTCCTGGCCGCGCTCGAGGCCTGAGGCCGGGCCCCGACCGCCGCATGCCGCCGATGCCGCCGTCGCCGGAGATATCGTGTCCCCATGGACGGCATCGATCTGCGCACCCCGGTCCGCTCCGACGAGATCGTCGAGCAGGGCAGAGCCCTGCAGGAGGCGACGCCGCCGGACTCCCACGACCACGATCCGGTGAGTCCGCGGCGCCCCGACGTCGTGGACTTCATCCACCGGAGCAACGCCGGCCGCCTCGACTCGCTGATCCCGCTGCGGATCCGCCGGATGACGGCCTCGCCCTTCGCCTTCTTCCGCGGGGCGGCGGGCCTGATGGGGGCGGACATGGCCGGCACCCCGGCCAGCGGGCTCACCGCCCAGCTCTGCGGCGACGCCCACGCGGCGAACTTCGGCCTCTTCGGCACCTCCGACGGGCAGATCGTCATGGACGTGAACGACTTCGACGAGACCGTCCCGGGGCCCTGGGAGTGGGACCTCAAGCGGCTCTCGACCAGCCTGGTGCTGGCCGGCCGCGAGGGCGAGGTGTCCGAGAAGCGCTGCCGCAAGGCCGCCGAGGACGCGGTGAAGTCCTACCGGCGCACCGTCCGGAAGCTGGCCGAGGTGCCCTTCATGACCTCCTGGAACGCGCTGCCGGACTCCTCGGTGATCGAGAGGGCGAAGGCCGACGAGCTGCTCGACGACTTCGAGAAGGCCGCAGACAAGGCACGGAAGAACACCAGTGCGAAGATCGCCGCGAAGCGGACCACCGAGTTCTCCGACGACGGCGGCCGACGGCTGCGCTTCTCGGAGAACCCGCCGATCCGCACCCACCTCGACGACGCGGAGGCCGAGGCGGTGATCGACGGGCTGGAATCCTACGTCGAGACGCTGCCGGCCAGGCACCGCACGCTGCTGACCCGCTACCACATCACCGACGTCGCCTTCCGCGTGGTCGGCACCGGGAGCGTCGGGCGGCGGTCCTACATCGCGCTACTGCACGGCAACGGGGACGAGGCGCTGGTGCTGCAGCTCAAGGAGGCCTGCCCCTCGGCGTTGGAGCCGTTCCTCGAGCACCACGACGCCGACCACGAAGGCCGGCGCGTCGTCGAGGGCCAACGCCTGGTGCAGGCCGAGGCCGACATCCTGCTCGGCTGGACGACGATCGATGGCCGGCCGTTCATGGTCCGCCAGTTCCGCAACATGAAGGGCGACATCGACCCCTCGGCGCTGTCGGGCGGCCATCTCGACGATTACGGCCGGCTCGCCGGCGCTCTGCTGGCCCGGGCGCACGCACGGTCGCTCGACCCGCGACTGCTGGCCGGGTACTTCGCCGGCGACTCGGACATGGACGAGGCCGTCGGCCGCTTCGCGGTGCGCTACGCCGATCAGACCGAGGCCGACCACGAGGAGCTCGTCGCCGCGGTCCGGAACGGACTGCTGCCGGCGGAGACGGAGGATTAGACGCCGTTGGACTTCCGGCGAGCACACCCCATTCGAACCGCGACAGACGAGGTGAGCATGACCTCCCGCCCCGACACCGCCGGAGAACCCGGCGACGGCGTTCTCCCCTCAGACACCGCGGCGACGGACGATCCCGTCGTCGCGGCGCTGCGACAGGCCCTGCCCGACCGCGTCGTCACCGACCCCGAGGTGCTGGCCGCCTGCACCGCGGACCGCTCCGGCCACCGGGCCGAGGCGCCGCCGCTGGCGGTGGTGGAGGCCCGGGAGGTCGCCGACGTGCAGCAGACCTGCCGGATCGCCTCGGCGCACGGCACGCCGATCGTGACCCGGGCCGCCGGCACCGGGCTCGCCGGCGGAGCGATCGCCGGAGGCGGAGAGATCGTGCTCTCCACCCGGGCGATGGACCGCATCCAGGAGATCTCGCCGGCCGACCGGCTCGCCGTCGTCGAGCCGGGGATCCTCAACGGGGACCTCAACCGCGCCCTGGCCGCCCACGACCTCTGGTGGGCGCCGGATCCGGCCAGCCGCGACATCTCCACCGTCGGCGGCAACATCGCCATGAACGCCGGCGGGCTGCTCTGCGCGAAGTACGGCGTCACCCGGGAGGCGGTGCTGGCGCTGACCGTCGTGCTCGCCGACGGCCGGGTGATCGAGACCGGGCATCGCACAGTCAAGGGCGTCAGCGGCTACGACCTCTGCGCCCTGCTGATCGGCTCCGAGGGCACGCTGGGCGTCATCGTCGAGGCCACGCTGCGGCTCGAGCCGCTGCCCGAGGGCCCGCCGACGACGATCGGCGCGTTCTTCGACTCCGTCGACGCCGCCGCCCGCGCCGCCGCGGCGATCACCGCCGGCGGCCATCGGATCGCGCTGATGGAGCTGATGGACGAGCCGACGCTCGCCGCCGTCGCCGCACAGGCCGACCAGGATCTGCTGAGCCGGGGCCGTGCGCATCTGCTCGTCCAGTGCGACGGCCCCGGCGCCGCGACCCTGGCCGAGTCCGTGGTCGCGGTGCTCACCGAGCACGGCGGCGACGTCGAGACCGCCTCCGACGAGCAGCGCGCCGCCGAGCTGCTGGCGCTGCGGCGTGCGGCCCTGCCCGCCCTGGAGGCGCAGGGCACGCTGCTCGTCGAGGACATCGCCGTCCCGCGCAGCCGCCTGGCCGAGACCTTCGCGGCGATCCGGGAGCTCGAGGCCGCCCACGGGGTGACGATCCCGACGACCTGCCATGCCGGCGACGGCAACCTGCACCCGACCTTCGTCGTCGACGGCGAGGAGGTCCCCGCGGAGGTGTGGGCGGCGGCCGAGGCGCTCTTCGCCCATGCCCTGGCCGTCGGCGGCACGCTGACCGGCGAACACGGCATCGGGCTGCTCAAGCGGGCCTGGCTGCCCGACGAGCTCGGCGCCGAGCAGCTGCAGCTGCAGCGCGGCATCAAGGCGGTCTTCGATCCGCAGGGACTGCTCAACCCCGGCAAAGTCTTCGCCCGGGAGGAGGCATGACCGAGACGATCGTCATCACCGGAGCCAGCGACGGCGTCGGCGCCGCCGCGGCACGACAGCTCGCCGGCGACGGGCATCGGCTGGTGCTCGTGGGGCGCTCGCCGGAGAAGACGCGGGCGGTGGCGGAGTCGGTCGGCGCCGAGCATCACCTCGCGGACTTCACCCGGCTCGACGACGTCCGGTCGCTCGCCGAGGCGCTGCGCCGGGACTGCGGGCGCATCGACGTGCTGGCCCACAACGCCGGCGGCGTCTTCTCCGGACCGAGCGCCACGCCGGACGGCTTCGAGAAGACCTTCCAGGTCAATCACCTCGCGCCGTTCCTGCTCACGCGACGGCTGCAGGACCGGCTGCTGGACTCGCGGGCGCGAGTGGTGGCCACCTCCAGCATCGGAGCCCGCGTCTTCTCCCGCCTGGACCTCGACGACATCCAGACCTGGGAACGGTTCACCGCCAACCGGGCCTACGGCAACGCGAAGCTGGCGAACATCCTCTTCGTCCGCGAGCTGCACGACCGATTCCACGCCGAAGGGCTGTCGGCGGTGGCCTTCCATCCCGGCTTCGTCGCCACGAACTTCGCCTCCGACACCTCCAGCTGGTTCCGCCTGGCCTACCGCTCGGCTCTGCGCAGGATGTTCAGCACCCCCGAGGAAGGCGGGAGGCGGCTGGCCCGCCTCATCACCGGCACGCCGGGCCGGACCTGGTCGTCCGGGGAGTACTGCGGATCCGATCTGCAGATCGCGCGCACCGCCGTCGCCGGGCACGATCCCGAGGTCGCGCGCCGACACTGGGAGCTCAGCGAGCAGCTGCTGGCCGGCTGAGCGCGCCGTCCGTCCCGTCCGGCCCGATCGTCCGGATCGAGCGGATCATCCGGATCGGGCGGACCGTCGGTCAGCCGGCGCCGACGGCGTTCTGGATGGGCCCGGAGATGAAGTACAGGATGAACAGCGCGGCGGTGACATACATCAGCGGGTGGACCTGCTTCGCCTTGCCGCGCAGGATCTTGATGACCACGTAGGTGATGAAGCCGGCGCCGATGCCGTTGGTGATGGAGTAGGAGAACGGCATCAGCACCAGAGTCATGAACGCCGGCATCGCGATCTCCGGGTCGGTCCAGTCGATGCGGGTGATCTGCTGCATCATCAGGAAGCCGACCAGCACCAGCGTCGCGGAGGCCGCCTCGGTCGGGATGACCGCGGCCAGCGGCGAGAGCACGATCGTGGCCAGGAAGAGCACGCCGGTGACCACGTTGGCCAGACCGGTGCGCGCGCCGTCGCCGACGCCGACCGTCGACTCGATGAATCCGGAGTTCACCGACGTCGCGCCGAGTCCGCCGCCCATGGTGCCCAGCGCGTCGGAGACCATGATGCGCCGCGAGCACGGCACGCCGCCGTCGGCGTCCTTGATGCCGCCGGCGTTCGAGACGCCGACCATGGTCCCGAGCAGGTCGAAGAAGTTCGCCAGCAGCAGGGTGAACACCGCCAGCGCGGCGGCGATGATGCCGATGCTCTCCCAGGAGCCCAGCAGGTTGAAGCCGCCGAGCAGCGAGAAGTCCGGCAGCGTGAACCAGTCCTGGTCCAGCGTCGGGACCGTCAGCTCCCAGCCGTAGGGGTTCTCCCCGTCCTCGCCGACGGCGCCGATGTGCAGGAAGGACTCCAGCGTGATGGCCAGCGCCGTCGCGCCGACGATCGAGTAGAGGATCGCGCCGCGGATCTTGGCCGCCCACATGGCGAAGAGCGCGAAGAGCGCGACCAGGAAGATGACCAGCGGCCAGCCGAAGAGGAATCCGCCGGCGCCCAGCTCCAGGGCGGTGCCGCCGCCGTTCTGGATGAAGCCGGCGTTGATCATCCCGATCAGCGCGATGAACAGCCCGATGCCGACGCTGATGGCGGTCTTCAGCTGGGCGGGCACGGCGTCGAAGATGGCCTGGCGGAAGCCGGTGAGCACCAGCAGCAGCAGGATGAAGCCTTCGATGACCACCAGGCCCATCGCATCGGCCCAGGTCATGCCGGGCAGCACGACGATGCCGTAGGTGATGAAGGCCGACAGCCCCAGCGAGGACGAGACCGCCATCGGGAACTTGCCGACCACGCCCATCAGGATGGTCATCAGCCCCGAGACCAGCGAGGTCGCCGCGGCGACGGCGGGCAGGTTCGGCTCGGTGCCGCCGCCGAGGAAGTGCCCGGTGGAGTCGGCCGAGGCTCCGATGATCAGCGGGTTCAGCACGACGATGTAGGACATCGCCAGGAAGGTCGCCAGCCCGCCGCGGATCTCGCGGCCCCATGTCGACCCGCGGGCGGTGATCTCGAAGTATCGGTCCAGAGCGCCGCCTCGCGCGGCCGTCGAAGTCTCAGTCGTGGTGCTCACGGAGTTCCACTCTAAGCGAAAGGCGGGCGCCGACGCCGCCCGCGGCCGCCGACGGAGACCATGGGATGCGCCACGGCGGCCGCTCAGTCGCCGGCCGGGTCCCGCGGGTCGGCCGGCACGGGCCCTCCGCGACTCATCCGGGCCGGCTCAGCCGGGCCAGCACCTCGAGGGTCTGGTCCAGGTCCCGAGCCTGGTGCGTCGGCACCTGCTGGACATGCCGGACGACGAGGTCGGCGTCGAGCAGGAAGCTCGTCCGCGTCGCGACGCCGCGCTCGGCGTCGAAGACCCCGAAGTCCCGGGCGATGCGCCCGTGCGGCCAGAAGTCGCTGACCAGCTCGACGGCGAGCTCGTCGCCGGCCGCGGCGCCGTCGGCGGTGCCGGCGTCCTCGGCGCTCCCGCTGTCCTCTGCGGCCGCGACCAGATGCTCGGCGTAGGCCCGCAGACTGTGGATCGCGTCGCAGCTGACCGCCAGCGCCCGCACGTCCAGCCGGCGCAGCTCGTCGCGGCGGGCCTGCAGCTCCGCCAGCTCCGAGCCGCAGACGCGGCTGAAGGCGAAGGGATAGAACATCACCAGCACCGGGGCCCCGACCAGCTGCTCCAGACGCAGCTCCTCGCCGTGGTGGGTCCGGCCGACCGCCGGCGGCGCGGCATCGCCGATCCGTGGCCCGCCGTCGTCGACGTCCTCCGCTCCCCCGCGAGGCAGGGGCACGCTCACTTGCGCGCGACGAGCTTCGAGGCCGCCCAGTTCTCGCTCACCCCGGCCGAGGAGGTCACATGCAGGCCGGCGTTGGCCGCCGCGTCGTGGATCTCCACCGGCGGGACATAGCCCTCGCGGCCGGAGCGCGGGGTCAGCATCCAGACCACGCCGCCCTCGTCGAGGGTGGTCAGCGCGTCCATCATCGCGTCGACCGGATCGTCGTCGCCGTCGCGGAACCACAGCAGCACCGCGTCGACGACCTCCTGGGAGTCCTCGTCGATGAGCTCCTCGTCCAGCAGCTCCTCGAGCCGGCGGCGGAAGTCCTCGTCGACGTCGTCGTCGACGCCGATCTCCTGGACCAGGTGGTCGGCGGAGAAGCCCAGCTCCCCCAGCAGTCCCGATGAGTCCACCACATTGCATGCGGCGTCATATCCATGGCCGGGGTCGGCGCTCAGCGGGTCCTCGGCAGCGGCTGCCTGGCTCACCTGTCTGTCCCTCTCTTTCAGTGGCGGGCCCCGGGGCGGGGCGTGGCGTGGGACGTCGGCTCCGGGCCGCACGGCATCGCGCGACGTCGTTCGGCGTCCCTGCTCCACGGTACGTCCGCCGCCGCACAGGTGGGAAGAGCCACACCGAGGGCTCCCCGTCGGGTCGCGATGTCATGTTCACCGGCTCGGTCCGCGACTTGGCGGCGCGGGAGCCGCCTGCACCGCCTCGGCGACGTGCGCCGGCGGCCGTTGGGGGTAAAGTTGCGAGGAGAAGTGCGCGCCCTCACCCTGACGGTCGCGCCCGAACCTCGACGACTCCGCCGCACGACCACCCATGTCCGCGGAGCACGGAGTCGCATCGCCGACCCATTGAGAGAGGTACCTGTGAGCGCTGGTGAAGAGAACTCGCACATTCGCAGCGGTCTGACGAATCAGCTCCCCGACCGTGACCCGGAGGAGACCCGGGAGTGGCTGGAGTCGTTCGACCAGCTGCTGGAGATCCACGGCACGGAGCGGGCCGAGTACATCGTGCGCACCCTCCTGCAGCGGGCGGGCGCGAAGTCCGTGGACATCCCGATGGTGACCACCACCGACTACGTCAACACCATCCCGGTCGACCAGGAGCCCGAGTTCCCCGGCGACGAGGAGCTCGAGCGCCGCTTCCGCCGGATCCTGCGGTGGAACGCCGCGATCATGGTCCACCGCGCGCAGAAGGAGGGCATCTCCGTCGGAGGCCACATCTCCTCCTACGCGGGCATGGCGACGCTCTACGAAGTCGGGCTGAACCACTTCTTCCGCGGCGCCGACCACCCCGGCGGCGGCGACCAGATCTTCTTCCAGGGCCACTCCTCGCCGGGCAACTACGCCCGCGCCTACCTGGAGGGCCGGATGTCCGAGGAGGACCTCGACGGCTTCCGCCAGGAGAAGTCCCAGGCGCCGCACGGGCTGAGCTCCTACCCGCACCCGCGGCTGATGCCCGACTTCTGGCAGTTCCCCACCGTCTCGATGGGGATCGGGCCGATGAACGCGATCTACCAGGCGCAGTTCAACCGCTACGTGCAGAACCGCGGGATCAAGGACACCTCCGAGCAGCACGTCTGGGCCTTCCTCGGCGACGGCGAGATGGACGAGCCCGAGTCGCGCGGCATGCTGCAGCTGGCCGCCAACGAGAAGCTCGACAACCTGACCTTCGTGATCAACTGCAACATGCAGCGCCTCGACGGTCCGGTGCGCGGCAACGGCAAGATCGTCCAGGAGCTGGAGGCCTTCTTCCGCGGCGCCGGCTGGAACGTGGTCAAGGTCCTCTGGGGCCGCGAATGGGACCAGCTGCTCGACCGCGACGACGACGGCGAGCTGGTCCGCATCATGAACGAGACCCTCGACGGCGACTACCAGACCTACAAGGCCGAGTCCGGCGAGTTCATCCGCGAGCACTTCTTCGGCCGGTCGGAGAAGACCAAGGAGATGGTCTCCGACCTCTCCGACGACGACATCTGGAACCTCAAGCGCGGCGGGCACGACTACCAGAAGGTCTACTCCGCCTATCAGGCCGCCGCGCAGTCCGAGGGCAAGCCGACGGTGATCCTGGCCCAGACGGTCAAGGGATACGGGCTGGGGCCGAGCTTCGAGGGCCGCAACGCGACCCACCAGATGAAGAAGCTCTCGGTCGACGACCTCAAGCTCTTCCGCGACACGCTGCGGATCCCGGTCAGCGACGAGCAGATCGAGGCCGACCCGTACAACGTGCCGTACTACCACCCCGGCGAGGACGCCGAGGAGATCAAGTACCTGCACGAGCGCCGGAAGGCCCTCGGCGGGCCGCTGCCCGAGCGCCGCGAGCCGGTCAACACGCTCGAGCTCCCCGGCGACAAGGCCTACGCCCAGGCGAAGAAGGGCTCGGGCAAGCAGCAGGCGGCGACCACGATGGCCCTGGTCCGCCAGCTGAAGGACCTGATGCGGGACAAGAACATCGGGCACCGCATCGTGCCGATGTTCCCCGACGAGGCCCGGACCTTCGGCATGGACTCGTTCTTCCCCACCGCGAAGATCTACAACCCCAAGGGGCAGAACTACATCTCGGTCGACCGGGAGCTGATGCTGGCCTACAAGGAGTCCGAGAAGGGCCAGCTGCTGCACCCGGGCATCAACGAGGCCGGGGCCACGGCGGCCTTCACCGCCGCGGGCACGAGCTACGCCACCCACGGCGAGCCGATGATCCCGTTCTACATCTTCTACTCGATGTTCGGCTTCCAGCGCACCGGCGACTCCTTCTGGGCCGCCGCCGACCAGCTGAGCCGCGGCTTCGTCGTCGGCGCCACGGCCGGCCGGACCACTCTGGTCGGCGAGGGGCTGCAGCACCTCGACGGGCACTCGCCGCTGCTGGCGGCCACCAACCCGGCGGTCAAGCACTATGACCCGGCCTTCGGCTTCGAGATCGCCCACATCATGCGGCGGGGACTGTACGAGATGTACGGCGACCATGACGGCGTCGAGATCGACCGCAACGTCATGTACTACCTGACGGTGTACAACGAGCCGGTCACCCAGCCGGCCGAGCCGGAGGACGTCGACGTCGAGGGCATCCTGCGCGGCATCCACCGGGTCTCCGTCGGCGAGACCGACGGGCCGAAGGTCCAGCTGCTGGCCTCCGGCGTCTCGGTCCCGTGGGCCCAGGAGGCCCAGCAGCTGCTGGCCGACGACTGGGGCGTCTCCGCCGACATCTGGTCGGTGACCTCGTGGAACCAGCTGCGGCGCCAGGCCCTGGACGTCGAGCAGGCCGCGATGCTGGATCCGGAGAAGGAGCCGGAGGTGCCGTACGTGACGCAGAAGCTCGCCGGCGCCGAGGGCCCGATCGTCGCCTCGACGGACTTCTCCACCCAGGTCCCCGACCAGATCCGGCAGTTCGTCCCGCACCGCTTCGCCACGCTGGGCGCCGACGACTTCGGATTCTCCGATACCCGGCCGGCGGCCCGTCGCCACTTCCGCATCGACTCCCACTCCATGGTGGTGCGTGCGCTGCAGATGCTGGCCGACGAGGGATCCGTCGATCCGTCGCTGGCCGAGAAGGCCTACGAGCAGTACCAGCTCAGCGACGTCAACGCCGGCACCTCCGGCGCCGCCGACGAGGACTGACTCCTCGCCGTCGCCGCGGGCGTCTCCGCCGTCCCCGTCGTCGCCGCCGCCTCCGGACTCCGGAGCCGGCGGCGACGACGGGGACGGCTGTTTTGTAGGGAATGCACAACTGGCCTGCGGACACGTCGAGGGTCTAGGGTGCCGAGCATGACCGCTTCCCCTCCCGGCTCGCTGCCCGACCCGGCGGCGTCGGCGGACCCTGCGCCCGCGGGGCCGCCTCCGACGGCCCCGCATGTGGACGAGGAGATCCTGCGGCTGCTGCAGTCCCAGGTCGGGACGCTGACCACTGCGGTCAACCGGCATCTGGAGGAGCAGCTGCCCTGGTACCGCCAGCTGAGCACCGACGAGCGGGCCTCGCTGCGGCTGATCGCCCAGCGCGGCATCCAGGGCCTGGTCAACTGGCTGGAGGATCCCGATCACCGGTCCCTGACGCTGGTCAACGAGCTGCTCGGCTCCGCGCCGAGCGACCTGATGCGCACCGTCTCGCTGCAGCGGGCCCTGCAGCTGGTGCGCAGCATCGTCGAGGCCGTGGAGCTGCGGCTGCCGGCGGTGGTCCCCGCCGAGGCCCAGCAGGCCACGCTGGAGGCCGTGCTGCGCTACTCGCGCGAATGCGCCTTCGCCGTCGCCGACGTCTACGCCCGCGCGGCCGAATCGCGCGGCGCCTGGGACTCCCGACTGGAGGCGCTGCTGGTGGACTCGGTGCTGCGCGGCGAGCCCGCCGAGCAGATCGACTCCCGCGCGGCCGCCGTCGGCTGGCGCAGCGCCGACGGCGTGGTGGTCGTCGTCGGCGACGCGCCGGAGCAGACCGACGCGCTGTTCCTCAGCCACCTGCGGCGCCAGTGCCAGCGCTTCGCCGCCGACGCCGTCGTCGGCGTCCAGGGCGACCGGCTGGTGCTCTTCCTCGGCGGCGTCGAGGGCCTGGAGGCGGGGCTGGAGCGCATCATGCCGCGCTTCGGCCAGGGCCGGGTGGTCTACAGCCGCATCGACGGGCCGATCGGCCGAGCCCACGAATGCGCGGAGGCCGCCCATTCCGGCTACACCGCCGCGGCCGCCTGGCCGCAGGCCCCGCGGCCCGTCGCCGCCGAGGACCTGCTGCCCGAGCGGGCGCTGGCCGGCGACGACGCCGCCCGCTCCGTGCTGCGCGAGGCGGTCTTCGCCCCGTTGTCGACGGCGGGCAACGGCCTGATGGAGACGGTCTCGGCCTACATCGGCGGCGGCCATTCGCTGGAGGCCGCCGCCCGCGAGCTCTTCGTCCATCCGAACACGGTGCGCTACCGGCTGCGCCGGGTGTCCGACGTCACCGGGTGGGATCCGATGGTCCCGCGCGACGCGTACGTGCTGCAGACGGCGCTGGCGGTGGGACGGTTGTAGACTCGGACCCGTCGCCCGTTTGTAGAGTCTCCACAACGCGCCGCGCGGAGCTTGGTCCGCCCATGACCCGCTGAGCGTCGGCCCGATATGGAAAGTTGGTAGTGTGCTAGCGATCGTCTGCCCTGGACAGGGCTCCCAGACCCCCGGCTTCCTCTCCCCGTGGATCGAGGATGACTCCGCGCGCGAGACGCTCGCGCGCCTCTCCGACGCCGCCGGGACCGACCTGCTGACCCACGGCACCTCCTCCGACGCCGAGACCATCCGCGACACCGCCGTCGCCCAGCCGCTCATCGTCGCCGCGAGCCTGCTCTCCGCCCGCGCCCTGGGCCTCGGCGCCGGCGCCGCCCCGGCGGGCGCCTCGCGCGAGCAGCTGCTGGTCGCCGGCCACTCGGTCGGCGAAGTGCCCGCCGCCGCGCTGGCCGGTGCGCTGACCGAGGAGCAGGCCATGCGGCTGATCCGGGTGCGCGCCTCCGGCATGGCCGAGGCCGCCGCGGCGACGCCGACGTCGATGGCCGCCGTCGTCGGCGGCGTCGAGGAGGAGGTCCGGCAGGCCATCGCCGATCACGAGCTCACCGCGGCCAACGCCAACGGTCCCGGTCAGATCGTCGCCGCCGGCACGCAGGAGGCGATCGCCGCGCTGGAGGCCGAGCCGCCGCAGCGCGCCCGGGTGATCCCGCTGCCGGTCGCCGGCGCCTTCCACACCGAGCACATGGCCCCCGCCGCGCGGCGCCTGGATGAGGAGGTCGCCTCCTTCACCAGCGACGACCCGGCGCTGCCGCTGCTGTCGAACCGCGACGGCGAGACCGTCGCCGACGGCGCGGAGGTGCTGAGCCGGCTGGTCGACCAGGTGACCCGGCCGGTGCGCTGGGACCTGTGCATGGAGACCATGTCCGCCCGCGGCGTCACCGGCATCCTGGAGCTGCTGCCCGGCGGCACGCTGACCGGCCTGGCCAAGCGCGGGCTGAAGGGCGTGCCCTCGTTCGCGGTGAAGAGCCCCGAGGACCTCGACGACGCGCGGGCGTTCCTCGCCGAGCACGCCGCCTGACCACACTGCCGCCGACGGCGCCGCGCCCCGGCGTCGTCGTCCCCCGACCACCCAGGACAAGGACCCACCCGCCGTGACAGCCGTTCTGAACCAGCCCGCCCCCGTCCAGGCCTCCCGTGTGATGGGGCTGGGCGCGCACCGCCCCGACGTCATCGTCGACAACGAGCAGATCTGCCGGTGGATCGACTCCTCCGACGAGTGGATCCGCCAGCGCACCGGCATCGTCACCCGCCACCGTGCCCGGCCGGAGGTCTCGGTCGTCGACATGGCCGAGGACTCAGCGCGCGAGGCGATCGAGCAGGCCGGGCTGACCGGCGCCGACGTCGACGCGGTCATCGTCGCCACCGTGACGCATCCGTACCAGACGCCGTCGGCGGCCGCCGAGCTGGCCCACCGGCTGGGCACCGAGGCGGCGGTCGCCTACGACATCTCGGCGGCCTGCGCCGGCTACTGCTACGGCATCGGCCAGGCCGACGCGCTGGTCCGCGCCGGCACCGCCCGGCATGTGCTGGTGGTCGGCGTCGAGAAGCTCTCCGACTTCATCGACGACCACGAGCGCAGCATGTCCTTCCTGCTCGGCGACGGCGCCGGCGCGGCCGTCGTCGGCCCGTCCGAGGAGGCCGGCATCTCGCCGAGCCTGATGGGCTCCAACGGCGAGAAGTGGGGCACCGTCTCGATGGACGGCTCGCTGCTGCCGCTGCGCGACGCCCTGGCCGAGGCCCGCCGCACCCAGGACGCCTCGCGGCTGCTCGACGCCGAGGAGCGGCTGTGGCCGACGCTGCGCCAGGACGGCCCGACCGTCTTCCGCTGGGCGGTCTGGGAGATGGCCAAAGTCGCCCAGCAGACCCTCGACGCCGCCGGGATCTCCGCCGAGGACCTGGTGGCCTTCGTGCCGCACCAGGCCAACATCCGAATCATCGACGAGATGGTCAAGCAGCTGTCTCTGCCCGAGCACGTCGCCGTCGGCCGCGACATCGCCGACGCCGGCAACACGTCGGCGGCCTCGATCCCGCTGGCGATGCACCGGCTGGTGCAGGAGGATCCCGAGCTCTCCGGCGGTCTGGCGCTGCAGATCGGCTTCGGCGCCGGACTCGTCTACGGTGCTCAGGTGGTCCGCCTGCCGTGAGCACCGACCGTCACCGCCTCGACGGTCCCGCCCGGGACGGTGCGGGCGCGCCCACGCGCCCCGGACCGCTCCCGCGACGGAGAATGGAGGCGGCGGACCGGCCGACGCCGGTCCCGGACAGGAAGATGTCCCGCCGTCCACCAGCACGGACGGCGGGGTGAGACGCGTCAGGGACACCTGAGGCACTCGACGACGACCCGCAGTCCCTCCGCGGAGGCGGGCCGTCGGACCGTACAACGACGAAGGGAGCAGCCCGTGGCTGACAAGAACGAGATCCTCGCCGGACTGGCCGAGATCGTGAACGAGGAGACCGGCCTGGAGACCGAGGAGGTCCAGCTGGGCAAGTCCTTCACCGAGGACCTGGACATCGACTCGATCTCGATGATGACCATCGTGGTCAACGCCGAGGAGAAGTTCGGCGTGAAGATTCCGGACGAAGAGGTCAAGAACCTCTCCACCGTCGGCGACGCGGTGGACTTCATCGCGAACGCCGAGGGCTGATCCCCCGACAGCCTCGGTGTCCGGAGCTGCGGCCGGCGTCGTCGACGACGGCGCCGGCCGACTCCGCACCCCGTCGACTCGCGTCGACCTCCCGCCCATCCCCTCCCATCCACCTGATGCCATTCCCAGCGAACCAGAGGTAGATCCATGACACGCCGTCTCGTCATCACCGGCCTCGGCGCCACCACTCCGCTCGGCGGCGACGTGCCGACGCTGTGGCAGAACGCGCTGGCGGGCACGCCCGGCGCCACGACTCTCGACTACGACTGGGTGGAGGAGTACAGCCTGCCCGTCTCCTTCGCCGCCGAGGCGGCGGTGGCGCCCTCCGAGGTGCTCTCGCGCCCCGAGACCCGCCGCATGGACCGCTCCACCCAGCTGGGCATGGTCGCCTCCCGCGAGGCCTGGGCCGACGCCGGTCTGGCCGACGCGGACGTCGACGGCGACCGGCTCGGCGTCTCCTTCGCCACCGGCATCGGCGGCGTCTGGACCCTGCTGGACAGCTGGGACACGCTGCGCGAGCGCGGCCCGCGGCGCGTGATGCCGATGACGGTGCCGATGCTGATGCCCAACGGGGCGGCCGGTGCGATCAGCCTGGACCTCGGCGCCCGAGCCGGCGCGCGCACGGCGGTCTCCGCCTGCGCCTCCGGCACCGAAGCCCTGGACGTGGCGATCCGCATGATCCGCGAGGGCGAGGCCGACATCGTCATGGCCGGCGGCACCGAGGCCGCCATCCACCCGCTGCCGCTGGCGGCGTTCTCCTCGATGCAGGCTCTCTCCCGGCGCAACGACGACCCGGCGGCGGCCTCCCGCCCCTACGACGTCGACCGCGACGGCTTCGTCATGGGCGAGGGCGCCGGCGCGCTGGTCATCGAGTCCGAGGAGCACGCGAAGGCCCGCGGCGCCCGCATCTACGCGGAGCTCGCCGGCGCCGGAGTGAGCTCGGACGCCCACCACATCACCGCTCCCGACCCGGAGGCCCTCGGCGCGACCCGCGCGCTGAACCGCGCGCTGGAGTCTGCGGAGGCGGAGGTCTCCGAGGTCACCCACGTCAACGCTCACGCCACCTCGACGCCGGTCGGGGACAAGCCCGAGTACGCCGCGCTGCGCTCGTCCTTCGGCGACCACCTCGACTCGGTCTGCGTCTCGGCGACGAAGTCGCAGACCGGCCATCTGCTCGGCGCCGCCGGTGCGGTGGAGTCGGTGCTGACCACGCTGGCGCTGCACGAACGGCGTGCGCCGGTGACGATCAATCTGGAGAACCAGGACCCCGATCTGCCGCTGGACGTGGTCACCGGCGCCCCGCGACAGCTGCCGGCCGGCGACCAGGTCGCCGTCTGCAACTCCTTCGGCTTCGGCGGGCACAACTCCGTGGTGGCCTTCCGCACCGTCTGACGGGTCGCGAGCCGCTCCATCCATGACGACGGGCGACCGGCCCGGGCGATCCCTCGGATCGTCGGGGACGGTCGCCCGTCGTCATGGGGGGCTGATGGGAAGCACCGCTGCGCGGGGCAGCGATCGGGCGGCAGGAGTGCGGTCGGCGACGTCGTCGATGGAGGAGGACGACGTCGCCGGGTCGGCCGGTCCGGGGCGAGGGCGCCGGCTCAGCCGACGCGGTGGAGCCAGCGCACCGGCGCGCCCTCGGCGGCGTGCCGGAAGGGGTCGAGCTCCTCGTCCCAGGCCTCGCCGAGAGCCAGCGAGAGCTCCTGATAGACCACCGACGGGTCGCCGGCGCCGCGCTCATAGGCGCAGCGGACGCGGTCCTCGGAGATCATGATGTTGCCGTGGACGTCCGTCGTGGCGTGGAAGATGCCCAGCTCGGGCGTGTGCGACCACCGGCTGCCGTCGCACGCGGGCGAGGGTTCCTCGGTGACCTCGAAGCGCAGATGCGACAGGCTCCGCAGCGACGAGGCCAGCGTGGCGCCGATCCCCTGAGGACCGCGCCAGCTCAGCTCGGCGCGCTGGGTGCCGGGCGATGCGGGCTGGGGCTCCCACTGGAAGTCCACGCGGGCGTCCACCACTGAGGACACTGCCCATTCGACATGCGGGCAGAGCGCCGTGGGGGCCGAGTGGATGTGCAGGACACCCCGGGCCGTGTGTTCAGACATGACCATCCTCCATCGTGCTGTTGGTACGTCTTCCCCTACGTCCGACAGCGGTGATCCCGATGGTGGATCCGTCATGGAACCGTCATTCAGTTGTCGCGAGACCAATTCTGCATCAGATGTGCGTGATACGCCACATCTGTGATCGAGCTCTCCCCGTGACACAGCTTAACAGGGCCGCACTGGCCGTCCGGCATGACCGCGTCCCGCGGCGTGGTGCGTCGCCTCGCTCTACGTCCCCGGCGACCGGCGCGGGTGCTTGCCGCCTCGGCTCGGCCCGCGCTCACGCCCGCGGGTGAGCCTGGCCGTAGCCGCGGCGCAGGCCGTCGACGGAGATGTGGGTGTAGACCTGGGTGGTGCTCAACGAGGCATGGCCGAGCAGCTCCTGCACGGCGCGCAGATCCGCCCCGCCGTCGAGCAGATGGGTGGCCGCCGAGTGGCGCAGCGCGTGCGGCCCGCGGGCCGCGGTGGTGCCCAGGGCGGCGAGCTGCGCGTCGACGGCGCGGCGGACCACGCGGACGTCGATGCGCCGGCCGCGGCGTCCCAGGAACGCCGCGGCTCCGGACTCGGCCACGGCGAGCAGCGGCCGGCCCTGCTCCCACCACGCGTCCAGGGCATGCTGGGCGGGGATCCCGTAGGGCACCATGCGTTCCTTGTCCCCCTTGCCGAGCACCCGGACCATGCGGCGCTCCGGCTCGAAGGAGCCGCGGTCGAGCCCGACCAGCTCCGAGACACGGATCCCGGTGGCATAGAGCAGCTCGATCATCGCCGCATCGCGCAGCGCCATGGCGCGGGCGATCGGATCCGGCTCGGCCTGCTCCTCCGGGGCCGACTCCCCCGGGGCGGGTCCCGGCGTGCTCGGCTCCGCTGTGCTCGGCTCCGCCGGGATCTGCGCGGCGTCGGACAGCTGGTCGGTGAGCGCCTGGATCTGCCGGTCCTGGAGCACGTCGGGCAGGTGGCGGCCGCCGGGTGCCGTGCGCAGCCGCACGGAGGGGTCGGTGGCCAGGTGCCCGCGGCGGTGGGCCCAGGCGGTGAAGGTCCGCGCGGAGGCGGTCTTGCGGTTCAGCGTCGCCCGCGAGGCGCCTCCGGCGTGCAGATCGGCCAGCCAGGTGCGGATCTCGGCGAGGTCGAGGCCGCGCAGCCCTCCGACGCGGCCGGCGAGCTGACGCAGGTCGCCGGCGTAGGAGCGGATGGTGTGCTCGGAGAGTCCGCGCTCCAGCCGCAGATGCGCGATGAACTCCTCCACCAGCGGGTCGTCCTCCTCCACCAGCGGGTCGTCCTCCTCCACCAGCGGGTCGTCCTCCTCCGCCCCGGCGGGTCGCTCGGCGCGCTCACCCACGATCGATCCCCACGTCCCAGAGATGGTGGGCGATGTCGTGCCAGGCATACTGCGCCAGCGTGACCACGGTGAACTCGGAGCCGTCGCCGCGCAGCCCGCGCCGGGAGTGCTGCTCGGCGTCGACGGCCTCCAGCACGGCGGCGAAGCGCCGGCCGGCCGGGTCCAGCGCTGCGGCGACCTCCGCGGGATCCTGCCGGTGGTAGGCGCCCTGGACGGCGGCCTCGTCCTGGTCCCAGTCCGGGAAGGGCGGATCCTGCCGGTCGAGCATCAGCCGGAGCCGCTCGTGCATCACTCCGAAGACGTCGCGCACATGGGCGGCGTACTCCAGCGGTGACCACGTCGCCGGCGCCGGCCGCCGGCGCAGCTCCTCGGCGGGCCGCTCGAGCAGCGTCGTCCACTGCGGCAGACTCGCGCGCACCGCCGCGGCGACGTCCGTCGGACCGAGACGCCGCACGTCGGCGCCGCAGTCCGGGCACGGGCGCTCCAGCACCCACGTCCAGTCCTTGCTGTCCTTCGCGATCCGGCTCGCATCGTCCATGCAGGCAGGGTAGCTCATGGGCTCGGCGTGCTCCTCCCCCACCGGCCCTCCACGCGGCGCGCATGACCGGCTCGTTCCAGGCGGGTCAGCGCCGCGTAGACCTGCGGCATGGCCAGCCCCGCGACGGCGGCGAGCTTCCCCGGGGTGCTCAGCCCCCGCTTGGGCAGCGCGTCGTGGAGCAGCACCTCCTCCTGGCTCATCCCGTCCTGCGGACGAGCCGGCGCCGAGCGGTCCGTCCGCGGCGGCGGAGTCCGCGACCCCGAGCCGGAGACGCCGGGCTCCCCGACCTCCTCGCCGGGCATCACCGGCAGCATCGCCTGCGCCGGCCGACCGTCGTCCGAGGGCGCCGCATCCGGCGCGGCCCCGGTCGATCCCGCGGCCGTTCGTCCCGCCGCCGGCGATCCGGGCGTCGAGCCGGCCGGTGCGGCGTCACCGGCCATCAGCTCGACGACGTCGGCGGCATCGGTGACCACCGTCGTCGGCGTCTCGCGCAGCAGCCGATGGCATCCGGCCGACGTGGCCGAGAAGATGCTGCCGGGCACGGCCCCGACCGGGCGGCCCAACGAGAGCGCATGGTGGGCGGTGCTCTGCGCCCCGCTGCGCCACCGGGCCTCGACGATGACCGTCGCCGCCGACAAGGCGGCGATGAGTCGGTTGCGCTGCAGGAAACGATGCTTCGTCGGCGCGGCTCCGGGAGGCAGCTCGCTGAGCACGAGCCCGTGGTCGGCCACCCCCTGCAGCAGGCGTTCGTTGCCCGCCGGGTACCACCGATCGAGCCCGCCGGCGAGCACGGCGACCGTCGGCGGAGCCGCGCCGGGGCCTCCGAGGCCGCGCCGTGCGGCGAGCCGCAGCGCGGCCCGGTGCGCGGCGGCGTCGACGCCGTAGGCCCCGCCGGAGATCACGCAGACGCCGTGTCCGACGAGGTCCTCGACCATCTCCGCAGTGGCGCGCATGCCGTAGTCGGTGATCTCGCGGGATCCGACCACTGCTGCGGTGCGCGGGATCCAGGGCAGCACGGGCTGCTCCGGCATTTCCGACTGCTCGGCAGGCGCCGACTGATCCAGCCGCTCCGCGTCGCGGCTCGGCGCGTCCGGGCCCCGGGTGCCGCCGCGGTGCCAGAGCGCGACCGGGGCCGCGATGCCCAGCGCCTCAAGCTCGGTCGGCCAGCTCGGGTCCTCCGGGATGAGCAGTCCGCCGCCGAAGCGACGGATCGTGGCCAGCTCGCGGGCGCCGTCGCACTGGCCCAGCCGCGCCCGCCACCGCGCCAGCCCGTCCTGCAGGCGCCGGCCGCGGCGGCCGATGCCGGCTTCCTCGGCATCGGCGGCGAGACATGTGGTCAGCTGCGCATCCGGCTCGGCGCCTCCGCTGATGAGCGCATGGGTCTGCCGTGGACCGAGCCGGGCGAGGAGCACACCGGCCAGCAGATCCCCGGGCTCGATGATCCGGCTCAGCTCCGCTCGCACCACTCGCAGTTCCTCGTCGGGGCCGCCGTCGCCTCTGGGCGACACGGCCGGACCCAGGCCGCCCCCGGGGGCGTCGAGAGTGGAACCGGATCCCGGCTCGACAGTGCTGTTCATCCCGTCCTCCGTTCTTCGGTGCTCTGCCGCAGCTGCATCGCCGCCTCGACGTCCTCGGCCTCCGGACTGGTGCGCCCCGCCATGTCCGCCAGCGTCCAGGCCAGCCGCAGCACGCGGACGTAGCCGCGCAGCGACAGCCCGCCGCGGTCCAGGGCCGCGTCCAGGGCGGCGGACGCGGCGGCCGCCGGCCGCAGTGCTCCGGTGAGCAGCCCCATGGGCGCCTGGCTGTTCATACGCAGATCCCACCGGCCCAGCCGGTCCTGCTGGACTGCTCGGGCGGCGAGCACCCGCTCCAGCACCGCCGCCGAGCTCTCCCCCGGCTCGTCGAGCGTCATCGAGGCCGAGCGGGGCCGGTCGACCTGGACCTGCAGGTCGATCCGGTCCAGCAGCGGGCCGGAGAGCTTGGCCAGATAGCCGCGCCGCTGCACCACGGAGCAGCTGCACTCGCCGGCCCGGCCCAGCGCCATGCCGCAGGGACACGGGTTCGCGGCCATGACCAGCTGGAAGCGCGCCGGGTAGGTGACGCTGCCAGCGGCCCGATGCAGCGAGATCACCCCGGTCTCCACCGGCTGACGCAGCGAGTCGAGCACCTGGCGCTGGAACTCGGGCGCTTCGTCGACGAAGAGCACGCCGCAGTGCGCGCGGGTGACCGCACCGGGACGCGCGATCCGCGCTCCCCCGCCGACCACGGCCGCGGTGCTGGCGCTGTGGTGCGGCGCTTCGAAGGGCGGGCGCCGACGCAGCCTGCTGACGGTGGCGGCGTCTCCGGCCACCGACTCGATGGCGGTCACCTCCATCGCGGCGTCGTCGCCCAGCGGCGGCAGGATGCCGGGCAGCCGCTCGGCCAGCATGGTCTTGCCCGCGCCCGGTGGTCTGTGCCCTTAAGAGAGTATGCCTGGTGACCAGGGGTTATCGTCACTTCAGGTATCCCTCGATGAGTCCGACGCGCGATATCGTCAACGATGAATACCGCTGTGCAAATACACTCCGGCGAGAATCACCGGGGTGTTCCCATGAGGTGACTCGTCATGCTGTCATAGACGACGAGGCATGATCGCTCCTCCCTACCTCCGAGCGCATGGTCATGCTGGATCGACGATCGTGATGAGGAGCCCATGTTCGCTCAGCCTTCTTCTCCCCTGCCGGATTTTCAGCTTCTGCGCGCTCTGATCGAGCGGCCGTACGGAGCGTCGATCAAGCAACTCACCAAGGACCTGAGGACTGTATTCGAGGCTCCGGCCGTTCAGCGGGTGCGGGCGATGCACCAGGAGGGCTGGTTGGCGACCCCCAATGCTCATGGTCAGGCTGTGGTGGCAGACCCCGATGCTGATGTGCGAAGGCTGTCGTGGGTGATCAACCTTAACCGTCCGGGCATCGAGGCCATGCTGGAGCTGCTGCATGTCGAATACGGTGCCGACGTCGAGGCCTACCGTAAGCACTTCGAGAGCCCGCTTCTTCGGCATCTCTGGCACGTCCAGAACCGGGCATCACAGATTGATGAGGAAGGGCCCACTGACGTCGAGCGGGTACAGCAGATGCTCACCGACGATGATCCGATCGATGCCCGCGACTACCGTGGGCTGCTGCGGCAGGCTCACGAGATCTGGGGTCTTCCGAAGCACATCGAGCAGATGGCTCAGGCCATGTATCACGACGGTCCGCTCGATCACAACGAGCGGTATCGCGATCTTGTTCACGGGATGCTGGGTTTCATGAGGCGAATGCCGCGGCAGCCTGCATCTCCCGGCCCAGGCGAGGACGCCAGGCCTCACCTGGTGGTCCTCGCCCATCGGGCCCGGCGGCTTGCGGGGATACTCGATGGGACTGCCGAATTTCTGGCGACCAGTGATGCAGTGGGACAGCAGCAGGCCTATCACGCTGAGCGGATCGCCGTCTGGGTGCAGGAGGAGAGGACTCAGCCGGAGCGCCGATGGGTCTCGGCTCCGTCCCTCGAGCAGCATCTGGAAGGTCTCGCCGAGGCGCAGCAGCGCAGGTCCGGGTACATGCCCAACGGCGGCACGCCGCAGCCCTATCAGCTCGGCACTGCCGGTGAAGGCCTGCTGGCACACATGTTCCGCACCAAGGCTGACTCTGCCCGCGAGCTCGTCGAGACGATCACCGCCATGCCTGGCCTGCGCGCGGTGATCACTGCGACCGAGCCAGCGTTCAATGATACTGGTGATGGCGACACTGGAGATTCCGCCGCGTAGGGTGGCGTCATTCGGGGCGACGGCCCAGGTGGGCCAGAAGCCGCTGCTGCTGGTCAGCCCCTGCCGGCACCGGCCGTGCCGGACCACAGACGCCGTCGGCGCGTAGCATCTCGCCGAGATCATCGGCGAGACCCCGGGCCCAGCGCACATCGGTCAGATCGAACACAGCCGTCAGTCCGACGGCCTGAGCGAGGTCCCAGCGATGGATCAACAGGTCGAATGAGAGGAAACCGTCGATCGACTCGGCGAAGGTCATCGGCCCCGCCACCCCATCGATGACCCGGGAGGCGATGTCGGGATCAGCCAGTGCGGCCGCGACAGCCTCGACGACGACGTCGAGGGCGGCGAGAGGATCCTCATCGACCGGCAGCGGTGCCTCAGGTGCGGCGTCGAGGAACCCCAGCTGCATCAGATGTGCGTGGATCACATGGGCGACGACGTCGTGGGCGGTCCAGCCCTCGCACGGCGAAGCGGCCTGCCATTGCTCGGAAGGCACGTCGTCGACGGTGTCGCGGAAGTCGGCGGCCAGTCGAGTGTAGCGATCGGCGATCTCGGACATTGCTGCTCCTCGAGCAGAGTTGTGTGGTCCTCAGAGACGAGGTGGCCATGGCACTCGTCCCGGCTGATGTTCTCCACACTCGCCGAGGCACCGGCCCAGATTCAAGGATTCCAGGACGGGACGTCTTGAGAACGGCAGTCACTTGGTCAGCGCCTCGGATGTGGACCCTGGCGACGTGGTGACTGCTTGTCGACCAAAGTAGCTAGTGAGCGCAGTCAAAGGATCTCTACCATGACAAGTGACATAGCTCTCACCATCGTGAAGCAGAGCTGATGGCATCACCTGTTGGAGGCACTCATGGCACGCAAGACGATCCGCATGACGCTGGGCACCACATTCGCGGCACTGGCACTTGCCGCCGGCGGGCTCAGCGTCGGAGCCGAAACCGCTGAAGCCAAGATCAGCGACATCCCGCGGGTGGACGACGGCTCCCTGGGCCACCACTTCGGGTGTGCCTTCGGCCGTATCTTCAACCCCCATCTGTGCGGAGGCCTGTTCAGCTACCCGCCCACCAGCCCCTGACCGATCGGCATGCGAGTCGAGCCGCAACCACTGAGACTGCTGCATCACCCAGACCTGGTGAGAACCAGCAGTCGGTGGGGGCGTCGGCATAGCCCCGTGAGCTTCTGCCAGTCGTTTAGGAACGGGCAGAATCGTCAGTCGATCACCGGATGCAGCAGATCGGCCTCGGGGACCGAGTAGCTGGCGTCGCGATTCGGCGCGTCGTCGTAGACGGCCGAGGAGACGACCTCGTCGTAGCGCTCGGCCAGCCCTGATCCGAAGGTGCCGAGGAAGTGCTCCCAGTCAATGCTCATGACCCCGAGGATACCGTCGCCCGATCATTCCGGCTTCAGTTGACCCGCTGTTCACTTCGTCCCGCCACGCTGGGCGGCATGGTCGCCATCGGCACATGGAATCTCGAGAACCTCTTCCGTCCCGGCGAGGACTCCGGCCGTCAGACCGACGCCGAGTACGACGCCAAGCTCGACGCACTGGCCGCCACCATCGCCGAGCACTCCCCTGATGTGCTCGCCGTCAAGGAGGTCGGCGACCCCGAGGCCCTCGAGGACCTGGCGTCCCGACCCGAGGGCAGCTGGAACACCGCGCTGGCCGATCCCGACGGTCGCGGCATCCGGGTGGGTTTCCTCGCCCAGTCCGCGCTGACCAGTCTCGAGCAGATCATCGATTTCCCCGAGACGCTGGCCCCGGTCCAGGTCGACGACGAGGGCAGCACCATCACTGCGATGGGACGGCCGGCGCTGACCGCGCGGATCCGCAAGGCCGGTACGAACATCGATCTGGTCTCGGCACACCTGAAGTCGAAGCTGCTGACCTATCCCAGTGGACGCTTCTCCCCTCGCGATGAGGGAGAGCGTGCACGTTATGCGGTCTACGCGCTGCACCGGCGGGCGGCCGAGGCTGCTGCCGTCCGCGCCGGCGTCGATGACCTGCTCGACGGCGACGGGCGGCAGAACGCGGTGATCGTCGCCGGCGACCTCAACGACGAGCCCCAGGCTGCCACCACCCAGATCCTGCTGGACCCCGGCGGCTCCGAGTTCGGCAGCGGAGGATATGAGCGCGAGGACCAGGGCGATGCCGCGCGGATGTGGAACCTCGCCCCGCTGATCGATGAGGAACAGCGCTTCACACGTGTCTACCGGAGTCGTGGTGAGCTGATTGACCATCTGATGGTCAGCCATGCGCTGACCGAGGCGGTCGAGTCGGTCACCACCGGCGGCGTCGACGTCAGCTCGGTCGCTGACTCGCCCGGGGCGCGCGACAGCGGCGAGGCCTCGGATCATCGGCCGGTGGTCGCGACGTTCGAGCTGGGCTGAGCGATCAGCTCTGCTCTCCACAAGCTCGCCCCCTGTCCATGCCCAGCACCGACGAGTCCGCGTAGCCTCGCATCATGATCGATGACGAGGCATACCGGACCTGCTCTGCATGCGGCGGCGACTGCCCGCCGGAACCGTGCGGTGCCGACGGCATCGGCGCACGGCTGGTCTTCGTCTGCCCGCGCCATGGCGCGCAGTCGATCATGGATCCGTTCAGCCGGCTGCGCTGAGCTGACGGGCAGACCTGTGGATGCACGGCTCGTGAGACGGCGTCCTGATCAGCTCACCGATTCGCGAAGCTGGACATCCAGAGACGACATCACCTCAGCGGTCGCTCGATCTCTCGTCGCCGCACGCGGGTAGCGGCACAGCACTTCGACCACAGCAGGCGTGGACTGTTCCAGAACTGCGGCAGTGGCGGCCGCACGCGTGAGCGGTTCGACCGCTCGCATCTCCAGCGCCAGCACGCAATGTGATGGACCGCGGAGGATGTGGCCGACTTGGGAGGCCTCGGCCAGCGGGTGAAGATAGGCCGACGCCGCCGCGTCGCCGGCTGCCATCGCTGCATGCGAGGCAGCGCCGCTGACCTGCTTGGAGGCTCGATGGGCAGCAGGAGCACCGATGCGCTGTGCACGAGACCGCGGCCCACCGCGCACGAAATCCTCCGCCGCGACCAACGCATCACGTGGGCGGGCATCATGCGGCTGCACCGCTTCGAAAAGGTCGATGACCTGCAGTGCACACGCCAGGTTGAACGCCGCCACCGCGCGCAGGTCCGCCATGGACAGGTCAAAGTCCGGAGTGCGCTGCACGCGGCCGGCCGGTCGTGAGTTGGGAGTCATGCCCATTCATCGTAGCTCTGAAGCGCAGCAAGAGAAGGCCTAGACAACCGATCACGGGGCACAGGCCCAGCAGGCGCGATCACGCGCCAAGTGGATCTATCACGCGGTATCGACCACGCGAGTGATGAGCATATCGAGACCATGCTCGAAGAGTTCGTCGGAGCTTGCCCGCTGCTCATCAAAGTGACCGGACTGGTAGAGCGTCGGGTAGACATCGCGATTGTCTTCAATGCGCTGCCATGCAAGGGCCTGCTGTTCCGGGGCAGTCTCTGCCTGATGCCAGGTGGATTCGGCCGCAGCGGTGCCGATGACGTAGTTGGCGAAGAGCTGCGTGATCGCAGACAGCTCGATGCCGGACAAGCCGGTGCCCGCCAGAGTCGAGTAGAGGTATTCAGTCCGGGCCAACACGTTGGGCCCCAGCATCGGCCTTCCCACCAGCGCTGTTGTCCACGGGTGGTCGAGCATCGTCTTGCGCCATCCGAGCAGGAGAGCCCGAACGTCCGACCGCCAATCGCCATCTGCTCTCGGGATCTCGACAAACCCGAACACGTGGTCGAAGGCGAGATCAAGGACCTCTTCTTTCGTCTTCACGTGCCAATAGAGTGCGGTCGAGGTCACACCGATTCGCTCAGCCAGTCGACGCATCGTCATTCTCCCGATGCCCTGGTCATCGAGAAGACCAACCGCCTCGACGACGATCCCCTCCCGCGTCAGCGTGCGGCGACTGCGGGACGGCACCTCCTCACGCAGCCAGACACTCGTCGCAGCGCTGCCGTGCGCCCGCTGATGCGAGTCTTCACTGGGTGCTTCCTGATCGCCTGCCATGGGTCCACTCTATCCGATTGCTCAGGTAATTTACTGTTGGTAAGTTACATGCATGACGTTAAGCAGAACTGGCGCAGCACGCTGGTGGGCACTTGCCGTTGCGGGCCTGGCGCAGCTCATGGTCGTCCTGGACTCGACGATCATCACGATCGCCCTGCCCGCGCTCCAGGATGAACTCGGCATGAGCGATGCCAGTCGCAGCTGGGTCATCACCGCCTACGCCCTGGCCTTCGGCGGCCTGCTGCTCCTGGGTGGCAGGTTGAGTGATGTCCTCGGCGCGAGGCGAGCCTTCGTTTTGGGACTCGTCGGGTTCGCCCTGACGTCGGCTTTGGCAGGTGGTGCCCCTACGTGGGGCCTGCTGTTGGTGGCGCGAGCGGGACAGGGCGTCTCGGCAGCGCTGCTCGCGCCCGCCGCGCTTGCAGTGATCTCAGCGACGTTCACTGCACCTCGTGACCGAGCCACGGCCTTCGGCGTGTACGGCGCACTGACCGGGGCAGGAGCCGTCATCGGCCTCCTGCTGGGTGGATTCCTCACCGAGTGGGCGGGATGGCGCTGGTGCCTGCTCATCAACGTGCCGATCGTGGCAGTGGCCCTGATCGGCACCAGTCGTGTCATTCCGACGATGGAACGACGGGGCGTGCGACTCGACTGGGCCGGGGCGCTGACCAGCGTGGTGGGAATGGCCGCGATCGTCTTCGCTCTCACCGAGGTCGCCACACGCGGCCCGGGCGATCTGGTCGTCGTGGCGACTCTCGGGCTGGGACTTGTCTCGATGGCCGCCTTCGTGACTGTGCAGTCGAGATCGGCCAGCCCGCTTCTGCCCTTGAGGATTCTGCTCAATCGCCTCCGCGGCGGCGCACTGCTCGCGGTCGCCCTGCCCCAACTGTCGTTGTTCGGACTGTTCCTCGTGTTGACCTATTGGTTCCAACAGATCCTCGGGTTCTCGCCCATGCAGGCCGGGTTCGCGTTCCTTCCCCTGGCACTGTCCATCGGCATCGGCTCGACCGCGATCGCCGGGGCACTGTCCCAGCGTCTGGCACCCCGAAATCTGATCGTGCCGAGCCTGATCGTGATGGCCGTCGGGTTCGTGCTCCTGGTCGGGCTCGATCCCGAGAGCGGGAACGTGTATCTGACCCGCTTCGTCCCTGCGGAGATTCTCATCGGACTCGGACTCGGCTGCACGATCACCCCAGCCGTCGAAAGCGCCACCTCCAACGTCGATTCTCGTGATACCGGAGCTGCGTCGGGAGCGGTCAATGCCGTGACCCAACTCGGTGGATCCGTCGGCACAGCACTGCTGAACACAGTTGCCACACTGGCTGCCGCAACCGCGATGAGCGAGGGCAGGTCACCCAGCGATCAGCTGCACTATACGACAGTGGGCTTCGACGCCGCGCTCACTGTCGCCGCCGTCATGCTCGTCGTTGCCGCAGGCGTCGTGACGGTCGTGATGCCCGCGCGAGTACGGGAATCCCCCGCAGAACCGTCAGCGCCAGTCGCAGAAGGGTGAACCATGCCGGTGATGCGAATTGAGATCCCGACGACCCGAGACGAGGCGAAGAAGATACTTGCCCTCTACGAGGGCAACTCAAAGCACCGTCGCTCGGAAGATCTCGCGATCGACGAAGCGTGGAAACACGACAGAACACCGACCGGGCGAATCTGGTTCGCAGGCCTCACCAACGGTCAACCGCCGAGCCTCAAGTTTGACGTCGAGGTTCATACCAATCTGCGGACTCCGCGCTGAAGTAGATCGCCTCGCGCGATCAGTTCTACCTGCATTGGTCCGAGTGAGCAGCCAGGACCATTGCGAGGCATTCGCCCTCGCGCTGAGGACTGTGCTGCGCTGACGGCGCTCCCACCGTGATCATCGGGTCTCGGCCAGGATCTTCTCGATCCGAGCGTTGAGCTCGTCGGCGCGGGCCAGAATCGCGACTTCCTCCTCGGCGCTGACGTGCCGGGCCGCCGGTGCGACAGGATCCGGCTCGTCGTCCTCTTCTTCGGGCATCGCAGGCACGGGACTGGCGAGCAGCTCGGCGACGGTGCGTACCAGCACTGACAGCGACGACGGATGCAGCGAGGCGTAGAGGTCGATGTAGCCCCACTGATCGATCGCCGGCAGCAGGGCTGGATGGTCCGGCCAGTCGGCCCATTCCGGGCTCGGATCCTCACGCTGATGCCGGTGGAGCTGACGGGTCGAACCGTCGACGATCTCGTCGCGGCGGCGGCCCAGTGTGCGCACTGTGTTCGGCGACCAGCCGTTGTTGGTACCGACGATCTCCAGCCACGACCACACTGCACATGCCGGGCAGGCGTGCTCGTCGTCGCTGACGCCGACCTGCTCGCGCAGCCCCGCCAGCCGGCGAGGCGTCATCGCGCGGACCTGGCTGCGGGACAGCCCCAGGCCGCCGTGGTCTGGTGGTGCCAGCAGCACTGCGGCGAAGAGCAGCCGGCGCATCCGCAGCCGGGCGATCCAGCCGGTCGAGCCCGTGGCGATGATCGTCGAGCCGTGGGTGATCAGTCGTTGCAGGCTTCTCGGCTCGTCACGCTGCTCGACCGGCCAGGCGGGAGCCTCGGCGCTGGGCGGCTCGTCTGCTGGTCGCGGCCCTGCCGATCGCCGGCCGCGCAGCGTCGCCAGCACCTTCTGCGAGGCTCCCGACGTCGCGGCGAAGCGCTGCAGGGTGGCCTCGTCGAGCTGATCCTCGGCGGTGCCGGTGACCGCGCACCAGTCCCGCCAGAGGTCGTCAGCGGTCGTGCTCGTCATGACTCCAGTGTCCTGACTTCAGCCCCGACTGGTCACTCTGGTCACTGCTGTCGAGCCTGCTCGTCACGTGGTGGCGAGCTCCCGGACATAGGTGCGCTGCTGCTCGATATGGACCTCGATGACCCCGGCGCGTGCCAGGCGCTGCAGAGTCTCGATCGACGGTGCGACGTCAGCGCGTTCCAATCGCGCCACGTGCGGCTGCTTCCAGCCCAGCATCGTCCCGAACGCGGTCTGCGTCAGGTCACGTTCTGCGCGATAGCGGACGACGGCCCGGCTCACCGCATCGGCCAGCACGAGGCGATCGGCCTCAGCGGCGTACTCAGGGTCGGCCTGACGGCGCTCGGCCACGATCGCGTCATGGCTTGTCAGGTCGGACAGCTTCATGATCATCACCTCAATCCTCGATCTCGTCCAGTCGTCGTTCGGCGGCTCGACATGCTCGTGTGAAACCTTTGGGATCGCTCTCGGCCTCGGGGGCGTAGGTCCCGATGACGAACACGTCGTCGATCCGCCTGTAGAGCGGCCGTGTGACGCTGCGACCGCCTCGCGGGCGCAGCTCCCTGAGCTTGTCGGTTCCCTTCACCGCGCTGCTGTGCGGGAAGCCCAGCTTCGGACCGAGCTCCTTCAGCTTGGCAGTGGCGTTGTCGACCGCCACGGCCTCCCTGGCACCGAGCTTCCTGTATTCGCCTTCGGCGTCCGGATGGTCGACGACGCTCCACATGGCAACAAATATACCATGCGTGTTATAGCGGCTCAATCGTTCCAGTTCGCTTCGTGCGCTTCGTGCATGGACTGGTCGTCGGAATGGCGTGTCCAGAAGATGGCCTTGATGCCGGCATCTGCGTGCCGCTGCTCGATCAGGAAGACACGCCCGTGCTCATCCTCGCCTCCAGCGACATACAAGGCAGGCCGCCGCTCGGCATCATAAGTCGTCGGCAAGTCGCCGTTCGGAGTCAACCCGAGCTCGTCAAGCACCGCGAGAGCTTTCTCCTGAGTCTCCTGGTTCGCCTTGACATCGGAGAAGTCATAGTTGATCCCGAAGAAGTATGCTCCCTCTGCCCGCGTGCTCGGATCGGGGATCCCCGACTGATTCAGGTACTTACCGAGATCCCACTCACCGCCGCCAACACTCGGAAGCACCTTCTCGCCGAAGTGCTTGGTGACCACCTCGTTGACCAGCCGGAGTTCCTCGACCTGCTGGTCGTAGGTCTCCCCCTTGTTCCAATCGGCCACCAGCTCTTCGCCGCTCTCGGCCGTCACCGAGACTTCGTCGGCCTGGTCCGCACAGGCTGTGACGGTGCCCAGCGTCAAGGCCAGGGACAGCACCGCCGTCGCAGTCCTGTGCATCGCGACTCGACGCCGCAGCCAGGGCCGGCTCCCCGATGGCTCAGGCGGCAGGACGGCTTCAATTCGACGTTGGCTCCAGCACACAAGGGCCACGCGTGTTCTCCTCTTCTGTCGCACGGCCTCTGACTATCAGCCCCGCCGTGCTGGCCCGATTACTCGCCTTCGTAGCCTGGAACGCTCGTTCGATCATCCGTCTGCAGGGGGCCGTCCACTTCGCGTTCCTGGCTGTTCTTCTCGACGATCCTGTCGTACGCCTCCTGCAGACTTGGATCATCGGAAAGTCGTGTTTGATAGAAGGCACGATATCCGTCGCCTGACGTCGTGCTGGCAATCAGGAAGCCCCGACCTTCTGCCGCCCCCGCACCGTAGAAGATCTTGTCGTGTTCAGTGACGCCATGACTGTTGTTCATGTTCTCCGTCAGGCCCAACTGATCCGCGATCTTCTCCGCCGTCGCATAGGCCTCCTTCAGATCCTCAGGAGCGACGTCGAACCTGATCTCATGACGGTAGACACCGTCTCCTTCGGGACGCGGCGTAACCTCGACACTGTGGAGCTCCGCGCTCCAGGGCTCCCCATCGATGGTCGCTACGCCCTTGCCGAAATGCTCACGCATGACCTCGACCACTGACTCCAGCTCGGCCAGCTGCTCGTCCTGGGTATAGCCGCCCTCGACATCGATCACACCCTCAGCCGAAGCGCTGGCGGACTCGGCCCCCGTTCGGCCTGCCGACTCCCCGCAACCCGCAAGCACCGCCGTAGCCACCATCATCGCAACAGCCAGCAGGGTCCGCGGGCGGAACACCGAGCTCGGCTCCCGCCGCGCGCCCTGACTTCGATGCTCGTTCTGGCTCCCCACCCGGTGCACCTTCCCTCTCCGACATCCCCGGTGTCAGCCGACAGTCTATGCCTGAGATCGGCGTCGCTTCCGGGCCGATCGCGGCGGCAGCGTGTCACGCGAGGGGTGCCTGCTCTCATGCCCCGATAAACGCTGTTATCAGAGAGGCGTCACCTGGATCGGCTGTTGATGCTGTATGAACTGACCCAACGTTGTCATGGCGCGCTACGCCGTCGCCCAGGCGACGAGTTGCTCCGCGTCTCGTTCCAGGTCCTCGTCGGTGACTTTCCCCACGCCGTTGAGGAAGTGAATCGCCCCGGGTTTGCTAGAGACTCGCAAGTGCCGCGCCGGCAGATTCCGGCACGGGGTGGTTCTGATAGTAATGGACTTCCTCGAACTCGATCGGAGGGACCATTCCGATCTCGCCGTGGAGGCGGCGATGGTTGAACCAGTCGATGTACTCGGCAGTCGCGAACTCGAGCTCGTCGATGCTCTTCCAGGGCCCGCGGTTGCGGACCAGCTCGGCCTTGAACAACGAGTTGAACGCCTCGGCCAGCGCGTTGTCATACGAATCCCCAGTCGAGCCGACTGAAGCAGCCGCCCCAGCCTCGGCCAACCGCTGGGTGTAGCGCACCGCGAGGTACTGAACACCCTTATCGCTGTGATGAGTCAGATCGGCGAGGTCCCGTCCCTGGCGTTGGCGTGTCCAGATGCCCATCTCCAGCGAGTCCAGAGCGAGATCGGTCCGCAGCGACTTCGACAGCTGCCAGCCGACCACGCGGCGGGAGAACACATCGACGACGAAGGCGGCGTACACCCACCCGGCGAAGGTCCTGCAATAGGTGGGGCACCTCCCGCTTGCGGGGGAATGTCAGCGACCCACAACTGGTCCGGAGCCGTGGCGGTGAAGTCTCGCTGGACCAGATCAGCACGTGTATCCGGCGCACTGCCGCCGATCGTGGTGCGTGGCCCCTTCGCTCGGCTGATCCCTCGCAGCCCCTCAGCACGCATGAGGCGCTCGATGGTGCATCGAGCCACCGGGATCCCTTCACGGCGCAGCTGTGCGTGGATCTTCCGCGCACCGTAGACGCCGAGGTTCTCCGCATGCACCCGGTGGATCTCGACCAGCAGCTGCTCGTCTCGCAGAGAGCGGGCCGAGGGCGGGCGGGACTTGGCGGCGTAGTAGGTGCTCGGCGCGATCTGCGTCCCGGCCGCGGTCAGCGTCCTGCAGATCGGCTCGACGCCGAACTGGTGCTTATGGCTGTCGATGTAGTCGATGATCAGCGCTGTGGGCGGTCGAGCTCCGCCGCGAAAAAAGCCGAGGCCGACCGCAGGATCGCGTTGGCACGGCGCAGTTCGCGCACTTCCTTCTCCAGCTCGCTCACGCGCTGGGCTTCGCTGGTCGTGGTGCCGGGACGGTGGCCTTCATCGATCTCGGCCTGCTGGACCCAATTGCGCAGAGTCTGAAGGATTGATCCCGAGCTGCTCACCTACTCGGCGGAACGTCCCCGGCCTGGTGGCCGGGTCGCGTCGTGCTTCCATCGCCATCCTGGTGGCGCGGTCCCGAAGCTCGTCAGGGTACTTCCTCGGTGCTGCCATGCTCTTCATCCTTCCGTGGAATCAGAGCCTCCACCAGACCCGGGGCGATTCACACGCTCTGACCTATCGGGCTGCTGCGGTGCTTAACGCGGTGATCGCGTGGACCGCACATTTGTCAGGCATGCCCTAATTCAGGCCTGGCCCTTTGCCGGAGTGCTGACGAATACGACGCCGTGTAGGCGGTGTGCGCGGCGAGAACAGCCGTCACGGCGAGCACGGCGACGCTCAAGGCGATCACCGGCAGGTGATCGATCAGCAGCATCGCGGCGATCGTGATCATCACCAGCACAGCTGCTGCGATGAACCTGGACCGCGCGAGGCGTCCGAAGCGTGACCGGAGGAACAACAGGTTCCCTGTCAGGTAGACGAGCGGGCCTGCTGTCGTCACGAGGACGATGGCAGGGGTGAGGCGGTCGTGGGAGAGCCGCAACTCGATGGACACGGCGACGAGGATCGCGCCCAGGACCATGAAGGCATGCGCGTAGGCGTAAGCCGAACGGAGAGCCCCGGTCGATGAGTCCCCGCCGTGGGTCTCGGGGCCGGCAAGGGCGAAGTAGTTCCACCAGAGTACGAACAGGGACGCGAAGCCGACGAGCATGCTCAGGGCGAGCGACGGAGTGAGCTGACCGTGGGAGACGATGGTGCCGCCCATGAGCAGGATGGACTCGCCGAGGGCGACAATGAAGACGAGACGGTTGCGCTCGGCCAGGTGCTCGGCGTCTGTGTCCCACTGGTGCATGGGCGCTGCGCCGATGCCGGGGATCCGGTAGTGGGCCAGCGGGGCCGCATAGTCGATGAGCACCGCGAGTAGCCAGACGCCCAGCCGCCACTCGAAGGGCAGTGTTGCGCCGAGGACCCAGAAGATGCCGGCCATCAAGGTCCACAGCAGCAGCATGCGGTAGTTGGCAGCGAGCTGGTACCCGCGGTAGGCGATCATCATGAAGCCCGGACGAAGGACGCCCATGAAAAGGTAGCACCCAACGAACAACCAGGCTCCGTCGCCGAACGCACTGGGGATGGCGATCGACATGCCCAATGCGGCAAGCATGAGCACCCCGGAGAGCAACTGCACAGGGGTGCGACCCGGATCCAGCCAGTTCATCGCCCAGGCGGTGTAGTTCCAGCCCCACCACACCGCGGCGAACACCACGATGGTCTGGGCAGCGCCCTCCCAGGAAAGGTGCTCGATGAGCAAGTGCGAGAGCTGAATGATGGCGAAGACATAGACCAGGTCGAAGAACAGCTCGACAGGGCCGACCTCGGATCGACGGTGCCCGGCGCGGGCGAGTGGGACGGCAGTCATGGTTGACGAACCTCGCATGTGGGTGTCGTGCGTGAGTATCGAACGCGGCAGCACTGAGCGGGCGTCCATCTGGCTGGACGCCCGCTCGAGATGCAGGTGCCGACGGCTCAGCCTTCGCGGATCGTCATCTTCGCGAGCTTGTCGCCGTGGACGTCGAAAACGAACCTCGACCGACCGTTAGCGTGGTTTGACCGCCAGTCGCCGATGACGGTGACCGTGTCGCCGGCGGTGTCTACTTCCTCGACGGTGAGGGTGCCGTGGGATCCGATGAACTCCTTGTCGCTCCATGTCTTGATCTGCTCGCGCCCGGTGAAGGTGCGCCCCCAGTCGTCTACAGCCCCGTCAGGGGCGAAGGCGTCCAGGAAGGCCTGTTCGTCGTGCCTGTTGACGGCAGCGAGGAACGAGGCCACGGGTTCGGGGATGGTGGGTGCTGCCATGAAGTGCTCCTCTGTGCGTGGCGTCGAGCTCAGCGGGTGGTGTAGCCGCCGTTGGCGAAGATCGTCTGACCGGTGATCCACCAGCCCTCGGAGGCGAGGAATCGGACGATCGGGGCGATGTCCTCGATCTTAGTGAGCTGGTTCCCCATGGCCTGGGACTTGTGGAACTCCACGCGCTCGGGCGTCTCCTGCGGGTAGAAGAAGGGCGTGTCCATCGGGCCGGGGGCCACGGCGGTGACCGAGATGCCGCGATCGGCGAACTCCTTGGCCGCAGCACGGGTGAAGTGCTCCACCGGAGCCTTGCCACCGGCGTAGGTGGAGTAGCCGTCGGTGAACGCGGCCAGCAGGGCGGTGACGATGGTGATGATCTTGCCACCGTCGGCGAGGTTCTTCCCGGCCTCCTGGATGAAGAAGTACGCGGCCTTGGAGTTGATGTCGAACATCGAGTCGTACTCGTCCTCGGTGGTCTCCACGATCGGCTTGCGCAGCACCTTGCCAGCCGTGTTCACCGCGACGTCGATCTTCCCCAGGGCTGCCTCCGCGTCGGCGAACAGGCGGGCCACGTTCGCGGGGACCGTGAGGTCTCCCTGGAAGATCGCGCCCTTGCCTCCTGCGGCCTCGACCGCGGCGAGGGTCTGCTCCGCGTCGGCGCGGCTGGAGTCGGAGTTGTAGTGGATCGCTACGTTCGCGCCTGCGTCGGCCGCCTGGCGGGCGATCAGCCCGCCGAGGTTCTTCGCGCCGCCCGCGATCAGCATGTTCTTGCCGTTGAGTGTGTGCTCAGCCATGATGCCCCCTATATATCTCCGGTATGTAACAGTATCTCGCTGATACATGCGATAACGTAGCACTATGACAGGAGCTCCGACAAGCGATACACGGGAGCGGATGATCGCGGCTGCCGCGGACCTCATCGCCGCCTCCCCCGGGGAGGAGTTCTCGTTGCGGGCGGTGTGCGACGCCGTAGGGGTGAAGATGCCCACGCTCTATCACTTCTTCGGGTCCAAGCAGGGACTGATCGACGCAGTCATCGAGCGCGGGTTCGATCTATACCTGGGCGAGAAGTCGTCGATGGAATCCTTCGGCGACCCGATCCAGGACATCCGCGCCGGCTGGGACGCCCACGTCGCCTTCGGCCTGGCCAACCCCGGTTTCTACACCCTCATGTACGGCAAGGTCCGCCCCGGGCACTCCCCCGAAGCGCAGTCGCGTCCCAGCGAGATCCTGCGTGGACTCACGGCTAGGGCGGCCGAGCAGGGCAGGCTCGCCGTCCCCTCCGAGCAGGCGGCCGCGCACATCCTCGTGACCAACATCGGCGTCACATTGCGTCAGATCATCCTGGCAAGCCATGATCCAGCGTTGTCCCGCGCCGTCCGCGAGGGTGCAATCACAGCTATCACCGGTACAGGAACGCAGCTGGACAACCCTCTTGCCGCCGCGATCGAGCTCGCCGCGTCCCGTCCGGAGGTCCTGGGCAGGTCCGAGACGCAGCTGCTCATCGAGTGGCTCGGCAGACTGAGCCGGTGCGTCGAGACGCCGTCGTAGGCGAATTCGACGACTCGAGTTCTACAACGGCTACGCGTCGCGCTTAGGGCGTGATGTCTGGGCGAACCGAGTGGCCTCGACGATCTGGATCAACTCGTGGTGGGACTGGCAGAGCCGGGGACCAAGAATTGATGCCGACCTCAGAACCTCATCGGCTCGGGGAAGATCGGCGCTCTCCTCATGCAGTCGGTGCAGTAGGGCTTCGTGCCGGTTAGCTTCTCCGCTCAGCTCATCACTCTCCGAGACGGCCGCTCGGCGAGCGAGCTTCTACCGGCCCCGGGTGTGGGTCGAGTCCCTGAACCTGGCTCTGACAGCGACCAGAGTAGTTCGGCGGCGAATCAGATCGAGCTTCAGACGGCAACCTCTCCAGTGGTCCTCATCGATTTCAGTCTCGCCTCGCGCCCGGCGGAAGGACAGATCCCCCCTGCGCGGCAGGTCCCTGGTAACTGCGCTTATCCGGGCATGGACGACGCCCGCCGTCGCGTGAGCCGGCGCGCTGTCGGATGGATCACATTGTGCTCATATCCGTGCAGCCAGACGCATGGTGATACAGGGCTGTCGAGCCGCGGGCAACGCCTGCCAAATCGAGAAGAGAAAAAGATCAGGGTCGGCGCACCGCGTAAACGTTTGACGCGGGGGACGATCACGGGGCAGTTGCCCGAGCTCTCCTGGACCGCTTGTTGCGCCGCCCTCACTCGAGCCGTCGCTGTGGTCGTCTCCACACGAGCACGGCGATCATCAGAGCGAGGATGACGGAGGTGAGTGCGAAGGGAATCGGGATGACCGGGTCGATGAGCACGGCGAGGCCAGCGAGCGGTACGGCGACGTTGACCCAAATATCACCGTGGGGCCTGATCGCCAGTGCCCAGACACCGATGACGAAGACGGCGACCGGAACGGTGTAGGCGAACGAAGCCAGTGGTGGGTGGAGCTCGCCGTGGCCGGCGAGGACGCCGATCTCGATCTCGATGCCAGCTGAGAGCGCACCGGCTGCGGCGAAGATGAGATAGTGCCCGTAGCCGTAGGCCAGCGAGCTGGCGAAGGTTCGGATGGCGTGGTGGTGCGGCGGCCAGAAGTAGAGCCACCAGAGGGATGCGGTGGTGATCAGGGTGAGCGCGGCCAGGGAGATGAGCGGAGCCGGGTCCTTCGTGTGGCCGAGGGCCTCGACGATGGCGTTGGCCGATCCGAGCAGGCTCTCGCCGAGCAGGATGAGGACGAAGAGTCCGTATCGCTCGGTGATGTGGTGCGGGTGCCACGGGGTGTTGCCGATGCGTTCGGCGATGATCGGGACCGCGATCTCAGCGCCGATCATGATGACCTGCGCGATCTGGAAGGCCGGTGAGGGGAGTAGGAGGGTGATGAGCCAGAGGGCTTGCACCACGGCGATCCCGGTGGCGTAGGACCAGGCCGCGCGACCGGCGACCCCGCCTGATCGGGTCGCGCGCAGCCACTGCGCGACCATCGCCAGCCGCATCACGACGTAGCCGATGATCAGCACGGTGAAGTCGTAGCGCTCGAACACCGCCGGGATGCCCGAGGCGAAGACCAGCACGCCGCCCATCTGCAGGATGGTGAGCACCCGGTAGAGCCAGTCGTCGTTGTCGAAGGAGGTGGCGAACCAGGAGAAGTTCATCCAGGCCCACCAGATCCCGAAGAAGACGATCGCGTAGCCGAGGATGCCCTGCCCTACGTGACCTTCGGCCAGCGCGTGGTGCAGCTGGACCGAGGCGATGCTGACGGCGACGACGAACACCAGGTCGAAGAAGAGCTCCAGCGTCGACGCTGCCCGCCCCTGCTCGTGAGGGTCGCGGGGGCGCATCGGGACGAGTCGGGCGCGGCCAGTGGTCCGGAGCGGGCGCGGAGCACCTTGCTGGGCCTCGGGCATGGGTCGTCCTTTCGCGGAGTCGGTGGGCGGAAGCGCCCGCACCCTGGGCCGAGCCAGTCCGGCCCGGCCCAGGGTGCAGGTGCCGCTGGTCAGGCGCTGTGCGGGGTGAAGACTCCGCGGAAGCGCATCTTGCCGGTGGAGAGCCGGTCGTAGGCCTCGGTGGCCTGATCGAGGGAGAAGGTCTCGGTGATCGGCTTGACCTTGCCCTTTCCGGCCAGGTCGACGACTTCACTGAGGTAGTGCTGGCCACCGTGCGTGGACCCGATGACCTGCTGGCGCATCATGTGGAACGGCACACCGTCTGACGAGATCGAGAACGGGCGGGTGAAGTCCAACCCGCTCAGGACCACGCGCCCGCTCGGCCGCAGGCCCGTCATGGCGTCTTCAGCGGTGTCGAAGGCGTTGGTGGCGACCAGCAGGAGGTCCGCGCCGCCGAGGTCGGCCAGCTCCTGACCATTGGCGACGACGTGGTCCGCGCCCAGCTGCTTGGCAAGGTCGTGCTTATCAGGCGAGTGCGTGATCGCGATCGTCTCGAAGCCCGAGGCCTTGGCCAGCTGGATGGCGACGTGCCCGAGCCCGCCGATGCCGAGGACGGCGATCCGCTCGCCCGGCCGCAGGTTCGCGTCGCGCATCCCGCTCCACGTGGTGTACCCGGCGCACATCATCGGTGCCGCATCGACGTAGTCGAGCTCGTCGGGAAGCAGCACCGTGCCCTCGGCCGCGATCGCGATGTACTCCGCGTGGCCGCCCTGGGCGGTGAAGCCCGTCAGCCGCGGAGCCGCGCAGTTCATGGCCGTCTGCCCCGTCAGCGGGAGCCGCTTGAGGCAGTAGTCGCACCGGCCGCAATCCTGCTGCACCCATGTGGTGCCGACCCGGTCGCCGACCTCGCGACCGTGCACGCCGGTACCGACCTCGACGATCTCCCCGACGACTTCGTGGCCCGGCGTCTGGGGGTAGATGTCGCCGCCCGCGCCCTGCGTGGCCCACACGTCGGTGTAGCACATTCCCGATGCGTGGACCTTGACGAGCACCTGGCCGGGCTCGGCGGTGGGCATCGGGACTTCTTGGACCTGCCAGGGCTCGTTGGCTCCGGTCATGACGACTGCCTTCATGGCATTACTCCTTCTCCCGTGGTCGAGCAAAGCGTGCCGGCCACGATAGGTAACTAACTGGTTCGTGTCACGGTATTCGTCTCCGATCGGTCTGTCAACAACTGGTTAGTTACGTTCTCCTGTAGACTGGTGCCATGCCACCTGACGCGACTGCCACCAAGACCCGGATCCTCGACGCGGGCGTGATCGAGTTCGCCCAGTACGGCTTGGCTGGCGCGCGAGTCGACCGGATCGCCGAGTCAGCGTCGGCGAACAAGCGCTCCATCTACTCCCACTTCGGGAACAAGGAGGAGCTCTTTGATATCGTCGTCGCCCACGCCCTCCGGGAGCTCGTCATTTCCGTCCCCTTCGCTGCAAATAACCTCGGCGACTATGCCGGACGCATGTTCGACTACCTGCTTGAGCATCCTCAGACGCTGCGCCTGACAGTCTGGGCGCAGCTCGAGCGCTCCGTTGTCGGGAGCGAGGAGATCGAGGAGTACCGGCCCAAGGTGGCTGCCATCGCCGAGGCGCAGAAGTCCGGAGCCATCGGCAATCAGTGTGACGCCGCCGATCTGCTCGCATTTACGGTCTCGACTGCAACGTCGTGGTCGAACGCGTCGCCCGCCCTGCGCGGACTCGCCGCCGAACCCGACGGATCGGACCAGCGAATCGTCAGCCACCGGGCCGCGCTCGTCGCCGCGGTGCGCTCGATCGTAGGGTGACCTAGGGCGTGTTGCTAAAGGGTGGAGCGTCGGTCGTCGGCAAGTCTGTCCTTGTGGCACGCAGAGAGATATCTGACGAGACCTGGGCAGTGATCGGCCCGTTGTTCCCGGAGGCGAAGTCCACCGGCAGGCCCCCGGTGGATCCACGCAGAGTCGTCGAAGCTGCCGCCTGGCGGTACAGGACCGGCTCACCCTGGCGGGAGATCCCGGAGAGGTTCGGCAGCTGGAACACGATCTATAAGAACTTCTCCCGGTGGGCCTCGCAGGGCGTCTGGGCCCGAGTGCTCGAGACGGTGCAGTCGCTGACTCACCAGCGCGGGGAGCTGGACTGGGTCGCCTCGATCGACTCGACGATCGTGCGCGTGCATCAGCATGGTGCGACCTTGCCCCGGAGCACAGGGGGCTGAATCGAACTACAAGAAGTTCGGCACTGAGCCGGCCGATCATGCCATCGGCCGCTCGCGTGGCGGGCTGACGACCAAGATCCATCTGGCAAGTGATGGCAGAGGACGGGCGCTGGGGTTCGTGCTCACCGGCGGGCAGGTCGCCGACACCAGTCTGCTGGCCGAGACGCTCAGCGAGATTCGCGTGGCCGGGGCCAGAGGCAGGCCGCGATCGCGCCCGCGACGGGTGATCGCTGACAAGGGCTACCTGAACCGTCCTGGGTTTCGTTCCGCTCCTATTGAGCGGAAGGATACGAACATGCCGAAGATGTAC
>NZ_BAAAYG010000003.1:614323-638325 GCF_039536005.1 Nesterenkonia halobia | reverse complement strand
CCGTCAGCAAGCAACTTCTCCATCTTACCAGACGATCACCATCCCCGCAAAACCAGTGCCAACCAGTCCGCAACGAACAACGCCGCCGCAACCACTGATCAACACCCCGTTCATCCCGGGGACACGATCAATCATAGTATCAGATTCTCAGAAGCAACAACAACGACCATCCAGTCGCCATGCCCGGCCCAGCACCCCAGAGCGACCCTTCCGGCGTCTGCCCTGTGCCCTGAGCACGGGATAAAACTCTAGCACCGCCTCAGAACGAATGTAAACTTCGCATGAACAGTGCCTCGATCCCCGCCATGCCGGGGATCCGCTGCTTCCGGACCGGGCATCCGCCGCAGACGCCGCGATGTATCCGTGGTCACATTCCGCGGGGCCCGGGCTCCGTCCCTCGTCCCGAGGGGCGTCCCCCTCCCTGGCACGCCCTCTCCCCTGCGGGGGAGGACGCGGCGGTCGAGGATCAGGACTCGGTCTGGATGAGCATGGACGGACGGAAGACCCACCGTCCGCCCCACCGGGCGAACAGGTCGAAGGCCTCGGAGAGCATCCCCGCGCGGAAGAAGACCGAGTCCACTCCCGCGGCGTCCGCATCGCTGCTCCGATAGCCCGCGAGCAGGGCTCGCGAGGCGTCGTCGTACCAGCGGGCGTAGTTCACCGAGGCGTCGGGGGCCTCCTCGACCTGCTCCATCACGGCATCGGCGAGGGAGATCAGCACTGTCACCACGTCACGCAGCGGCAGCGCATGCTCGACCATGCCGCCCTGCTCGGAGACGATCCACCGCGTGCCACCGGCCTCCTCCACGCCGCGCAGCCGGGTCATGTCCAGGTCGCCGTGGATGTGCTGCAGCATCTTGGGCTCGTCGGCCTCGCGCAGCTCCATCTCCAGAGTGTCCACGACCTCGCCGATCTCGGCCTGCTCCTCCTCGTCGAAGCGCTCGGCGACGTCGCGCCACTGCTCGGCCAGCGTCCGCCGGGCGTCCTGGGCCATCGTCGACAGCTGCCGAGCAGTCTGCGGATGCGCCCCGAGCGCACCGGCGAGGTCGGCATGGAACGTGCCCAGCCCGCGGCCGAGGGCTCGGGCGGTCTCGACGAGGGGCGTCTCCTCGCGCAGCGCGGTCCGTGCCGCGTCGCGCGCCTGTTCTCCGAGACATCCCCTTCCGCGGAGCACGGCGAGGTCGCCGCCGGCCCATCGATCGTCCGAGGTGCGCCAGGCGCCGCCGACGAGTCCCAGCACCGGCGCGACGGACCGTGAGCCGGCCTGGGTCAGCGTCAGCGCGGTCTCCAGCGCCGTGCTCCGCCCCTCCTCGGGGCGCCGCAGCACATCGACGACGACGGCGTCCTCGTCGTCGACGCCGTGTCCGGCATCGGCGGTGACCACAGTGCGCGCGACGTCCTCGCGCTCGCCGGCCATCGGACTGCGACGCAGACGTCCGGTGAAGGGGGTGTGCTCGGCGAAGTCCGCGAAGGCCCGGCCGTGCGCCCGACCATCGCGGGTGCCACGGCGACGTCGGGCCATCTCCAGCCAGGCGGCGAGGAAGGCCTGGTCGCGGGCGCCGTCGTAGAGCCAGCGCTCTCCGTCGTCGGTGCGCAGCGTGCCGATGAAGGCGTCCTTGCCGGCGAGCGCCGACGGCCGGGTGCGCAGCGCGACCGGCACCGAGACCAGGTCCCGGACGCCGTCGTGCTCGACCTCGAGGAGGTGGACCTCCAGCACCAGTCCCGCGTCCGGCTCGCCCTCGGGGGTCGGGAGCCGCTGCCCGCCGACGCGGCGCAGACTCCGTCGACCGGTGCGCGCCGGGAACCACTCCCGGCCGGCCAGCCAGGTCTCGACCACGTCGAGGAAGCCGGGGAGCTGCTCACCGCGCACCGGCGCCATCGTCGTCTCCTTCACCGGGAACCCTCCTTCGCCGTCGGCGGGGCGTCCTGCTCCCCCGCCGTCCCGTGCCGACCGCGGGCCGGCTGCATGAGCCGGCCGCTCCGGGTCATCTGCTCCGACGCTACCCCAGGAGCGCACGGAACTGTCGGCGATCCGCGGGCAGTGTCCGCACCGGTCGGCCTGGCCGGTCCGGCCGGCTCGATCCCGCTCGGGTCAGCTCTGGCCGCCGGCGCGCAGCCGGGCGACCTCGTAGAGGCTGATGCCCACCGCCATCGACGCGTTCAGCGACTCGGTGGACGAGGCGATCGGGATCGAGACGATCTGATCGCAGGTCTCGTGCACCAGCCGCGACAGTCCGCGCCCTTCGGAGCCGACGACGACGATCAGCGGCTCGTCGGCCAGCGGCAGTCCGGTCAGCTCGGCGTCTCCGTCGCCGTCCAGCCCGACGACGAAGTAGCCCTCCTGCTGGGCGGCACGCAGCGCATGGGTGAGGTTCTTCGCCCGGGCGACGGGGATCCGGGCGGCAGCACCGGCCGAGGTCTTCCAGGTGGTGGCGGTGATCCCGGCCGACCGTCGCTCCGGGACGATGACGCCGTCGGCGTCGAAGGCCGCCGCCGCACGCAGGATCGCGCCGAGGTTGCGCGGGTCGGTGATGGAGTCGCAGGCGACCAGCAGCGGCTGGTGGGCGAGGTGGCCCTTCCGGACGCGCTCGAGCTGCTCGTCGATCAGCTCGCCCGCCTCGGCGTAGTCATAGGGCTCGAGCACCAGGGCCACGCCCTGGTGGACGGCGTCCCCGGAGGCGCGGTCCAGCTGACGGCGACCGACCTCGCGGATGTGCACCGACTGTTCGGCGGCCAGCTGCAGCGCCTCGCGGACACGGCCGTCGGACTCGATGTCGGTGGCGACATGCAGCTCCTTGGCCGGCACCGCCTCGGTCAGCGCCTCGAGGACGGCGTTGCGGCCGGCGACGACGTCGTCGGTCCCCTGGCCGGATCCGCGGGTCCGCGGCTGCCGCGCCTGCTGCTTGGCCCGCGAGCGCTCGGCGAGCTGCTTCTGTCGATGCGCCTTGTGATAGACGCGGTCCTCGGCCTTCGGGGTCGGGCCCTTGCCCTCGAGCTTGCGCCGGCCCTGGCCGCCGCTGCCCACGACGGGGCCCTTCTTCTCCTTCTTCCGCACGGCGGCGGACTTCGGACGGGAATCTTTAGCCACGTCGGGCCTCCTTCGGCAGCGACCAGCGGCTGCCCTCGCGAGAGTCTTCGATCATCACGCCCGCCGCGGCGAGCCGGTCCCGGATCGCGTCGGCGCGGGCGAAGTCCTTCTCGGCCTTGGCCTCGGCCCGCTCGGCGAGCAGCCCGTCGACCAGCGCGGCCAGCGCGGCGTGCTCGGCCGAGGCGGCGCCGGAGCCGGCCTCCGGCACGTCGTCCAGCCCCAGCACGGAGACCATGGTGCGCACGGCCGCGGCTCGGGCGGCGGCGACGTCGGCCGCCCCCTCGTCCAGGGCGGTGTTGCCCGCCCGGACGGTCTCGTGCAGCGCCGCCAGCGCGGCCGGGACGTTGAGGTCGTCGTCCATCGCGGCGGCGAACTCCGCGGGCACCTGCTGCGCGGCCGCGGCGACGGCGTCCTCGCCGAGCGTCTCGACGGCGCGGGCGGCGAAGGTCTCGATGCGCTCGACGGCGGCCTCGGCCTCCTGCAGCGCTCCGGGCCGGTAGTCCAGCGGCGAGCGGTACTGGGCCTGGCCCAGGAAGTAGCGCACCGCCGTCGGACGCGCGGCGGCGAGCATCTCGTCCGGCGAGATCGTGTTGCCCACCGACTTCGACATCTTCTCGCCCTCGTAGGTGACCATGCCGTTGTGCAGCCAGTGCCGGGCGAAGCCGTCGCCGGCGGCCGAGGACTGGGCCAGCTCGTTCTCATGGTGCGGGAAGCGCAGATCCAGGCCGCCGCCGTGGATGTCGAAGGTCGAGCCCAGATACTTGGTGGACATCGCCGAGCACTCCAGGTGCCAGCCGGGCCGGCCGCGGCCCCAGGGCGAGTCCCAGGCGGCGGTCTCCGGCTCGCCCTCCTTGTGGCCCTTCCACAGCGCGAAGTCCCGCGGGTCCCGCTTGCCGCGCGGATCGGCGTCAGGGGCGTCCTGCATGTCCTCGAGCGCCTGCCGGGTCAGCTCGCCGTAGGCCGGCCAGGAGCGGACGTCGAAGTAGACGTCGCCGGAGCCGTCCTCGGCCGGGTAGGCGTGTCCGGCCTCGATGAGCCGCTCGATGAGCGCGAACATCTCGGTCATATGCCCGGTCGCGCGCGGCTCGTAGGTCGGCCGCCGCACGCCCAGGGCGTCGTAGGCGGCGTGGAAGGCCTGCTCGAAGCGGTGGGCCAGCGCGAACCACGGCTCGCCGGCCGGGTCGGCGCCATCGTCGCCGCCGGCGAAGTCCGCGGCGAAGGAGACCGCCGCCTTCTCCAGGATCTTGTCGTCGATGTCGGTCACGTTCCGCACCGAGGTCACTGCGAAGCCGCTGTGCTCGAGCCAGCGGACCAGGAGGTCGAAGGCCACCGCCGAGCGGACGTGCCCCACGTGCGGACGCCCCTGGACGGTCGCGCCGCAGTAGTAGAGCGAGACCCGTCCGGGCTCCAGCGGGACGAAGTCGCGGACGGTCGCCGTCTTGGTGTCGTAGAGTCGCAGTGCCACGGGGCCCAGCCTATCGGACCGGTTCCGGGCGACGGCGCGGGTCAGGCCGCTCCGTCCGCGCCGGCCGCACCGTCCGCGACGAGCACGGCCGTCGCCGTGGCCAGCACGCCCTCGACCCGGCCGGTGAAGCCGAGCCCGTCCGAGGTCGTCGCGCTGACCGACACCGGCGCGCCGGCGGCCTCGGTCAGCACCTGCTGCGCCTCGGCCCGCCGCGGGCCGAACTTCGGTCGGGCGCCGACCAGCTGCACGGAGACGCTGCCGATGCGGAAGCCGGCCTCCCCGGCCAGCCGCACCGCCTCGGCCAGCAGCACGACGCCGGAGGCGCCCGCGAGCTCCGGCCGGGACGTGCCGATGGTGTCGGCGCCGAAGTGCACGCCCATGTCGCCGATCCCGGCGGCGGAGAAGATCGCGTCGCAGGCGGCGTGGGCGACGACGTCGCCGTCGGAATGGCCCGACAGTCCTCGCTCCCCCGGCCAGTGCAGACCGGCCAGCATCAGCTCGCGGCCCTCGTCGGGGCCGGCGAAGGCGTGGACGTCATGGCCGACGCCGACGCGGGGCACGATCACCGACGGCGCAGGCGACGGGACGGGCGACGGCTCCGGGGCAACCGGCTCCGGGACCTCCGCGCCGCCGTGCTCTGCGCCGCCGAGCAGCGCCTCGGCCGTCAACAGGTCGGTCGGAGCGGTGATCTTCAGCGAGCGCGCGTCGCCGGGCACCAGCCCGACGTCGACGCCCAGGTCCTCGGCGATCATCGCCTCGTCGGTGAGCCGCTCCGCCTGCTCGTCGGGCAGCTCGCCGATGTGGGAGAACGCGCGGCGGAGCAGCGGCAGGGTGAAGCCCTGCGGGGTCTGCACCGCCCGCAGCCCGCCGCGCGGCGGGGTGCCGGAGACCCGCTCCACAGAGGGGGCGGATCCCGCGTCCGGCGCGGCGACGGTCTTGATGGTGTCGGCCACCGCCACTGCGGGCACGACGGCCTGCCAGCCGGCGGACAGCGCGTCGAGCACGCGGATGTGGACCGCCGCCGGAGTCAGCGGACGCGCGGCGTCGTGGACCAGGATCGCGGTGTCCTCCTCGGCCCAGCCGCGGGCCGCGGCATGCTCGGCGACCGCCTCGACCCCGCGGCGCACCGAGGCCGGCCGGCTGCCGGCGCCGGGGACCTGCACGACGTCGACGCCGAGCGATGCGGTCAGCTCCGTGCCGCAGGCGCCGAGCCGGCGGCGGGCCTCCGGTTCCTCGGGCAGCACCAGCACGACCAGCTCATAGCCGATCTCCGGGGAGACGCCGTCCAGCGCCCGGGCCAGCATGCTCCGCCCGGCCACCGGAACCAGCGCCTTGGGGATGCCGCGGCCGAGCCGGGTGCCGCTGCCGGCGGCCACACAGACGAGCGCCCGGCGCTGAGCAGCGTCCGGGCGCGTCGTCGTGCGGGGCTCCTCGCCGGAGCCGGGCCGTTCCGTCGGCATCGTCGAGCCGGCGGTCACTCGCCGGAGGTCGTGGCCGACTCGCCGCGGACCGGAGCCTCGTCGAGGATCTCGTCGAGCAGCTTCTCCGCCCGCGTCTCGTCGAGGTCCTTGGCCAGCGCCAGCTCGGAGACCAGGATCTGGCGAGCCTTGGCGAGCATCCGCTTCTCGCCCGCGGACAGACCGCGGTCGTTCTCCCGGCGCCACAGGTCGCGCACGACCTCGGCGACCTTGTTGACGTCGCCGGAGGCCAGCTTCTCCAGGTTCGCCTTGTACCGGCGCGACCAGTTGGCCGGCTCCTCGGTGAACTCCGCCCGGAGGACGTCGTAGACGTGCTCCAGGCCCTCGGTGCCGACCACGTCGCGGACGCCGACGAGGTCCACGTTCTCCGCCGGCACCTCGATGGTCAGATCACCCTGCGACACCCGCAGCTTGAGGTACATCTTCTCCTCGCCGCGGATGGTGCGCATCTTCACTTCTTCGATGGTCGCCGCCCCGTGGTGCGGGTACACGACTGTCTCGCCGACCTCAAAAACCATGTATATGTTCCCCTTTCCCGCAGACGAGTTTATCACGGATCACAGCCGCGCCAGCGTGTCGGAGCTCGCACCACGGGTTCCAGCGCATAGGGTTCGCCGCCGCCCCACCTTCGACGCCGTGTAGAATTCGAGACGCCGCACGACGCCGACCGGCGACGATGTCGTATCCTGGACCCGTCCAGGTGCGCTCCAGGTGCGTCGGCGCCACGACCTGCGCCGCACCGTCCGTGTCGCATCCCATCCCGTGAGGAGACCCCGACGTGAAGCACGCCCCCTCTCCGGCTCGCCGCACGGCCGCGGCGACTCTGGCCGCCGCCGCCCTGCTCGGCGCCACCGGCTGCAGCGCGATCAACTACCAGGCCACCACGCACCAGTACTCGGCCTCCAACGGCATCGTCGAGGACGTCGGGGCGGCCGACTTCCGCCACATCATGCTGATCACCTCCGGCGAGGGTGAGCCGGCGCGGCTGATCGGCACCGTCTCCAACTCCGGCGGCGAGCCGCTCGACGCCGGCATCGAGGTCGCCGGACAGTCCTTCAGCGTCGAGGTGCCGGCCGGCGGCGCGGTCACGCTGGAGGAGGACGAGGAGTTCATCGTCGACGAGGCTCCGGCCGCCCCGGGCGCCGTCGTCGAGACCACGCTCACCGCCGACGGCGAGTCCGCCGAATCCGAGGCGACGATCTTCGACGGACTCTACGAGCAGTACCGCGACCTGGTCCCCGGCGGCTGGGACGAGTCCACCACCGAGCATCTGGAGCACGGCGAGGACACCTACGGCGCCGGCGCCGCCCACCACGGCGAGGGCGGCGGCCACTGACCCTCGTCCGTCGAGACCCGCCCGCCGAGACACACAGGGCCCGGACCGCCATGGTCCGGGCCCTGCGTGTGTCCGCCGACGGCCGGGGCCGAGACGACCGCGCTCAGCCGCGTCCGGTCGCCTCGGCCAGCAGCCGGCGCATCCGCCGCGGGTCGATGCGCCAGAAGTCGCGCACCGCGCCGTCGATGCGCAGCACCGGAACCTCCTCGGCATGCCGGGCGGCGAGCTCCTCGTCGGCGCTGATGTCGACTTCACGGACGGTCAGGGCGAACTCGGCGCAGACTTCGCCAGCGACGGCGAGCGCCTCCTCGCAGAGATGGCAGCCGGGCCGGGTCAGCACCTCGACCAGCGGGCCGGCGTCGGGATCGGGCATGGTGTCGTCCTCCGGGGTCGGGGCGAGAGGTCGGGGTGAGGGATCGGGGTGAGGCGCCGGTCAGTCGAACCAGGGATCGAGCCCGTGGCGCGGGAAGATCTCCCGCCGGGTGAGCATCACCGCGCGGTCGACGGCGTCGCCCGGATCGTGGCCGTGCGTCCAGGAGCGCCAGCCCAGGTGGACTCCGTCGTCCATCCGCTCCGGAGCCTCCGCGCCGCAGCGGGCGCGCACCTGCTCGCGCCAGGCATCCGGCGTCGGCGCGCCCAGCGGGATCGGACAGCCGGCGACGACGGCGGTCAGCTGCGTCCAGCTGCGCGGCACCACCGCGGCGACCGCGTACCCGCCGCCTCCGGTGGCGATCCATCGCCCGCCGCAGTGCTGCTCGACCAGATGCGCGACGTCCATGGCCGCCTGCCGCTGGGCGTCGACGCTCAGCCGCAGGTCGGTCAGCGGGTCCGCGGCATGCGAGTCGCAGCCGTGCTGGGAGACGATCACCGTCGGCTCGAAGGCCTCGACCAGCTGCGGGACCACGCCGTGGAAGGCGCGCAGCCACCCGGCGTCGCCGGTGCCCGCCGGCAGCGCGACGTTCACCGTCGTGCCCGCGGCGTCGCCGGTCCCGCTGTCCTGCGGGAATCCGGTGCCGGGGAAGAGGCTGAGTCCGGACTCGTGCAGCGAGATGGTCATCACCCGCGGCTCGTCGACGAAGATCGACTCGGTGCCGTCGCCGTGGTGGGCGTCGAGGTCCAGATAGAGCACCCGCGGCACGCCGCGGTCGAGGAGCCGGCGCACCGCCGCGGCGGCGTCGTTGTAGACGCAGAAGCCCGCCGCCCGCGAGCGGGCGGCGTGGTGCATCCCGCCGGCGACGTTCACCGCGCGGGACACGGCCCCGGAGAGCACCGCGTCGGCGCAGTCCAGGCTGCCCTGCACGATCCGCGCCGAGGCGGTGTGGATGGCGTCGAAGACCGGGTTGTCCTCCGTGCCCAGCCCGTGCGCCGCGGAGGGCGTGCCCTGGGCGCCGGCGGCGCGGACGGCCTCGATGTAGTCGGCCGAGTGCACGGTCAGCAGGTCCTCGTCGGCGGCGACCCCCGGAGCCAGCACGCTGATCCGCGGATCGTCGAGGATCCCCATCTCGCGACAGAGGTCCACGGTGAGCTCCAGACGCACCGGGTCCATCGGATGCCAGGGGGCGTGCCGATACTCGAGCAGGTCCGGGTGCCAGACCACCGCCGTGGACTCGGCGGCGCGGAAGGAGCGGCAGGTCACATCGCGAGCCTACGACACCGGCGACGCCGAGCACGAGCCGAGCACGCCGGACGCCGCGGTCGGCGCTGCGGCCGGCGCCGCCGATCGCCGTCGACGCGCGGCGCGCGGCGCGCGGCGCTCACATGTGGTCGGCGAACTGCTCCAGCTTCCGCACGTCGCCGGAGACGATGATCGTGTCGCCGGGCGAGACCAGCGTCTCCGGCTGGGCGTAGACGAACTCGCGGCCCGGGGACTTCACGCCGACGACGTTGACGCCGTGGCGGCTGCGCGGCTGGCACTGGTCGATCGTCTTGCCCTGCAGGTCCCGCGGCGGATGCATCTTCACGATCGCGAAGTCGTCGTCGAACTTGATGAAGTCCATCATCTGCCCGGAGACCAGATGGGCGGCGCGCACGCCGGCGTCGTGCTCGGGGTAGATGACGTGGTGGCAGCCGATCCGCTTGAGGATCTTGCCGTGGGCGGGGTTGATGGCCTTCGCCCAGACGTGGTCCACGCCGAGGTCGACGAGGTTGACCGCGATGAGCACCGAGGACTCGATGGAGGTGCCCACTCCGACCACGGCGGCGTCGAACTCCTCGGCGCCGATCTGGCGCAGCGCCTCGATGTCGGTGGCGTCGGCCTCGATCACGTGGGTGAGCGCGTCGGCGTGCTTCTGCACCAGGCCGCGGTCGCGCTCGACGGCGAGCACCTCGCGGCCCTGCGCGACGAGCTGGTAGCCCAGGGCCACGCCGAAGCGCCCCAGCCCGACGATGAGGATGGGACGGTTGCGCTGCTGGCGGCGATCACCCAAGGATCGGCCTCCCCTCTGGATAGCGGTATCGCGTGCTGCGCTGACGCACGGTCAGCGCGGCGGCGAAGGTAATGATGCCCACGCGGCCGGCGAACATCAAGCCGGACAGGATGTACAGCCCCGCCGGCGGCAGCTCGGCGGTGAGCCCGCTGGTGAGTCCCACAGTCGCGAAGGCCGAGATCGACTCGTAGAGCGGACGCTCCATGTCCTGGCCGGTGATGGTCATCAGCGCCAACGTGGAGACCAGCACCAGCGTCGCGCCCATGGCCACGACCGAGACCGCCACGCGGACCGCCGAGGCGGGGATGGTGCGCTCGTGGGCGGTGGACTCGGTGTCGCCGCGGGCCTCGGCCAGGAAGGCCAGCCAGATCACCGCGATGGTGGTGACCTTGATGCCGCCGGCGGTCGAGGCCGAGCCGCCGCCGGCGAACATCAGCGCGTCGGAGATCAGCTTGGTCTGCGGGTTCTCCAGATTCGACTCCACCACGGAGAAGCCGCCCGAGCGCATGTTCACCGAGGCGAAGAGCGCGTTCTGCAGCTTCTCCAGGAAGCCCATGTCTCCGATGGTCTGGGCGTTGTTCCACTCCATGACCGCGTAGAGCCCCGCGCCGGCGACCATCAGCAGCACGGTGACCTCCAGGGTCAGCCGCGTATGCAGATTCCAGCGGCTGTAGCGCAGCCGGGTGCGCCACAGCGCGAAGAGCACCGGGAAGCCCAGGCTGCCGAGGAAGACCCCGATCATGATCGCCCAGATGCTCAGCGGGTCATGGTCCAGGCCGGCCAGCCCTTCGGAGTGGATCACGAAGCCGGCGTTGTTGAAGGCCGAGATCGCGTAGAAGAGCCCGTGCCAGATCCCGCTGAGGACGTCGCCCTCCAGGTGGATCAGCCGCGGCACCAGCACCAGGGCCAGCACCGCCTCGATGATCAGCGAGATGGCGACGACGATCTTGATCAGGCTGGTGACCTCGCCGAGCTGGTCGGTCTTCCAGCCCTCCTGGGCGATCTTCTTGGTCTTCAGCCCCAGGCTGCGGGTCACGCTGGCGGCCAGCAGCGAGGCGACGGTCAGGATGCCCAGACCGCCGACCTGGATGGCCACGATGATCACGATCTCGCCGGCCAGCGACCAGTGGTCGGCGGTGTTCACCGGCGTCAGCCCGGTCACCGACACCGCCGAGGTGGCCACGAACAGCGCCTCGTGCAGCTCCGCCGGCCGGCCCGATTCAGCGGCCCACGGCATCATCAGCAGCGAGGTGAACAGGGCGGTGACGACGGCGAAGATCAGCAGCGCCGCACGGGCCGGCGAGCTGCCGGCCATGCGGGCTATCCAGCGCCTGAACTGCGACCACGACCCTCGAACGGTCGCGACCTCGGGTTCTGTCGTCATGGCGCTCAGCTTAGACCTCGTCGCGCAGCTGGGTGGTCATCTCCCGCGCACGCGACGCGCTGGCGGCCACCGCCGCGCGCACTGCGGCCGGGACCTCGTGCGCCTCGAGGGCGTCGACGGCCCGCTCCGTGGTGCCGTTCGGCGAGCACACGGCCTTCCGCAGCGCCGCGGCGTCGGCGGTGCCGGCCGCGCGGTGCTCGACCAGCATGGTCCCGGCGCCCCGGACCGTGGCGGCGGCCAGATCGGCGGCCAGTTCGGGGTCCAGGCCCAGCTCCACGCCGCCGGCGGCCATGTGCTCGGCCAGCAGGAAGGCATAGGCCGGCCCCGAGCCGGAGACGCCGGTCAGCGCGTCGATCTGCACCTCGTCGACGACGTGGACCGCCCCGCAGGCCGACAGCAGCGACTGCACCGTCGCCACCTGTTCGGCGGCGGCGTGGGTGCCGGCGGCCAGGCCGACGACGCCCTGCCCGACCGACAGCGGCGTGTTCGGCATCGACCGGATCACCGGCTGGCCGTCGCGCAGCGCGGACTCGAGCATGGCGACGTCGACGGCGGCGGCCACCGAGACCACCACAGTCTGCGGCGCCAGCGACGCGGCGATCTCCTCGGCCAGCGTGACGATGCCGTGGGGCTTGACGCCCAGCAGCACGACGTCGGCGCCGTCGACGGCGCGGCGGTTCGCCTCCGCGTCCGACTCCTCGGCGAGCACCTCGACGCCCAGCTCCTCGGCGCGGGCGGCGGCCGAGGCGGACGAGCGGGTGGTGGCCACGACGTCCTCGCGGGACACCGGGCCGGCCAGCAGGCCGGACAGGATGGCCGCGTTCATCGAGCCGAGTCCGAGCATGGCGATGCGCATCAGAGGTCCTCTCCTCATCGGGCGGTGTCGGGGCGGCCCCGACGGATGGGATCAGCCGGTCGTCGCCCGCCGCCCCAGGTGTCTGCGGGCGAACTCCAGCGATTCTGCCAGCATCCGCTCCCGCTCGCCCACTCCGCGGGCGGTGCGGGTGGCCACCTCCACGGCGACGACGCCGTCGAAGCCGCCGTCGCCGAAGTCCTCGGCGGCGATGAGCTCCAGCGTCTCGGCGACCGGCTGCTCGCCGCGGCCCGGCACCAGGTGATCGTCCTTGAAGCCGTTGGACCAGCCGTCGGTGAGGTGCACGTGCCGCAGCCGCGAGCCCAGCGCCCGGCAGGCGGCCGCCGAATCCGACTCGGCGGTGGCCGCATGGGAGAAGTCCCAGGTCACGTGCGGATAGGGCTGGGCGACGGGATCCCAGTGCGGCAGGTACATCGTCGCCTCGCGGGTCCCGGCGCGCCAGGGGTACATGTTCTCCACCGCGAAGCGCACTCCGGTGGAGGCCTCCAGCTCGGCGATGCCCTCCGCGAAGCGCTCGGCATAGCCGGTCTGCCAGCGGAACGGCGGATGGGCGACGACGGTGTCGCAGCCGACGTCGACGGCCAGCCGGGCGCTGCGGCGCAGCTTCTCCCAGGCCGAGCCCCAGACCTGCTGGGTGAGCAGCAGCGTGGGCGCGTGGACGGCCGTCAGCGGCAGCTCGAAGCGGCGGACCAGCTCGTTGAGCACCTGCGGCGACTGCGTCTCCGCCCGGTGGGTGACCATGACCTCCATGCCGTCGTAGCCGAGGTCCGCGGCGATCGCGAAGCCGTCGGCGACGCCCAGCGGGTAGACCGACGACGTCGACAGCGCCACCGGGATCGGCCGGCGGGAGCCTCCCGACGTCGTGGCGGAGGGGTGCTCAGCCGCGGGCATGCTCGACCGCCGCTCGTGCCGAGGCGAGGCCGGACCCCCGCGGAGTGATCAGATCGCGCCGCAGGTCCACGTGCCCGACGCCGGGCGCATGCGGGATCTCCACCGCATGGTCCAGGATCAGCGAGTCCAGACGGCGCAGGATCAGCCCTTCGCGCAGCGCCCAGGGACAGATCTGCAGCTCCTCGATCTCGAAGGCGCGCATCGCCGCCTCGGCGGCCACCGCGCCGGCGAAGACCTGCCGCGAGCGCATCTCCGAGACGCCCGGCAGCTGCGCCCGCTGCGCGGCGGTCATCGGCCCGAGCTTCTTCACCAGGGCCTTGAGGTCCTTGTGGGACAGCGTGCGGCGCACGTACGGCCCGGACGCCGAGGGCGCGGCGCCGGTCATCCGCGCCAGCGAGCGGAAGGTCTTCGATGTGGCCAGCACCTCGGTGTTCGCGTCCAGCGTCGGGAACTCGCGGCGGGCGGCCCCGATCTCCTCGCGGACGTAGGCCTTCAGCTCCTTGATCTGCGCCTTGCCGGGCGGATCGTCGGGCAGCAGGTCGCGGGTCAGCCGCCCGGCGCCCAGCGGCACCGACAGCGCCGTGGACGGCAGCTCGTCCTGGCCGTAGGCCATCTCGAAGGAGCCGCCGCCGATGTCCAGGTTCAGGATGTGCCCGGCGCTCCAGCCGCGCCAGCGGCGGGCGGCGAAGAAGGTCGTCGCCGACTCCTGGGCGCCGCTGAGCTCCATGAGCTCGACTTCGGTCTCCTCGGCCACCCGGGCGAGGACCTCCTCGCCGTTGGCGGCCTCGCGGAGGGCCGAGGTGCAGAAGGAGAGCAGGTCCTGGGCCCGGTGCCGGGCGGCGAAGCGTGCGGCCTCGTCGATGAATCCGAGCAGCTCGTCCTGCCCCTCACGGGTGATCGCGCCGTCGTCGTCGAGATGCTTCACCAGCGACAACGGCCGCTTGTGCGAGGCGAAGGGCTCGGGCTTCGCCCCGATGTGGGCGTCCACGAGCAGCAGGTGCACAGTGTTCGACCCCACGTCCAGCACGCCCAGTCTCATCCGATGATGGCTCCTATGCTCCGCTCGAGGTCGTGGTGCGGGACCCCGTGGACTTCGTCGTCGATTTCTTCGCCGGGGACTTCTTCGCCGCGGTCGAGGACTTCGAACCCGAGGACGTCGACCCGGAGGACTTCCCCCCGCCCTTCGGGGCCGGCGTCTTCTTCGGCGCCGAGGTCTTCTTCGGCGCCGGGGCCTTCGCGCGCTTCTCGGCCAGCAGCTCGAAGGCGCGCTCCTTGGTCAGCGACTCCACCGAGGTGCCGCGCGGCACGGTGACGTTGATGTCGCCGTCGGTGACGTAGGGGCCGAAGCGGCCGTCCTTGACCACCACCGGCTTCTCGCTGGTGGGATCGGCGCCGAACTCGGCCAGCGGCGCGGCCGCCGCCCGACGTCCGCGCTGCTTCGGCTGGGCGTAGATCGCCCGGGCCTCCTCCTCGGTGATGGTGAAGAGCTGCTCCTCCGACTCCAGCGACCGCGAATCCGTGCCCATCTTCAGATAGGGCCCGTAGCGTCCGTTCTGCGCGGTGATCTCCTCGCCGTCGACGCCGGTGCCGACCACCCGCGGCAGCGAGAGCAGCTTCAGCGCCTCGTCGACGGTGACCGTCTCCAGGCTCATCGACTGCAGCAGCGAGCCGGTCCGCGGCTTCGGCTGCTTCGGCTTCTTCTTCGGCTTGGGATTGCCGTTCTTGTAGTACTCGGTCGGCTGGGCGTCGAGGTGGGCCTGGACCTCTTCCTCGGTCATCTCCTCGATCACCTCGGTGACATAGGGCCCGAAGCGGCCGTCCTTGGCCACGATCTCCCGGCCGGTCTCCGGGTCGGTGCCCAGCACGCGGCCCGAGAGCTGCGCCTGGGCGAAGAGCTCCTCGGCCTTCTCGGAGGTCAGCTCGTCCGGGGCGAGGTCCTCGGGCAGATTCGCGCGCAGCGGATCCGAGCCCTCCCCGCCCTCGGGGTTCGGACGCTCCAGGTAGGGGCCGTAGCGGCCCACGCGCAGCGTCACGCCCTCGACGATCTCCATCGAGTTGATCGCCCGCGCGTCGATCTCGCCGAGGGTGTCGACGACGTCGCGCAGCCCCTGGGCGCCGTCGTCGGCGCCGAAGTAGAAGGCCTGCAGCCAGGCCTCGCGCTCGACCTCGCCGCGGGCGATCCGGTCGAGGTCCTCCTCCATCCGGGCGGTGAAGTCGTAGTCGACGTAGCGGCCGAAGTGCTCCTCCAGCAGCCGGATCACCGAGAACGCCGTCCAGGAGGGCACCAGCGCCGAGCCGCGCTTGGTCACGTACCCGCGGTCGACGATCGTCGAGATCGTCGGCGCATAGGTCGAGGGACGGCCGATCTCGCGCTTCTCCAGCTCGGCGACGATCGAGGCCTCGGTGTAGCGCGCCGGCGGCGTGGTCTCGTGGCCCTTGGCCTCGACGTCCTCGCCGGTGAGCGCGTCGCCCTGCTCGAGCTTCGGCAGCCGCTTGGAGTCCTCGCGTCCCTTCTTCGCGCTCTCGTCGCCCTCGCCGGAGGTCTCGGCGACCTCCTCGTAGGCGGAGAGGAAGCCCGGGAAGGTGATCACTGTGCCGGAGGCGCCGAAGGTCGCCCGGCGTCCGTCGCTCGCCTCGCCGGTCAGCCGCACCGAGGCGGTGAAGCCCTTCGCGTCGGCCATCTGCGAGGCGATCGTCCGCTTCCAGATCAGCTCGTAGAGGCGGAACTCCTCCTGGGAGAGCTCCCCGGCGACCTGGCCCGGGGTGCGGAAGTGGTCGCCGGCCGGGCGGATGGCCTCGTGGGCCTCCTGGGCCGACTCGTTCTTCGTCGCGTAGAAGCGCGGGCTCTCCGGGATCGACTCCGGGCCGTAGAGCTCGGTCGCCTGCCCGCGGGCGGCGGTGATCGCCTCAGTGGACAGCGTCACCGAGTCGGTGCGCATATAGGTGATGTAGCCGTTCTCGTAGAGCCGCTGGGCGACCTGCATGGTCACCCGCGAGGAGAAGCGCAGCCGGCGCGAGGCCTCCTGCTGCAGCGTCGAGGTGGTGAACGCCGGCGACGGGCGGCGGCTGTAGGGCTTCTCCTCCAGCGAGTCGACGGCGAAGCGCGCCTGCGTCAGCCCGGAGGCCAGCGACTCGGCGGACTCGCGGTCCAGGACGGTGACCTCGGAGGCCTTCCGTGTGGACTTCAGCTGTCCGCGGTCGTCGAAGTCGGAGCCGGAGGCGATCCGCGCGCCGTCGACGGCGGTGAGCTTGGCGGTGAAGGATTCGGCGGCGTCGGTGGTGAAGGTCCCCGACAGGTCCCAGTAGGAGGCCGGCACGAAGGCCATGCGCTCCCGCTCGCGCTCGACGACCAGACGGGTGGCCACCGACTGCACGCGGCCGGCCGAGAGGCCCCGGCCGATCTTGCGCCAGAGCACCGGCGAGATCTCGTAGCCGTAGAGCCGGTCGAGGATGCGGCGGGTCTCCTGCGCGTCGACCAGGTCCTGGTCGATCTGCCGGACGTTGTCCAGCGCGCGGGTGATGCCCTCCCGGGTGATCTCGGTGAAGGTCATCCGGTAGACCGGCACCTTCGGCTCGAGAACCTCGAGCAGGTGCCAGGCGATGGCCTCGCCCTCGCGGTCGGCGTCCGTGGCGAGATAGAGCTCGCTGGCCTCTTTGAGCGCCCGCTTGAGCTCGGTGACCTTCTTCTTCTTGGAGTCCGAGACCACGTAGTAGGGCTCGAAGCCCTCCTCCGGGTTGACCGCGAACTTGCCGAAGGGGCCCTTCTTCATCTCGGCGGGCAGATCGGAGGGCTGCGGGAGGTCACGGATGTGCCCGGCCGAGGCGTCGACCATGAAGTCGTCGCCCAGGTACTTCGCGATCGATCTGCTCTTCGCCGGCGACTCGACGATCACGAGTTTCTTGCCTGCGGAAGCCTTGGCGGGCACTGCTCTCCTCGACGTCGGGTGCGGTCGGTCCCGGGGCCGGAACAGGGCGGAGAGTCGGTGCGACGTCCCCCGCGACAGGCCCGTTGCCGGAGCCGGGTGCTCAATATATCAGCCGGCCGCGGCGACGACGCGCGGCCCGCGGTCTCCCCGCCTCAGGCCGCCCGGCCGTCCGCGGAGGAGGACCCTCCGGACTCCTCGCTCAGGCCGTGGTCCTCCAGAGCGGAGACGAAGTAGTGCAGGCGGCGGTCCCCGTCGTCGCCGGCGCCGCCCCGCTCGGAGGTCGTCTCGTACTCCTCCATCAGCTCGTGCAGCCGGCGCATGAACTCCTCGGCCTTCTCCGGAGCCAGCGAGAGCACTCCGGAGGAGAAGATCGGGTAGAGCGTCGCCGGGCGCTCGACGTGCTGCTCGCGGCGGTTGATCTCCTCGGAGATGCGCTTCTGCAGCGACTGGATCTGCACGTTGGCGTAGGCGTGCTTGGCGTGCGCCGAGGAGCCGAAGCCGGAGAGCCGCAGCATCATCGCCGCCGCCTGCCAGTACCGGCTGCGGCCGTCGCCGTCGTGCTCCGCCCGTCGGATGAAGCCGTACTTCTCCAGCGCGCGGAGGTGGTAGCTCATCGACGACGGCGAGACGCGGCAGACGGCGGCCAGCTCCGTCGCGTTGTAGATCCGATGGGTGCCGAAGAGCTCGTCGAGCGCGGCCAGGCGCGCCTCGTGGGCGAGCGCCCGGATCGCCTGGACGTCGTCGATGACGACCTCCCGGGGCAGCTCGCCGATGGGCCGGCCCGCCGGCTCGTCGACGGCCGGGCGCTCCTCGGCGGGGCCGGCCGGGGACTCCGGCGCCTCATCTGCAGCGGCTCGAGGTGACATGCCCGGCAGTCTAGACGAGCCGGATGACGCCCACATCACACTCGCGCCCGCGTCTCAGTCTGCGGTCCGTCCGGCCCGTCCGGCCCGGACGCCGCGTCACTCCGCCGGCACCAGGAACCCGTCGACGACGAGCTCGAGGACCTCCTCGCGCAGCGCGGCCGTCAGCTCCTCGACGTCGACGACGCCGTCGTCGAGCAGCGCGCCGACGGCGGTGATCAGCTGGTCGGCGGAGAACTCGCCGTCGGCCGCGCCCAGCACTCCGGCCGCACCGGAGGAGACCGGCCGCACTCGCCGCAGGCCCGCGCCCTGGCGGGCGAGGATGATCTCCGGATCGCTCGCGCCGAAGCGCTGGTGGCGCTCGTCGGTGACGTCGGAGGCGGCGACCAGGCGCTCGCCCAGCACGGCCTCGGGGTCGCGGCGGACCCTGTCGGCCCGCTCGGTCGTGGCCCCGATCGTCGGGCCCAGCGGCTGCTCGACGGGATGGACGAGCTCCTCGACGCGGCGCCAGGGCTCGCCGGATTCCTCGACCGGGCGGCGGCGCAGCCAGATCATCCCGAAGCCGACCTCGGCGACGCCGCGGAGCCGGAAGTCGCGGAGATAGGCGGCGTAGCGGCGCCGGAAGTCGACGACGTCGCGCTCCTCCGCGGCGTCGCGCAGCCACGTCTCGGCATAGCCGGGGCCGTCCTGGCGGTCGCGCTGGAGGAACCAGGCGTCCACCGGGGCGGGCTCCCCGCCGGCGGCGTCGAGCGCGGCGAGCCACTGCCGCGGCCGGGTCGACCAGTCGGCGGCGGGCTCGGCGTCGCCGTCGTCCTCCGCGGAGCCGGCGGCGGGGATCTCCCAGTTGCCCAGCAGCTGGGCGGTGCCGCCTTCGGCGAGGGCCTCGGGCAGCGCGGCGACCAGCTCGGCCACCAGCTCGTCGCCCACGCGGCCGCCGTCGCGGTAGGTGTAGCGCTCGGTTCCGCCGTCGCCGGTCTCCCCGACCTCACCGGCCTCCGCCGCGGCGGCCTCCTCCGCCGTCCGCGGGGTGATCACGAAGGGCGGGTTGGAGACGATCAGGTCGAAGCGGCGCCCGGCGACCGGCTCGAGCAGGCTGCCGGCGAGCAGCTCCACCCGGTCCTCCAGCCGCCGCGCGTCCAGGCCGAGCGCCTCGGCGTTGAGGATCAGGTTGAAGCGGGCGAAGGCCAGCGCCCGCTCGCTGAGGTCGGTGCCGACGACGTGCTCGGCGTGGTCGAGCAGGTGGAACAGCTGGATGCCGCAGCCGGTGCCCAGATCCAGCGCCGACTCCGTGCCGCGCCGATGCGTGCTCCCGGCCAGCGTCAGGCTCGCCTGTCCGATGCCCAGCACGTGCTCGGGCGGCAGGGCGCCCTCGACCTGGTGGGCGCCGAGGTCGCTGGTCACCCAGAGATCCGCCGCCGATCCGCCCTGCCGGGCGGCGGCCACCTGATAGGGGCGCAGGTCGACGGCGGGCAGGACGAGCCCGTCGGCGCCGATCCCGCCGACCCCGTCGGCGCCGCCGAGCAGCACCAGGCCGAGCCGCCGCAGACCGTCCGGGCCGGTCCGCGGGAAGGCCGCGGCCAGCTGGCCGACGGAGACGTCGAGGTCGAGCAGCCAGAGAGCGGCCATCACGGCCGAGGCCGGCGGGCGCTCGTCGTGCAGCAGCTGCTGCACGCGCAGCTGGCCGGGCACGATCTGATCGCGGTCCAGCGCGGCGACGGACTCCTCGCCGAGCAGCGCCGCCAGCGCGTCGTTGGTGAACTCGGCGGCGGCCAGGTCGGCGCGCAGCGCCTCCACCAGCGCGACGTCGTCGCTCGTCGGGGCCGTCACGGCGGCGGCCTGCTCCCGGGTCAGTCGGCTCATCGGCGGCGCTCCTTCTCCAGCACTCCGGTGTTCGGGTCGTCGGGGTCCGCGGCCACGCGTTCGGCGCAGGCCGGACAGCGCGTCGTCGCCGGCACCTCGACGTGGTCGTCGCAGTAGAGCCGCAGCGTCGAGCAGCCGCGGTCCAGGCAGTTCAGATAGCGGCTGGTCGGGGCCGCGCAGAGGCAGCACGCGCCCAGCGTGACGGCGTCCTCGGAGAAGCGCATGCTCATCCGTCCGTCGAAGACGTGCAGCTCGCCCTGCCAGTACCCGGCGTCGCCGTAGGTCTCGCCGTAGCGGACGATGCCGCCGGCGATCTGATAGACCTCGGAGAACCCGCGCCGGCGCATCAGCGCCGAGAGCACCTCGCAGCGGATCCCGCCGGTGCAGTACGTGACCACCGGCTGATCCTTCAGGTGGTCGTACCGGCCGGAGTCCAGCTCCGCGAGGAAGTCGCGGGTGGTCTCGGTGTCGGGGACGACCGCGCCCTCGAACCGACCGATCTGCGCCTCCATGGCGTTGCGGCCGTCGAAGAAGGTCACCTCGGTCCCCTCGGCGCGCCGGGTCTCGACCAGCTCGTGGACCTGCTCCGGGGTCAGGTGCTCGCCGCCGCCGACGACGCCGTGCTCGTCGACCTCGAGCTCCTCGGCCGCGCCGAAGGCCACCAGCTCGTCGCGGACCTTCACCGACAGTCGCGGGAAGTCCTCGGCCCCGCCGGCGGACCACTTGAACTCCAGGTCCGCGAAGGGCCCGTAGGCCCGGGTCCGCTTGGCGTACTGCTTCACCGCGTCGACGGCGCCGCCGACGGTGCCGTTGATCCCCTGCGGCGAGACGATGATGCGTCCGCGCAGCCCCAGCTCGCGGCAGAGGGCGTGCTGCCAGAGCTTCACCGCCTCCGGATCGGCGAGCGGGGTGAAGGTGTAGTACAGGACGATGCGCGAGATGCTCACGACCGACGAGGATACCGCCGACGGCGGCGGCTGCGGACTCGTCGCGGCCCACGAGGTCTCACGGCGACTCCGACGGGCTGTGGAGGAACTTTCCCGACATCGGTTGATCCCCGGAACGACGCCGATCAGATGCTCGCACGAGGAAACCGGACGACGTGGCCCCTCCCACAGGAGGCGGTTTTCTTCATATAGTCGAGTCATGACTGCTGAGCTGAACGACGCCCTCGTCCGCATCTGGGTGACCGGATGGGCGCGGACCCATGACTACGACGTCGACCATGACGGCAATGTCCATTCGGCCCTGCGCTCCGGCGACTCGGACGAGTGGGAGTACGTCGTCCACGCCGCCGAGGAGGCCGATGTGCAGGCCGCCGTCGACGCCGTGGTCGACACGCCCGGGCGCCTGCTGACCGTCATCGCCGAGCCGGGCGCCGAAGCCCTGAGCTCGCAGGCGATGGACGGCCTGGAGCAGATCTCCGACGAGGAGAAGCTGATGGTCGTCGACATGTCCACCCAGGACGTCGAGGACCCGATCACTCCGGAGGGCTACACCACCCAGCGCGAGGACAAGGACGGCTGGACGCTGTTCACCGTGCAGGACGGCGAGACCGTCGCCGCCCGCGGCCGGGTCGCGCTGGTGGAGAGCGTCGCAGTGCTCGACCGCATCTACACCAACCCCGACTACCGCCGGCAGGGCCTGGGGACCTTCGTCACCCGGGCGCTGATCGCGATCGCGCTGGAGGACGACGTCGACGACGGCCTGCTGGTCGCCAATGTGGACGGCCAGGAGCTCTACGAGTACCTCGGATGGACGCTGGTCGGCGACGTGCACGTCTACACCGCCACCGGCACCGGGCGCACCCGTCCCTCGCACTCGCAGTTCGACAACCTCAGCGAGTGATCCCGGGACTGCGATGACCGGCGCCGCGGACGCCGGAGACGACCCCCTCGACCTGCTGCGGCGGGCCGGACTCTCCACCCGGGTGGACGAGTCCGGCCCGCTGCGGCATGTCCGCACCCTGCCGGCGCGCACGGCGCGCACCGCCGCGTGGCCGGAGTGGGTGCCCGAGGATCTGCGCGCCGGCTACCGGCAGGTGGGCGTCTCCGCGCTCTATACGCATCAGGTCCGCGCCGCCGAGGCGCTGCACGCCGGAGACGACGTCATCCTGGCCACCGGCACCGCCTCCGGAAAGTCGCTGGGCACCCAGCTGGCCGGGCTCTCGGCGATCTGCCGCGGCGGAGCCACGATGCTCTACCTCTCCCCCACCAAGGCGCTGGCCGGCGATCAGCTCGAGGCGCTGAGCGAGCTCGCCGAGGCCACCGGCCCCACCGGCGACGACGGCGGGATCCGCCCGGCGGCCTACGACGGCGACACCGCCGTGGAGGAGCGCGCCTGGATCCGTCAGCACGCCAATGTCGTGCTGACGAATCCGGACATGCTCAACGTCGGCATCCTGCCGAACCACCGCGGGTGGGCGCGGTTCTTCGCCCGGCTGCGCTGCGTGATCATCGACGAGGCGCACAGCTGCCGCGGGATCTTCGGCTCGCACGTCGCGCTGCTGCTGCGCCGGCTGCGGCGCGTGGCCGCCCACTACGGGGCGCATCCGGTCTTCGCCGGCGCCTCGGCGACCAGCGGCGATCCGGCGGCCTCCTTCGCCCGGCTGATCGGCCGCCCCGCGGCGGCGGGCGGCCCCGACGACGACGCCGGCGCGGAGGACGCCGAGGACGCCGCCGGTGGGGCCGACGCGACCGATGGAACCGACGCGGCCGGCGGGTCCGGCGTCGTCGCGGTGACCGAGGACGGCTCGCCGCACGGGCCGGTGGACGCCTACCTCTGGGAGTCGAGCGTGGCCGAGCAGACCGGCGACGCCGGCGCGCCGGCCCGACGGAGCCTGACGGTGGAGGCCGCCGACGTGCTGACCGACATGGTCGTCACCGGGCGCCGCACGCTGGCCTTCATCGCGTCCCGGCGCGGCGCGGAGACGATCGCGCGGATCACCGGCGAGAACCTCGCCGACGTCGACCGCGCGCTGACCGAGCGCGTCTCGGCCTACCGCTCGGGCTACCTCACCGAGGAGCGGCGCGCGCTCGAGGAGGCGCTGCGCACCGGACGGCTGCTCGGCGTCGCCTCCACCCCGGCGCTGGAGCTGGGCATCGACATCTCCGGGCTCGACGTGGTGATCATCGCCGGCTGGCCCGGCACCCGGGCGTCGTTCTTCCAGCAGCTCGGCCGCGCCGGACGCGACGGCCAGCGCGGGGCGGCGTTCTTCATCGCCGGCGACGACCCGCTGGACGCCTACCTGCTCGACCACCCGGAGGCCATCTTCGACGCCGCCGTCGAGGACTCGGTCATCGACCCGGAGAATCCGCATGTGGCCGCACCGCATCTGCTGGCCGCCGCCCAGGAGCTGCCGCTGGTCCCGGCCGACGCCGCAGAGATCGGCGAGACGGGCGCCGAGACCGGCGCCGCGCACGGAACGCCCGGCCGGCCCGCCGACCCGGCCCCCTTCGCCGGGCTGCGCTGGCTGGTGGACGCGCTGACCGAGCAGGGGCATCTGCGCCGTCGCCCGCGCGGCTGGTTCTTCGCCCACGAGGCCTCGGCGGCCGGCTGGGTGAAGCTGCGTTCCGACGGCGGCGGGCCGTACACGATCATCGACGCCGAGGACGGCACGATCATCGGCGACATCGGCGCCGGCCAGGTCCAGCCGCAGGCTCATCCCGGCGCGGTCTACGTGCACCAGGGACGGACCTACGTGGTCGAGGACCTCGACCAGGACGCCGCGCTGGTGCTGGTGACTCCGGCGTCGCCGCCGTTCTACACCCAGGCCCGCGAGACGACCTCCATCGAGGTGCTGGGCACCGACACCTCGGTCGACTGGGGACGCTTCGCGCTGCATTCCGGCGCAGTGGAGGTCACCTCCGCCGTCGTGGGATTCCAGCGCAAGGCGCTGGGCAGTTCGGAGGTGCTCTCCGACGAGCCGCTGGAGCTGCCGCCCTCGACGCTGCGCACCCAGGCGGTGTGGATCACCGCCCCGGAGACCGCCCTGGCCGCGGCCGGAGTGATCCCCGAGCACATCCCCGGGGCGCTGCATGCCGCCGAGCACGCGATGATCGGGCTGCTGCCGCTGATCGCCTCCTGCGACCGCTGGGACATCGGCGGCGTCTCCACCGCGCTGCACGCCGACACCGAGCAGCCGACGATCTTCGTCTACGACGGCCACCCGGGCGGAGCGGGCTTCGCCGAGCGCGGCCACGCCGCCGCAGTGGAATGGATCCGGGCGACGGCGGCGACGATCCGCGGCTGCGGCTGCGAGGCCGGCTGCCCCTCCTGCGTGCAGTCGCCGAAGTGCGGCAACAAGAACTCGCCGCTGGAGAAGACTGCGGCGCTGCATCTGCTGGAGGCGCTGCTCGAGGCGGCCGGCTGACACACGTCGGGCGGGGGATCTCTCGGGGTGCGAGCGGCC